>JBEPUI010000085.1:0-11441 GCA_041691615.1 Pseudomonadota bacterium
TGTACGGGCGGCGTCGCGCACGCCGCCCGGAATTCCCGATTCGCCGCGGCTAACCGTGCTCCTCCTTCTGCTTGGCCGCATTGTTTTTCTCCGCACCGGCCCGGTTGTCCTTGCCTGCGTCGGACGGCGCATTGTTCTTGACGCTTTCGTGCTGTTGCGGCGCCTTGCGTTCGGCCCCGCCGCCGCCCGCTGCCGCAGGATGCTGGCCTTTCTGCTGCGATTCACGCTGCACCTGCTGAGCCTGTTGCACGTGCTGCGCTTGCTGGGCGTGTTGTGCCTGCTGCGCCTGCTGGGCGTGTTGTGCCTGCTGCGCCTGCTGCGCGTGTTGCGCTTCTTGCAGATGTTGCGCTTGCGGAGCCTGCTGCACGCGTTGCGCCTGCTGCGCTTGCTGCACCGGTTTCGCGTGCTGCGCTTGTTGCACATGCTGCGCCTGCTGCGACTGGGTCGGTTGTTGTACGGCGACGGCCGGCTGGTGCTGCACGTTAGCCGGCGCCTTCTCCTTGCCGGCGATCACAGCGGGCGCCTTGTGCTCGGCCTGCACGCGCGGATTGGGGGGCGTCTTGACCGCGGCTTGCGCCGGTGCAGCGGCCGGTTGCGGGCTCGTGTTCTGCGCCTTACCGGCAGTGCTGCGTTGCTGGAATTCCTGCTTGGTCACCGCTTCGCGCGGCTGGTAGTGATAGTTTTGCGCGCGAAGCGTCTGCTGCTGTGCGATCGCGCGCGGGTAACGGTCTCCCGAATATTGCCGCTGGTAGACCGGCAAAGGCGCTGCGGCAGGCACCGAATGGCGGTCCCACCGGTCCCAACCGGCGTGCCGCGACGACCAGTCGTTGCCCCAGTGCTCGCCCCAGCGCGGCGGCGCCTCTGCGCTCCAACCACGGAAATAGACCGGCGGTTGGCGGTAGTAGCGCACGGGAACGCGAAGCACGTAAACGGGGACGTCCTGCGGCGCCACCGCCTGCCACGGGCCGTTGTACCAGGTGCTCGCGTACCAGTTGTCGGAGTCATAGACCCAGTAGAGGCCGTCATAGAAGAAGTAGTTCGAGCTCACCTGCGGGTCGTAGTACACCGGATAGCCAGGGATCGGAACGAGATCCGGATAGGCAGGCATGTTGATGCCGATGCTCACGCCCGGAGCGTTGATGGCAATGCCCAGCTGTGCGTTCGCTGGCGCCAAAGGCAGCAGCAGCGTGAATAACACGACGATCATGGAGCGCATTTTCAGGTCCTGACGGTGTTGAGCGGTCGCCGATGGAACGGTGACCAATGGGGAAACCAGGAAGACCGGGAGCCGGATGCGGCCGAACGTGTCGAGCGCCCGCGGCGTCAACCCCGGCGCGACGAAAACGCCGCGCGAAGACAATCATGTCAACGGCCGCAATCCGGCAACAGTCTCAACGGAACGGGCCGCGCGTTCCATCAGCGGTTCACTCACCGTGACGTAGGCTGGGGACCTACCGGACGCGAACGCTTTCCGTCTGCGTCGGCTGGAGCGGGTGAAGGGAATCGAACCCTCATCGTAGGCTTGGGAAGCCTCTGCTCTGCCATTGAGCTACACCCGCGGCGTGTGGCACGAATTCTAGCGCGCCTTCGCGGGCGAGCCCTTGGGGTCAGGGGATCGTGGCGCCGAAGATTCGCCGGTATAGTATCGGCGAGGCGCGCAGGCTGATTTCGCCGGTCGCCGGCACGCGACTAAAACAACGATCGCCAGGAGCGGGAGACATGCGCGACGCAGCATTGCCGATCACGCTGATTGTCGTGGGGCTGGTGTGGCTGCTCTGGTACCAGGGCTGGCTTCCGGACAAGGACTGGGTGATCGCCATCGGCTTCATTGCGGCGGGGGTCGCGGTGCTGGTGCTCGACGGCTTCACCAAGACGTCGGTGGTCATGGGACCCTTCCTGATCGCCATCGGCATCGCGTGGATCGTCCACGATCGCTATCGCACGAGCTACGGCGTGATCGTGCCGGCGATGCTGGTGATCCTGGGCGCACTGATGCTGGTCGCGCGCAGCCCGTCGATTCCCGAGCGGCGTCCGCGCGCGGGCAGGACGCCATAGCATTCCGTCCGCAATCCGGTCCGGCATTTCACGCGCAGCGCGCGACCAGGGCCATTTGTGACCCGTGACGTGAGGACGCATCACAACGTCCCGCTGTCGTCGATCGCCATGATCATGGGATCGGTGCTGTGCTTTTCGACGCTGGACTCGATCGTCAAGACGCTGGCGCCGCACTATCCGATCGCGCTGCTGGTGTGGGCCCGCTGGGCGGTGCAGACGGTCGCGCTGTTGATCTGGTGGGGACCGCAGATGCGCGGACGCCTGCTGGCCACGCGCCAGCTGCCGGTGCAGCTGTTTCGCGGCGTGGTGCTGGTGGGCTCGTCGATCGCGTTCATGACGGCGCTCAAGTACCTGCCGCTCGGCGAGGCGACCGCGCTCAACTATTCGACGCCGGTGATCGTGACGCTGATGGCCGCGATGTTCCTGCACGAGCGCCTCAATCGCGCGAGCATCGGCTTCGTGCTGGCGGGCGTCGCCGGCATGCTGCTGATCGTGCGGCCGGGCGGCGCGGTGTTCCAGGGGGCCGCGTTGCTGGCGCTGGCGTCGGCCATTTGCTATTCGATCTTCCAGATCCTGACCCGCACGGTGGTCAACGACGATCCCCGGGTTTCGCTGTTCTATCCGGCACTGGTCGGCACCGCGCTCGCGACGCTGCTGCTGCCGTTCATCGAGATACCGCACGACGTGCCGTGGACCGATATCGCGCTGCTGGTGTGCGGCGCACTGGTGGGGACCTGCGGACACTTCATGTTCATCCTCGCGTTCCGCCGCGGCGCGGTGTCGGCGCTGACACCGTTCACGTATTTCCAGATCGTGTTCGCGACGCTGATAGGCTGGGTGCTCTTCGGCGCGTTCCCCGACGTCTGGGCGCTGGCGGGGATGGCGATCATCGCCTTGAGCGGCTTGCTGATAACGTTGCAGCAGCAGCGCCGCGCTCGCTCGCTGTCGCGCCTGACACGGCCAGAGCCCACGGCCGTCGACTGACGATTTCTTAAGAAAGGTATCTACTGAAATGGACAAGCAACGAATCGGTTTCATCGGTGTCGGCCTGATGGGCCACGGCATCGCCAAGAACATCGTCGGCAAGGGCCACCCGCTGACGATTCGCGCCCATCGCAATCGCGTACCGGTCGACGACCTGCTCGGTCGCGGGGCGAAGGAAGCGAAAACCTATGCCGATGTCGCGCGCGCGTCGGACATCGTTTTCCTGTGCGTGACCGGCGCACCGCAGGTGGAGGAGGCGATCGGCGGCGCCGACGGCATCATCAACGCCGCGCGGGCGGGACTGATCGTCGTCGATACTTCTACCAGCGAGCCCGCCGTCACTGCGCGGCTGCGCGAGCAGCTCGCCGCAAAGGGCGTGCGCCTGGTCGATGCGCCGCTCGCGCGCACGCCGCTCGAGGCCGAGGCCGGCAAACTCAACATCATGGTCGGCGCCGACGACGCGACGTTCGACGAACTTCGCCCGGTGCTCGCGACATTTTGCGAGAACATCGTGCATGCCGGGCCGCCGGGACACGGCATCGTGCTGAAGCTGATCAACAACTTCATCGCGCAGGCGATCTGCACGGCGACCGCCGAGGCCTGCGCCGCGGCCGCCAAGTCCGGGCTGTCGATCCGCAAGCTGCACGAAGTGATTTCGGCGGGTGGCGTCAATTCGGGGCTGTTCCAGATGATGGTCGGCAAGATGCTCGACGGCCAGCAGCTCGACGGTCTCAAGTTCACGCTGGTCAACGCCGCCAAGGACCTTCGCTACTACACGCATTTCACCGAATCGATGATGCTGCCGTCGGTGATGGGCGAAGCGGTGCACCAGAGCCTGGTCGCCGCCAACGCGCTCGGCTTCGGCGACAAGTACGTGCCGTCGCTCGTCGAGGCGCAGGAAAAGCTGACGGGGGTGAAGATCGTCGGGGCGCCTTGACTGTAGCGTTACTGCCATAGCATGGTGACGCTGTCCGCCGTCATTTTCCTGGTGACGCCGACCACGCAGCTCGCCGCCGTGTCGGTGCTGCTGCTCGACGACTCGGGCAACCAGAACCAGGCGGCCGCCTATTCGGTGTGCATCATGGCGGTCGTAGCGCTCGCACTTCTGGCGCTGCGCGCGACGCGCCACGTGATCGCGACCCGCGCGCGGCGCATCCGGCGCTGACATCCGGCGCGGGAGGGGGCGACGATTTCAGCCCTTGACCGCGCCGGCAGTGATGGCGTTGACCAGGTGGCGCTCGAGCAATGCATACAACGCCATCACCGGCACCGTCGCGATCACCGCCGCCGCCATCAGCTCGTTCCACTGCACGCGGTATTCGCCGACCATGTTGGCGATGCCCACCGACAGCACGTACATCGACGAGTCGGTGGTGAGCACCAGCGCCCACACGTAGGAATTCCACGCGATCAGGAACGTGAACAGCGCGACGGCGACGAGGCCCGGGCGCGCGAGCGGCAGGATCACGTGGACGAATGTCTGCCATACGCTCGCGCCGTCGATCGTCGCGGCCTCGTCGATCTCGCGCGGGATCGAGCGGAAGAAGCCGATCAGCATCCACACCGAGAACGGCAGCGCGAACGACGAATAGGCGAGGATCAGCGCGATATGCGTGTTGATCAGGCCCAGCTCCGACATCAGCCGAAAATACGGAATGATCAGCAGCGTTTCCGGCAGCATCTTGGTGAACAGCAGGAACACGATGAACGCGGTCGCCGCACCCTCGAAGAAGCGGGTAAAGCCGTACGCGGCGAGTGCGGCGAGCAGCACCGACAGAAACGTCGCGCCCACCGACACGATCAGGCTGTTGAGGAAATAGCGGCCGACCGGGCGCTCGCGAAAGATCGTCGAGTACGCATCGAGCGTCCATTGCGCCGAGACGAATGTCGGCGGCGAGGCAAAGATCTCGCTGGAGGGCTTGAGCGACGTGTTGAGCATCCAGTAGAACGGGAACAGCGTGACGGCGAGCGCGACCAGGGCGACGCTCCACAACAGCCAGCTGCGCACGCGCGAGCGGCGCTTCATCGTGCGCCATCCTCGGAGCCCACGCGCGTGACGCGCATGTAGAACGTCGACAGCGCGAGCACGATCAGCAATAGCAGCACGCCGATCGCGGCGGCTTCGCCGAAACGGTTGCCGCGGAACGCGGTGTTGTACAGCAGCACCGGCAGCACTTCGGTCGCCTGGGCCGGCCCGCCCGCGGTCATCACGCCGATGATGTCGTAGTGGCGGATGGTGTTGATCACGTCGAGCGTGGTCGCGACGATCAGCAGGTAGCGCAGGTTGGGCAGCGTGACAAAGCGAAAGCGCTGCCACGCGCTCGCGCCGTCCATTGCCGCGGCCTCGTACTGCTCGGGCGGCACCGTCTGCAGCCCCGCCAGCATCAGCAGCATCACGAACGGCACGCCGCGCCACACGTCGACGGCGACCACCGAGGCGAACGCGGGCCCGGGCTCGCCGAGCCACGCGAGCGGCGCGTCGATCATGCCGGCGGCGCGCAGCAGGTAGTTGACGACGCCGAACTGCGGTTCCAGCAGCCACAGCCAGATCGTCGCGCCGACCGCCGGCGCCACCATCCATGGCGTCAGGAACGCGATGCGTAACGCGGCCCGTGCGCTGCGCAGCTCGTCGAGCAGCAGCGCGAGCGCCAGCCCCAGCACCATGTGCAGCGCAACTGCAACGCCTGTGAACGCGAACGAGATCGACAGCGAATGCCAGAATGCGTCGTCGGCGAGCACCCTCGCGTAGTTGTCGAAGCCGACGAACGTCGAGCGCAGGCCGCGCACCCGCTGCAGGCTGGTCCAGAACGCGTGTCCCAGCGGAAACACGATGATCGCGCACAGGAACAGGAATACCGGGGCGACGAACGCATAGCCGTAGAGCCTGCGCCGCGCGAACGCGCGGGCGCGCGGTGGGCGCGTCGTCGCCACTTGTGCGGGATGCGTCAGGGCTGGATCACGATTCGCGGGCGGACACCAGTCGGGCGCCGGTCACAGGTCGTTGAGCTTCTTGTCGAGCTTGGCATCGAGCTCGCGAAAGATCGCGTCGGTGCGCTCGGGGGTGAGCAGCGCCTTTTGCACGGCGTCGACGACATCGTTGGCGCCGATGTCGGCCCACGCCGGATGCGGCAGCGGGTAGCTGCGTGCGTGAGCGCCCATTTTCACGAACTCGGTCAGCATAGGGTCGGCCTGGATCGCCGGGTCGTCGGCCACGTCGTTGCGCAGCGGCATCCAGTTGGCGACCACCGCGCGCTGCACCGCCCACTTCTTGTCGGCGTCGAACTTGATGAATTTCCACGCGGCGTCCGGGTACTGGCACGACGCCGAGATGCTCGACGCCGCCACCGACGCGAGCGTGGGCGCATTCGGCACATTCGCGGGAATCGGTGTCGCGAACATCCTGCCTTTGAGCGCGGGGTTGTCGCCGACCACTTTAGCGACCGACCAGTACGCGTTGCGCATCGTCGCGATCTTGCCCTGCGCGAACAGGTTGGTCTGCTCGAGGTAGTTGGTCGTCGTCGGTGACGGCGCGGCGATGCCGTTCTTGGCGGCGAAGCCGAGATAGAGCTTGATCGCCGCGAGGCTCTTCGGATTCTTGGCGAACGTCGCTTCGGTCATGTCCTTGTTGAATGCTTCGCCGCCGTTGGCCCAGATCCACGTCAGCAACACGCGCGTCGTGGTGTCGGTCTTGCCGCCCAGCACCGCGAGCGCCCAGTGGTCGTCACCGGTCAGCTTGCGTCCCCAGGCGACGTATTCGTCGATCGTCTTCGGCGGCTTCGCCGGGTCGAGACCCGCCTTGACGACGAGGTCGCGGTTGTAGATCTCGCCGTAGGTGCCGCCCCAGATCGGCAGGCCGTACAGCTCGCCTTTCCACTTTGCCGAGGCGAGCATGTCGCGGCTCCACGCATTGCGGAACGCCGCCGGCTCGGCGTTGAAATACCTGTCTAGCGGCAGCAGGTAGCCGTTGTATGCCGCAGTTGTCAGGTCGACGGTGACGATGCACGGCGCCTTGCGCGCCTGCGCGGCAGCGACGAACTTGGTCCAATGATCCTTGCGCGCGACCAGCACCGGCTCGACCTTGATGCCGGGATTGGCGGCCTCGAACTCGGCGATCGTTTTTTTCCAGATCGGCTCGTATTGGCTTTCCGTCAGATTGGCGGTCTGCCATTGCAGCACGATCGGCTGCTGCGCGAACACCGGCGCGGACAGGCCGATCGCCAGCACGATCGGCAGCGTGCGGGAAGGATGGATGCGGTTCATGCGAAGTCTCCTTGGAGTGCGTGCAACGCGGTTACCAGTAGAGCGACTCTTTGCGGTCGCTTCGCGGCTGCGGGCGAAAGCTCATGTCGCGCAGCGCTTCGAGATTGGGCTCGATGCCGAGGCCAGCGCCGTCTGGCAGCAGGAAATCGCCGTGGTCGAAGCGGATCGGCACGCTCGACGCCCGGTCGCGCAGCGCGCGCTGCGGTTCCATCTGCTCGAGGATCAGGAAGTTCGGAATCGACGCGGCGAGATGCATCGCCGCGGCTGTGCAGATCGGACCGCCGGGGTTGTGCGGTGCGACCGGCACGTACCAGGTGTCGGCGAGTGCGGCGATCTTGCGGATTTCGGTGAAGCCGCCGGCGTGCATCAGGTCGGGCTGCACGATCCGGCAGCCGCCTTGTTCCAGCAATTCGCGATATTCGAAGCGCGACAACAGGCGCTCGCCGGTGGCGATCGGCGTGCGGATCTCGCGCTGCAGGTTGGCCATCGCGCGCGCGTTCTCGAACGGGATCGGCTCCTCGAACCAGCCGGGACGAAACGGCTGCAGCGCGGCGTCGAGCATCGGTGCGGTGCGCGGCGACAGGAACTCGCTGCATTCGATGAAGATCTCGGCGTCACCGGCGCCGTCGCGCGCGGCTTCCATCAGCGCCGCCGCGCGACGGAATTCCGCCGCTTCGTTGCGGCGCAGGCCTTCGGCCGAAAACGGCCGCCACTTGAACGCGGTGAATCCGCGGCGAACCGCCTCTTTCGCGCCTTCGTACGCCTTTTCCGGCGTGTCTGCGCCCTGCAGCCAGTGACTTGCGTAGCCGCGCAGCCGCGTGCGGATCGCGCCGCCCAGCAGGCGCGCCACCGGCACGCCAAGGCGCTTGCCCTCGAGATCCCATAGCGCGATGTCGAGCGCCGACAACGCGGTTTGCGACACTGCGCCGCCGCGCCACCGCCACGCGTGGTACAGCCGGTGCCAATGGCGTTCGGGTCCGGCCGGATCCTCGCCGATCAGGTGCGGCGCCATTTCGCGAATTGCCGTCTCCACCGACTCGATCGCGCCATGCAGCGAGCCTTCGCCCCAGCCTGAGAGGCCTTCGTCGGTGTCGATGCGCACGAACAGCCAGTTGCACCAGTCGACCCAGAACTTGAATGTCTCGATGCGCGTGATTTTCATCGTTGCCGATTGCGCCGATGCCAGCTCTGCAGCGAGGCGCTCTTGATGAAACGTTTCAATCGGAGCACGATACGCGCGTTGCCGGACCCGCGCAATACGCCCGGTCAAGCGCCCAAGGACTCGATGCCCGCAAGCCGCCGTCCCCGCCGCGCCACGATCCTGGACGTCGCCCGACGGGCGCAGGTCGCGCTCGGCACCGCATCCAACGTACTGAACGACCGCGGCAACGTCAGCGAGGCGCTCGAGCAGCGGGTGCGCGCGGCGATCGACGCGCTCGGCTACGTACCCGACGGCGTCGCGCAGAGCCTGCGGCGGCAGCGCTCGCGCGTGGTCGGCATCTGCGTGCCGTTGACCACCAGCGCCTATTTCGCCGCGTTGCAGGACGCATTCGAGGACATCGCCGCGCACCAGGGCTACGAACTGATGCAGGTGCTGTCGCGCGGCGACCCGGCACTCGAGCTGCGCCGTGTCGAGGCGATGCTGTCGCGGCGCATCGATGGACTGATCCTGATTCCGGCCACGCCGCCCGAAGCGACCTTCGCCGCGATCGCGGCGTCCGGCGTGCCCGGGGTGGTCGTCGACCGCGCGTTCGACGACGCGCGCTTCGACTACGTGACCATCGACGATCGCGCGGCGATGCGCGACGCGACGCGCGCATTGCTCGACGCCGGGCATCGTCGCGTGATGTTCGCCGTGCGCCAGCCGTCGCTGCCGACGACCCGCGAGCGCATTGCGGGCTTTCGTGCCGCGCTGCGCGGAAAGGGTACGGGCCTGCTGGTGGTGCGCGGTGACGGCGATGCGCTATTCGTCGCGCAGATCGCGTCGGCGATGCGCGAGCGCACGCCGCCGACGGCGATCATCGCGAGCAACAGCGCGATCGCCCTGTCGCTGCTCAAGGCGTTGCATACGCTCGGCCTGGCGATTCCGCGCGACGTATCGGTGATGGTATTCGACGAGCCGGAGTGGGCCGACGTCGTCACGCCGCCGCTTGCGGTGGTGCGCCACCCGACCGCGGCGATCGCACGCACCGCATGGGAGCTGCTGATCCACCGGATGCATACGCCAGGTGCGAAGCCGCGGCGCGTGGTCTACGAGGCGATCCGCGTCGCAGGCGCGTCGGTGGGCGCGCCGGGCGTGCGATGATGGCGGTTCCGAACGCAACGCGACCATCGTGACCGCTTCCCCTTCCGAAACCGGCGCCTGGCTCGACTTCGCGCTCGACATCGCAACGCGCGCGGGTGCGGCGATCCTGCCGCACTTTCGCGAGGCGATCGTCGTCGACGACAAGGGCGGATCACGAGGCTACGACCCGGTGACCGTGGCCGACCGCGAGGCCGAAACGATCATCCGCGATGCGATCGCGCACACTTATCCGACGCACGGCATCCATGGCGAAGAACACGGGCGCAAGACCGGGACGTCCTCCTATACGTGGGTGATCGACCCGATCGACGGTACGCGCAGCTTCATCCTCGGGCAGATGCACTGGGCGACGCTCGTGGCGTTGCGCGATGACGCGCAGCCGATCGTCGGCGTCGTCCACCAGCCGTACGTCGGCGAATCGTTCACCGCAATCGCCGGAGGCGCCGCACACTGGCGGCGCGGCGGCATGCAGCGCGTGTTGCGCACGCGCCGCTGCAAGTCGGTGGACGACGCGGTACTGGCTTGCAGCACGCCCGACATGTTTCAGACGGTTGCGACGCAGGCGGGATTCTCGCGCATGCGATCGCGCGCGCGGCTCACACGCTTCGGCGGCGATTGCTACGCCTATTGCCTGCTGGCGATGGGACTGATCGACGTCGTCGTCGAATCGTCGCTGCAGGCCTACGACGTGCAGGCGCTGATGCCCATCGTCGAAGGTGCGGGTGGCGTGATGACAACGTGGCGCGGCGAGCGCTGCGACGACGGCGGCGACATCGTCGCGTGCGGTGACCCGGCACTGCACGCTGCGGTGCGAGCGCTGCTATGCCGCTGAGCCTGCTGGTGCTGGGCGGCACGCGTTTTCTGGGCCGGCACGTCGTCGACGCAGCTCTTGCGCGCGGCCATCGTGTCACCACGTTCACGCGCGGGCGCAACGCCGCGCACACCGCGGGCGCCGACGCGCTGATCGGCGACCGCGACCCGCGCATCGGCGAAGGTTTGGCGGCGCTCGAAGGCCGCACGTTCGACGCGGTGGTCGACCTGTCGGGGTACGTGCCGCGAATCGTCGGCGCGTCGACGGCGTTGTTGCGCGCCAATGTGAGCCACTACCTGTTCGTCTCGTCGGTGTCGGTGTATGCCGACACGTCGAAGCCGGGCGTCGACGAGGACGCGCCGGTGGCAATCCTCGAGGATCCGGCGACCGAGGAAGTGATGAAGCACTACGGCGCGCTCAAGGCGGCTTGCGAGCGCGTCGTGCAGCAGTCGTTCGGCGGCGATGCGACGGTCGTGCGGCCCGGCCTGATCGTCGGGCCCTACGATGCGTCCGACCGCTTTGGTTACTGGGTGGCGCGCTTCGTCGATCCGGCGCTCCTCGGCGACCGCGGGCCGCGCGCCGTGGTGCCCGCGCCGCCCGACGCTGCAGTGCAGCTGATTGACGCGCGCGACCTCGCGGCGTGGATGATCGGCTTGCTCGAGCGCCGCGTGCGCGGCACGTTCAACGCGGTGAGCGGCGCCGACCAATGGACGTTCGGCGACCTGGTCGACGCGTTGCTCGCGGCGTCGCCGAATCCTCCGCAACCGTTGTGGGCCGACGACGTGATGCTGCTCCGCCATGGTATCGAGCCGTGGACCGGATTGCCGCTGTGGCTGCCGGCGAGCGAACACGATCACGCGGGTTTCATGCGCGTCGCGACTGCGCGCGCCGTCGCGCAGGGTTTGGCCACGCGCCCGCTGGCGGCGACGATCGCCGATACCGCGGCATGGCTCGCAACGCGCGATGCCGCCGGCGCGTGGAAAATGACATTGAGCGCCGCGCGCGAGGCCGAGATCGCCGGCTAGG
>JBEPUI010000086.1:0-11379 GCA_041691615.1 Pseudomonadota bacterium
TGGAGCCACTCGCACGAGCGTTCGCCACACCGGCGGCTTGCCTGAAGCCCCTCGCACGAGCATTCGCCACGCAGGCGGCTTGCCTGAAGCCGCTCCCACGAATGTCGCTGGTCCCGGCCGCGCCGCTCTGCCGACCGACGGCCTTGACAGTATACAATATCTTGGTGATATCATTTCGATACCGCGCACCCGCGCACTGGAGGAGATCTCGCATGAACGCAATGGCACCCCGCGTTTCGGGCACGCATGCGGAGCGCATGGTCGGGACGTACAACGGCTTCATCGCGCTGGCGATCGGTCTCGCGCTGGTCGTCGCCGGCGCATGGGGCTTCGTCGATGCGGCCCTCCACCGCGCGATCACCGGGTGGGCGGTGACGATCGACGTGTCGCTGGTGGTGGCGGGCCTCGTCGTGTTGGGCGGCCTCTACACGCTGCAGCCCAACGAGGCGGCGATCATGCAGCTGTTCGGCGCGTATCGCGGCTCGAGCAGGATTCCGGGCCTGCGCGCGACCAACCCGTTCTACACCCGCAGGCGCATGTCGCTGCGCGCGCGCAACCTCAACGGCGAGCGACTCAAGGTCAATGATTCGCGCGGCAACCCGATCGAGATCGGCGCGGTCGTCGTTTGGCACGTCGACGACACCGCGAAGGCCGCTTTCGACGTCGACGACTACGAGAAGTTCGTCACCATCCAGAGCGAAGCCGCGGTGCGCCACCTCGCGTCGTCGTTCGCGTACGACTCCGGCGAGGGCCTGCCGAGCGAGCCGTCGCGCGCCGACGAATCCACGTTGCTCGGCAGCGCGGACGTGGTCGCGCGCGCGCTGGTCAAGGAACTGCAGGCGCGGCTCGACCAGGCAGGCGTCGTGGTCGAGGAGTCGCGCCTCACCCACCTCGCCTATGCACCGGAAATCGCGCAGGTGATGCTGCGCCGCCAGCAGGCCGAAGCGATCATCGCCGCACGCCGCAAGATTGTGCACGGCGCGGTGTCGATGGTGGAAATGGCGCTGACCGAGCTGTCGGCGAAGAACGTCGTCGACCTCGATCCCGAGCGCCGCGCCGCGATGGTGTCGAACCTGATGACGGTGCTGTGCGCCGAGAGCGAAGTGCAGCCGGTGATCAACACCGGTACGCTCTACAACGGCTGACGCGCGCAACGCCGTGGAACGTCTCTTCTACGCGTTGGCATTGCTGGCCGTGGGCGTGTCGGCGGCGATCATCCTCACGACGTCTGCCGACCTGCCGATGCGCGTCGCTTCGCACTTCAATGCGGCGGGCGACGGCAGCGGCTTCATGCCGCTCGATGAGTATCGGCGGCTGATGCTCGCGCTGGCAGTGGCGATGCCGCTCGGAGTCTTGGCAGCGCTCGGGCTGTTGTCGCGGCTGGCGCCTGGGCTCGTCAACCTTCCCAATGCGCGTGCGTGGTTGGCACCCGCGCACCGCGAAGCGACGCTGGCGACGCTGGGCATTCGCGGCGCGTTGTGCGCTATCCTCATCACCGCATTCATCTGCGCGGTGCATCTGCTGATCGTGCGTGCCAACGCGAAATCGCCGGTGCATCTCGACGCCACGGCGCTCGGCATCGTGGTCGGCGCGTTCATGCTGGCGATCGCGGCGTGGACGATCGCGCTGATCCTGCGCTTTCGCAAGCCGCCGCATTGACGATGGCCGAACGCAAAGCATTCCTGCTGCGCATCGACCCCGCGTTGTGGACCGCACTGGAAGCGCTCGCGCAACGCGAGCTGCGCAGCGTCAACGCACAGATCGAGTTCCTGTTACGCGACAGCCTCGCGCGCCGTGGCGTCAAGAGCGCCGATGCGCATGGCAAGCGCGCCGATGACGCCACCTGAGCGGTGCCCGTCGTCAGATTCTCGGCGGTGCAGGTCGCGAATGGAACGCGAGTGGCACCCGCGGCTGCGCCCGCCGCTGGCATGATCGGGTACGCGCGCCAGCGTGAATGGATACGCGGTGGCTTGCGGTAAGCTCGGCGCATGCCGACCGCCAAGCCCCGCCCCGTGCGCGCGACGTCGCGACCGCTGCCCGCATCGCCACCGGCGCCACCTTACGCAATCGGATTCTTCCTGGTTCCCGGTTTCCCGATGATGGCGTTCGCCTCAGCGATTGAGCCGTTGCGCGCGGCCAATCGGCTCGCCGGTCGCAAGCTTTTCGACTGGCGACTGTTTTCGCGCAACGGTGAGCCGGTGCGCGCGAGCAACGGCATCGACATCGCCGTCCACGGCTCGATCCGCGCGGATGCGACGCTCGATCTGGTGCTGGTGTGCGCGGGTCTGCAGGACGCGCAGCTCGAAGACACGTCGGTGCACAAGTGGTTGCGCGGCCTCGCGCGCCGTGGCATCGCAATCGGCGGCATCAGCCTCGGTGCGTACATGCCCGCGCTCGCTGGACTGCTGGACGGGCGGCGCTGCGCGCTGCATTGGGAGAGCCTGGCCGCATTCGCCGAACGCTTCCCGCGCGTTCGCACGACCACCGAAATCTTCGTCATCGACGGCAATCGGTCAACGTGCTCGGGTGGCGTCGCGGCGATGGACATGATGTTGCAGGTCATCACCGAACGCCATGGCCGCGCACTCGCCAACGACGTCTCCGAGCAGTTCATCCATCCGCGGATCCGTGGCACGCAGGATTCGCAGCGCATGGCCATCCAGAGCCGGCTAGGCGTCGCCAACGACAAGCTGATCGCCGCGATCGCGATGATGGAAGAGGTCCACGACGAGCCGCGGCCGGTGCAGCAGATCGCCACCGAAGTGCAATTGTCGACGCGACAGCTCGAGCGGCTGTTCGCCAAGTACCTGCGCGCGAGCCCGAGCCACTTCTACCTCAAGGTGCGCATCGAGCGAGCGCGCGCGATGCTGGTGCAGACGACCAAGCCGATACTCGACGTCGCCGTTGCATGTGGCTTCGCGTCAGCCTCGCATTTCAGCCGCTGCTACCGCACGATCTATGGCCACAAGCCGAGCGACGAACGCGCGGCGGCGCTTTCCTCCGGGGCCACCGGGATATCGACGCGTCGCGCCGGCCGATCGCCTAGAGTTTTTCGGCGTAGTCCTTCTGGACCTGCTTGATTCGCTCGTGCGAACCGAGGAATGCATGCTTCGACATGTCGGGCGAATACTTGCTCGCCGGCGGGTGCTTGCCCACCGCTTCGGCCAGCGCGCGAATGTGGTGCGGGCCGGCACCACAGCACACGCCGAGGTAGCGAATACCCATTGCCAGCGCTTCGCGGCCGAACTCCGCGATCTCGAAACGATTGCAGGTGAACGGGTCGAGCGCCACCGGAAATGGGCGGCCGCCGGGGTCGTCATGCCGATGGGGGTCGCGTAACGACTGGAACGACGGTTCGCGGTCCGTGGTGCGATACGGCACCGGCAACGCCGCCATCGGGATGCTGATCGCGGCGCGGATTTCCGCAAGCATGGGCATCATCGTCGCCGGGCCGCGGATGCAATTGAGGCCGACGACATCGGCACCGGCGTCCGCCAGGCGCTTGCAGGCCTCGGCCACTTTCCAGTCTTCGCGCGTGACGCTGGCCTGGTGCATCGCCAGCGTGATCACGGCAACCTGCCCTGCCGCCTTGATGACATCGAGCGCGATCAGCGCTTCCTGCGCGTACGAAAACGTTTCGCCGATGATGAAGTCGGTCCCGGCGTCGGCCGCCCATGCGACTTGCTCCTCGAACATCGCGCGAACCGCCTTGTGCGACGCGAGGTCCGCTGGATCATAGATGTTGGTGTTGCAAATGCCCCCGGCGAATAGCGCGCCGCTTTCCTGCGCCACCGCTTTCGCGAGATCGAGCGCGCGACGATTGATCGGTTCGAGGTCGCGCTCGCGCCCGATCATGCGGAGCTTTTCGCGATGCGCGTAATAGGTGAGCGCCTCGACGACATCCGATCCGGCGTGTACGAAATCGCGATGTAGCTGGGTGACCGCCTCGGGGTGCTCGAGCACCACTTCGGGAACGAACGCGCCGGCCTGCAGGTACCCGCGCCGCTCGAGTTCGAACACGTAGCCTTCGGCGCAGATCACCGGGCCAACATCGAGTCGCTGCATGAGCGTCGCCTTCGGGATAGCATTGATCATCGAGCGCCTGCCTTTCGCAAACGTAACGGATGATCGACTATCGCATCTTGGACGGCCGGCAAGCGGTCGCGATGCGACGCGATTTGTCGCCTGCCCGACATCGACAACGACGATGCCCTGGCGCAGCATACGCAGGCAGTATCGGCCCCGGGTGTCCGCGAAGGGCCAGTGGATGTCGCATCTGGAACACTTGTAGGCTGCGCAGCCGACTATGCTCTGGGCGACGCCGTTGCAGGCGCGATCCGCCCCCCGAAAGAGGACGATGGAAACGCTGGCATTTATCCTCAACAATCTGCCGGCCATCGGCCAGCGCACGCTCGAGCACCTGTCGATCGTCGGCGTCGCCGTGGGTCTCGCGATATTGACCGGCGTGCCGATCGGCATCGCCATCACCCAGAACAAGCGCGCGGCGGACATCGTGCTTTACCTTGCGTCGATGATCATGACGATTCCGTCGATCGCGCTGTTCGGCCTGATGATCCCGATCCTTGCGTTGATTGGACACGGCATCGGCTACCTGCCGGCGGTCATCGCCGTGTTGCTCTACTCGCAGCTGCCCATCATTCGCAATACCTACACCGCGATCACCAACATCGATCCCGCATTGCGAGAAGCAGCGCGCGGCATGGGCATGGGCTCGCTGCAGCGCCTGACGCAGGTCGAGCTGCCCATCGCCGTGCCGGTGATCATGGCGGGCGTACGCGTCGCGGTGGTGATCAACATCGGCATCACGGCGATCGCCACCTACATCGGCGCGGGCGGCCTCGGCGCATTCATCAGCCGTGGCATCTCGCAGACCGATTCCCGGCAGCTGATCACCGGCGCGCTGGCGGTCAGCCTGCTGGCGATTTTCGCCGACTTTTTCCTGCTCTGGTTGCAGCGCCGGTTGACGCCAGCGGGGATGCGCCTCGCGCCGGCGCGCATCGCCCGGGCAACCTGACCGAAAGCGCCACAGCCATGATCAAGCTCGACAATGTGACCAAGGCGTTCGACACGCAGGCGGGCATCGCGCTGGCGGCGGATGGCGTCAGCTTCGAGGTGGCCGACGGCGAGATCTGCGTGCTGCTCGGCCCTTCCGGCTGTGGCAAGACCACCACGCTCAAGATGGTCAACCGGCTGGTTGAGCCGACGTCGGGCAAGATCTTCATAAACGGCAAGGACACCGACAGCTACGACCCGGTCGAGCTGCGCCGCACGATCGGTTACGTGATCCAGCAGATCGGGCTGTTTCCCAACATGACCGTCGAGGAAAACATCTGCGTGGTGCCGAAGCTTCTCGGATGGGACATGCAGAAGGCGCGCGCCCGCGCCGCCGAGCTGCTGGCGACGATCAATCTCGAGCCGGCGATATTTCTCAAGCGCTACCCGAAGGAGCTGTCGGGCGGCCAGCAGCAGCGCGTCGGCGTTGCGCGGGCACTCGCCGCCGATCCACCCGTACTGCTGATGGATGAGCCGTTCGGCGCGATCGATCCCGTCAATCGCGAAGTCATCCAGGACGAGTTCCTGAAAATCCACCGGCGCCTCAGGAAAACGGTGATGTTCGTCAGTCACGATATCGACGAAGCGGTCAAGATGGCCGACAAGGTCGCCATCTTCCGCGCGGGCAAGCTCGAGCAATACGACAGTCCGGACAAGATCCTCGCGCATCCGGCCAACGATTTCATCGCCGGCTTCGTCGGCACCGATCGCACGCTGAAACGCCTGCGCCTGGTCAAGGTGCAGTCGGCGATCGACAAGGCATCGCCCCGAGTGCTGGGCGGAGAACGCCTCGAGCACGCCGCGTCGCTGATGACCGAGAACCGGCACAAGTTCATCGTTATGGTCGATGCCGGCGGCCACCCGTGCGGCTATGTCAGCCTCGAAACCTGCCAGTCCCGTTCCGGCACCGTGGCCGAGCACTGCGCGCGCCTGCCTGCGACCGTCGGCATCGACGACGACCTTCGCACCGCGGTGTCGACGATGTTCATGCACGACATGCGCTGGCTCGCCTGCGTGGATCGTGCGGGGCTGTTCGCCGGGTTTGTGACGCAGTACGGCATCACGCGGCTGCTCGGCGAAACCTATCAAGACGCGACGCAGCGGGGCATTTGAACCGCATGCGCGCCGCGCTGACCCGACGGGCCCTGATCGTGATCGCGCTGGCTTCGGTGTTCGCCCTTGGCGTGCTCGCCCAGCGCAGCGGACTGTTTGATCAGATCGCCAAATACCGTTCGGACGTCGTCTTCCTTTCGCAACAGCACATGAAGCTGGTGGCCATTTCCGGCGGTCTCGCCATCGCCGTCGGCGTGCCGCTGGGGCTATGGCTCAGCCGGCCGCGAATGCGTGCGGCAGCCGAATCGATCATGCAGGTTTTGAACATCGGCAGCACCGTTCCCACACTCGCCGTGCTCGCCCTCGCGATGAGCCTGCTCGGCATCGGCACGGTCCCGGCGATTTTCGGGTTGTGGGTCGCTTCGCTGCTGCCCATCGTGCGCAATACCTATGCCGGCATGCTGGGAGTTCCCGCGCATTTCGTCGAAGCCGCCACCGGCATGGGTATGCGCCCGATGCAGATCCTGTCCGGCGTGGAGCTGCCCAATGCGCTGTTCGTGACTTTCGCCGGCATTCGCACGGCGCTGGCGATCAACGTCGGCACCGCGCCACTCGCGTTCCTGATCGGCGGCGGCGGGCTGGGCGAGCTCATCTTTACCGGCATCGACCTGAACGAGCCCGCGATGATGCTGGCCGGCGCGATTCCTACCGCGCTGCTGGCCGTGATCGTGGATTTTGCCGTCGGCGCCCTCGCGTTCTGGGTGGTTCCTCGTGGAGTAAACCCGCTGCGGTAGTGGAGCGCTGCCTCATGCCAGCGCGCAAACCTGTACCAGGAGAAATGCATATGCAAACGATTCGGAAAATCTCGGTGGTGGCCGCGTCGCTGGCGCTTGGCGCCGCCTCGTGTGTCGCGATGGCGCAGAACATCGTCGTGGGCGGCAAGAACTTCACCGAGCAGCAGATCATGGCGGCGATGACCGCGCAGCTCCTGAAGGCCAAGGGCTACACGGTGGACGTCAAGGCGGGAATGGGCAGCGCGGTGCTGCGCCAGGCGCAGGAGAGCGGGCAGATCGACGTGTACTGGGAGTACACCGGCACGTCGCTCATCACGTACAACAAGGTCGCCGAGCGCATGTCCGCCGGCGACACGTACAAGAAAGTCAAGGAGCTGGATGCCGCGAAGGGCCTGGTGTGGCTCAATCCGTCGAACGCCAACAACACGTATTCGCTGGCGATGAACCAGGACGATGCGAAAAAGCAGGGCATCGTCAGCATCAGCGACCTCGCCAGGAAGGTGAAGGACGGCGCCAAGCTCACCTTCGCCAGCAACGCCGAGTTCTACGCGCGTCCCGACGGGCTCAAGCCGCTCGAGCAGACTTACGGATTCGAGTTCGCGCGCGACGACATCAAGCGCATGGACACGGGCCTCGTCTATCAGGCGCTCAAGGAAAAGCAGGTCGACGTGGGCCTGGTGTTCGCCACCGATGGTCGCATCCCGGCGTTTAACTTCGTCGTGCTGAAGGACGACAAGGCGTTCTTCCCTGCTTACGCGCTCACGCCGGTGGTGAGGAAAGCGATCCTCGACGCCAATCCCAAGCTCGCGGACATCCTCAATGCACTGTCCGCCAAACTGGACGACGCGACGATGGCGCGCCTCAACGCCAGCGTGGATGTCGACAAGAAGACCGTCGAGGACGTGGCGCAGGGGTTTCTCAAGCAGCAAGGACTCGTCTGACACGTCGTCGGGTGTGCTGCACGGACCCATCGGATCGCGGAGAGTCCGCGTCTGCGAATCGCGCCGACCAACGTTCATGTCGAATCGGGCAATCTTGAAAGTCGCCGTCGCACAGGTCGAATCGGTACCCTGCGACCTTGAAGCCAACTTGCGCAAGCACCTGGGCATCATCGATGCGGCGCGTGCCGCGGACGCGGCGGTGCTGGTGTTTCCGGAGCTGTCGCTCACCGGGCACGGCGCCGGTCCCGATACGTTGCTGCTGGCGATCGATCGCGATCACCGCTACGTCGCCGAAATTGCGCGCGCCTCGGGTTCGATGTGTACGGTGTTTGGTGCCATCGAGGAAGGCGACGCCGCGCAGTTCTACAACGCTGCCATCGCCGTGCGCCATGGCAGCGTTGCGTTCGTACATCGCAAGATCAACCTCGCCACCTACGGCATGCTCGAAGACGGCATGCACTTTGCGTCGGGACGGCGTGTCGACACGTTCGAACTGGAAAAACCTTGGCGCGCCGCCATCATGATCTGCGCGGATACCTGGAACCCCCCGCTGGTCCACCTGGCCGCCGTGCGCGGCGCGACGGTGTTGCTGGCGCCGGTCAGTTCTGCGATCGAGGCAGTGGGCGGCGAGTTCGACAACCCGCAAGGGTGGGAAACCAACCTGCGCTTCCACGCGATGACCTACGGCCTGCCGGTGCTGATGGCCAACCGCGTCGGCGCCGACGGCGATCTGACGTTCTGGGGAGGCTCGCGCATTCTCGATCCGTTCGGTCGCGTGCTCGCGAGCGCCACCGGGCGCCGCGAGGAACTGGTTTGCGCGGAGCTGGATTTCGCCAACGTGCGCCGCGCCCGATACCTGCTGCCGACGCTACGCGACGCCAACCTGCCGCTGTTGCAGCGCGAAATCGAACGGGTACTGGCGAGCGGGATGGAGCCGTCGTGAATCCCGCGATGTCACGGCCCGACCTCAATGACATGGCGGTGTCGCCGGCGGCGTTCGCCGACGTCCCCGCATTTGTGCGCGACGTCACGTTCGACGACCTACCGGCGGATGTCGTCGCGCAGGCGCAACGCTGTGTGCTCGACCTGATCGGCGTCGCCGCAGCCGGTTCGCAGACCCCCAGCGCGAAGCTGGCAAACGCTTACGCGTCATCGCAGCTGGCCGGCCGCGACCGCGAAGCGCGGATCCTATTCGATGGGCGCGGCGCCGGACTCGCCGGTGCGGCGTTTGCCGGCGCGACGACGATCGACGCGTTTGATGCTCACGATGGCCATGTGCTGACAAAGGGACATGCGGGAGTTGCTGTGCTGCCCGCGTTACTCGCCTATCTGGACGGCGACATCGCACCGGTATCCACCGACGGCCGCGAATTCCTCACCTGTGTCGCCCTCGGTTACGAAATCGCGACCCGTGCCGGCATCGCGTTGCATGCCAGCGTCGCCGACTACCACTGCTCGGGCGCCTGGAATGCGCTCGCGTGCGCGGCGCTCGGCGGCCGCTGGCTCCGCTTCGACGTCGAGCGTATGCGCCATGCGCTGGGAATCGCCGAATATCTTGGGCCACGCGGCCAGATCCTGCGCGTCTGCGCGCATCCGTCGATGTTGAAGGATGGCTCGGGCTGGGGCGCGCAGGTCGGCGTCAGCGCCGCGCTTCTCGCCGACCGCGGGTTCACTGGTGCGCCGGCAGTCACCCTCGAATACGACGACGCGAAACCGCTGTGGAGCGACTTGGGCATGCGCTGGCGGATTCGCGAACAGTATTTCAAGGCGTATCCGGTGTGCCGCTGGGCGCAACCGGCAACCGAAGCCGCGCTGGCGCTGCAGCGTTCACATGACTTCGACGCGGGCGACATCGTTGCCATGCAGATCGAAAGCTTCCGCGAGGCAATCGACCTGGGTTCGCAGTGCCGCGACCCCGCTACCACCGACGAAGCGCAATATAGTCTCCCCTATCCAGTTGCTGCGGCACTTGTGCATGGACGCTTGGGTGCTCCGGAAGTCGACGCCGCGCATTTGCGCGATCCACGTGTCACGCGGCTGCTTGGGCTCGTCACGCTGCGCGACGATCCCGAGTTCTCGCGTCGCTTCCCGGCAGAGCGCTGGGCGCGAGTGCGCATCACGCTGGGCGATGGTCGGGCGCTCGTTTCGCAACCGGCGCAAGCGCGGGGCAATCCCGAAAAGCCGCTTGACGATACCGTGCTGCGCGGCAAATATCGCGAGCTTGCGCAACCGGTGATTGGCGCGCGTCGCACTGCTGCCATCGAGGAACTGGTCGATGGCCTGGCTGCCAGGTCCGGCACGTTGCCGGCGCTCGTCGAGGAACTGCTGGCACCGCCATCGCGATGAATCCAGACTCCGCCGCCGCCATGCATTCGAAACAACAACGTGATGCGCGACTTCCTGCTTGACGCGCAGGACCGCGCCTTTCGCGCCGAAGTGCGGGAGGTATTGCTGCGTGAACTTGCCCCGCGCGCCGCGGCGATTGAGGACCATGACGACTGGGAGGCCATCAAGTCGGTGGTGCGCGCGCTCGGCGAAGCGGGCTACCTGAAGCTCATGTTCGCGGATCTTTACCGCGGCGCCCTCGACACACCCGGCCTCACTCACGCGACGATCCTGTCCGAAGAGGCGGCATACCTCAACTATGCGTTCGAAACGACGATCGCCACAGCGCTCAGTTGTGCCTATCCGCTGCACCGTCACGCCACCGCGGCGATCCGCGAACGCTACCTGCCGGGAATCGTCGACGGGCGCATGGTCGGCGCGATCTGCGTCACGGAGCCAGACGCAGGATCCGACACGTCGAGGATGCGCACACGCATCGAGTTCGATCGCGCCCGCGACGAATTCGTGATCAGCGGTCGCAAGCGTTATATCTCGAACGCCGGGGTGTCCGATGCCTACATTGTGTATGGCGTCACTGACCCCGACGCGATCCCGGGCAAAGGACTTGGCGTGGTGATCGTGCCGCGCGCCACGACAGGGCTGTCGTTCCCTCGCCGCTACACGTTCATGGGTCGGCGCGGTTGCGTCGTCGGCGAGGTCGAGTTCGACCAATGCCGGGTGCCGGCTGACCACCTGCTCGGCGACCTGCGCGGCGGCAACCAGATCATGATCGGCATGTTCAATTTCGAGCGGATCATCCTCGGCGGTTCCGGACTGGGCGTGGCGCGCAGCGCCTTCGACATCGCGAAGAACCACGCACAAACCCGTGAGGCGTTCGGTGAAAAGCTCGGCTGCAAGCAGCTGGTCTGGAGCCAGATCGCGGAAATGAGCTGCCGTATCGACGCCGCTGAGCTGCTGACCTACCGTGCGGCCAAGCTTTACGACGCCGGCGTAGCCGGCAAAAGCCTGATGAAGGCGGCGGCTATCGCCAAGCTGACAGCCACCGAAGCGGCGACGTTCTGTGCCGATCGCACCGTGCAGATTCTCGGTGGCGACGGCATCACCAAGGAATTCGGACGCGCCGAGCAGATCTACCGCGACGCGCGCGCGCTGCCGATCGTCGGCGGCACGTC
>JBEPUI010000087.1:0-11263 GCA_041691615.1 Pseudomonadota bacterium
GCGCACCGGCGCATACAACGCCGTGCGCGAATGGTATCGCCGGCTGCGCCGACCGGGACGACGCAGCCCTCACGGGGTCGTCACCGCGCCGAGGTGGTTAGCGAGTCTCACGAAGTCGGCCACGGCGAGGGTCTCGCCGCGCGCGCCCGGATCGATGTTCGCGGCCGCGAGCGCCGCCGCATCGCACACGCCGGCGAGCGCGTTGCGCAACGTCTTGCGGCGCTGCGAGAACGCGGCGCCGACAACGCGCGCGAACGCTGCGCGATCGGCGATCGCGGGCTTCGCAGCTCCCAGCGGGACGAGCCTTGCGACTGCCGACTCGACTTTCGGTGCCGGGCGAAACGCGCCCCCTGGCACCGTGAAGAGGCGCGTGATCGCGAACGTGCTCTGCAGCATCACCGACAGCCGTCCGTAGTCTGCGGTCGCAGGGGCGGCGGTCATGCGCGCCACCACTTCGCGCTGCAGCATCACGTGCAGGTCGGTGAGCCGGGTTTCGAACTGCGCAAGGTGGAACAGCAGCGGCGAGCTGATGTTGTACGGCAGGTTGCCGACGACACGCAGCCGAGGGCCCAGCGACGCGAAGTCGAATTCCAGCGCGTCGGCAACGACGAGGCGCAGCGCTTCCGGCGCGAAATCCGCCCGCAGCCGCGCCGCCAGGTCGCGGTCGATTTCCACCGCGGTGATGCTGCCGGCGCCGGCGATCAGCCGGCCGGTAAGCGCCGCGAGTCCCGGGCCGATCTCGACGATATCGTCGCCGGGACGCGGATCGATCGCGGCGACGATGCGGTCGATGTAGTGCGCGTCCACCAGGAAATTCTGGCCGAAGCGTTTGCGCGCGACGTGCCTGTCGTGGGTCGGCACGGACGTCGCGTCAGCGGTGGCTCGCCCGTACAGGCACGATCGCGAGCTCGATCGCGAGGTCGATGGCGGCATACAGCGACCCTGGGTCGGCGCGCGCGGCGAGCGGCGCGTCGCACGCAAGGTCGAGCGCGGTGCCATGGTCGACCGACGTGCGCACGAACGGCAGCCCCAGCGTGACGTTGACGCCGCCGCCGAAGCTCGCGGCTTTCAGCACCGGCAGTCCCTGGTCGTGGTACATCGCCACGATCGCGTCGTAGTGCGCCGCATGCCGCGGCACGAAGATCGTGTCCGCGGGCACCGGGCCGGCGATGTCGATGCCGGCCGCACGCGACGCGGCGACCGCCGGCGCGATGACGTCGATGTCCTCGCGCCCGAGGTGGCCGCCTTCGCCGGCGTGCGGATTGAGCCCGCACACGCCGATCCGCGGGCTTGCGATGGCAAATTTCGCACGCAGGCCGGCGGCGACGATCGCGAACGTTTCGACCAGCACGTCGTGGGTGATCGCCGCCGGTACCGCCGACAGCGGCAAATGCGTCGTCGCGAGCGCGACGCGCAGCGGCGCTGCCGCAGCGCCGCCCACCAGCAGCATCACCACGCGCGGCGTGTGCGTGCGCTCGGCAAAATATTCGGTATGGCCGGAAAATGCGATGCCCGCGTCCAGCAGCACGCTCTTTTGCACGGGGGTGGTCACCAGCGCCGCAAATTCCCCGATTGCGCAGTTGTCGCAGGCGATCGAGAGCATCGACATCACATGCGCCGCGTTGGCCGGGTCGGGATGTCCGGGGGTGACCGGAACGCCGAGCGGAACGTCGAGAACTGACAGCGGCAACGAAGATGGGTGTGCCGGATCGAACGCAGCATAGTCGACGGCGGCGCCGATGCGTGCCGCGCGTGCGGCGAGCAGCGTGCGGTTGCCGAGGACGACGAAGCGCGCGGCCCACGGCTGTCGCGCATGCCGCAGCGCGAGCATCGCGCACAGCTCGGGGCCGATGCCGGCGGGCTCGCCGGCGGTGATCGCGACGATCGGCGTCGGTGTCGGCGTCGGCGTGGCGGCGCTGCCGGCGCGGGCGATGGTCACAGCGCGTGCACGGGCACGGCCTGCGTGTCGCCGAACACCTGCACGCTCACGCCCGCCGCGGCATGCACGCCCGCATCCGGCGCGCCGCCGTCGATGCGGACTTGCGCGAATCCGGTCAGCGGCTGCGCGGGCACGCCGAACACCCACAGCATTTCGAGCGGGTTCGCCGTGTCGATCTCGCCGGTGTGCTGCACCGCCTTGCCGAGCGGCAGCGCATAGCCTTCGCGCCCGAACACCGGGAACTGGTCGAGCGGCGCACGGTAGCGCAGCACCTGCTTGCCGGCGAAGCGCTGGCGCGTGTTGAGGTCGTACCAACCGCCGGGTGGCAGCGCGATGTCGACGATGCCGTCGGGAGCGGCGACAGGCGCCACCAGCAGCACGTCGCCGCACATGAACTGTGTGTCGAACATGCGCAGCAGCGTCGCGTCGGGAAACGCGAAAGGCATCGCACGCATTACGGGCGCGCCGCTGCGCGTCGCCGCGCCGATCACCGTCTCGAGATAGGGAATGAGGCGATAGCGGAACGCGAGCCACTTGCGCGCGATCGCCTCGGCCTGCGCGCCGAATGCCCACGGCTCGCGCTCGCCGAGGCCGTGCACGCCCATGTGCGAGGCGAACACCGCCATCTGCAGCCAGCGCACGTAGAGCTCGGCCGACGGCTGTGTCGAACCGTAGTATCCGCCGATGTCGGTCGCATGGTACGGCGTGCCGCTCATGCCAAGCGACAACGCGCCGCGAATCGACGCTGCGAGTCCCTCCCAGTCGCTTTGCGGGTCGCCGCCCCAGCCGACCGGAAAGCGCTGGCTGCCCGCCCAGCCGGCGCGCCCCCACACCATCGGCGGCGCATCGGCGCGCGGCTGGAACTTGGCGGTCGCCTCGTACACGCATTTGTTATAGAGCAGCGGGTAGGCGTTGTGCAGGCGCCGGCCGCGATCGCCGTTGTGCGCGAGCGCGTCGTCGGGCACGTGCTCGCCGCATGCGCTCTTGATGACGTCGGCGCCGGCGCCGAACAGTTCGTCGTGCGCATCGCGCCAGAATTCATAGGCGGCGGGATTGGTGAAGTCGACGATGCCGCTCTCTGACAGCGGCGTCATCGTCTTGTCGAGCGGGCTCGATCCGGGATAGGCGTCCCACGAAATGATGTACGCGGAGCCATCGTCGTTGGCCAGCAGGAACCCGCGCTGTGACATTTCCTGGAACAGCGGCGAATGCACCGAGACATAGGGCGTTTCGGCGACGCACACGCGCAGCTTGTGCGCCTTGATCGCGGCTAGCGCGGCCGCCGGGTCAGGATAGCGCTCGGCATCCCACTCGAAATCGAAGCGCGTATCGGTGTTCCACGTTGCGCGTGCATCGAGTGTCAGCACATCGCAAGGAATCTTGCGCTCGCGCAGCTTGGCGGCCACGTCGACCGCCTGCTGCGGCGTCGCGTAGAAATTGCGCGACACCCACAGGCCGAGGCTCCAGCGCGGCACCATCGGCGCGCGGCCGGTGATCGCCGTGTAGCCTTCGACGATCATCGCGGGCGTGTCGCCGGCGAACAGGAACAGGTCGAGCGCCTCATCCTCGACCACCACCGCGTAGCTGCGGTGCGACCAGTCGGGATGCCCCGCACCGTGCGACACCATGCCGGGCGTATGCACGAAGACGCCCCACGCGCCGTCACCGGTACCTGGTCCCCATGCAAACGGCGTCGCCTTGTACGACAGCCCGGTATTGACGCCGAGCGCGTCGTCGACTTGCGAATGCACGAGCTGGCCGCGCTTGTCCAAGCGGCTGAATTTCTCTCCGAGCCCGTACACCGGTTCGGCACTGCCGAGCGCAAACGCAGCCGTCCACTGGTCCGCCGAGCGCAGCCGGCCGAATGCCGGCAGCCGCGTCCAGCCGCGGCAATGCTCGTCTGTCAGCGATCCGAACACCGGCTTGCCTCGCCAAAGCAGGCGAAAGCGCAGCGGCGAGCCGCTGATCTCGAGCGTGGCGTCACCGGCGGCGATGGACGCGCTGCGATCGCGTTCGTGCGTCACGTTGCACGGCTTGGCGCGGCCCACGACGATGCCGTAGTCGGGCTTGGTATTGGGGCCGAGGCGCATGCGAAAAATGCCCGGTCCGAAGCTCGACACTTCCAGGATGTCCCCGGTCGACGTGGCGTACGAGATGCTCGACGCCGACGTGCCGAATGCCTGCAGCGAATCGATTCGCAGGTAGGCGGCAGGGTCGATGAGGATGGCCATGGCGGCGTGGCGATCAGCTAGTCAGGTGAGCTTGGCAGATGAGCGTGGCAGATGAGCGGGGCGGGTCAGCCAGCGAATTGCGGCTCGGGGCGACCCGGGGTCGCGACGCGCATCGCGAACACCCCGCCCGATTGCGGAAAACGCGCGAGCTCTTCGGCCGGGCGCGAATTGCGGGCGGTGGTCACGTACAGCGTGCAAAGGTCGGGACCGCCGAACGCGCACATCGTCGGGCACGTCGCGGGCACCGGATATTCACCGAGCAACTCACCGCGCGGCGACAGCTTGACCACCTTGCCACCGTGGTAGAACGCCGACCAGTAGTTGCCGGCGCTGTCCACAGTGCCGCCGTCGGGCCGGTCGCCGGCGGCGGAAAATTTCGCGAACGTGCGCGGCCGTGCGGGCGTGCCGGTCGGGGCATCGTAATCGAACGTGCGAATCGTCTGCGTCGGCGTGTCGGCGTGGTACATCGTGGCGCCGTCGGGGCTCCACGCGAGGCCGTTGCAGATCATCATGCCGCCGAGCACTTCGGTCAGCGTGAAGTCGGTGTCGAGGCGCAACAGCGTCGCGGTGCTGGCGTCGCGCTTTTCGTTCATCGACCCCGCGAAAAAGCGCCCCTGAAGGTCGCAACGCCCGTCGTTGAAGCGGTGCGTCGCCATGTCGTACGGCGCGGCCGCGACCTTGCGAGTCGGTGTGCCCGCGGCATCAACGAGCCAGATGCCGTCGCGTAGCGCAACGATGAATCCACCGCGCTGGCGCAGCGCCATGCAGCCGATCGACGAAGGCATCGGCATCACGATGTTGCGGCCGCCGGCCGGATCGAAGCAGTTGATCGACGGCGCGTTGATGTCGACGAAATAGAGCACCTGCTCGGCGACGCTCCACACCGGCGATTCGCCGAGCGATGCGCCGATGTCGAGCACGCACGCGAACGGGGACGAGGCGGGATCGGTCATGGGAAGCCTGCGGGATTGCGTGCGGCAGTGACTCGCATCGTACAAGAAAATCCGGCACCGGGCGGCAGGACGCGCGTTCCCGTGTCGCGCGCTCCTCGCGCCGCGCGATTGAAGGCGTCGGTCTGGTGGGTCACCGGTTCGACGGCGACGAACGGCGCGCCGTCCGGCGCGTAGACGACGAGGAACGCGCAGGCGCGGTCGGCTTCGATCGTCGTCGCCAATCCCGATTCGGGCGTCGCGAGCGTGGCGCTGCCGCTCCACTGCACGAAGACATTGTCGAGCGGCGCACCTCGCGCGGCGGCGATCAGCGACCGCGCCGCCGAAAAATCCCATTCCGGCGGTATGTCGGTGCGCGCGACGGGCAGTTGCGTCACGTCATTGCGCCATACCGCGGCCGCGCCGAATTCCAGTGTGGTGGACAACATGACCGGAAAGAACGGGTGCCAGCCGAGCCCGAATGGAAATGCGAATTGTCCCGTATTGCGCAGCGTCATCGTCACGGCGAGCTGCGCGCGGTTCCCCCGATCGTTGAGCGCGAACGCCTGTGTGGCGACGAAAGGCCAGGGCCACGACGTGTCGTCGCCTTCGCCTTCGTTGCCACTGCCGCTCGGGTCGTGCGCGAGGGTCAGCAGCGCGCTCGCGGCGTCTGCGCGCGCGACCGTCCACGCGCGCTGCCATCCCACGCCGTGGATCGCATGGGGGTGATCGCCGAAATTGCGCGCGAGCGTGAACACGCGATCGCCGGCTGCAAGCCGCGCGTCGGCGATGCGATTCGAATACGGCAGCAGCGGATACGCTGCGGTGCGGCGCACGTCGCCCGCGGCGATCCCATCGGCGATCGCATCGGCGGGCGTGGGCCGCAGCACGGGTATGCCGCGCCAGGCGAACGCGGCCACCGCGCCACCAAGAGCGGGCAGCAGCGAGGCTTGTGCGTCCCCCGCGCGAAGCAGCAATGAGCCTTGCGAGTCGACGGTGGGCTGCACCACAGAATCGCGCACGTCTGCCGCGTGCAGGCCAGAATCGTGCACGTCTGCCGCGCGCAGGTCGGCGCCCGGCGTCACCGGTGTGCGTCCGCTCGCGATGCCCGCATCGACGAAATGCCGCCGAATCTCAATACGGTCCGGTCGACTTCGCGGGCGGCGGCGCGCGGTCGATCGCGGCGAGCCACTCCTGCGCGCGCGAGACCATCATGCTCATGTCCGAGCCCATCGCCAGCCACGAGTAGCCATAGTCGCGAAAGCGCTTGACCATTTCGGGATTGCCGCCAAGGCAGCCGCAGGGCTTTCCCAGGTCGCGGCAGGCGCGCGCCGCGTATTCGACCTTCTGCTGCACGTCGGGATGCATGATGTTGCCGAGGTGTCCCATCGATGCGGCGAGGTCGGCCGGCCCGATGAATATCGAGTCGACGCCGTCGACGGCCGCGATCTCGGCCAGGTGCGTCAAAGCTTCCGCGGTCTCGATCTGCACGATCAGGCAAAGCTCGGCCGCTGCACGGCGCGCATAGTCTTGCACCAGGCCGAATCGGCTCGCGCGATGAGTGCCGGCCACGCCGCGCACGCCTTCGGGCGGATAGCGCGTATAGGACACCGCGCGTTTCGCTTCGTCGGCGTTCTGCACCAGCGGCACCATCAACGTCTGCGCGCCGGCGTCAAGCGCGCGCTTGACCATCACCATGTCGTTCCACGGCACGCGCGTGACCGGCGACGCCGGCGTGCCGGCCATCGCGCGCAGGATCTCGACCATGTGCTCGAAGCCGATCGGCGAGTGTTCCATGTCGACCACCAGGAAATCGTAGCCGGCACATCCCAGCGCCTCGGCGTTCGCCGCCGACGCACCGCCCAGCCACGTGCCGTAGGCGACGCGTTGCGACGCGATGTCGCGCTTGAATCCGTTGACCGGCATGTCCATGGCGTGGGTACCCTCGTCGAAAGGCGTGGCAGGTGGCGTACCGACGAACGCAGGATCGCCGTGCGGTGCCGTGTTCACGATTCTAACCGGCGCCCGCCGCCGCTCATGCCGCCATTCGCGCCGGTATAATCGGCGCTACCGGGGGAGGCGTCGCCTCCCTTTTTCGTTGATGCGCCACATTCTCGCCTCCACCGACTTTCGCGAGGGATTCGCGGAAATGCTGCCGGCCTGCGTCGGACTGGTTCCGTTCGGCCTGGTCACCGGCGTCGGTGCCGCCACCGCCGGTGCCAATTTCGCCGCGGCGCTGGGCCTCAGCGCCATCGTGTTCTCCGGAGCGGCACAGATCCTCGCCACGCAACTGTTGGCCGAAGGCGCGCCGATCGCCGTGGTGCTGCTCACCTGCTTCGTCGCCGGATTGCGTTTCCTGATGTACAGCGCCGCGATGGCGCCCTACCTGAAGCCGCTGCCTCCGCGATGGCAGAACGCGCTTGCGTTCCTGCTGACCGACCAGGCGTTCGCGGCATCGATCCGCCGGTTCGACGCCAGGGCCGATCCGCACGGCGGCGCAATGCATTTCCTCGGCGGCGGCCTCGCGCTATGGGGCATGTGGCAGGTCACCAACATCGCGGGATTTCTCGCCGGCAACCTGATTCCCGCATCGTGGTCGCTGGATTTCGCCGTGCCGCTGTGCTTCATTGCGCTGATCGCGCCGCTGCTGCGCACGCTGCCTGCGATCCTCGCGGCGGTGTGCGCGGGCGTCGCGGTGTTCGCGCTGGCCGGGCTGCCGATGAAGCTCAACCTGATCGCCGCGGGCGTGATCGGCATCGTCGCGGGCACGTTCGTCGACCTGGCGAGGGAGCGATGGTCACCGCGCTGAAGCTGTGGATGGTGATCGTGGTCGTCGGCGGGTTGAACTACCTGTCGCGGCTGTCGTTCATCGCGTTCTTCGCCACGCGCGCGATGCCGTCGTGGCTCGCGCGTGCGCTCAAGTACGTGCCGGCGGCGATGCTGACCGCGCTGGTGCTGCCGATGGTCGTCACCGGCGCGACGGGAGTGTCCGCATGGCTTTCGCCGCGCGTCGGCGCCGCGCTCTGCGCCGGCGTGATCGGATTCGTCACGCGCAACACGCTCGCGACGATCGTCTCCGGCATGGCGGCGCTGTGGCTGATCCAGGCGATCGCACGCTGAACTCCGCTATCATCGACACATGCGATTCGAAGGCACCGCCGACTACATCGCCACCGACGACCTGAAGCTCGCCGTCAATGCGGCGCTCGCGCTCGAGCGCCCGCTGCTGATCAAGGGCGAGCCGGGCACCGGCAAGACGATGCTCGCCGAGGAGGTGGCGAAGAGCCTCGGCCGCGACCTTGCGCAGTGGCACATCAAGTCGACGACCAAGGCGCAGCAGGGCCTGTACGAATACGACGCCGTATCGCGGCTGCGCGATTCGCAGCTCGGCGATGCGCACGTCGGCGACATCGCGCACTACATCAAGCGCGGCGTGCTGTGGGAGGCGTTCGCCAGCGAGCAGCCGGTGGTGGTGCTGATCGACGAGATCGACAAGGCCGACATCGAGTTTCCCAACGACCTGCTGCGCGAGCTCGACCGCATGGAGTTCCATGTCTACGAGACGCGACAGACGGTGCGCGCGCGCCATCGCCCGTTGGTGGTCATCACGTCGAACAACGAGAAGGAGCTGCCCGATGCGTTCCTGCGCCGCTGCTTCTTCCACTACATCCGTTTTCCCGACCGCGAAACCATGACCCGGATCGTCGACGTGCATTTTCCCGGCCTCAAGAAGGCGCTGCTGCAGGAGGCGCTCGAAGTGTTCTTCAACCTGCGCGAAGTGCCGGGACTGAAGAAGCGCCCGTCGACGTCCGAGCTGCTCGACTGGCTGAAGCTGCTGCTGGCCGAGGACATTCCGCTGGATGCGCTGCGCTCGACCGACCGCAAGGCGTTCCTGCCGCCGCTGTACGGCGCGCTGCTGAAAAACGAGCAGGACGTGCACCTGTTCGAGCGCGTCGCATTCATGGCGCGGGCGGGACGATGAGCCGGTTCATCGAGCCGGTGACGCTGCGCGGCACGCATGCGACGCTCGAGCCGCTGTCGCACGCGCACGTCGCTGGACTGGCGAGCGCCGCCACCGATGGCGACCTTCACGACCTCTGGTACACCAGTGTCGCCGACCCGTCGCGGATGCAGGACTACGTCGACGCGGGGCTCAAGATGCGCGACGAGCAGGGCGCGATGCCGTTCACCGCGCGACTGGGCGAAGGCGGCGACATCGTCGGCAGCACGCGCTATTTCAACGTCGACGCCAAGAATCGACGGCTGGAGATCGGCCACACCTGGTATGCGAAGCGCGTGCAGCGCACGGCGTTCAACACTGAATGCAAGCTGCTGCTGCTGGCGCACGCGTTCGACACGCTCGGCTGCATCGCCGTCGAATTCCGCACGCACTGGTTCAACTTCGCCAGCCGCACGGCGATCTCGCGGCTCGGCGCCAAGCAGGATGGCGTGCTGCGCAACCACCAGGTACTGGCCGATGGCAGCAAGCGCGACACCGTGGTGTTCAGCATCATCGACAACGAGTGGCCGGCGGTGAGGCGCCACCTGCAGTTTCAGATGCAGAAGCCGCGCTGACCGCGCATGCCTTGCGCGCGACGGCGCGATGACGATGTGCGCGGCTCGCGCGGCGCTTGACCTGTAGCGGACGCGAAGGACGCCCCGACGTGCTGACCGGTTTCTTCCTGCACCTGCGCGCGTTCAAGCTGCCGATCGGCATCGGCGAATTCCTGACATTGCTGGAAGCGCTGGACAGGCGCGTGGTGTCGTCGTCGCTCGACGACTTCCATGCGCTCGCGCGCACCACGCTGATCAAGGACGAGCAGCACTTCGATCGCTTCGACGTCGCGTTCGGCAGCTATTTCAAGGGGGTGGATGCGCTCTTCGACCCGCGCGGCGAGATTCCCGAAGACTGGCTGCGCAGGCAATTCGAGCGCCATCTGAGCGATGAAGACAAGCGCCGCGTCGACGCGCTGGGAGGCTACGACAAGCTGATGGCGACGCTGCGGCAACGGCTCGAGGAGCAGCGCGCGCGCCACGCCGGCGGCAGCAAGTGGATCGGCACCGGCGGCACCAGTCCGTTCGGGTCGTACGGGTTCAACCCGGAAGGCGTGCGCATCGGCGGCGGCGAAGGCGGCGCGCGCAGCGCGGTGAAAGTTTGGGACGAGCGCAACTTCCGCAACCTCGACGGCGATGTTGAGCTCAATACCCGCAACCTGAAGGTCGCGCTGCGGCGCTTGCGGCGCTTCGCTCGCGAAGGCTTTGCCGACGAGCTCGACCTCGACGGCACGATCGCGGACACGGCGCGCAATGCCGGCTGGCTGTCGGTGGCGATGCGTCCCGAGCGGCGCAACCGCGTCAAGGTGCTGCTGTTCTTCGACGTCGGCGGCTCGATGGACCCGCACGTCACGTTGTGCGAGGAGCTTTTCTCCGCGGCGAAAAGCGAATTCCGCCACCTCGAGAGCTTCTACTTCCACAACTGCATCTACGACCACGTGTGGCGCGACAACGCGCGCCGGCGCAGCGAGCGCGTGCCGACGCTTGAATTGCTGCGCACCTACGGTCCGGACTGGCGACTGGTCGTCGTCGGCGATGCAGCGATGAGCCCGTACGAGCTGGTCGAGCAGGGCGGCAGCGTCGAGTACACCAACGACGAGGCCGGACTCGCGTGGCTTGCGCGCGTGTTCGAGCACTTTCGCCATCGCGTCTGGTGGAATCCGGAGCCCGAGCGCACCTGGGAGTACACGCGCTCGACCCAGCTGATCGCATCGGTGCTGGGTCCGCGTATGTTTCCGCTCACGCTCGACGGCCTCGCGCGAGGCATCGATGCGCTGCGTAAATAAGCGTGCCGGCGGTCCCGGCGCGCCGCCCGAAACGGGTTGTCGCTACGGGGGGGACGTCAGGTCACGCGGGCATCGCGCTCATCGTGAGGCGTCGTCAACTTTTCCCGCCGACGAGCGGCGCCCAGCCCGTACGACCAACCGGGAAGCTGTGTCGTCAGCTCGTCGGCCCTTGGCCCTGCTGCTGCTGCACCCATCCGCGAGGGCACGCGCGCACTGCGGGGTAGTAGCCGCTGTCCGGGCAGTAGTACTGGATTTGCACTGGCGCGTGCGCGGGCGCGTCATGGTATTGATTCGACGGGTATTGATTCGACGGGTATTGATTCG
>JBEPUI010000088.1:0-11093 GCA_041691615.1 Pseudomonadota bacterium
GAACGAAGGCGACGTGAACGAAGGCGACGTGAACGACGGCGCGACCATCTGCGTCGACGACCGAAAGCCGATGGGAATGCAGCCGGCGAGGGTGACGACCATCACGGCGAGCAGGACTTTTTTCATCGGCGGCTTCAAGGGGGACGAAGGCGCACTGTAGCGCGAATGCCGGCCCCGCCTCAAGCGACCACGGCCCGCGGCACGCGATCGGTCCCCGGGTCCTTCCATCGCCGGTGCGCCCAGTACCACTGTTCCGGATGGCGCAGCACCAGGCGCTCGAGCACCGCGTTGTACGCACGCGTGTTTCGGCGGATCGCCAGCGACGTGTCGTCGTCATCGAACAACGGCATCGGATCCTCGAAGCGCAGCACGTGCGAGCCGTCGTCTTCGCGCCAGCTTGCCGCGGGGAGTACGGGCGCGCCGGTGGCGAGCGCAATGACCGCGACGCTCTTGAACGTGCGCGCAAGGTGCCCGAAGAACTCCACGGGAATGCCGTCCTTGCCCTTGGCGTACTGGTCGAAAGGAAACACCACGATGTCGCCGCGCTCGAGGTGCTGCACGATGTCGTCGAGGCCGCCGCGCTTGGCGACGACGCCGAAGCCCGCGTCGCGGAAATGCCAGTTGACGAGCTGGTCGAGCCATCGCGGCTTGATCGGCCGGCGAACGAAGTGGAAGCGGCCACGCATCTCGGGAAACGCGGCCAGTCCGGCGGTGGTCGCGACCTCCCAGCTGCCGAAATGTCCGGTGACGATGATCGCGCCCTTGCCGGCGTCGAGCACGCGCGCCAGCGCCTCGGTGTTCTCGACCCGCACGCGCGATGCGCGGCGCTTTTGCGGCACCAGCAGGAACAGGAAGAACCCGGCGTAGACGCGCAACAAGTGAAGATAGTGTGCTTGTGCCAGACGCACGATGTCCGCTTCCGGCAGCGTGTCGCCGAATACCAGCCGCAGGTTGGCGAGGATGACGCTGCGGCGCATCGGCAGCAGGTGATAGAAAAGCTTGCCGACCAGCGGCGCCGCCACCGGCTCGTAGTCGCCGATCGCGACCGCCGCGGCGCTCGTGCGGTCGTGCGTCAGCGACAGCCCGATGCGGGCGATGCGGTAGCGCTGCATCACGCTTTGCGCGGCCGCCGAGGCGACGACCTGCGGCGCGCCGTAATTGTCGCGCGCCACCGAAAAATCGAACGCCGTGATCGTGTTGAGGGCGGTTTCGCGCGGGAACAGCTTGAGGCAGGCCTCCTTGGCGGCGAAACGCGCAGCGAGGCTCGCGATGCGGCTCGCGCCGCCCCCGGCATCGTGCAGCTCGGCCTCCGAATACAGCTTGCGAAGGTCGGCGGGCGGGGTTTCGCGCACCAGGCGCTCGATCCGCGCAAGCTCGACACTGTCGATCCCGCAGCGCGGCGGCGCCTTGTCGTTCACACCCGCACCAGCAACGCCGTGTTGGTGCTGCCGAAGCCGCGCGAAATGACGAGCGCGATATTCGAACTCGGGGACCGCGTCTCGCGCGACACATTCAGCCCGGCGCACGCGTCATCCAACGCGGACAACGCGGCGATACCGGGGACCACGCCGCGTTTCAGGGCTTCGAGCGCGAGCACGGTTTCGATCGTACCGGACGCGGCGAGCAAATGCCCGAACGCCCATTTGAATCCGGTCACCGGCGGCATGTCGCCGCCAAACACCTGCAGCAGTGCGCGCGATTCAGAGACGTCCGAATTGCGCGTGCCGTTCGCGTGCGCGACGATCATGCCGACGTCGCCCGCCGCGATGCCCGCGTCGTCAAGCGCCGTCGCGATCGCGCGCGCAAGTCCCTCGCCGTCGTCGCTGATCGCCAGCAGCCCTTGCGCCTCGGACGCCGATCCGCTGCCGAGCAACTCGCCCAGTACGTTGGCGCCGCGCTCGGCCACGGCTTCGCCGGTCTCGACCACCAGCGCCGCGGCGCCTTCGCCAAAAATGCTGCCGTTGCGCGACGCGTCGAACGGCCGCAGGCCGTCGGGCGACAAGAGGCCGGCGCGGTAGTAGTACAGCATGTTCTGCGGCTCGATCGGCGCTTCGTGGCCGATCGCCACCGCGCGCTCGGCGTCGCCCGAGCGCAATCCTTCCAGCGCTTCGACGATGGCCAGCGTGCCGCTGACGCTATGGTGGGTGATGCACGCGTTTGCGCCCTTCAGGTTGTGCGCGATGCCGACATGGCACAGCACGTTGTTGGGCAGCGAGCGCAGCAGCCACATCGGATTGACATTGGCCTCGAGCTCCCGGCCGAAGGCACGCAAGTCGTCGTGCGCCTCGGTCATCAGCGGGAAATAATCGTACTGGCTGTCGAACGTGCCGCCGCCCGAGCCGACGTAACAGCCGAAGCGGTCGTTGAAACGCGTCGCAGCTTCAGGGTCCGGCAGCGCGTCGCGCCATTGCGTCGCGCCGGCGTCGCGCATCGCCTCGGCCGCGGCGAAGACGCCGAAAACGTCGGTGCGGCGGATGAACTTGAGGAGCTTCCGGTCGGCCAGCAGCGACCGCAATTCGACGCCGGCGATCTCCCCAGCGAGGTGCGACGGATAGCCGGCGGTATCGAAGCTCGCGATTGGCGCGATCGACGAGCGTCCGTCGACGATGTCCGCGAAGATCGTGTCGGGCGTGCGGCCCGCCGCGCAGATCGCGCCGGCGCCGGTGACGAACACGCGATGCGCCACGCTCAACGTCCCTGCGCGACCAGCGCGTCGGTCTCGCGCGGATGGCGAAACACCACGCAGCTGTTCGAGCCGCCGAAGCCGAACGACGTCGACATCGCCGCTCGAACGACCTGCTTGCGCGGCACGTCGCGCACGAGGTTCAGATGCTCGCAGTCGGGGTCGACGCTCACCAGGTTGGCGTTGACGGGCATCACGCCATCGCGGATCGCAAGCGCGCATACCACTGCTTCGACGGCGCCGGCGGCGGCGATCAAATGGCCCATCGAGCTCTTGGTGGAGCTGACGCCGATGTCGGCGCAGCGCGCGCCGAAGACGTGCTTGATCGCCGCGGCTTCGCTGCGGTCGTTCATCGCCGTGGACGTGCCGTGCGCATTGATGTAATCGATGTCGGCGATCGTCATGCCGGCATTGGCGAGCGATTGCTGGATTGCCTGGATCGGACCGTCGCCGTCGGGGGGCGAATCGGTGATCCGGTAGCTCGACAGCGAATTGCCGTCGCCGGCCAGCTCGGCGTAGATGCGCGCGCCGCGGCGCTTGGCGGATTCCCACTCCTCGAGGACCAGGAATCCGGCGCCTTCGCCGAGCAGGAAGCCATTGCGCGTCGAATCGAACGGCCGGCTCGCGCGCTGCGGCGTGTCGTTGTCCTGCGAAACGGCCGACAGCAGGCAAAAGCCCGCGAGCCCCACCGGATTGACCATTGAATCGAAGCCACCGGTCAGCACGCAGTCGGCCACCCCACGGCGGATCAGTTTCATCGCGGTGCCCACGGCCTGGCCGCCGGAGGCGCATGCGGTGTGCACCGATGTCGCGTACCCGCGGATGCCGTAACGTCGCGCGAGCGTCGACAGTCCGGCCGCCGATTGGCTGCGGCAGAACACCATCGGATCATTGGCCGACGGATCGTCGATCAGATTGCCGGGCTCGAGCTCGCCGCCGGCCGCGCTGTGGTCGTGCACTTCCGCCAAGTCGGCATACGGCACGCCCATCATGCCGGTGCCGACCGCGATGCCCCAGCGCGTCGCCGTGGCGGGCGTGGGCGCGATGCCGGCATCGGCGAGTGCCTGGTCGGCGGCGGCTACCGCGAAACCATGCGCGCGACTCAGGAACTTGAGGAGCTTGCGATCGCCGATCGCCGCGGCCACGTCGAAATCCTTCACTTCGGCAGCGATTTGCGTGGAAAACCCGCTGGCGTCGAACTGCGTGATGCGCGCGCCGCCGCTGCGTCCGACCTGCAGCGCGGCCCAGGTCGTCGCGACGTTGTTGCCGACCGGCGTGACGAGCCCGAGTCCCGTGATCGCGACGCGGCGGGGCTTCAGGCGGCCTCCAGCACGGCCTGCGCGAATGCGAATTGCGCGGTGGCCATCTTGCGATCGCCGATCGTCGCTTCGAGCTTGACCCGTGGCCCGTCGTCGCCGGCGGTCATTCTCGTCACGCGAAGCAGCACATCTTCGCCGGGGCGGATGAAGTCGCGCATTTTCACGTTCTTCACTTGCGCCACGCGCAGCGGCGCCGAGTTCGCGACATCGGCGTCGACCAGGTCGGCGGCGACGCGAATCGCATGGTCGAGCAGCAGCGTCGCCGGAAACACCGGCCGCCGCGGGAAATGGTCGACGAAGTAGGGTGCCGTTACCGGCACGTGCAGGCGCGCGCTGCGCGAATTGGCGCTGGCGTCGATCGTTTCCATCGCGTGCGGACCGATGCCGTCGAAACGCCCCGACGGCGCGCCTTCGCCACAAAGCAACGCGAACTCGCGCGCCAGGTCGTCGGCCGAATCGTATTCGTCCTGCGGCAGCATCGGCCCGAGGCAATCGATCAGGCGCACGATTTCGCGGCCGCCGACGTGCGCGCGCCCCTGGTAGAACACCGCGTTGTCGTCGCATTCCTCGATTTCGACCTCGAGCGTCAGCGTCTCGCCGGGGCGGACATCCGACTGCATCCGCACGTCGTGGGCGAGGGCCGCCACCGGGCGGCCGCGAAAGCCGATGTGCGCCATCGCGACCCAGGCGGCCAGCTGGCCGGTGGCCTCGGCGGTGAGGCACGGGGAGAACTCGGCGAGCTTGGGGGGCACGGCGAAGGTCGCACGCGCCCGTCGCGCCGGGACGTAGTCGGTGATCCGATCGCAGAACGTGAATGCGCCGTAGCGACCGCCCATCGTGGAACCGTCAGGCGACCTGCGCGGTCTTCTGCGCGCGCAGCACGACCTTGCAGAACGTCTTGGGCGTGAACAGGCGGGGAATGTCGGCGGCTTTCTGCGGCGAGTTGAACCGATCAGCGGGCACTTCGGAGAGAAAACTGCGCAAGCGCTGCATGCCGGCCTCGGTGACGATGCCTTTCTGCTCGAAATCGGCTTCAGCGAGGTCGCCGCGCGCATCCTCGACGATCTTGCCGCGCGGGATCTTCACCTTGAATGCGCGCTCGAGGCGGAACACCAGGTCGAGGAAGTCGATCGATTCGGCATCGAGGTCGTCGATCAGCGACGAATCGAGCTTGACGTCGGCAACGTCGCAGCCGAGCGCGTCGGCGATGACTTCCGCAACCTTGGGAAACACCGCGTCGATCTGCTGTTGCGAGAATTCCATTGGGCTTTCCTTCACTCCATCTTGAACCCGCCGTCCACATGGACGACCTGGCCGGTCATGTAATCGGATAACTGGGACGCGAGGAACCACACGGCGTTGGCGATTTCCTGCGGCTGGCCGAAGCGGCGCAGCAATATGCGTGACTTTACCTCGTCGCCGGCGGCATCCCGCACTGCCTGCGACATTTCGGTCTCGATGACGCCGGGTGCGACCGCGTTGACGCGGATCCGGCGCGGCGCGAGCTCGACCGCCAGCGCGCGGGTGAATGCCTCGATCGCGCCCTTGCTCGCCGCATAGTTCGTCTGGCCCCGGCCGCCGCGGGTGGCCGACACCGAGCTCAGGTTGACGATCGATCCGCGCCGCTGCGACACCATGAACCGCGCCACCGCGCGGGTGACGTTGAACACCCCGCCGACGTTGGTCGCGAGGACGTCGTTCAACTCGTCGTCGGACATGCCTGTCAGCACGTTGTCGCGCACCACGCCTGCGTTGTTGACCAGGATGTCGAGGGCGCCACGCGCGTCGAAGAGCCTTTCTACCGCCGACTCGCATGCGCGCGGATCGCAGACGTCGAGTTGCAGCGCTTCGGCCTTCTGTCCACGCGCCCGCACGGCGGCCACCACTTCATCGGCGGCTGCGGTGTTGCCGCGATAGCAGAAGACGACGTCCACGCCGTCGGCGGCCAGCGTCTCGACGATTGCACGGCCGATGCCGCGGCCGCCGCCCGTGACCAGCGCCACCTTGCCTTCAAGTCCGGAGACGAGCGTCATGTCAGCCCGAAATGGCGAAGCCGCCGTCGACGACGATCGTCTGGCCGGTGATTTTTTCGGCCTCGGGCAGGCACAGCAGGTAGATGGCGTCCGCGACATTGGCCGGCGTCAGCACCGGACCTGCCGGCGTGCGTTCGGCGTATTCGGCGAGCAGCCGGTCGCGGTTGGGGAAATAAGCGAGCGCGTCCGTGTCGACCACGCCCGCGCTGACCGCATTGACGCGAATTCCCAGCGGCCCCAGTTCCTGCGCCAGCGCGCGCACCAGCGACTCGAGCGCCGCTTTCGACGCGCCGATGAACGCATAGTTGGGAATCGCCCGTGACGCTCCCAGGCTCGACATCGCGAGGATCCGACCGCCGCCCTGCATCATCGGCACCGCGCGTTGCGCAATCAGGTTGAGCGCGAAGGCGTTGGTTTCCATGCACCAGCGCCAGTGCTTGAGCGACATTTCCATCGCCGGCTTCAGCACGCCGCTCGCGGCGTTGCTGACGACGATATCGAGATGGTCGAACTGCAGGCGAATGGCGGCGAACATGTCGTCGACACTGGCGACGTCGGCGACCGAGCCCTGCACGGCGAGCGTGCGGCGTCCGAGTGCCGCGAGTTCGTCGCACAGCGCCTGTGCCTCGTCGTGGCTGTTGTAGTAGTTGACGATGATGTCGCAACCGGCGTGCGCGAGCTTGATCGCGGTCGCGCGGCCGATGCCCCGCGCCCCGCCGGTGATCAGCGCGATGCGCCCGGCCAGCACGGGCGAACCGGGCATGGGCCGGGGGGATGACGCGTCAGCAGGCGGAGTCGTCAACGGGTCTGTGTGGCCAGGAATCAACGGACTGCGAAGGCGGGCAGGGCCAACTTCGCGGGGAAACGGCGAATTTTAGCAAACCCGATGGCGCATGGCCCGCGCGTCAGCCGTTCTGCAGCGCCCGGCGCGCGCGAATGAAGCGCTGCGCCTCGGTCGCCCAATGTTGCTTGATGCTATACCAGACGTCCGCCGCCCACTGGATGTTCTGGTTGTCCACGTCTTCAGGCGGGTCCTGGCCGACAAGCGCCGGCGTCCACGCGTTGATCCAGCGACGCGCATTGTCCTCGCGGCCAAGCCGACTGGTATCGACGACGAATACGTGCGAATACGCGGCGGGCAACCGGACGTTGCGCACGTTCGCGCTGCCCAGCGCGCGGTAGGGATCGACCGTTGCCGGACCATTCATCGCAATCAGGTCGAGCCCGAGCGAGAATCCGGTGAAATCCTCGACGCTGTCGGGAATGGCGAAAGTGCGCGAGGCCATCACCCATTGATTGGGAAGAAGCGTCGCCAGGCCGCCGGCAGCCACGGCCGAGGCATAGGGCAACGCGAGTCCCAGCACAGGGCGGCTATTGCCGGTGAGCGGGTCGAGGAGCGTTGTGCGCGATTGCATCGCATGCGAGATCGGATCGTAGACGCGCACGTCGCTGTCGAACTTGCCGGAGAGCTCGTAGAGCACCTTGACGATCTGCATGCCGCCCTGGCTGTGGCCGATCATCATCGGCCGCACGCCCTCGTGCTCGTAGTACCACGCGATCGAGCCCGCCATGTCCAGGCTGTTTTCGTACGGACTGTGAGAAAGATCGCCCGATCCTGGATCGCGTACCCTGTTTTCCGGATATCCCATCCGCATCAGGAACCGCGCGAACGATTCCATCACGAGGTGCACGGGATAGATGCCACCGTGCACGTTGATGATTCGTGGCGTGGGACCGCGCGACAACGTATGGTGAACGTCGTCGTCGCTGACATGCTGCGGATCGATTGCCAGGATCCGGTCCTCGAGCGCCGGCGACAGCCGCGAGCCTCGCAATACCGAGCCCGGAGCAACCGCCGCACGATCTTCGTCGCTGAAGTTGGTCGGGGCGGTGGCGCACGACGCAAGCAACACGAGTGCGATCGCCGCCAGCGCGAAACGCCGCATCGCTGGCGTCAGAACGAGCATTGGAGCGCGCATTGCAGGATTTCGGCCTTGAGGTGGGTCGCGAATTCGGCAGGCAACGCCGCGGGACGCCACGACACGCCGATCGACAGCGTCGTCGACGTCGTCGAGATGGCGAGCACAGCCGGCGTGAGCGGACCCGTGGAAACGCCGCGCGTGTAGAGTTGCGCCGGGCGCACGGCGGCCGGCCACGAGGGATCGACGTCGAGCATCGAGATGCCCGCCCAGGCGGGATAGTGTTTGGTGAAGAAGCGCAGGCGTTGCGCCTTGGACAGGAAGCGCCAGGCGCCGGCGGCGGCCGCCAGTGCGTAGAGCGTGCGCAAGTACAGGTGCGAACGCTTGATCGGCTGCGTGGCATTGCGCACGTCCTGCGCCAGCGTCTCGAGCGAGATGCCGTCCGGCACCGCGTGCATTACGCGCATGCTGGCGAGAAACTGGCCGAATGCGCGCAAGTCATCGCCCTCGAAATCCTTGCGGATGTTGACGATCGACGCCACGGCGATTTCGCGACGTTGCGGCTCGTGGCGCCTGCCGATCGCCAGCGGCGACAACGCGCGCAGCAGCAGCGCGATCAGCAAGTCGTGCAACGTCACGCCAAAGCGCGTTGCCTGCGCGCGCAACGCGGTTGTTTCGGCGGGTGCGACACGGATCAGCATGAAAGCGTTGCGCGAATCGTCGGGATCGTGGTCGGGCGGACGAAACGCCCTTTTCGAATCTCGCGCCAGCGCGGGCATGCGCGCAAGCGAGCCTGCGAACCATCCGGGGCGGCGCCTTGCCAGGGCCTTGTAAGTCGAGGGATAAAGGGGCGGCGCGACCGGCACGATATCCGGCGCGCCCGCGGGCTGCATGATGCGCATCACGATTGCGCCAAGCAGGGCCGCCACAGAGTCGCCTCCCGCGATGAAGTGATCGTAGGCGATGCCCAGCATGAATCCGTCATTGGCGGTCACCGCGAAAAAACGCATCGGCTCGCCGGTGCCGAATCCCCGGTTGAGCTGGCTCGCGATTTCGTCGGCGAGCACCCGGTCGCATTCGCGCTGGCTGCCGCCGGCAAGCATGGCGAGTTCGAATTCCACGGCGCCGCCGCGATACACGTACCGCCTGCGCCGCGCGTTGAGCGCGAACCCGGCGATGCCGCGCGCCTGCGCCACGGCGCCGATTGCCGCGCGCACGTCGTCGGCGACGAAGGCATGCGCGACATGTGCGACGTGAACGGCGTTGTACGGGTAGAGATCGCGCCACCGCAACATGGTCCGCTGGAACAGGTTGAGCTTGCCGGGAAACGTCTTGTGCCGGGCCGGCTTCATCGCGGTCTCGCGGCGGCGGTGAATGGTACGAATCGTCCCGTGTTGCGGCAATAGCACGCATACGCTTCGCCATGCGCCGCCAGCAGGAAACGCTCCTCGTTGCGCGCCTTGATCACCATCAGCGCGAGGTGGATGACCGCGACCGCCAGCATCGGCCAGGTCGGCACGATGACCAGCGTGGCGATCATCAACACGATGCTGAGCGCATAGATCGGGTGCCGGATGCGGCCGAACATCCCGCCGGTGAAGAGCGTGCTGGTCTCGTCGTGCGTGACCGCGATCGTCCAGTGCTTGCCCATCTGCCGCCACGCGCGCATCGAGCCGTACAACGCCGCGATGCCGGCGGCCGCCGCGATCCATCGCAAGCCCGCATAGACGCTTGAACTGGCGAAAGCCGGCAGCGCCAGTACACCCGTCGCGTGCGTCAGCGCACACCACGGCAGCACGACCCAGGCGACGACCAGCGGAAGCCAGATGAGTGCCATCAGGGTTTCAAGTGTCTGCTCCGGAACGACGCCGGACAGCTTGCGCGTGGCGCGGCGGCGGCGGATGACCTTCGCGCCGACGATCGTCCAGTAAACGCAGACGGTCAGCAGCACAATCAATGTCGGCAAGTCGATAGGCGCGAGGCGCATGGAAGGTGAAGGGCGCGCGCGGTCTGGCGCTGCGCGGTGCGGTCGAATTATACGGTTTCGCCCTGCCGTCACGTTGCACGATCTTGCAGGTTCAATGGCTATCGCGGCGAGGATCATCTACGCGATGCGTTATGCTCTGGCGCGCTTAGTTTTTGCTCTTACGCACCTCTGTTTTGCAATTCTTTCAAAGCGATGGCCCTTTTGCTGCGCATTTTCGGCTATTTGCCGCTGCCCGTCCTGTACGCGCTGGGCCGCATCATCTCGTTCATCGCTTTTCACATCATGCGTTGGCACCGTCAGCTTGCCACCGCCAACATCGCCCGTTCGCTGCCCGAACGCACCGAAAAGGAGCGTGCGGAGATCCTGCGCAAGACCTATATCAACCTGGGAAACACGTTCGCCGAAGCGATCTGGGGCTGGCGCGCCGATGGCGACGCGCTGACCGAGCGCGTGATCATCGACAATCGCGAGCTCGTCAACCGCTTCATCGAGGAAAAGAAATCGGTCGTGCTGTTGGCCGCGCACATTTGCAACTGGGAGTGGCTGGTGCTGGCCGCGTGCGCGCAACTCGGCATCCAGATCGCCCCGTTGTACAAGCCGTTGCGCATCAAGAGCGCAGATGAGTATGTGCGCGACGCGCGGGCGCGCTTTGGGGGCCAGCCGATTCCGCTCGACCAGCTGCTCTACGAATTGACGTTCAAGGTTGGCGAGCCGCGCGCCTTCGCGATGCTCGCCGACCAGACGCCGCCGCGCGAGGCGCCGAAGCATTGGCGAAAGTTCCTGCACCAGGACACCGCCGTTTACGCGGGGCTGGGCCTGATCGCGCGCTACCTCGACGCGCCGGTGATCTACGTCGCCATGCGCCGCGTTCGCCGCGGATACTATGCGGCGCACTTGTACCTCATCGCCGAGCCGCCATACGATGTCGATCCCGAGCCGATGATCGTCGACCGCTATGCCGAGCGACTGGAAGCCGAAATTCGCGCGGCACCCGATGATTTCCTGTGGGTTCACCGCAAGTGGAAGTATCCGAAACCCGAAAACGGAACGCAGTGACGATTGCCGCGGCGTGGTATTTGGAGTAGAATTCTCCTCCTGCCGCGGGGTGGAGCAGTCTGGCAGCTCGTCGGGCTCATAACCCGAAGGTCGCAG
>JBEPUI010000089.1:0-10943 GCA_041691615.1 Pseudomonadota bacterium
CGCCGCGCGCCAGGTACTCGAGGTTGACCTGGTGGACGATGCCGATGCCGGGCGGCACGACCTTGAACGTGTCGAACGCCTGCATGCCCCATTTCATGAACTGGTAACGCTCGGCGTTGCGCGCGAACTCGATCTTCATGTTGAGGTCGAGCGCGTTCTTCGTCCCGTAGTAATCGACCATCACCGAGTGGTCGACGACCAGGTCGACGGGCACCAGCGGCTCGATCACCTTCGGATTCTTGCCGATGTCGCGCGTGACATTGCGCATCGCCGCCAGGTCGGCAAGCAGCGGCACGCCGGTGAAGTCCTGCAGCACGACGCGCGCCACGACGAACGGAATCTCGTCGGTTCGCGGCGCGACCGGCTTCCAGTTGGCAAGTTCGCGGATGTGGTGCTCGCTGACCTTCCTGCCGTCGCAATTGCGCAGCACGCTTTCCAGCACGATGCGGATGCTGACCGGCAGTCGCGACACCTTGCCGACCCCCGCGGTTTCGAGCGCCGGCAGCGAATACAGATTGCCGGCGGCGCCGGAGGCCTGCGTGTACGTGCGCAGCGTATCGAACAGGTTGTGGCTCATGCGTGATCCTTGGGGAGGTCGGCAATGCGCGAATGCGCGCCCGGTGCGGTGCGCGAGCGCGCGCTCACTGGCCGCTGGTGATTGACTTCAGGTTGATCGTATTGCCGCCCGGCAACCGCATGTCGCCCGGCGCCATGCCCGCAGGGCACGCACCGGTGTATTTGCCGTCGATGGTCGTATTCGATTCCTTCATTCCCTGCATCGGCGGATCGTAGGTCGAGTGCGCTACGGTGTGGTACGACGTGCCGCCCGCGAACTTCATCACCGCCTTGGTGGCGATGCTCGATCCCATCAGGCCGCACACCGAGTCGGTGCTCACCGTGTCGCCGGCGACGCGCATGTCGTGCTTGCTGCACATGCCGCGCATCATCCCCTGGCTGAACTGGACCATCTGCTTTTGCACGCTCTCGTCCATGCAAAGCGTGGTGACGTGCGCGGCCGCCTGCGCGGTCGCCGGTGCGCCGGCCTTGTCGGTTGCGGTCGTCAACTGCCACAGGCCCGCGCGCATCTTCGGAAATTCCTGCGCGAAGGCGTGAACCGGCACTGCAAGCATCAGGGCGAGGATCAGTCGTTTCATTTGGGGCTTCCTTTAGATGTGCGCACTAAATGACCATCAGGTCGACGAATTCGTGGACCGGGGTCGCAGCCAGGCGCGAGCCGTCGAGCGCTACCGCGAGGATCGCCTGCTGCTGCTTCTGCGGAAACCGCCGTGCGAGGTTGCGGCGGAATTTTTCCACCAGCACCGGCAAGCCTTCGGCGCGGCGGCGGCGGTGGCCGATCGGATATTCGACGATCACCTCGTCGAGTTTCGTGCCGTCGGTGAGCGAAACCGTCAGCGCGTTGGCGATCGATCGCTTGGCCGGATCGTGATAGTCGCGGGTGAATTGCGGATCCTCGACACAGGTGATGCGATCGCGCAATGCGTCGATGCGCGGATCGGTGGCGACCGCGTCCTCGTAGTCGGCGGCGGTCAGCCTGCCAAACAGCAACGGCACGGCGACCATGTACTGGATGCAATGATCACGATCGGCGGGATTGGCCAGCGGACCGCGCTTGTCGATGATGCGAATCGCGGCTTCGTGCGTGCGGATCGTCACCTTGGCGATGTCGGCGGCGGAGCGTCCGGCGAGCTTCAACGCGTGGTGCAACGTCATTGCCGCCTCGACTGCGGTCTGCGAATGAAATTCGGCGGGGAAGCTGATCTTGAACAGCACGTTTTCCATCACGTAGCTGCCATACGGGCGCTGGAATTTGAAAGGCTGTCCCTTGAACGACACGTCGTAGAAGCCCCAGGTCCTGGCGGTCAGCACCGACGGATAGCCCATCTCGCCGGTGCGCGCGATCAGCGCGAGGCGCACGGCGCGTGCCGTCGCATCGCCGGCGGCCCAGCTCTTGCGTGAGCCCGTGTTGGGTGAGTGGCGGTAGGTGCGCAGGCTCTGGCCGTCGACGAACGCCAGCGACACGGCGTTGAGGATTTCGTCGCGCGCGAGCCCGAGCATCCGCGCGACCACCGCGGTCGACGCGACCTTGACCAGCAGCACGTGGTCGAGGCCCACGCGATTGAAGCTGTTCTCGAGCGCGAGGCAACCCTGGATCTCGTGCGCCTTGATCATCGCGGTCAGCACATCGTGCATCGTCAGCGGCGGCTTGCCTTGCGCGATCGCGTTGCGCGACAGCCAGTCGGCGGTGGCGAGAATGCCGCCCAAGTTGTCCGACGGATGGCCCCATTCGGCGGCGAGCCAAGTGTCGTTGAAGTCCAGCCAGCGGATCATCGTGCCGATGTTGAACGCCGCCTGCACGGGGTCGAGCACGAACGACGTTCCGGGCACTTTCGCGCCGTGCGGGACGACGGTTCCCGGAACGACGGGCCCGAGCAGCTTGGTGCACGCCGGGTATTCGAGCGCCTCGAAACCGCAGCCCAGGGTATCGATCAGGCAATGCCGGGCCGTGTCGTAAGCCTCGGCGCTGTCGATCGCATGGTCGACCACGTAGTCGACGATGTCGGCCAGGACCGGATCGAACGGCGGGCGCACGTTGGATATCGTCGCGGACATCATTGACGCTCGGCGAGCGGCACGAACGTGCGGTCGTCGGGGCCGATGTAGTTGGCGCCGGGCCGGATGATCTTGCCGTCGTCGCGCTGCTCGATCACGTGCGCAGACCATCCGGACGTGCGCGCGATCACGAACAGCGGCGTGAACATCGCGGTGGGAACGTCCATCATGTGATAGCTGACCGCCGAGTACCAGTCGAGGTTCGGGAACATTTTCTTCGCGTCCCACATCACGGTTTCCAGCCGCTCCGCGATGTCGTACATCCGCGTGTCGTGCGCGTCGACCGACAGCTTGCGGGCGACTTCCTTGATCACCCTGTTGCGGGGATCGGCGATCGTGTAGACCGGATGGCCGAAGCCGATGATCACCTGCCGCTGCTCGACGCGGCGGCGCACGTCGGCCTCGGCCTCGTCCGCCGAGTCGTAGCGCTGCTGCACGTCGAACGCGAATTCGTTGGCGCCGCCGTGCTTGGGCCCGCGCAGCGCGCCGATCGCGCCGGTGATGCAGGAGTAGATATCCGAACCCGTGCCAGCGATGACGCGCGCGGTGAACGTCGACGCGTTGAACTCGTGCTCCGCATACAGGTTGAGCGATGTGTGCATCGCGCGCACGAATGCCGGCGACGGCGCGAGGCCGTGCAGCAGGTGCAGGAAATGTCCGCCGATCGAATCGTCGCCGGTCTCGACGTCGATGAACCTGCCGTTGTGGCTCGCGTGGTACCAGTAGCACAGCATCGAGCCGAGCGAAGCCATCAGCCGGTCGGCGATGTCGCGCGCGCCGGCGGCGTCGTGGCCTTCCTTTTCTGGCAGCGTCGCCCCCAGCGCCGAGACGCCGGTGCGCATCACGTCCATCGGGTGCGCGGCGGCGGGCAGCGATTCGAGCACGTCCTGGACCACCGCCGGCAGGCCGCGCATCGACGCGAGCTTGCGCTTGTAGTTCGCGAGCTCGGCGCGGTTGGGCAGCTTGCCGTGCACCAGCAGGTGGGCGATCTCCTCGAACTCGCAGGTCTCGGCGACGTCGAGGATGTCGTAGCCACGGTAATGCAGGTCGTTGCCCGTGCGCCCGACGCTGCACAGCGCGGTGTTGCCGGCAATGACGCCGGACAGTGCCACCGATTTCTTGGGCTTCGGTGCCGGGTGGCTGGCGTCGTTCATCGATCGTTTCCGTTCATCAGTGGTCAGCCGGGTTCGTCGGTCCTGGTTCGCGAATCACCGACTGCGCGCGAACAGCGCGTCGAGCTTCTGCTCGTACGCGTGGTAGCCCAGGTAGTCGTAGAGGTCGGCGCGCGTCTGCATCGTGTCGACCACGTTCTGCTGCGTGCCGTCGGCGCGCAAGTGGCGGTAGACGTTGAGCGCCGCCTGGTTCATCGCCCGGAATGCGGAAAGGGGATACAGCGCGATTGCCACGCCCGCGGAGCGCAGTTCGTCGACGGTGAACAGTGGAGTGGCGCCGAACTCGGTGATGTTGGCCAGCACCGGCACGCCGACGGCGTCGACAAAGCGGCGGTACATCGAAAGCTCGGTGATCGCCTCGGGAAAGATCATGTCGGCGCCGGCCTCGACGCAGGCCACCGCGCGCGAGATGGCGGCGTCGAGTCCTTCGACCGCCAGCGCGTCGGTGCGCGCCATGATGCAGAAAGCATCGTCGGTACGCGCATCGACCGCCGCCTTGATCCTGTCGACCATTTCGTCGAGCGGCACGATCGCCTTGTTCGGGCGGTGGCCGCAGCGCTTCGCACCCACCTGGTCCTCGATGTGCATCGCCGCAGCACCCGCCTTGGTGAGCGAGCGCACCGTGCGCGCGACGTTGAACGCCGAGGCACCGAAGCCCGTGTCCACGTCGACCAGCAGCGGCAGCGGCGATGCGTCGGTGATGCGCCGCACGTCGATCAGCACGTCGTCGAGATTGCTGATGCCGAGGTCAGGCATGCCCAGCGAACCGGCGGCCACGCCGCCGCCCGACAGGTACAGCGCGTGGAAGCCGGACTTCTCGGCGAGCAGCGCGTGATAGGCGCAAATGGCGCCGGGCACTTGCAGCGGCGACTCGTCGCGCAACGCGGCGCGAAATCGCGCGCCGGGCGAGGAGGGGCTCATGGGCGCGGCATCCGCCATCAGGCGATCAGCGATGCGACGCCGGCGCGTTCCTCTTCCAGCTCGCGCAGCGTCGCATCCATGCGTTCGCGCGAAAAGTCGTCGATCGGCAGGTTCGTGACGCGCGTGTATTCGCCGCGGTCGCAAGTGACGGGCACGCCGTACATCACGTCCTTCGGGATGCCGTAGCTCCCATCCGACGCAATTCCCATCGTCACCCATGCACCGTCGGTGCCGAGCAACCAGTCGTGCACGTGGTCGATCGCGGCGTTGGCAGCCGATGCGGCGGATGACAATCCGCGGGCCTCGATGATCGCAGCCCCCCGCTTGCCGACGGTGGGCAGGAACTCGTTGCGGTTCCAGTTCTCGTCGTTGATCAGGTCCTTGACCGACTTGCCGCCGGACTTGGCGAAACGGTAGTCGGCGTACATTGTCGGCGAGTGATTGCCCCAGACGACGACATGCTCGATCGAGCCCACCGGCTGGCCCGATTTCTTGGCGAGCTGCCCGACCGACCGGTTGTGGTCGAGGCGCATCATCGCGGTGAAATTCTTCGGCGGAAGCGAGGGCGCCGACTTCATCGCGATATAGGCGTTGGTGTTGGCGGGGTTGCCGACCACCAGCACCTTGACATTGCGCGATGCGACCGCATCGAGCGCCTTGCCCTGCTCGATGAAGATCCTGGCGTTTTCGAGCAGCAGGTCCTTGCGCTCCATGCCGGGCCCGCGTGGCCGCGCACCCACCAGCATCGCGACGTCGGCATCCTTGAACGCGGCCCTCGGGTCGGCGCTGCCGGCCATGCCCGCGACCAGCGGGAATGCGCAGTCCTCGAGCTCCATCATCACGCCTTTCAATGCCGCCTGCGCCTTGTCGACGGGCAGTTCGAGCAACTGCAGGATGACCGGCTGGTCGCGCCCCAGCATTTCGCCCGCGGCGATGCGGAACAGAAGGCTGTAGCCAATTTGGCCGGCAGCGCCGGTGACGGCGACGCGGACGGGTGCTTTCATCGCTGGTAGGCTCCTGGTGCGGATCGGACACGGAACGCGAGGCGCCCGATCGCAACGATCTTCGCCGCACGTCGCCTCGGCCGGCCCGCTTTGCGCGGCAACTCGTTGCACGCGACGCGCCTCCGGAGGCGACCGCGATCATAGGCCTCGCGGTGCGAAGGTGTCAATCCATTCATCTATCTTTTGTCTTATAGAAGACATATGATTGGTATTCGCCAACAGACGGGCGCGAGCACCAGCGCCGTCCCCCTACCGCCATGAACGCCGATGCGCTGACGCCCTCCAGGCAACCGCTGTACGTACAGGTTCGCGCGCTGATCGTCGAGGCGCTGGAAGCCGGGGAATGGAAGCCCGGCGAAGCGATCCCCAGCGAGCTGGAGCTCGCCGCGCGTTTCCGCGTCGCCCCCGGAACCGTGCGCAAGGCGATCGACGCGATCGCCGCCGACAACCTGGTGGTGCGTCGCCAGGGCAAGGGCACGTTCGTCGCGACTCACACGCGCGAGCATCCTTCGCGCTTTCGCTTCCTGCGCATTCGTCGCGACGACGGCGTCGACGAATACCCGTCAAGCCGACTGATCGACGTGCGCCGCGGAAAGGCAAGCGCCGACAACGCACGGTTGCTCAACCTGAAGGCGGGCGAGGCGGTGCTGATGCTGCGCCGCGTGCTGCAGTTCGCCAGGGGGCCGGTGGTACTCGACGACATCGTGCTGCCGGCCACGCTGTTTCGCGGCCTCACCAAGGCGCGCTACGACGCGCACCGCGGCCCGCTCTATGGATTCTTCGAAGCCGAGTTCGGCGTGCGCATGCTGAAGGCCCGCGAGCGCGTCAAGGCCGTGGCCGCAGACGCCGCCAGCGCCCGGATGCTCGGCGTCGCCGTCGGCCATCCCCTGCTGGCCGTCGAGCGGGTCACGTTTACCTATGGCGAACGTCCGGTGGAATTGCGCCGCGAATTGTGCGAGACCGCACATTGCCACTATCTGAACGAATTGGGCTGATCGCACCGAAAAGCCTCGAGTGCACAGCATCACCGTATTGCGGGGCCGGCGATGTTGCAGTGCGTTCGCGCAAGCGGTCTGGCGCGTCCGGCGTCGGCCGCGCTATAATTTCTTGCTGCGCAACAAAATCAACTTTGCACAATCGTTGCGGCCGGGGGCGCCACAAGCGTCGCTGGCCGTCTCAAAATCGCCCGCGAGCGCCGACATGCCAGCCGTCGATCGACCCGTCGTCAAGCCGAAGCGCCCGGTCTATCTCGATTTGTTCGCGATCCGGCTGCCGTTGCCGGCCCTGATATCGATCCTTCACCGGATCAGCGGGCTGCTGCTGTTCCTGGTCGGCATTCCGCTGGTGCTTTCCGCGGTCGAATCGAGCCTCGCGTCCGCGGAGTCGTACGCCGCCTGGAAGGCGATGTTCGCGCATCCGCTGGCGAAGATCGTGCTGCTGGTCCTCGCCTGGTCGTACGTCCATCATCTGCTCGCGGGCATCCGCCACCTGATCCTGGACGCGCACATCGGCCTCGACTTGCCGGTCGCCCGCCAATCGAGCGCGCTGGTGCTGGTCGTGGCGCTGGTCGTCACCGCCGCCGTGGCTTTCAAGCTATGGTGAGCCCGCACGTACGCCTGCCGGTCGGCGCCCACTACGGCTGGCGCGATTGGCTGGTGCAACGCGTCACCGCCGTGGTCATGGCGTTGTACACCGGCATTGTGTTCGCGATCGCCTTGTGGAATGGCGGGCTCGATTACGCGACATGGAAAGCGGTGTTCGCCAACGAGGCCTTTCGCCTCGCAAGCTTCGTGTTCATGGCCGCGTTGCTGTGGCACGCATGGGTGGGCGTGCGCAACGTGCTGATGGATTACGCGAAGCCTGCCGGCCTGCGCCTGCTGTTGCAATGCGCGGTCATCGTCGTGCTGGTCGGCTATCTCGGCTGGACACTCGCCATCCTGTGGGGCGGGGCGTGATCAACGGCATCGCGGTACGCAAGTTCGACGCGGTGATCGTCGGCGCCGGCGGCGCGGGCATGCGCGCGTCGCTGCAGCTCGCCGAGGCCGGCTTGTCGGTCGCGGTGCTGTCGAAAGTGTTTCCCACGCGCTCGCACACGGTCGCCGCACAGGGCGGCATCGGCGCTTCGCTCGGCAACATGTCCGAGGACAACTGGCTCTGGCACATGTACGACACGATCAAGGGTTCCGACTGGCTCGGTGACCAGGATGCGATCGAGTTCATGTGCCGCATGGCGCCCAAGGTCGTCTACGAGCTCGAGCACTTCGGCATGCCGTTCGACCGCAATGCCGACGGCACGATCTACCAGCGACCGTTCGGCGGGCATTCGGCGAATTTCGGCGAAAAACCGGTGCAGCGCGCCTGCGCCGCCGCGGACCGCACCGGGCACGCGCTCTTGCACACGCTCTACCAGCGCAATGTCCGCGCGCGGACGCAGTTCTTCGTCGAATGGATGGCGCTCGATCTGATTCGCGATGCCGACGGCGACGTGCTGGGCGTGGTCGCGCTGGAAATGGAAACCGGCGAGATCGCCGTGCTGCAGGCGAAGACGACGATCTTCGCCACCGGCGGCGCCGGGCGCATTTTCGCGGCGTCGACCAACGCGTTCATCAACACCGGCGACGGCCTCGGCATGACGGCGCGCGCAGGCATTCCTCTCGAGGACATGGAGTTCTGGCAGTTCCACCCGACGGGTGTCGCCGGTTCCGGCGTGCTGATCACCGAAGGCGTGCGCGGCGAAGGCGGCATCCTGCTCAACTGCACCGGCGAGCGCTTCATGGAGCGTTACGCGCCGAACCTGAAGGACCTCGCGTCGCGCGACGTCGTGTCGCGGTCGATGGACCAGGAGATCAAGGAAGGACGCGGCTGCGGGCCCAACAAGGACTACGTGATGCTGAAGCTCGATCACCTCGGCCCGGAGGTGATCAACAAGCGCCTGCCGTCGATCCGCGAGATCGCGATCAAGTTCGCGAACGTCGATCCGATCAAGGAGCCGATACCGGTCGTGCCGACGATCCACTACATGATGGGCGGCATACCGACCAACATCCACGGTCAGGTCGTGGCGCCGAAGGGCGGCGATCCCAACGCGGTGGTCGAGGGCTTCTTCGCAGTTGGCGAGTGTGCGTGCGTCTCGGTGCACGGTGCCAACCGGCTCGGCACCAATTCGCTGCTCGACCTGATCGTGTTCGGCCGCGCGGCCGGCGATTTCATCGTCGGCCAGAACTTGCCGGCGCGCGCGCACAAGCCATTGCCGGACGATGCCGCCGATCGTGCACGTTTGCGGCTGGCGCACATCGATGGCGCCAACGGAGGTGAATCGGTGGCGCGCGTCGGCGACGACCTGCGGCGCACGATGCAGGCGCATTGCGGAGTGTTCCGCAATGCGCAGCTGCTGGGCGAGGGCGTCGCGAAGATTGCCCAGATCGCCGAGCGTTCACTGCATGTGACGATCGCCGACAAGAGCCGGGTGTTCAACACCGCGCGCGTCGAGGCCCTCGAGCTCGACAACCTGGTCGAGACAGCGCGGGCGACGATCGCCTCGGCCGCGGCGCGCACCGAAAGTCGCGGCGCGCAGGCGCGCAGTGACTTTCCGGCGCGCGATGATGCCAATTGGCTGAAGCACACGCTGTGGTACAGCGAAGGCGACCGGCTCGACTACAAGCCGGTCAACCTGACGCCGCTCACGGTGCCGGAATTTCCGCCCAAGGCGCGGGTCTACTGACCGCGCGAATCCGAAGACGAATTCCATGAGATTCCGCATCTACCGCTACGACCCGGAACGCGACGCCAAGCCGTATGTCAAGGACTACGACGTCGTGCTCGATCCGCACGACCGGATGCTGCTCGACGCGCTGATTCGCCTCAAGGAGCAGGACGACACGCTGTCGTTCCGCAGGAGTTGCCGCGAAGGCGTCTGCGGTTCCGATGCGATGAACATCAACGGCAAGAATGGCCTTGCCTGCATCACCAACCTGCTCGAATTGAAGGAGCCGGTGGTGCTGAAGCCGCTGCCCGGGTTGCCTGTGATCCGCGACCTGATCGTCGACATGAGCCAGTTCTTCAAGCAATACCATTCGATCAAGCCGTATCTGGTCAACGATTCGCCGCCGCCCGAAAAGGAACGATTGCAGTCGCCGGCCGATCGCGAGGAGCTCGACGGACTCTACGAGTGCATCCTGTGCGCCTGCTGCTCGACCGCCTGTCCGTCGTTCTGGTGGAATCCGGACAAGTTCGTCGGCCCAGCGGGACTGCTGCAGGCGTATCGCTTCGTGGCCGACAGCCGCGACCTGGCAACCAACGAGCGCCTCGACGACCTCGACGACCCCTACCGGTTGTTCCGCTGCCACTCGATCATGAACTGCGTCGACGTGTGTCCGAAGAATCTCAACCCGACACGCGCGATCGGCAAGCTGAAGGACCTGCTCGTGCGGCGGGCGGTGTGAACGCCGGCGCGCGACCGACCGCAACGGCTGGCGCACCGGCTTCGGAAGCGGTTGCGTCAACCCGCGAAGCGTCGCTTGGCGCGACGGAGCTGTCGCGGTTGCGCTGGCGCTGCCGGCGCGGCATGCTCGAGAACGACCTCGTGCTGTCGCGGTTCCTCGATGCGCGTGGCGCGACGTTCGACCGCGGCCAGCTGGCCGCGCTCGATCGCGCGCTCGACCTGCCGGACGGCGAATTGTGGGACCTGATTGCACGGCGCACCGAAACCCCCGACAGCACGCTGCAGCCGATCATCGAAGCGTTGCGCGAAGCGTGAACGTACATTCGCACGCTCACACGGTGCGCGGCAACTCGCGCACCCTCACGTTGATGGAGTCGAATTAAATGACTGACCGCACCGCCACGCTGACGTTTTCCGATGGCTCGCCGCCGATCACCTTTCCGGTGCTGTCCGGCACGATTGGCCCCGATGTCGTCGACATCCGCACGTTGTATGGCAAGACCGGAAAGTTCACCTACGACCCGGGCTTCATGTCGACCGCGGCGTGCAATTCGTCGATCACCTACATCGACGGCGACAAGGGCGAGCTGCTGTACCGCGGCTACCCGATCGAGGAGCTTGCGACCAGGTGCGATTTCCTCGAGACCTGCTACCTGCTGCTGTACGGCGAGCTGCCGGACGCCGAACAGAAAACGCGCTTCGTCGACCTCGTCACCCACCACACGATGGTCAACGAGCAGATGCAGTTCTTCCTGCGCGGCTTCCGCCGCGACG
>JBEPUI010000090.1:0-10771 GCA_041691615.1 Pseudomonadota bacterium
TATTTACGATCGAGCTTCCACGTATTTTCAAACGCCAGAAGAAGAAAACATCCATTCGGTAGGCTGTACATCGGCCGCGTGCCTGCATGTATCGCGCTTGGCCCAGGCAAGGCGCAACTCGCGTCTGCAATGCCGGGCTGAAATGCGCGAAGTCCACGCGACGCCCACGGCACATTGAAACGGGGACGGATCGTCAGTTGTGACCGGGCCGCAGACGCTGCGGCTCGGTCCGATCGTTCGCACGTTGGACGCCGGTCGCTTTATTTGTCCTGCCGGATGGCGCCGCTCGCGCTATTTGTCGCCGAGCTCGTGCCCGCTGTCGCGCAGCGCCTCGATCAGGTCGTCCAGCGCAGGCGCGCCGGCGCGCGCCGTACGCGTGATGATGCCCACGGGTCCCGACGGCGGTGGCAGCGGCACGTCCAGCACGTCGAGCAGGTCCAGCGCCTGGTAATACGGATTCGGCGGGCGGTGGCATCGGGTTCGGCGATCGAGCGGAGCCAGGATGGGCGCGGCGCGCCTGGCAATGTCGAAATCCGCATGAATGGAGCCCATTATTTCGTTACGCGAGGCTGGCGTTCAGCCGGTAGACTCGGGCCACCGGGGATCCATCGTGCTCGCCTTGCGGACGCGATAACCTTTCCGGCGGACCCTGCTTGCGCGATCGCAAGTCGCAAGCCACTGTCCGCGACCATAAAATGATCGGAGGAACCATGTTGCAACGTATGTTCGCGCTGGGCGTGTTGGCCCTGTCGCTGTGTGCCGCGCCGGCGCTCGCGCAAGACACGGTCAAGATCGGGTTGATCCTGCCCATGACCGGACCGTTCGCATCCACCGGGCGCCAGATCGACGGCGCCGTCAAGCTGTGGATGCAGCAGAACGGCACCACCGTAGCCGGCAAGAAGATCGAAGTGATCCTGAAGGACGACGCAGGCACGCCGGAAACCACGCGCCGCCTGGCGCAGGAGCTGGTGGTCAACGACAAGGTGCAGGTGCTCGCTGGATTTGGGCTGACGCCGCTCGCGCTCGCCACGGTGCCGATCGCCGAGCAGGCCAAGGTCCCGGAACTGGTGATGGCCGCGGCGACGTCGTCGATCACCGAAAAGTCACCCTACGTGATCCGCGCCGGCTTCACGCTGCCGCAGGTGACGACACCGCTCGCCGACTGGGCGGCCAAGAACGGAATTTCCAAGGTCGTGACGCTGGTGTCCGACTACGGTCCCGGCATCGATGCCGAGACCGCGTTCAAGACGCGCTTCACGGCCAGTGGCGGGCAGGTAATCGCCGAATTGCGAGTGCCGCTGAAGGCCCCCGATTTCGCGCCGTTCCTGCAGCGAGTCAGCGATGCGAAGCCTGACGCGGTGTTCGTTTTCGTGCCCTCGGGCGCGGGCTCCGTTTTCATGAAGCAGTTTGCCGAGCGCGGCCTCGACAAGAGCGGCATCCGCCTGATCGGCACCGGCGACGTCACCGACGACGACATCCTCAACGACATGGGCGATGTCGCGCTGGGCGTGATCACGTCGTTCCACTATTCGGCCGCGCACCCGTCGGCGGCCAACAAGGCGTATGTCGAGGCCTACAAGAAGCTCAACGGCATGCGGCCGAATTTCCATTCGCTCGGGGGCTACGACGGCATGCGGATGATCTACCTGGCGGTCGAGAAGACCAAGGGTGACGCCAACGGCGATGCATTGCTCGGCGCGATGAAGGGCATGTCCTTCGAAAGCCCGCGCGGCCCGGTGACAATCGACGCGGCGACGCGCGATCCCATCCAGAACGTCTACATGCGCAAGGTCGAGCGCGTCGGCGGTGAGCTCTACAACGTCGAGTTCGCGACCATTCCAGCAGTCAAGGACCCGGCGCACAAATGATGAACGGCGCCGCCCGTGCGTGCACGCGTGCGCGGGCGGTGTCTTCGCCGCAGGCCGGTTTTGGCGTCGGTCACCGCCGCAAGCAGCGCGGCAATCCGTCGACATTTCCATGTTGACGATTCTTTTCGATGGCGTCGCGTACGGGATGCTGCTGTTCCTGATCGCGTCCGGGCTCGCGGTCACGCTGGGTTTGATGAATTTCGTCAACCTGGCGCACGGCGCATTCGCGATGGCAGGCGGCTACCTCGCCGCGGTGCTGAGCAACCGGCTGGGCATGCCGTTCCTGGCCACGCTGCCGCTGGCATTCGTATTCGCCGCGGCTCTGGGCGCGCTATTGGAGCCGACGCTCTACCGGCGGCTGTACGCGCGACCGCCGCTCGACCAGGTGCTGTTCTCGATCGGCCTCGTGTTCATGGCCGTTGCGTCAATCGACTATTTCTTTGGAGCCACGCAGCAATTCGTGCGCCTTCCGCAGTGGCTCAACGGCCGTGTCGAGCTGGCCGGCGTCGGCATTGGCCGCTACCGGCTGTTCATCATCGTCATTTGCGGCGTGATCACGGCTGCACTGCAATGGACAGTGGCGACGACGCGCTTCGGCAGCCGCCTGCGCGCCGCCGTCGATGATCGTCGCGTCGCGAGCGGCCTCGGCATCAACGTCAACGTGGTATTCCTCGCCACGTTCGCGTTCGGCTCGGGGCTTGCAGGCCTCGGCGGCGCGCTGGGCGCCGAACTGCTGGGGCTCGATCCGACATTCCCACTCAAGTACATGATCTACTTCCTGATCGTCGTGGCGGTCGGCGGCACGACGACGATCACCGGACCATTGCTCGCGTCGCTGTTGCTGGGCGTCGCCGATGTCGCCGGCAAGTACTACGTGCCGAAGCTCGGCGCGTTCATCATCTACTCGGTGATGATCGCGATCCTGTTGCTTCGGCCGCACGGGCTGTTCGCGCCCCGCGGAACGCGTTGAATGGATCCGACGACACGACCCGCGCTCGCGCCGAATTCCGGCGAATTCGCGCGCGCTTCGCGCTGGAAGGCGTACGAGACGGTGATCTGGGTGGTGGCGCTGCTCGCGCTGCTGGTATTCCCGCGGCAGGCGGCGCTGTGGAACGAAATCGCGATCCTCGCGCTGTTCGCCATATCGCTCGACCTCGTGCTGGGGTACGCGGGCATCCTGACGCTTGGGCATGCCGCGTTTTTCGGCACCGGTTGCTATGCCGCCGCACTGTTCGCCAAGCACGGGATGCACGATCCGCTGGCGGGACTCGCTGTCGGCATTGCCGCGGCCGCCGCGGTGGGGTTCGTCGCGAGCTTCATGGTGCTGCGCGGCAGCGAGCTCACGCGCCTGATGGTGACGCTGGGCGTGGCGTCGATCCTCTACGAGATTGCGAACCGCTTCGAGGGCATCACCGGCGGCGCCGACGGCTTGCAAGGCGTGGTGATGGGTCCTGTGCTCGGGCTGTTCGCATTCGGTCTCGATGCCAAGGTCGCCTATGCGTACAGCCTCTGCGTGCTGTTCGTGTTGTTCCTCGTCGCCCGCCATGTCGTGCACTCGCCGTTCGGTTTCGCGCTGAAGGCAATTCGCGACAACCGCACGCGCGCCGCGGCGATCGGCATCGATGTCGGCCGCAATATCGTCGCCGTCTACACGCTGGGCGCGGCGTTGGCCGGTGCGGCCGGCGCGCTGCTCGCGCAGACCACCGCATTCGCATCGCTCGACGTGCTCGGCTTCGATCGCTCCGCCGACGTGATGCTGGTGCTGATCCTGGGCGGCACGGGTTACCTGTACGGCGGAGTGATCGGTGCGGTGATCTTTCGCGTCGTGCAGAACGCGCTGTCGGCGTGGACGCCACAACATTGGCAGTTCTGGCTCGGGCTCATGCTGGTGGTCATCGTGCTGATCGGCCACGAGCGAATGACGCGTCGCTGGCGGTCGCTGGTGGGTCGGGTCGGACGCAGGCGCGGGACGTCGCCGGTCGCGGATTCGGCCGCCCAGTCGCGGGATGCCCGATGAGCACGCCTGCGCTCGCCGCGCGCGGACTATGCAAGTCGTTCGGCGGCATCGCTGCGACGCAGGACCTGACCATCAACCTGGCGCAAGGCGCGCGACACGCGCTGATCGGTCCCAACGGCGCAGGCAAGACGACGCTCGTCAACCTGCTGACGGGGCTGCTCGCGCCCAGCGCGGGCACGATCGAGCTCGACGGCCACGACATCACCGCGCTGCCGACCCACCGCCGCGCGCGCAAGGGCCTCGTGCGCACCTTCCAGATCAACCAGCTGTTCGCCGCGTTCACGCCGCTCGAGACGCTGGCGCTCGCCTGCGCGCAGCGCGCGGGAATAGGTGCGCGGATGTGGCGCGCGCTGGGACGCCGCGCCGCGGTCGTCGACGAAGCGGCGGCGCTGCTCGCGCAGTTTCATTTGACGGACGTGATGCACCGCCCGGTGAGCGAGCTTGCGTACGGCAAGCGGCGGCTTCTCGAAATCGCGATCGCAGTCGCTGCGCGGCCGCGTGTGCTGCTGCTCGACGAGCCCGTTGCAGGCGTGCCGGCTGGCGAGTCCGCGGAGATCCTCGACACGCTCGCAGCACTCCCGACCGACGTCAGCGTGCTGCTGATCGAGCACGACATGGACCTCGTGTTCCGCTTCGCCACGCGTATCTCGGTGATGGTCAACGGCATGCTGCTGGCCGAAGGCAGCGCCGACGCAATCGCGCGCGACCCGCGGGTCAGGGCCGTCTACCTCGGCGAGTCGCACCATGGCTGAACACGACGACGCTCGCGCAGTGTCCGGGCATGCTGGCAGGCTGCACGATGCCTGAACTTCTCGACGTGCAAGGCCTGCGCGCCGGCTACGGCGAAGCCGTCGTCATCGACGACATCGGCTTTGCGATAGTTGAGGGGCAATCGCTCGCACTGCTGGGGCGCAACGGCACCGGCAAAACGACGCTGCTGACGACGCTGGTGGGCGTCACGCGCCTGCACGCGGGAAGCATCACGCTCGGCGGCCGGCAGTTGACGACGCTGCGTCCCGACCAACGTGCCGCCGCGGGCATTGGATGGGTGCCGCAGGAGCGCAACATCTTCAAGTCGCTGACCGTCGACGAAAACCTGGGTGCCATCGCGCGGTCGGGGCCATGGACGCGGTCTCGCATCTACACGCTATTTCCTCGGCTCGCCGAGCGCCGCGACAACCTCGGCACGCAGCTGTCGGGCGGCGAGCAGCAGATGCTTGCGATCGGCCGCGCGCTGGTGCTCAACCCCCGGCTGTTGCTGCTCGACGAGCCGCTCGAGGGACTCGCGCCGATCGTCGTCGACGAGCTGCTGCAGGCGCTCACGCGCATCGTGCGCGATGAAGGCATGTCGGCGATTTTCGTCGAGCAGAACCCTGCGCGCATCCTCGCGATCACCGATCAAGTGTTGGTGCTCGCGCGGGGCACGATCGTGCATCGCGGCACCAGCGCCGGGCTGCTCGCCGACGCCGCGACGCTGGAGCGCCATCTCGCCGTTGGCGGCGCCGAACATTGACATCACGCATTGGGGCAACCATGGGCAGATTCGTAGGCGCCATCGCCACTTCGCACACACCGACGATCGGATTCGCGTTCGACAGGAACAAGCAGGACGACCCGGTGTGGGCGCCGATATTCGACGCGTATCGGCCGATCACCGCGTGGCTCGCCGCCAAGCGTCCCGACGTGCTGCTGTTCATCCACAACGACCATGTGACGTCGTTCTTCTTCGACCACTACTCGGCGTTCACGCTGGGCATCGGCGCCGAGTACGCGGTCGCGGACGAAGGCGGCGGTGCGCGTGCGCTGCCGCCGGTGCCTGGCCATCCGGCGCTGTCGGCGCACCTCGGCGCGGCGCTGATGGCCGACGAGTTCGACATGTCTTTTTTCCAGCATCGGCCGCTCGATCATGGATGCTTTTCGCCGCTGTCGATGATGATGCCGCACGTGCCCAGGTGGCCGGCGGCGATCGTGCCGTTGCAGGTGGGCGTGCTGCAGTTCCCGATTCCCACCGCGCGCCGCTGCTATCGGCTGGGCCAGGCGCTGCGGCGCGCGATCGAAAGTTACCCCGAGGATATCGGCGTCGCGATCGTTGCCACCGGCGGCCTGTCGCACCAGGTCCATGGCGAGCGTGCCGGCTTCAACAATCCCGCGTGGGACGCCGAGTTCCTCGATCTGATCGAGTCCGATCCTGAGCGCCTGGCTAACATGACGCACGCCGACTACGCGACGCGCGGCGGTTTCGAGGGTACCGAGGTCATCATGTGGCTGGTGATGCGCGGCGCGATGACGCCGCGCGTCAAGTGCCTGCACCGCACGTATTACCTGCCGTCGATGACCGGCATCGCCACCGCGATCTACGAGGATGTCGATCCCGTGGTCGACGCCGATGCGATCGCGCGCTCGCGTGACGCGGCGACGCGGCAACTGGCCGGCATCGACCGGCTGGAGGGCACCTATCCGTTCGACTTCACGCGCAGCGCGAAGGCGTATCGCCTCAACGACTTCCTGCACCGGATGATCGAGCCCACGCATCGCGCGCGCTTCCTCGACGATCCCGAAGGCGCGTTCGCCGCCGCCGCGCTGACCGACGAGGAGCGCGACCTCGTGCGCAGGCGCGACTGGCGCGGCATGATCCACTACGGCGTGATCTTCTTCATGCTGGAGAAGCTTGGCGCGGTGGTCGGCGTGTCCAACCTGCACATCTACGCCGCGATGCGCGGCCAGACGCTCGAGGATTTCCAGAAAACCCGCAACGCCCCCGGCGCGTTGTACTCGGTGGCCGGTGCGGGCGCCAAGGAGGCCGCATGGGAACGCAAGGACGTGCGATGACGGTGCTGCCCGCGGTCGAGGCGATGCGCGTCGCGCTGATCGGCTTTGGCGAAGTCGGCGGCATCTTCGGGCACGCGCTGATCGCGCGCGGCGTGCGCAGCGTGGGCGCTTACGACAGGCTCCTCGGCGACGCGACGCAGTCGCCGATGCTGCGATCGCGCGCTGACGCAGCGGGCGTCTCGCTTCGCGACAGCGCGGCCGCGGCCGCAGAGGACGCCGATCTGTTGATCTCCGCGGTTACCGCGAGCAACACTCGCGACGCAGTCGACAGCGTCGCTCCGGCAATCCGCGCCGGCACGTTCGTTCTCGACGTCAATTCCGCATCCCCGCGGGTCAAGAGCGAATGCGGCGCGGTCGTCGCACGTGCCGGCGGCCGCTATGTCGAGGGCGCGGTGATGAGCTCGGTGCCGCCATATGGCATCGCCGTGCCGATGCTGCTCGGCGGCCCCCACGCCGCGGCGCTTGCGCCCGCACTTTCATCGCTGGGCTTTGCGGTCGAGATCGCCTCGGACGAATACGGTGTCGCCTCGGCGATCAAGATGTGCCGCAGCGTGATCGTCAAGGGCATGGAGGCACTGGTCATCGAAAGCTACGTCACCGCTCGGCGCTATGGCGTCGAGGCGCAGGTGCTCGCATCGCTGAAAGAGACTTTCCCGGGGTTCGACTGGGAGGGCAATGGGGATTACTTCTTCAGCCGCGTGATCCAGCATGGGCAACGCCGTGCCGAGGAGATGCGCGAAGCGGCGGCGACGGTCCGCGAAGCCGGGCTAGATCCTTTGATGACGGCCGCGATCGTCGAGCGCCAGCAATGGGTGGCCGACCTCGCGCGCGCGGGCACGTTCGCGGCGAACGCCGGCGAACAGCGCTGGCGCACTCAGGCCGATCGAATCGCGGGCGTCGACGCCGCCGAAGTTTCGCCGCCGGCGCACCACGCCGCGGGTGAATAGGCAGATCGCCCAATCGGATGCGGTTCGAGCGAGCGCAGGCGCCGGGCGGCGCACCGTCGCCCGATGGCGTCGTAGCGACCCGCGAACTCGCCGCGCTGTGCGGCGTGCGTATGACTAGCCGCTGATCGCCACGACTACCACGCGCTCGACGGCACTTCTCGACACCCGGCACGTGGGAGGCAGGCTAGCGCAACGGGCGCGAGTCTCACGACCCGGCGACCGGAATCAGGCCGTGGCTGCGCAGTGTCGCTGCCGCGTCGGGCGACGCGAACCACGCCAGTGCATCCCTCGCGTTCGCGCGATTCCCTCCGGTAGCGCACAGCGCACCGCAATAGGCCGTGCGCTGCTGGATCGCCGCGGGCAGTTCACCGGCGAAGCCGATGCCTTTGACATGCACCAGCTCGCTCGCCTGCTGGAACCCGACGTCGGCATCGCCGCGCGCGAGCAGCGTGCCGACGCCGACACCCGGCGGCGCCAGCACCAAACGGTTCGCAATGGCGTCGGCGATTCCCCACTGCTCGAGCAGCGACTTGAGGAAACGCCCGCTCGGCCCTGTCGAGTATGCGATGCGCGGCGCTTCTTCAACGAGCCGCCGCACGTCGTCGGGCGTTTTCAGGCGCGGTAGCGGGTTGCCGGGCGCCACCGCCACAGCAACGGCCGATTCGCAGATGGTGACGCGGCTGGTCGCGTCTACGTGGTGCTCGCGAGCGAGTGCGTCGATCGCATCGGCGGCGAGCACGACCAGGTCGAACGGCTCTCCCGCAGCAACACGTCGCGCAGCGTCCACACCCCCAACCGATTCGATGACGACGGTGATGCCGCGCGGCCCGGCGTATTGGTTCGCCAGTGCTGTCAACGCGCGGCCGGTGGCCATCGACGTAATGCCGGCAACCGCCTGTTTGGCGGACGCCGCCCGCGGCGGATGCGGCGACATTGCGCCTCGCCCGGTTTCAGTCAATGTACTTGAGCCCGGCCTTGCGCAACGGCTCCCTCATCGCGTACATGTCGAGGCCCAGCACGCCGGACGCGAGCTTGGCGCGCTTGTCGACTTCGTTGGCCTCGCGCGCTTGCGCGGCCGCGAGCACGTCGGCAGCACGTGCCGCGGGAACCACGACCACCCCGTCGTCGTCGGCGACGATGACATCGCCCGGCGTGACCAGCGCGCCTGCGCACACGACGGGGATATTGACCGAACCGAGCGTCGCCTTGACGGTGCCGTTGGCCGAGATCGCCTTGCTCCACACGGCGAACTGCATGTGGGCAAGCACCGCCGAATCGCGAACGCCGCCATCGATGACGAGTCCCTTGGCGCCGCGCGCGCTGAAGCTCGTCGCGAGCAGATCGCCGAAGAAGCCATCCGTGCATTCCGCGGTCACTGCCGCGACGACGATGTCGCCCGGCTGGATCTGCTCGGCAACGACATGCATCATCCAGTTGTCGCCGGGATGCAGCAACACCGTCACTACGGGGCCTGCGGCGTGGGCGCCCCGGTAGACGGGACGCATGTACGGTTGCATCAGGCCGGTGCGCCCCTGCGCCTCGTGCACCGTCGCCGTGCCGAGCTTGCCGAGTCCCTCGGCGACGGTCCCGGCGGCACGGCGGATGTTGCGGTAGACGACCCCGAGTTCGTACATGGCTTGACTGTCCTCCTGCTATCGGCCCTGGGCCTTCAGCGTCTTGTCGAGACGCGGGTACACGCGCCGTGCGTTGCCTTCGTAGATCATCGCACGCTCGGCAGCCGAAAGCTGCGGATTGGCATCGACGTAGCGGCGGGTGTCGTCGTAGTAATGACCCGTCTGGGAATCGATGCCGCGCACCGCGCCGAGCATTTCGCTGGCGAACAGCACGTTCGCGGCCGGTATCACGCGCGCCAGCAGGTCGATGCCGGGCTGGTGGTAGACGCAGGTGTCGAAATAGACGTTGTGCAGCAGGTGTTCGGTCAGCGGCGGCTTCTTCATCTCCTGCGCGAGACCGCGGTAGCGGCCCCAGTGATACGGCGCGGCGCCCCCGCCGTGCGGGACGATGAAGCGCAATGTGGGGAAGTCGCGGAACAGGTCGCCCTGGATCAGCTGCATGACCGCCGTGGTATCGGCATTGATGTAGTGCGCACCCGTGGTGTGGAAAGCGGGGTTGCAACTGGTGCTCACGTGGATCATCGCCGGAACGTCGTACTCCACCATCTTCTCGTAGATCGGATACCAGTGGCGGTCATAGAGGGGCGGGCTCGTCCAATGTCCACCCGAAGGATCGGGGTTCAGGTTGATCGCGACGTTGCCGTACTGCTCGACGCACTTGACGAGCTCGGGGATGCACGTCGCCACGTCGACGCCGGGACTTTGCGGCAGCATCGCGGCCGCCACGAAGTGTTCCGGGAACAACCGGCTCACGCGATGGCAAAGCTCGTTGCAGATCGCCGCCCACGTGCTCGACACCTGGAAGTCGCCGATGTGGTGCGCCATGAAGCTTGCGCGGGGACTGAACACCGTGACGTCGATGCCGCGCTCGGTCATGATCCGCAACTGGTTCGACTCGATCGAGGCGCGGATCTCGTCTTCGCCGATGCTAAGTTCCGATGCGGCGGGCGTAGCCGCGGACTTGCCGATCGCGGCCACCTGCCGCGCGCGCCACTTTTCGAGCGCCTCTGGCGCGGTCGTGTAGTGGCCGTGGATGTCGATGATCATGCTCGCGTTCCATTGAAGTGCTGCGGTTCGTTCGCAAAAACCGGATCGTAAACCATCCGTGCGATGGCGCGGCATCGCAACGCGCGCGAACCGCACGCAAGGATTAAAGGGGCGGATTCGTCCGTTCACGGCGCGCGGCGCCATGCACGCAAACGGGTCACACCGCGAACACGCTGGTTGACAAGAACGAAGGCCGGCTTCCTCGCGAAAGCCGGCCTTCAGTCAACAAGGAAAACGATCTGGGGCTAGAACGGAATGTCGTCGTCGAAGTCGTCGACGCCTTTCTTGCTTCCGCCAGCGGCCGGCTTCGCGCCCGAGCCTGTGCTTTCGCGTCGGCCTTCGCTGCGCCCGCCCGGCCCTGAGTTGCCGCCGCCGCCCGAAGAAGTTCCCGAGGAGGCACCTGAGGACGCACCCGAGGAGGCACCCGAG
>JBEPUI010000091.1:0-10687 GCA_041691615.1 Pseudomonadota bacterium
ACAGGTCCCTAAGGCCAATGGCGAGCCGACTATACGCCTCCTGCCCTGTCAATAGCCGGACCGTCGGGCGGCGCTCTGTCTGTGGCTTCTCGGGGGCGCCCGTCCCGTCGTCGTTGGAAGAATCCGGTGGCATGCATGCACTTTCCTGATGACAAACCGCGCTTTTCGGCATGCGCTTGCAAGCTGCGTTCCAAAACACAAGGGCAACAAATAGAAGCACTTGCGCATTCGCCGCATGGCAGGCGCCGCAAGAGTTGCTGTGGCGCGATGCACATCATGCAGCGCTGTCCGCGCCGCGCTGTCGGATAGCACAAAACGCTTGACGGGCCGCGGCGGCCGCTTATAATCACGGTACCGCATATCCATACGGTATCCTTGGACCTTGGATACCGGGCCAACCCGCCGCAACCCCGACAACATTCAACAGCACAAGAACAATCGCCGAGCAAACCTTGAGCAAGCCTCCCCCACGCCGCCCGTTCGCGCACCTGCGCTTTCCGTCGCCGATGCCCGCATCCGCGCCACCGCCCGCATTGACGCCGCGGCAGCGGCAGATCCTCGACTGGATCCGCAGCCACATCGACACCACGGGCATGCCACCCACCCGCGCCGAAATCGCCCGCGGATTGGGGTTTTCCACGGCGAGCTCCGCCGAAGATCACCTGCAGGCGCTCGCCCGCAAAGGCGCGCTGGAAATCATCCCCGGCGCGTCGCGTGGCCTGCGCCTCAAGGAATTGCCGGGCATGCCGCTGCAGGGAACCTTGCCGCTTGTCGGGCGCGTGGCCGCCGGCCATCCCATCCTCGCCGCCGAGCATGTCGAAGCGCACTACCGGCTCGACCCCGAGCTTTTCGCGCCGCGCGCAGACTACCTGCTGCGGGTGCGCGGCACCAGCATGCAGGACGCCGGCATTCTCGACGGCGACCTGTTGGCCGTGCACAAGAGTGCCGAAGCGCGCAGCGGACAAGTCATCGTCGCGCGCCTGGACGACGAGGTCACCGTCAAGCGCCTGAAGCGCCGCGGGCGCGAAGTGCTGCTGGTCGCCGAAAACCCCGCGTTCGCGCCGATCGTCGTCGATCTTTCGCAGCAATCGTTCTCGATCGAGGGCATCGGTGTCGGCCTGATCCGCGGCGGGCATTCGCTGTAATCCTGGAGGGAGCTTCGCGATGTACACCCTGTATGGCAAGAAAGGCTCGGGATCGGCATCGGTCGAGGCGGCGCTGACGATCATCGGCGCGCCGTTTCGCGCCGTCGAAACCGCGTCGTGGGAACGCAACGACGCGTACGATGATCTGCTGAAGGTCAATCCGCTCGGGCAGATTCCCACGCTCGTGCTCGAGGACGGGAGCGCGCTGTCGGAAAGCGCTGCGATCCACATTCACCTCGCCGATGCGCATCCTGCCGCCCGCTGGCTGCCGGTCGCTCCCTCGGCGCGCGCGCAGGCGATCCGCGGTCTCGTGTTCATCGCCGCAAACTGCTATCCGATGATCACCATCATCGACTATCCCGAGCGCTTCGTCAGCGATTTGGCAGACGACGAGGCGCTGCAAAAGCGCGTGCGTGCCGGTACCCGCAAAACGCTGCACAAGCACTGGGAAATGTTCGCCGATCTCTTTCCGGCGCAGCCGTTCCTGAACGGCGAGCATATCGGCGCGCTCGATCTCTATGCCGCGGTCGTTTCCAAGTGGTCGGGCACGCGCGCGCATGTCGCTGCTGCACGGCCGGCTTTCGATGCAGTGCTGCAGCGGATCGAAGCCGATCCCCGCGTCGCTGCCATATTCGCCCAACACTGGCCACCCAAGTGATGGCCGCCTCGAGGGGATCGCCATGAGCGTGCAAGCCATACCCACCGGCTACGAAGCCGTCACTCCTTACCTGATCGTCCGCGACGCCCCGGCTGCGATCGAGTTCTACAAAAAGGCGTTCGACGCCACCGAAGTGATGCGCATGGTCGGCAACGACGGCCGCATCGGCCACGCCGAGATCCGGATCGGCAGCGGCATCGTCATGCTGGCCGAGGAGATGGAAGGCCACCCGGGGCCACGGACGATCGGCGGCAGCCCGGTGGCGATGATGTTCTACGTCAAGGACGTCGATGCGCAATTCGCCAAGGCGGTCGCGGCCGGCGGCAGCGTGCAGCGTCCGGTGGCCGACCAGTTCTACGGCGATCGCGGCGGCGGCATCGCCGATCCGTTCGGCCATGTGTGGTGGATCGCCACGCACACCGAAGACGTTTCCGCCGACGAAATGAAAAAGCGCATGAAAGCGATGGGCTGACCCGCTGCACGGCAACCGTTTTCGCTGGAGACCGCAATGACGACGCACGCCGTGGAAATCCGCACGTACAACCTCAAGCCCGGCACGCGCGCCGTATTCGACCAGCGCGTGCACGACGAGGCGCTGCCGATGCTGCTGCGCTGGAAGGTCGACGTGGTCGCTTGCGGATGCTCGCCGCACGACGACGACACCTACTACCTCGTGCGTGCGTACGCCAGCCTCGCGGCGCGCGAGCAAAGCCAGGACGCGTTCTACAGCAGCGCGCAATGGCTGGACGGTCCGCGCGAAGGCATCGTCGACCTGATCGCGAGCTACACTTCGGTGGTGCTGATGCTCGACGACGCCACGCTCGCGGGGCTGCGTCGCGCGCCCGTCGAATCCGCGGTCATCGAGGCGCATGCGCCGGGCTGAAGTGCCGCGCATTCTCCCCACGTTTTCCGGCCTCCGATGTCCGCCACCAGCGTTGCCCTTGCCGCGGTGCTCGCCAATCCCGCGATCTGGCGCGGCAACGAGTGCGCGCCCGAACCCGCGGTCGTGCCTTCCGGCTTCGCGCAACTCGACGCCGTGCTCCCGGGCCACGGCTGGCCGGCGGCCGCGCTCACCGAAATCCTGCTCGCCCGCGAGGGCATCGGCGAAATCCGCCTGACGGTGCCCGCACTCGCGCATTTGCAGCGCGAGCGTCGTGACATCGTATGGATCGCCCCTCCGCACCGGCCCTATGCGCCGGCGCTCGCTGCCGCGGGACTCGATCTCGCGCGCCTGCTGGTCGTGCGCTGCGAAAATCCGCAGGACGCGCTGTGGGCGTACGAGCAGGCGCTACGTGCTCCCGAATGCGGCGCCGCGTTCGCCTGGCTCGCCACGCAGGACGAGCGCGTGCTGCGGCGCCTCGCGGTCGCGGCCCGCGAAGGTCACACCTGGGGCGTTCTGTGGCGCCGCCCGGGGCAGCATGCGCAAGCGGCATCGGCAGCGTTGCGCCTCGCGCTTTCGCCGCATCACGGCCAGCTTGCGGTGCGCGTGGTCAAGCGCCGCGGCGGCGATCTCGCGCAGCCGGTGCTGCTCGACCTCGATCACAAGTCGGTGCTGCCGCGCCTGGCGGTGCCAATGCCCGCACCCGCGCCCACGCTACCGGCACAATCGTGGCGCGCACCGCCATCGCTGGCGCAGCCGTTGCTCGGGCAGTCGATGGCGCAAGTGCAGCCGCTGCCTGCGCTTGGGTGTGCACATTCACATGCGCGTTCACATGCGCATTGACCGCTTGCACGATCGCCTTTGCATGCACCCGCTGCTTTCGACCGGAGCTTCATGATGTCCACCGCAACCCCTACCCTTGCGCATCACTTCGCCACGATGGCCTGCAACAACGCGTGGGCCAACCTGCGGCTGTTGCGTGCGTGCTGTGCGCTGTCGCCGCAGGATTTCGCGGCCACGCGGACGAGCTTCTTCCCGTCGATCAAGGCCACGCTCAACCATAACCTCACCGTCGACTGGTACTACGTCGATGCGATCGAGCGAAGCGTGCGCGGGGATTCGCCCAATGCCGAGGCCAGGAGCTTCTTCTCCCCGCCCGAGCCGTTCGATGACTGCGCCTCGCTCGCGACCGCCCAGCATGCTGTCGACCAGCGCCTGATCGACTTATGCATGGCCCTCGATGACGCACAGCTGTCGCTGCCGGTCGCCGTTCCTCGCACTAGTGGCCTCCATATCGAGCCGATGACACGACTGCTCGCGCATCTTTTCGAGCACCAGATCCATCATCGCGGGCAAGCGCACGCAATGCTGGCCGGCACCTCGGTCGCGCCACCGCAGCTCGACGAATTCTTCTGCGTCGGCGACGCGCCGCTGCGCGCGGCCGACCTGGCCGAGCTCGGTCTTTCCGAGCAGGCGATCTGGAACACCTGACGGCGAAAGCGCAAAACCCCATGCCGTGGATCGCGCTGCTGTTTCCGGCATTGCCGCTCGACGTGTTCGCCCGCAGCCTCGACGAGCAGGCGAAGTCGCAGCCGTTCGCGGTGACCACCGGCGGCCACTACCCGCGCGTGGTCGGCGTCAACGCCGCCGCGCGCAACGCCGGCGTCAAGCGCGGGCAACTCGTGTCCGCCGCGCTGGCACTGGCGCCCGGCATTGCGTTGCGTGAGCGCGATGGCGGCGCCGAGCACGCGGCGCTGGGCGATCTGTGCGCATTCATGCTGGGCTTCACGCCCCACGCGAGCCTTGCGCCGCCCGATGCGGTGCTGGCCGACTTGAGCGCGAGCCTCACGCTGTTCGGCGGCCTCGCGCGGCTCTGTGCACTCATCGGCGAGGGCGTGACGGCACGCGGCTACCGGCTGCGCATGGGCGTGGCGCCGACACCCATCGCAGCACTGGCGCTTGCCCGCGCGCGACAGGCGACGCCGATCTTCGCGCGCAACCAGCTGGCATCGGCGCTCGCGCCGTTGCCCCTCGCGCATTTCGACATCGACACCCATGCGCTGGCGATGCTCGCTGCGGCAGGCGTGACCACCTTCGGCGACGCGCGCGCGCTGCCACGCGATGCGCTGGCGCGCCGTTGCGGCCCCGCGCTGGTGACGCTCATCGACAGGGCACTGGGCGATGCATCCGATGCGCGCGCGCCTTATGTACCCGCGCCCTGCTTCGAAGGACGCCTCGCGCTGCCGGTGCCGGTGCAGGATGTCGAGGCGCTGGGTTTCGCCGTCAACCGGTTGGTGCACGACCTGACGGCGTGGCTGCTGGCGCGTGGATTGGGCGTTACCCGCATTGCGCTGGCACTCGGCCACGAGCGCCACACGCACCGGCGCACCGGCGTGCCCGCCACCCAGGCGATATTCGCGCTGGCCGCGCCGACGCGCACGGTCGCGCATCTCAACGGCGTGCTGCGCGAGCGGCTGGCGCGCATCGCGCTGCCCGCGCCGGTCGAGACCCTCGCGCTGTGCTGCGCCGATACCGCGCCGCTTGGGGGGCGCAACCGCGATCTGCTGCCCGGGAACGACCTCGACGCCGTCGTGGTGCCGCTCATCGACCGGTTGCGCGCGCGGCTCGGTGAAGCGGGCGTCGTGCGCATCGGCGAACGCGCCGAACATCGGCCCGAAGCGGCGCTGGTCGAATCCACCGCGATGGCGCTGCAACGCGCGCCCGACGCTTCGCGCGGCCGCCTGCGGGAAGGACCGCGTTTGCGGCATGGCACGCAGGTCATGCCCGACGCGAATGCCGTGTCCGCGCAGATGTCGCGTGCGGCGCCCACCGCGGCGCGTCCGTTATGGCTGTTGAGCGAACCGGCATCGCTGTCCCCCGCCTTCGAACGCGCGCCGTGGGTGCTGCGCGAGGGTCCCGAGCGGATCGAATCGGGATGGTGGGACGGCAACGACGTGCGCCGCGATTACTTCATCGCGCAAACGCCGGAGGACGGCACCACCTGGATCTACCGCGATCATCGTCGTGGCACCGACGACGGCGAATGGTTCCTGCACGGGCTGTTCGCGTGACTCGCGCGCGCCCTTCACCACGAAGCCGGCTCCAGCCGACATGCGTGGCCGCGCAAAAAATGCGCGCGAAGACTCGCGACCTGGCGCGAACGACCTCGCGCACATGTCAGCGACGAGTGGTCAGGGTATCGCAGTGCTCGCCGACGTGCGCGTCTCGCCGCCAGCGATCTTCCAAACGCCGCCCTCGCGCCGCACTTCCATGCGCATGTCGCCCGAATAGACGTACTTGCGGCCATCCGCCGTCTCCACGCTGGTGGTGAACCGCGTGGCGATCTGTGCGGTGTCGCCGCTCAATCCGGTCACGTTGGTGTCGGACGGCGAGTACGTCGCACGGCGCACGTGCTCGCGCAGCCAGTCGTAGGCCTTGGAGACGTCGTCCTTCGACGCATACACGACCTTGCCGTTTTCCGTCCACTGGAATCCCGGGCGATCGCTGTACAGCGCGACCACGCGCGTCCATTGCTGCGAATTGAATGCGTCGACGTAAGCCGTGAAGACCTCGCGCGCGTCGCCCATTGCCGCCTGGTTGGGCGGCATCGAGGTGCATCCGGCAGCGGCAATGGCCGCGAGCATGGCAAGTCGGCGAAACATGCGCCAGTAAGGACGTGGAAAACCCGCAGCCTAGCGCGTAATGCACCTCGTGCTCAAGTACGGCGCGGCAACCCGCCGATCTGCGCGCACAGGAGCGCGCCGTCAGATCCCCGCATACCACTGGTAGCCCTGGTCTTCCCAGTAGCCACCCTTGCCGCCGCCAATGCTGGCGAAGTTGTCCACCACTTCGACCCGCATCACGTATTTCGCGTGCTTGTACCCGAGCTGCCGCTCCACGCGCAGCCGCAACGGTGCGCCATTCTTGACCGGCAGCGGCTCGCCATTCAGTTCGTACGCAAGAATCGTCTGCTCGTGGTACGCGTCGTCGAAGTCGATGCTTTCGTAGTAGGGATCGCTGCCGTCCTCTTCCATTGGGTCGGCGCAATGGAACACCACGAAGCGCGCCTCGGGCTTCGGCCGCACCGCCGCCAGCAGCGCCGACAGACGCGTGCCCTTCCACTGCGCGATGGCGCTCCAGCCTTCCACGCAGTCGTGGCGCGTGATCTGCGAACGCGACGGCATCGCGCGCAACTCGTCGAGGGTCCACTGTCGGGGCGACTCGACCAGGCCATCGACCACCAGCCGGTAGCCGGCGAAATTGCCCTCGGTCAGCGCCTCGTAGTCCTCGGTGCCGGGATCGGCGGTGCCATTGCTGCGAAACGACGGTGAGCGGTCGGCCGGCGAAAACTCCTGCGCCATCGCTTTCCTCGCCACCAGCTTGCCTGCACCTTCGCTCAACGCATCCGCCTTTCCCAGGACATTGGGAAACCATGCGGTCCGGGACAGCTTTTCGCAGCCGGCGAGCGCGCCGATGCTCGCCAATCCAAAGGCACGCGCCAGGAAACGTCGGCGCTTGCGGCGGTCGCTTCGCTTCATGGGCTTCTCCCGCCGGTGTGGTCCGGCCGCGCGGGCGGCACGAGTGGGTCGATCGCAATCGACGAGTCGGCAACCGCGTCACTCGCGTCCAGGTCATAGGCTCGCGCGACGCCTGACGCGGTCGTGCCCAAGCCAGCATCTGGCGTTGCCCCGCCCGACACGCGATAGCGGCCGGTGATCATCGAGCGCAGGTTGTTCCACAGGCCCGTGATGATCACCTCGAACACGTGGATCGCAACGAACGCCACGATCAGCCACGCGCAGATGAAATGAATCGTGCGCGCCGACTGGCGGCCGCCGAACAGGTCGACCCAACCGGGCCAAAGCGCATTGACTCGCGGCGACATGCCGAGGCCCATCAGGATCGTCAGCGGCAGCAGCACGAAGACCACCGCCAGGTACGCGAATTTCTGCAGCACGTTGTAGCGCTTGGATTCCTCGCCATGTGGATGGCGAAAATGCAGATGGTCGACGATTGAGCGTCCGATGCCCGCAAGATCGACACGCGTTGGCGCAAGATCGCGCGCGAGGTGGCGCGTCAACAGCGAATAGCCGACGTAAGCGAGACCGTTGATGACCAGCACCCACGCGAAGAAGAAATGCCAGGCGCGCGACATCGACAACCATTGGGCATCCGGAATGGTCAGCCACCACGGGAAGCCGCGGATCGCGAGCTGGCCGCCCGCCTGCTTCGATACACCCAGCACGCCATCGGTGGAAAATTCGTGGCCGAGGATGCGCGTGACGCCGCGCTTGCCGCCTTGGGGCGTGTCGACCGCAGTCATCTGCAGCACCGGCGGCTCGCCGTTGTACGACGATTTTCCCCAGTACAGCGCGGGATGGGCGTTGAAGATGCCCAGGCCGCTCATCAGCAGGATCGTCAGTGCGACCACGTTGATCCAGTGCATCACGCGCACCGCAAGCGCATGTCGCCGGTAGACATATCCGCCGGCGACCGGCAATGCGGCAACCTGTGCTTCGCTCATCGACGTTCCTCTCGTGGTGTCGGCAACTCTAGCACCGGTCGCCCTGCAGCGCATAAACCTTACAATAGAAGCATGAGCACCTTGCCCGACTTACCTTACGCCGGGCTTACGCCGGATGTGGTGCTGGACGCGATGGACACCGCGGGGTTTCGCGGCGACGGCCGGCTGCTCGCGCTGGGCAGCTACGAGAACCGCGTCTACCAGGTGATGCGCGACGACGCACCGCCACTGGTCGTCAAATTCTACCGGCCCGGGCGCTGGAGCGATGCGCAAATTCTCGAGGAACATGCGTTCGTCGGGGAGCTCGCCGCGCGCGAAGTGCCGGCGGTTGCGCCGATCGCGAACGGATCGACGACGCTGCACCATTTCGGCGGCTTCGCATTCGCCGTGTATGAAAAGCGCGGCGGGCGTCCGCCGGAACTCGACCGCGACGACGTGCTGGTGTGGCTCGGTCGATACCTCGCGCGCATCCATGCCGCGGGATCGGCCAAGCCATTTGCGCATCGGCCTGCGCTGACGATCGAGGCCTTCGGCGACGTCCCCCGCGCATTCCTGCTGGACGGCGGCTGGTTGCCCCAGGATTTGCATGATGCGTACGCAAGCGTCAGCAGCGCGGCGCTGGGAGGCGTGCGGCGCGCGTTCGCGCGCGCCGGCCCGGTTGCGCACCTGCGCATTCACGGCGACGTGCACGCCGGCAACGTGCTGTGGTCAATCGGAAATGTCGGCGCGGGACCGCATTTCGTCGACTTCGATGACGCGCGCACCGGACCCGCAGCCCAGGACCTGTGGATGCTGCTTTCGGGCGAGCGCGAAAGCATGGAGCACCAGCTACGCAAGGTGCTGGAAGGATACGAGCAGTTTCGCAGCTTCGATCGCGGCGAACTGCACCTCATCGAGGCGCTTCGCACGTTGCGGCTGCTGCACTATTCGGCGTGGATCGCGCAGCGCTGGAACGACCCGGCGTTTCCGGCAGCATTCCCGTGGTTCGATACCCAGCGCTACTGGCAGGACCGTATTCTCGAGCTGCGCGAGCAGATTCCGCTGATGGACGAAGCACCGCTGGACGCAGGGTAATGCCGAAGTGATGTGAAGTGACCGCGGCGCCTTGACAGCGCAGGCGCAAGGCGCGGGTGTACTCGTCCTGGGTCGAGCGGACACTTCTCGACGGCTGCGCCGTTGGCAGTCGCGATGGCCGCTCGGTGTCATTTCGCTTCGAATTTCAATCCGCGACCGCGCAAGTCCATCACGGCGATCGCCAGGGCCGCCAGCGCGATCAATGCCGCGCCGGCGTAAAACGTGGCTGCGGGACTCACGCGATCCCACAGCACGCCGGCCATCGCACTGGCCACGAGCAGCGCCACGCCGCATGCCAGGTTGAATACCCCAAATGCCGATCCGCGCAATTCGGCCGGCACCACGCTTGCGACCCAGGCCGCGAACAGTCCCTGTGTGAATGCGAGGTGCAGGCCCCACAGCACGGCACCCACGGCGGTCACCGACAGCGTCGACGCGCGCGCGAGAACCAGGTGCGCCGCGAACAACATCGCGCAACCGACATAGAGCGACGCTCGGGCGCCACCGCGGTCGACCCATTTGCCCGCCGGGAACGCCAAAAGCGCATAGGCGAGGCTCATCGCGATCATCACCAGCGGCACCTGCGCAGTGCTCGCGCCGGTGCTTTGCGCGCGCAGTACCAGGAATGCTTCGGAAAACCGCGCCAGCGTCATGAGGGCGGCGATCGTGCAGACGGCGACGAAACGCCGATCAAGGTTTCGCAGGTCGGCGACGACGATGGTCTTACGCGCAACGGCCTTGCCTGCAGCACGCTCTTCGACACCGAACACGATCATCGCCACGCACAGTGCCGCGGGGACGACCGCGACCCACAGCGCTGCGCGGATGTTGCCGGCAAATGCGATCACCGAAACGATGGCGAGCCCGGGACCTATCACCGCACCCACCGAATCCAGTGCCTGGCGTAAGCCGAAGCTCGCGCCACGGGCGCGGGCAGGCGTGATATCGGCGATCAGCGCGTCGCGCGGCGCGCCGCGAATTCCCTTGCCGACGCGGTCGGCGAACCGCGCGGTAGCCACCAGTCCTACCGACGCCGCCAACGGAAAGATCAGTTTCGAAAATGCCGCCAGGCCGTACCCGGCAAGCACCCAGGGTTTGCGCCGGCGCTGCCGGTCCGACAGATAGCCCGACACCACTTTTGCGAACAACGCGGTGGACTCGGCGATTCCTTCGATCAGTCCAACCATCGCCGCGGACGCGCCGAGCGTGCCGACGAGAAACAGCGGCAGCAGCGAATGCACGAGCTCGCTCGACGCGTCCATCAGCAGGCTCACGACGCCGAGCGCCCACACCCCACGCGGGATGCGTGGGGTGCTCATTGTCGAGCGCGCGCAATGCGCGAGGTGTTCATCGCCGATCGCGCGCAATGCGCGGGGTGTTCATCACCGACCGCGCGCAATGCGCGG
>JBEPUI010000092.1:0-10657 GCA_041691615.1 Pseudomonadota bacterium
GCGGAGTAGCGGAGTAGCGGCGACCGGAGTGGGGAGCCGCGAGAAAGTGCCGGGGCGCGGAAAATTCCAAGGGGACTGGGGGTCTCCGTTGAAAACTGGTGTTGCGCCCCGGCACAGGCGTACTTTGGACGCGCGCCGCACCTGCCCGCAACCGCTTTTCCGCGAACCGGAGACCGTTCGGGGCGAAGTGGCAGCGGCATGCGGCGGATAGCCGACGGAGGTTGCATTTCGCCGCGGCGCGGCGTAGCCTTGGCGATGCTTGCATATACAAGTATCAGCGCACGGCGGATGGCCGGCCGACCAATGGCCGTGCTTCGCGACGACGCGGTTGGCAAGCACGGCGCACAACGCCTGGGGAGCCCTGATGAACGTGTCGCGTACCACGGCACGCGCCAAGCCGTCCGCCGACTACCCGCGACGCGGACGCGAATGCGCGTATGCCAACCTGAAACTGATGTCGCGTGCGATCGGATCGCTCTATGACGAAGTCCTCAAGCCGTCGGGTTTGCGCGCCAGCGAACTCGCATTGCTGTGGGCGGTCGTCGCGCAGGAGCCTGTCCCCATGTCCCGGCTCGCCGCCAGCACGCTTACCGACGCCACGACGTTGTCGCGAACGGTCCAGCGGTTGTGCGACGCGGGCCTCGTCGATGTCGAGGCCGCCGCCGACCGCCGTGTGCGCATGGTCAGCAGCACGGCGCTCGGCCGGCGGCGGTTTCGCGGCGCGATGCCGCACTGGGAGCACGCGCAGGCGATCGCGCGCAAGCTCGTGCCGGTGGCCGAGGTCGAGCGGCTTGCGCGGCAGGTGCGGCGGGCGCGGCGCGCGACACCGGCTTGAGCATCGCCCGCCGCACTCAGTTCGGATCCTGAAGCAACCCCAGTGCCGCCTGTATCCGCGCGCGACAACTGCGCGCGGACGTCAGCGCACTGCCGTCCGACATAACGATCCGGTACTCGCCATGCATCAGCGGCTGCAATTCGCGCACGCGATCGACGTTGATCGCGTGCGAGCGATGCACGCGCAGGAAGTGCGCCGGATCGAGCCGCGCCACGAGCCCGGACAGCGTTTCGCGATGCAGGTAGGCGCGATCGGCGTGGATGCGCACGTAGTTGTCCTCGGCGTCGATGTGGACGATCTCGGACACCGCCACGATGACGATCCGGTTGAGCGTGCGCACCGCGATGCGCGCGAGCCAGGGTCGTCCATCGCCTGCCCAGGTATCGTCGGCGGAGGGGTTCCAGTTCGGGGCGAGGTCAATTTTCATGGGTGGCCAGGTGGTTTGGGGACGGGTGGCGCGACGTCATGCGCTGCGGCGGGCGGCGCGTGCCGCGTTGCGTGGCATCCGGTGACGACGGCGCCTTGCGCTTGCATGCCTGCCTCGACGCGATGGACAATCGCGAACGGCCGTTCGGTGGCGAACGGCGCGATCGGCGGGGCAGGCAGGCTTGCGGCGGGGTTGGCGACATGCGGGCTCCGGTGGGTGGCACTGGCTCGACTATCCGCAGGTAGACTCCGCCGCGTCCGGAAAATATTCTCCTTTTTTCACCCGATTTTCGTCCGGTGCGCCGTATGAACGACATGTCATCGCTGGCACTGATCCGCGCATTGCCGCCGCAATGGCGCGGCGACGCCCCGCGCCGGATCGGCAAATTCACCGTACTTCCGGCGTCCAACGAGCTCGCCGGCGCCCATGGCGTCGTGCGCGTTCGCCCGCGGTTGATGGATGTCCTGCTGCGGCTTGCGGCCGAGCCCGGCGCGGTGATTTCGCGCATTCGCCTTCTCGAGGAGGTCTGGCCGCGACGGATGGTCAGCGATGAAGTGCTGTCGCGCACGATCGCCGAGCTGCGCACGGTGCTGGGCGACGACCCGCGGCATCCTTCATACATCGAAACCATTCCTACCGTCGGCTATCGGCTGGTTGCGCCGGTGGGTGTCGGCGACGTCGCCGCCGGCGCGCCGGTCGCTGCAGCCCCGCTGACGGCGCCGCGTGTCACGCCGGCACCCGTCGCCCGTCCAACCGCGCCTTTCGCCGCGGCCACGCTGAAAGGCCCCGCGGATACAGAGGCCGAAATCGCTGCCGCGGCGGCAATCGATGGCGACGCCGCTGCCGCCATCGAAGGGTTCGCGGCACAACCCCGGCCCGCGGCTGCCGGCACGGCTACCCGCCCCTTCGCGCAGCAGGTGCTGGCCGCCGCCCGACACTTCCTGCGCCAACCGTTTCCGGTCCTGCTCGCGGCCTTTGCGGTCATCGCGCTGGTTATGTTCCTGCGCACGCCGCCGAAACTGCCGGTCGAGGCGCCGCTGGCAATGCGCCTGGCGGCAGCCACACCGTTCACATCCGATCCCGGCGTGGAAATGGAGCCCCGCTTCGCCCCGGATGGCCAGCGCGTCGCGTATTCGCAAGCCGACGCGCTGCGCTCTCGCGCTCACTTGGTCGTGCAGGACCTTTCGACCTCCGGCGCCCGGCGCACGCTCGGCGAATCCGACAGCGACGCAAGCTATCGCTCGCCGGTCTTCATCGCGGGCAGCCGCCAGCTCGCGTACGTGCGCTGCGTCGACAAGCATTGCAGCATCGTCCAGCACGATCTGCGCGACGACAGCGAACGGGTGCTGGTCGACAGCGCTCCCATGCCATCGCCGTATTTCGATGTCTCGGCCGACGGCCGCTGGCTGGTTTATGCAAGCTCGCGCCGCCCGCAGTTTCCGGCGAACCTCGCGATCGTCGACTTGAAGACCGGCGCCTCGCGCGACCTCTCGCTGCCCGAAGCAGGCGCAGGCGACGACATCATGCCGAGGTTCTCGCCGGACGGCTCGCGCATCGCGTTCTTTCGCGGCCTCGACGGCATGAGCGAACTGTGGACGGTCAACACCGATGGGACGCACGCCGAGGTGGCCGCCAACGCTCGCGGCATGGTCTATGGGGCAGCCTGGCGCGACGCGCGCCACGTTCTTGTTGCGGCCGACTGGTTCGGCTACCGCTCGCTCAACGAAGTCGACCTCATCACGCACGAGGCGTCGTTCACCGGCGCCCGCGGCGCGCGCTTCCCGGATATCTCGCCCTCCGGCGAAGTCATCTACGAAAATGCACAGTTCCGTGTCGATCTCTGGGAATACGATGCGGCGAGTGGCGCACTGTCGGCCAAGCCGATGTGGCCGTCGACGCGTTTCACCAACAATCCCGAGTATTCCCCGGACGGCTCGCGCGTGGTGTTCGTTTCCAATCGCGAAGGCGCCGAGTCGCTGTACGTCGCCACGCGCGATGCGGCGCCGGTGCGGCTCAACCTTCCCGAGGGCTTTCGCTATGTCAATGCGCACTGGTCGCACGACGGGCGCAAGCTCTATTCGATGCGCATCGGCGCCACCCCGCCGCACGCGCAATCGGCGGTGCGCATCGACGTCGCCACCGGCGCCACCGAGCGGCTCGACGCGCTAGGCACCGAGGTCTTCGACGTTTTCCCCGACCGTTCCGGCCGCTATCTTTACTACTCGATCGCCGCCGCCGGCCAGGCGATGCAACTGATGCGCGCGCCGCTCGCCGACCTGGCCAGGCAGGAACGGCTACCGTTGCCGCTGGCCGGCAGCTTCATGATCGACGCGACGCACATCGCGATATCGCAGCCGCAGGTACGCGGGCTCACGCTGTGCGGGCTCTCCGATTTCGAGTGCGAGGCCTTGCCGTTGCCGATCAGCGATTCGACCGTCGGGGCATGGGCGCTCGGTGCGGGCGGCGTCTACTATCTCGACGCCAGCACCGATCCGATGTCGTTGGCACGCTACGACCTCGCCGAACGCCGCGTGAGCTGGCGCTCGCCGTACTACCCGATCGCCTTCGGCCGCACGCTGGGCGTTGCGCCGGATGGCGCCAAGGTGCTGCTGGCGCGCGAAGCGCCGACGCTGATCGACCTGATGATCGTGCGATAGCGCGTTTCGCTGCAACACCCCGTCCGGCTTCCCCTACGCCCGCACTTGCGAAGCGCGCTTGCCGCGGCGCACACTCTCGCGCTGGCATCTTTCCCCGGGGAGTCCATGATGGTCGGAGTGAAGCACCTGGCCGTGATCATCGCGGCGGTCGTGTTTTTCGCGCTCGGCGCGGCGTGGTACACGCTGCTGAGCGCGCCCTGGCTTGCCGGCATCGGCAAGTCGATGGCCGACGTGCAACGCGACACCGGCGGCCCGGCTGTCTCGTACATCATCGGTTTCGTCGCCATCCTCGTGATGTGCTACACGCTCGCCTGGGCGATCGCGCGCTGCGACAAGCGCAGCACGATGCAAGGCGCCGCGATGGGCATCAAGGTGGCCGTGGGCTTCATCGCGGCGAACCTGGCGCTCAATTACGGATTCGAAGGCCGCGGCGTGACGCTGTGGCTGATCAACGCCGGCTACGCGGTCGTCGGGCTCGCCGTCGCCGGCGCGATCATCGGCCGAATGTCGGGAATACCGCCACGATGAACGCAGGTCTCTCGCTCACCGCGCGCCTTGCCGCGTGCTATTCGGGCGCGGTGCACGACGTGTTGCGCGCGATGGGCCACGACGCGATCGTGCTGCCGCCGCAGATCAAGCCGCTCGATCCTGCGCACCGGCTCGCGGGCCCGGTGTGGACGGTGTCCGGGCACATCGACCGCACGCAGTCGCGCGACGCGACGCTGCGCGGCTGGTGCGAGTTGCTGGCCAAGGCGCCCGCAGGCCACGTGGTCGTCTGCCAGCCGCACAACCACGAGATCGCGCTGATGGGCGAACTGTCGGCGCAAACGCTGGCCGCGCGCGGCGTGCTGGGCTACGTTGTGGACGGCGGCGCGCGCGACACCGAGCTGCTGTTGCGACACGGCTTCCCGGTATGGTGCAGCTTCGTCACGCCGGCCGACATCGTGGGGCGCTGGATCGCCGACGCGTTCGGCGCGCCGGTCGACATCGGCGGGGTGACGATCGCGAGCGGCGACTACGTGCTTGCGGACCGCGACGGCGTGGTGATCGTGCCGGCGGCGATCGTCGACGACGTGGTGACGCGCACCGAGGCCGTGGTCGCCACGGAAAGCGAGATGCGCCGCGCGCTGATCGGCGGCATGGACCCGGTCGCCGCTTACGACAAGTATGGCAAGTTCTGACGTCGACATCCGCCTGGAGAGCCCTCGGCAGCCCGACGTCATCGCGCTGATCCGCGACCTCGATGCCTACCAGAGCGCGCTCTATCCGCCGGGGAGCAACCATTTCCTCGACATCGACGCGCTGGCCGCCGACGACGTGCGCTTCGTGGTCGCGCGCCGCGACGGCGTGGCCGTCGGCTGCGGCGCGCTGCGCGTGCGCGAAGGCTACGGCGAGCTGAAGCGCATGTACGTGGCGCCCGGCGAACGCGGCGCCGGCATCGGCGTGCGCATCCTGGGCGCGCTGGAAACGCTCGCTCGCGAAATGAATCTCGCCACGCTGCTGCTCGAGACCGGCATCGCGCAGCCGGAGGCATTGCAGCTCTATCACGCGGCAGGCTTCACCGACTGCGCGCCGTTCGGCGAATACCAGCCGGACGTGCTATCGCGTTTCATGCAGAAGCGCCTCGCGTAGAGCCTGAAAAGCGAACTCGCCGCCGCCTTTTGCGAGGCTACGGGCGACGGGCGTCGGAACACCGCGCGGACTCCATGACGCGACGTCGACGCGGCCGTCTGCTTCGCACGGGGCGAATGGCCCGATCGTGGCGGAGCTTTTTGGGGCGAGCGGGCATCACACGCGTTGCGATCGCGTGGATAATCCGTCGCACCAACGATCCATCGCGGAACATCATGCGCATCCTCGCCATTGCCTGCCTGCTGTCGACGTTCGCGCCGCTCCCCCACGCGTTCGCGCAATCGCCGCCCACGCCCGCCACCAAGCCTTGCGCAACGCCGCAATACCGGCAGTTCGATTTCTGGCTCGGCGACTGGAACGTTAAAAACGCCGCCGGCAAGGACGTCGGCACCAATCATCTCGTGGCGCTGCACGGCGGCTGCGTGATGCAGGAAAGCTGGGCGAGTCCGAGCGGTGTCACCGGCTCGAGCCTCACCGGATGGGATTCCTCGCGCAAGCACTGGCACCAGACCTGGATGGACAACGGTGGCAACGTGCTGCAGCTCGACGGCGCGCTGGTCGACGGCAAGATGGTGCTCGCCGGCGATACCTACGACAGCGGCACACGCCTGACGACGAGCAACCGCGTGACGTGGATCCCGCTTGCCGACGGCCGCGTGCGCCAGTGGTGGGAACAATCGGCCGACGCAGGCAAAACGTGGACCACCGCGTTCGACGGATACTACTCGCGCCAATAAAAAAACGACCGGCGAACGGCATGTGGCGCCGGCCGGTTTGAGGTAGCATCGCGGCGTCTAGGGTCCTGCAGGGCAAGCGATGCGCATCGAGATGAGTGCACTGGCGTTGGCGACGTCGTGCGCGATGGTCGCGGCCGCCGGCGTCTCGACCGCCGGCGCCGCCGCGCCCGAGTCCGTTGCCGGAACGCAATGGCAGCTCGCCAGGATCATCGGCGTCGATGACCAGTTGACGCTTCCCGACGACCCGTCGAAGTACACGATCTCGTTCGACGCCAGCGGCCGCGCCGAGCTGCGCGTCGATTGCAACCACGCGAGCGCGACGTGGGCCTCTCCCGGTCCGGGCCGCGTGCAATTCGGGCCGATGGCGACCACGCGCGCGATGTGTGCCGGCACGTCACTATCGTCGCGCATGCTGCGCGAGCTAGCCGCGGTGCGCACCTACTCGATACGCGAAGGACACCTGTTCCTCGCGTCGCCGGTCGAGACCACGGCCATCTGGGAATTCGAGGCGATCCACGAGCCGTAGAGGCTTCGGCTGGCGCAGCCGCCAGGTACGACGTTCGGCCATTGAAAAAAGGCGCCATCGGCGCCCTTTTTCGTTTCATCCTCGTGCGTGCGGTCAGGCTCGCTTGACCAACCCTACGATGAACAGCAGTACCACCGCGCCGATCACCGCGGTGACGATCGTTCCAAGCATCGATCCTGCCGCGAAGATTCCCAGCGTACTGAGCAGCCATCCGCCGATGAACGCGCCCACGATGCCGACGATGATGTTGCCGACGACGCCGAAACCGCGCCCCTTCATGATCATGCCCGCGATCCATCCCGCGATCGCGCCAATGACTAGCCAAATGATCAAAGCCTGTACGTCCATAACGAGACCTCCGGATGACGAGGAAAAAATGTACCCCGGTACGCGCCCGGCTTGCTGCGCCGGGACAGACGCATCCTACTCGCTTGGTTCGCCGGGGTATATCGGTACAACGCCGACAGGGTATCCGCCGCCGGTCGATCGCAGCGCCAGCGCATGTCGGCGCGCGAGACGCGTTTCTAGTGACTGACCTTGCCTACCTTGGAACCCGACTTGCCGACCAGGAAGTCGAGGTCCGCGCCCTTATCGGCCTGTTGCACGGTCGCGCAATAGAGCTTGACCCACCCGCGGTCGGCGTGCGCGGGCAGCGGTTTCCAGCGCGCGCGGCGCCGCGCGAGTTCCGCGGCGGCAACATGCAGCTCGAGCTTTCGCTTCGCCACGTCGAGCGTGATCGTGTCGCCGGTGACGACCAGTGCAAGCGGACCGCCGGCCGCGGCCTCCGGCGCGGTGTGCAGCACGACGGTGCCGTACGCGGTGCCCGACATCCTCGCGTCCGATATGCGGATCATGTCGGTGACGCCTTTCTTCAGCAACTTGGCCGGCAGCGCGAAGTTGCCGACTTCGGGAAATCCCGGGTAACCCTTGGGCCCGCAGTTGCGCAGCACGAGGATGTCGTTCTCGTTCACGTCGAGCTTGGGATCGTCGATGCGCGAATGCAGGTCGTCGATGTCGTCGAACACCACCGCGCGGCCGGTGTGCGTCAGCAGCGCGGGCGTGGCGGCAGACGGCTTCAGCACCGCGCCATCGGGCGCCAGGTTGCCGCGCAGCACCGCGATGCCGCCGTGCGGCTTGAACGGCGTGGCGATCGGCGTGACGACTTCGGTGTTGTAGTTGACCGCGTCCTTGCAGTTGTCCCACAGCGTGCGGCCATTGACCGTCAGCGCCTTCTTGTGGATATGCTTGCCGATCTCGCGGATCACCACCGGCAGCCCTCCCGCGTAGTAGAAGTCCTCCATCAGGAATCGTCCGGACGGCATCAGGTCGACCAGGCAGGGAATGTCGCGACCCAGCCGGTCCCAGTCGTCGAGCGACAGCGGCACGCCCATCCGACCGGCGATCGCCAGCAGGTGCACGACCGCGTTGGTGGATCCGCCGATCGCACCGTTGACCATGATCGCGTTCTCGAACGCGTGGCGCGTCAGGATCTTCGACATCCGCAGGTCCTCGTGGACCATGTCGACGATGCGCCGGCCGGCCATCCGGCACAGCACCTTGCGCCGCGAATCCACCGCCGGAATCGCCGCATTGGCCGGCAACCCCATTCCGAGCGACTCGACCATCGACGCCATCGTCGACGCCGTGCCCATCGTCATGCAATGGCCCGCCGAGCGCGACATGCAGGCCTCCGCCTCGGTCAGATCGGCGAGCTTCATCTCGCCGGTCTTCAGCGCCTCGGTGAACTTCCACACGTGCGTGCCCGAGCCGATGTCGTGGCCGCGGAACTTGCCGTTGAGCATCGGGCCGCCGGACACCCCGATCGTCGGCAGGTCGCACGAAGCCGCACCCATCAGCAGCGCGGGCGTGGTCTTGTCGCAACCCATCATCAGCACGACGCCGTCGAAGGGATTGGCGCGGATCGATTCCTCGACGTCCATCGCCACCTGGTTGCGAAACAGCATCGTCGTCGGGCGCATCACCGGTTCGCCGAGGCTCATCACCGGGAACTCCAGCGGGAAACCGCCGGCTTCGAGCACGCCCGCCTTGATGTGCTCTGCCAGCTCGCGAAAATGCGCGTTGCAGGGCGTGACCTCGGACCACGTGTTGCAGATGCCGATCACCGGCCGGCCGTCGAAAAGGTCGTGCGGAAAGCCCTGGTTCTTCATCCACGACCGGTGCACCAGCGCATCACGGTCATTGCGGCCGAACCACTCGGTGGAGCGAAGCTTGCGCTTGCCTGACTTCGACTTCTGGCTCATTCGTTCGTCATCCTGTTGTGGGCCGGCGGCGCGCCAGCATGGAGAGGGCCGCCAGCAGCAATGCCAGCAGCGCGAGCAGATTCGACGACAGCGCCGGCACCGGCGCCGCGCCGGGCGTCGTCAGCCGCACGTCGTCGATCAGGCCGCCGACCCCGTCGCTCGTGCCGACGGCGACCAATTCGATCGTCGTCGACGTTCCGGCCGCGACGATCGGATATGCAAACCGGGTCCAGAGCGCGGCGGACAACGCGCGACCATCCTGCGCGATCGTATCGATCGTGACGCCGTTGACGCGAACCTCGATGCCATTGGTCGCCAGTGCGAAGCCGGGCCGCGGCGAATATCCGATCGACAGTGTGTAGGTGACGCCTGCCTCGGTGGGCGCCACTTGCTGCATGCCGCTGTTGTCGTTGCCGTCCAACTCGACAATCTGGCTGCCCTGGAACCCCGCGATCACCGCCTGGTTCTGGACCTCGATGCCGGAGCCCGATGTCGTCGTCCAGCCCGGAATGCTGGAGACCACGGCGAACTCGCCGACCGACAGCGTGGGTTGCTCGAAGCTGCCGTTGACGAGCACGTTGGTTTGCGCGCCCGCCGTCGCCGCGGCAGCGGCCAGCAGGAGCGCCGACAACCATCGAGACGATCGCATCATCGCATCGCTCCTCGCGCCTGCGCCGCACAGGCGCGGCGCACGTGCCGCCGACCGTTCGCGTCACGCCGTGATCCGCGCGCCGCTGGCCTTGTCGAATACATGCAACATCGCGGGCTCGACCGCCAATGCGATGCGCTGACCGGGCGCGAGCGTATCGCGGCCATGGGTCTTGAAGATCACCTGAGTCGCGCCAACCTGCGCGACGATTTCGGTCTCGGCGCCGGTCGGCTCGACCACCACCACCTCCGCCGGTACGCCGTCTACCGCGACATGCAGGTGCTCGGGGCGCATGCCCAGCACCACCGCCTGGCCATCGCCGCCGGGCGCGCCATCGGCCGGCCAGCGCACGCCATCGGCCGTCTCGACCACGATGGCGCCACCTTGGCGGCGCAGCGTGCCTTCGACGACGTTCATCGACGGCGAGCCGATGAACTGCGCGACGAAGAGGTTGTTCGGATGATCGTAGAGCTCGAGCGGCGTGCCGATCTGCTCGACGACGCCGTCGTGCATCACGACGATGCGGTCGGCCATCGTCATCGCTTCGATCTGGTCGTGCGTCACGTACACGGTCGTCGTCTTGAGCCGCTGGTGCAGCGCCTTGATCTCGGCGCGCATCGCCACCCGCAGCTTGGCGTCGAGGTTCGACAGCGGCTCGTCGAACAGGAACACCTTCGGGTCGCGGACGATCGCCCGGCCCATCGCCACGCGCTGCCGCTGGCCGCCGGACAATTCGCGCGGGAACCTGTCCAGGTAGGGATCGAGGTTGAGGATTTTCGCCGCGCGCGCGACGCGGTCGGTGGTCAGCTTCGGATCGGCCTTGCGCAGCTTCAGGCTGAAGCCCATGTTGTCGCGCACCGTCATGTGCGGGTAGAGCGCGTAGCTCTGGAACACCATCGCGATGTCGCGGTCCTTGGAATCGACGTCGTTGAC
>JBEPUI010000093.1:0-10650 GCA_041691615.1 Pseudomonadota bacterium
GCCCGAAGAAGTTCCCGAGGAGGCACCTGAGGACGCACCCGAGGAGGCACCCGAGAATTCGGCGTCGCCGCTTCCGCCTTCGCCGCGCGCCCCGCCGATCAGCTGCATGCGGTCGGCGACGACTTCGGTCGAGTATTTTTCGACGCCTTCCTTGTCGGTGTACTTGCGAGTCTGCAATCGGCCCTCAATATAGACGGAGCGGCCCTTTTTCAGGTACTCGCCGGCGACTTCCGCCTGGCGGCCGAACAGCACCACGCTGTGCCATTCGGTGCGTTCCTGTTTTTCGCCGCTCTTGTCCTTCCACTGCTCGGACGTGGCGATGCGCAGGTTGGTGACGGCCTCGCCGCCGGTGGTGTAGCGCGTTTCGGGATCCCGTCCCAGGTTGCCCAGCAGGATCACTTTGTTGACCGATGCCATGACTCGAATCTCCAGCAGGAATGTTCTGCGGCGGCCGGCGCCATCGACGGTAAACGATGTGGCGACGGCCCGGTGAACGGACGTTCGAAACGAAGTATAGTAGCAGGTTCGCCTCGTCGCTTTCCGTCGTTCGGATGAGGCTCGCCGCGCCACGCATCATGCGTTGCCGGCTTGTGCAAATCGAGGAATATCCGCAGCAAACATGGACTCCATACGCATCCGCGGCGCACGCACGCATAACCTCAAGAACCTCAATCTCGACCTGCCGCGGCACAAGCTGATCGTCGTCACCGGCCTGTCGGGCTCGGGCAAGAGCTCGCTCGCGTTCGACACGCTCTATGCCGAGGGCCAGCGCCGCTACGTCGAGTCGCTGTCGGCGTATGCGCGGCAATTCCTGCAACTGATGGAAAAGCCGGACGTCGACCTGATCGAAGGCCTGTCGCCGGCGATTTCGATCGAGCAGAAGGCCACGTCGCACAACCCGCGCTCGACCGTCGGCACCGTCACCGAGATCCACGACTACCTGCGATTGTTGTACGCGCGTGTAGGCGAGCCCTATTGCCCCGATCATCCCGAGCAGAAGCTGTCGGCGATGACCATTTCGCAAATGGTCGATTCCACGCTCGCGATGCCTGCCGACACCAAGGTCATGATCGTCGCGCCGATGGTCGTCAATCGCAAGGGCGAGCACCTCGAGATGATGGTCGAGTTGCGCGCGCAGGGTTTCGTGCGCGTGCGCGTCGACGGCAAGGTCTACGAAATCGACCAGGTGCCCCGGCTCAACAAGAACACCAAGCACACGATCGAAGTGGTGGTCGACCGCCTGAAGGTGGGCCAGGATTTCAAGCAGCGCCTCGCCGAGTCGTTCGAGACGGCGCTGCGCCATGGCGATGGCCGCGCCGTGGTGGTCGAGATGGACACGCAGCAGGAGCACCTGTATTCGGCCAAATTCGCCTGCTCGGTTTGCAACTATTCGCTGGCGGAGCTCGAGCCACGCCTGTTCTCGTTCAACAATCCCGCGGGCGCGTGCCCGCGTTGCGACGGCCTTGGCGCGATCACCTATTTCGATCCCAAGCGAGTCGTCGGGTTTCCGCAGTTGTCGCTCGCGTCCGGCGCCATCAAGGGCTGGGACCGGCGCAACCAGTTCTACTTCCAGTTGCTGCAAAGCCTGGCCAAGCACCTGCAGTTCGATCTCGACAAGGCGTTCTCGAAACTGCCCGAGCGCGTGCAGCAGGTCGTGCTGTACGGATCGGGCGGCGAGAAGATCCCGTTCGTTTACCTGTCCGACCGCGGCCGCTCGTCGACGCGCGAGCATGCGTTCGAAGGCATCGTGCCCAACCTCGAGCGGCGCTATCGCGAGACCGACAGCATGATGGTGCGCGAGGAGCTCGCCAAATACCTGAACAACAAGCCGTGTCCCGAGTGCGGCGGCACGCGCCTCAAGCGCGACGCGCGCCACGTCAAGGTGGGCGATCGCGCGATCTACGAGATCTCCGGGTGGCCGCTCAAGGAATCGTCGGCGTTCTTCGCCGCGCTGAAGCTCGACGGCCAGCGTGCGGCGATCGCCGACAAGATCGTCAAGGAAATCCTGTCGCGGCTGACGTTCCTCAACAACGTGGGTCTCGATTACCTGTCGCTCGACCGCTCAGCCGAAACATTGTCCGGCGGCGAGGCGCAGCGCATTCGCCTTGCGTCGCAGATCGGCTCGGGGCTGACCGGCGTGATGTACGTGCTCGACGAGCCTTCCATCGGCCTGCACCAGCGCGACAATGACCGGCTGCTGACGACGCTGAAGCACCTGCGCGACCTGGGCAACAGCGTGATCGTCGTCGAGCACGACCAGGACGCGATCCTGTCCGCCGACTATGTCGTCGACATGGGTCCGGGCGCCGGCGAGCATGGCGGCCAGGTGGTCGCGCAAGGCACGCCCGAGGACATCCGCCGCGCGCCGCATTCGCTGACCGGGCAATACCTTGCCGGCCACCGCCAGATTCCGATGCCCGCGCTGCGCCATCGTCCCGATCCGTCCAAGGTGCTGACGATCACCGGCGCGGCCGGCAACAACCTGCAGGACGTGACACTCAACCTGCCCGTTGGGCTGTTCGTCTGCGTGACCGGCGTTTCGGGGTCGGGCAAGTCGACGCTGGTCAACGACACGCTTTATCACGCCGTCGCGCGGCACCTGTACGACAGCTCCGACGAGCCCGCGCCGTACGGCGGCATCGAGGGCCTCGAGCACTTCGACAAGGTGATCAGCGTCGACCAGAGCCCGATCGGCCGCACGCCACGTTCGAATCCGGCGACGTACACGGGCCTCTTCACGCCGATTCGCGAAATGTTCGCGCAGGTCAAGGAATCGCGCGAGCGGGGCTACGGACCAGGCCGGTTCTCGTTCAACGTCAAGGGCGGGCGGTGCGAAGCGTGCCAGGGCGACGGCCTGATCAAGGTGGAGATGCACTTCCTGCCCGACGTCTACGTGCCCTGCGACGTCTGCAAGGCACAACGCTACAACCGCGAGACGCTGGAGATCCGCTACAAAGGCAAGAACATCCACGAAGTGCTGGCGATGACCGTCGAGCAGGCATTCGCGTTCTTCGAGCCGGTGCCGTCGGTGGCGCGCAAGCTCGCCACGCTGCTGGACGTTGGCCTCGGCTACATCACGCTCGGCCAGTCGGCGACGACGCTGTCGGGCGGCGAGGCGCAGCGCGTCAAGCTGGCGCTCGAATTGTCCAAGCGCGACACCGGCCGCACGCTCTACATCCTCGACGAGCCGACCACGGGGTTGCATTTCCACGACATCGAGTTGTTGCTGACGGTGCTGCACCGGTTGCGCGACCACGGCAACACGGTCGTGGTCATCGAGCACAACCTCGACGTGATCAAGACCGCGGACTGGGTGATCGACCTGGGCCCGGAAGGCGGCGGCGGTGGTGGCCGCATCATCGCCGAAGGCTCGCCGGACGATGTCGCGCGCTCAACGGCGAGCTTCACGGGACGCTACCTGAAGCCGGTGATCGAGGCGCACGGCAAGCGCGCGGCGCCTGCACGTGCGGCCGCATCGGCCAGGCGCAGCAAGTCCAAGGTTTCCTGATCTTCGCGCGGGTGCGGGTTGTTTATGCGGGCGGGCTGGTTCCCGCCAGCAACCGCGCGCGCGCGAGCGCCGCCGGATAGTCGGCCTGCACGTTGTCGGCGGAAAGCGCCTGACCGAACGCGGAGCGCCGCACCTGCGCGGCCGGATGCGCATTCAACGCGCAGAGCACCAGCGCGCCGCGCCGCTCGGAAAGCGACTGGCGCAGCGTGTCAAGGGTGTCGAGCGCCGTGTTGTCGAGGCTGATCACCTGGTGCATGTCCAGCACGACGAAGCGCGCGGGCGTCAGTGCTCGATCGAACAGCGGCTCGAGTTTCGCCACCGATCCGAAGAATAGCGCGCCGAACACGCGGTATGCGGCGATGTCATCGTAGCCGCTTGCCACCGCTTCGAGGTGCGTGAGGTCGGAGACCCGGTAGATGAAGAACAGGCTCGCGAGCACGAGGCCAACCTCGACAGCCGTCGACAGGTCGAAGGCCACGGTCACGGCGAACGTGGTCAGCAGCACGACGCGGTAAGGTATCGAATAGCGATGCAAGTCCGCGAATGCGCGCCAGTCGCCCATGTTCACCGCGACGACGATCAGCACCGCCGAAAGTGCGGCGAGCGGGATGTATTTCGCCAGCGGAGCGGCGACGAGGACGATTGCCAGCAGCGTCAGCGCGTGGATCATGCCCGCGATCGGCGTGCGGGCGCCCGTGCGGACGTTGGTCGCCGTACGGGCGATCGCACCGGTGGCGGGAATGCCGCCGAAAAACGGCACGACGATATTCGCGATGCCCTGCGCCATCAATTCCTGGTTGGGATCGTGGCGGTCGCCGATCATCGTGTCGGCGACGCGCGCCGACAACAATGACTCGATGGCACCGAGCAGCGCGATCGTGATCGTCGGCGCGACCAGGTCGCGCAGTGTCTGCAGCGTGATTGCGGGGGCGACGAACGCCGGCAGGCCGGTCGGTATGCCGCCGAACCGTGTGCCGATCGTCGCGATGTCGGCACCGAGCAGCATGCAGCCGATAGAGGCGACGACCAGCACGACGATCGGGCCGGGAATTCGCGCAAACCATGCGGCACCGCGACGCGCCGTGTCGAACAACGCGCGATCGCCGGCGCGCGCCGACGCGCCGGCGACCGCATCGCCGGCTTCCATCGCCAGCGCGTCGCCGGTCGATGGTACGGTCTTCGGCCAGGCCAACAGTGTCAGCAGGCAGGCGACCCCGACCACCAGCGTCGGCACGCTGAGCCCGCCGATGCCACCGGCGAGCACACTGATCCGCGTGAAGAACTCGTCCGGAAGCGCCAGCCTGAGTCCGAGGAAATCCTTGACCTGCGACAGCAGAATCAGCACGGCGATGCCGTTGGTGAAGCCGATGACGATGCTGATGGGAATGAAGCGGATCAGTCCGCCGAGCTTGAAGAATCCCATCGCGAACAGGATGAAGCCGGCGACGAGCGTGCAGATGATCAGGTTGGACAGTCCGTAGCGCGAGACGATGCCGTAGACGATGACGATGTACGCGCCCGTGGGACCGCCGATCTGCACGCGCGAGCCGCCGAGCGCTGCAACGAGGAATCCCGCGATGATGGCCGTGTAGATGCCGGCCTGCGGCGACACGCCCGACGCGATGGCGAACGCCATGGCCAGCGGCAGCGCGACGACGCCGACGGTGAGCCCGGCGCCGAGATCGGCAAGGAAATCAGCGCGGCCGTAGCCGGCGTTCAGGCATTCGAGGAGTTTGGGACGAAAGCGGGGAATTTGCATGTTTCCTCCGATGGCGCATGGAATCGACGGATTGCGATGCGTGATCGGAAGGAGGGCCGCAATGATGGCGTCGCGAGTCGCTGAAGCGTCGGATCGACATGCCGCGGCGCGGTGGCAGCGGCGTCGGCTGCACGATCGCGAAAGCATGCAATGCGATGGTCACTTGATGCGCATTCCCGGTTGCGCACCGCTGTCGGGCGCGAGCAGGTAGATGCCCGGTGCGTCGCCGGACGCGGCGAGCACCATGCCCTCGGACAAGCCGAATTTCATCTTGCGCGGTGCCAGGTTGGCCACCATCGGGGTGAGCCGGCCGACGAGATCCTCGGGCTTGTACGCCGACTTGATCCCGGCGAACACGGTGCGGTGACGGCCTTCGCCGACATCCAGCGTCAGCTTGAGCAGCTTGTCGGCGCCTTCGACATGCTCGGCGTTGACGATGCGCGCGACGCGCAGGTCGATCTTGCCGAAGTCGTCGATCGTGATCTGCGCCGGCTGCGCCGGCGCGGGGGTCGTGGCCGCGACTTGCGGCGACGAAGCGGTGCTCACGGCAGCGACCGTGGCCGCGGCTTTCGTATCCACAGAGGGGACCGCTGTTGCCCCGGCCGAAGTTGCCACTGCAGACGCCGCCGACGTTGCCGCCGTGGACGCCGCATCGGCGACCGATTTGGGCCCCGCGATCAGCGCCTCCACTTGCTTGGGATCGAGTCGTGTCATGAGGTGAGCATAAGGTTTGATGCGGTCCGCGACCGCCTCCAGATCGGCCCAAAGCAACGCGGGCGGGATGTTGAACAGATCGGCGACCCTGCCCGCCAGCGCGGGCACGATCGGCGCGAGATAGTAGGACAGCGCTCGGAACGCGTTGAGCGCGTCGGTGCACACGTCCTGCAGCCGCGCGCGCGATTCGGCGTCGTCCTTCTTCGCGATCTCCCACGGCTTGGCCTGGTCGAAGCGCTCGTTGATGCGATCGGCGAGGCGCATCACCTCGCGCACGACCTTGCCGAATTCCCGCTTCTCGTACGCGTCCTCGATGATTTCGCGCGATGCCCAGGTCACCGTCGTCGAACCCGCGCGATCCTTGAAATGCGCGTGGTCGGGCGCGCGCAACGATAATTCGCCATTGAAATGGCGCGCGATGAACGTCGCTGCGCGGCTCGCGATGTTGACGTACTTGCCGACCAGGTCGCTGTTGACGCGCGCGACGAAGTCGTCGGGATTGAAGTCGATGTCCTCGACGCGGTCGTTCAGCTTCGCCGCCAGGTAGTAGCGCAGCCATTCGGGATCGAGGCCAAGGTCGAGGTACAGCTCCGGCGAAATGCCCGTCCCGCGCGACTTCGACATCTTCTCGCTGAGGAACGTGATGAAGCCGTGCACGAACACGTTATTCGGCGTCTTGTACGGCGCGCCGGCGAATTCGAGCATCGCCGGCCAGAACAGCGTATGGAAGTAGACGATGTCCTTGCCGATGAAGTGGAACTGCTCGACTTCCGGATCGGCGAGAAACCGGGCGAAATCGATGTTCGTCTTCGCGAGGTGCGCCTTGAGGCTCGCGAGGTAGCCGACCGGCGCGTCGAGCCACACGTAGAAATACTTGCCGGGTGCGTCGGGAATCGGGATGCCGAAATACGGCGCGTCGCGCGAGATGTCCCAATCCTGCAAATTGCCCTCGACCAGCCACTCCTTGATCTTGTTCAGCACTTCGGGCTGCAGCGACTGCCCCGGTGCGGGCGCGCTGGTCCATTGCCTGAGGAATGCGGCGACCGGCGGCGCCGACAGCTGGAAGAACAGGTGCTCGGACGTGCGCAGCTCGGGCCGCGCGCCGGTGATCGTCGAATGCGGGTCGATCAGGTCGGTGGGCGTGTAGGTCGAGCTGCAATTTTCGCAGGCGTCGCCGTATTGGTCCTTGGTGCCGCAGACCGGGCAGGTGCCCTTGATGTAGCGGTCGGGCAGGAACATCGCCTTGACCGGATCGTAGAACTGCTCGACCGCCTTGGCGTAGATCAGGCCCTCGGCCTTAAGACGCCGATAGATATCCTGGGACAGCTCGACATTTTCCGCCGAATCGGTGGAGTGCCAGAAGTCGAAGCTCAGGTGGAATCCGGCGAGCACCTTCGGCCGCGTCACGGCGATCTTCGCGACCAGCTGCCGCGGCGTGATCCCCTCGCTCTCGGCCTTCAGCATGATCGGTGCGCCATGCGTGTCGTCGGCACCGACGAAATGCATTTCGTGCCCGCGCATCCGCTGGTAGCGCACCCAGATGTCGGCCTGGATGTATTCCATCACATGGCCGATGTGAAACGGGCCATTGGCATAGGGCAATGCCGTGGTGACGAAGAACTTGCGCAGTGTGGTGGTCATGCGTTTGAAAGGCGCGGCGCTCGCACCGCGGGGGCGATGCGAAGGCGCAAAGAGGCAAAGTCTAGCAAACGCGACATGCGGGACAGGTAGAATCGGGGTTCCCGTCCAACCTGCGCCCATGCGGGCCGCCGCTACATGCCCATCACCGAAGCCGACGTCCGCGCGACGCTCGCGAGCGTCGTCGACCCCAACACCGGCAAGGATTTCATCAGCGGCAAGGCGATCAGGAACGTGACCGTCGACGGTGCCAATGTCGCCGTCGACGTGCAGATCGGATATCCGGCGAAAAGCCAGCACGCGTCGCTGCGCAAGCTCGTCCAGGACTCCGTCTCGGCAATGCCGGGCGCCGGCACCGTCGTGGTCAACGTCACGCAGAAGATCACGTCGCACGCCGTGCAGCGTGGCGTGAAGCTGGTGCCTGGCGTCAAGAACATCATCGCGGTCGCGTCCGGCAAGGGCGGCGTGGGCAAGTCGACCACGGCCGTCAACCTGGCACTCGCGCTCGCCGCGGAAGGCGCCAGCGTGGGCGTGCTCGATGCCGATATCTACGGGCCGTCGCAGCCGACGATGCTAGGCATCACCGGGCGCCCCGAGTCGACCGACGGCAAGACGCTCGAGCCGCTCGAGGCGTACGGCATCCAGGCGATGTCGATCGGCTTCCTGATCGATCCGGACACGCCGATGGTGTGGCGCGGACCGATGGTCACGCAGGCGCTCGAGCAACTGCTGAAGGACACCAACTGGCGCGAGCTCGACTACCTGGTCGTCGACATGCCGCCCGGCACCGGGGACATCCAGCTCACGCTGTCGCAGAAGGTGCCGGTCACGGGCGCGGTGATCGTCACGACGCCGCAGGACATCGCGCTGCTGGACGCGAAAAAGGGCCTCAAGATGTTCGACAAGGTGGGCGTGCCGATCATCGGCATCGTCGAGAACATGAGCATCCACATCTGCACCCATTGCGGCCACGCCGAGCACATCTTCGGCGAAGGCGGTGCCGAAGCCATGGCGCGCGAATACAACGTGCCGTTCCTCGGCGCGCTGCCGCTCGATATCCGCATCCGCGAGCAGGCCGACTCCGGCCGGCCGACAGTGGTTGCCGATCCCGACGGAAAGGTGGCCGACATCTACCGTGCGATCGCGCGCAAGACGGCGATCTTCGTCGCGCAGAAGGCCGAGGATTTCTCCACCAAGTTTCCGAGCATCGTCGTGCAGAACACCTGATCGCCCGATCGGCGCAGCGGGATTGCGCGCAATAGGCCGTTCGGCCTATTTACTGGCGTGATGGGCGGTGTTAATCTGGCTAACATAGCCAGGATATGCCGACGACCCTCGGCCGAAAAGCGTGCAACGACCATGGAAACCGCGACCATTTCCGATGCCAAGAACCGGCTCTCCGAGCTGCTCGCGCGTGTCAAGCGCGGCGAGAGCGTGCTGATCCTCGAGCGCAACGTTCCCATCGCGCGCATCGAGCCGATCTCGCGTTCGTCGGCGGCGGGCGACGAGCACCTGGCCGAGCTCGAACGCACGGGTGTGCTGCAGCGCCCGCGTCACAAGCCGGGCGCCGATTTCCTGCGCAAGCTTCCGCCCATGCCCAAGTCGAAAGGCGGCGCGGTTGCGGCGCTGGTCGCCGAGCGCGCCGAAGGCCGCTAGGCCCGTGGGACGTACGGCTCGAGTGCCGAGGTCCTGACCCGATGCGATATTGGGACGCCTCGGCCATCCTGCCGTTGCTCGTCGAAGAGCCGCAAACGCGCATGGCCACCGCATTGCTCGAGGACGATCACGACTTCGTCGTGTGGTGGGCCACGCCGGTGGAGTGCGCGTCGGCGCTGTCGCGCCTGCTGCGCGAGCGAAGGATCGACGAGCCTGCGCTCGAGCAGGCGCTGGCTCGCATGGACGCGCTGCTGGCGCTGGCCAACGTGGTCGAGCCTTGCGATACGATCCACCACGAAGCGCGCCGCCTGCTGCGCCTGCATCCGCTGCGCGCCGCCGATTCGCTGCAGCTCGCCGCGGCGATCGAGCTGCGCCGCGCACCTTCGATGCAACAGCAATTCGTCACCTTCGACGAGCGCCTCGGCCTCGCCGCGCGCCGCGAAGGTTTCACCGTCAACCGGGGAAGCTGATGTCCATCAAGTCCGACAAGTGGATCCGCCGCCTGGCGGCCGAGCATCGCATGATCGAGCCGTTCGAGCCGGGGCAGGTGCGCGAGGTCGACGGCCACAAGATCGTGTCCTACGGCACGTCGAGCTACGGCTACGACATCCGCTGCTCCCGGGAATTCAAGATTTTCACCAACATCAACTCGACGATCGTCGATCCCAAGAACTTCGACGAGAAGTCGTTCGTCGATTTCCACGGCGACGTCTGCATCATCCCGCCTAATTCGTTCGCGCTGGCGCGCACCGTCGAGCACTTCCGCATCCCGCGCAATGTGCTCGTCGTAACGCTCGGAAAAAGCACGTACGCACGTTGTTTCCGCGGCGATACGCGGGTTGCGCTGGTCGACGGCACGAGCGCGTCGCTGGAGGACATGGCGCGGCGCGCCGAAAGCGGCGAGATGTTCTGGGGCTACGGCATTGGACCCAACGGTCGGGTGATGGCAGTGCTGCTCGACGTCCCGCGGTTCGTCGGTCGCGATTCATTGCTAGAGATCGAGCTCGACGGCGGCGAGAGGGTCGCCGCGACACCCGATCACAAGTTCGTGCTTCGAGACGGCCTGATGCTCGAGGCAGGTGCGCTCAAACCCGGGCAATCGCTGATGCCGTTGTACCGTTCGTTGGAGCGGGGCTACGAGATGGTCTACCAGCCGATCAACGGCCACCTCCTTCCCACGCACCGGCTCGCCGACGAATGGAACCTTCGTGCAGGCATCTACGAAGACATTCCAGGTACGCATCGCCACCATGTCGACTTCGATCGACGCAACAATTGTCCGACCAACATCGCGCGCCTCGAGGCGTCGACACACGTCTCTGACCGCTCGGTATTCCGGCGATTTCCCGAAGTTAGTGCCGCCGCACGAGGCGCT
>JBEPUI010000094.1:0-10393 GCA_041691615.1 Pseudomonadota bacterium
GCCTATCGGCTCGCGCAACGTGAACTTCGCTTCCTGGCCTTCGAAGCGCGCGAAGTCCGCCGCCTTGCGCAACGGCCGGTCGAGACCGGGCGACGAGACCTCGAGCCGCTCGAATTCGACGTTTTCGACCGCGAACAGGCGCGTCAGCTGGTTGCTGACGCGCGCGCAGTCCTCGACCACGACACCTTTCGGCGTGTCGATGAAGATGCGCAGCAGCCGGTTGGTCGCGAACTCCCAATCGACGAGCTCGTACCCCAGCGCGGGGACGGTCTTTTCCAGCAATTCGCCCAAATTCGCCATTCGTTAAACGGGTCGACCAAAAAAAAATGGGCTGTACCCAGCCCACTTTTGCGTTCGCCACTCTGTCGGTTGCGCCGGAAGCCTACGATCGCCCCGGTACTTCCCCTGGGTGGCGCTCTTTCGCGCGCTTTCGCGCACGTTCGCTATGACCTTGAATTATACCCGCTTTTTTTGCATTTTTACAGGGGTTCCGGGGTCGCCGCGAGGATCGACCCCGCAGGTAATATAGGGGGTCATCCTCTTTTACCAAGCCATGGCCCCTCAACTTGTCATCGCCCGCAACAGCGACGGCGACATCGCTCTTTTGCCCGCCATGTCCAACCGCCATGGGCTCATCACGGGCGCGACGGGCACCGGCAAGACGGTGAGCTTGCAGGTGCTCGCCGAACATTTCTCGGCAATCGGCGTGCCGGTGTTCATGGCGGACGTCAAGGGCGACCTGGCGGGCATGGCCGAGGCCGGTGCCAGCTCGCCAAAGCTCGCCGAGCGCCTCTCGCGCATCGGCGCCGAAATGCCCGCGTTCACGGGCTTCCCGGTGGAATTCTGGGACGTGTTCGGCGATGCCGGCCATCCGGTGCGCGCGACGATCTCCGACCTGGGACCACTGCTGCTGTCGCGGATCCTGCAGCTCAACGACGTGCAGGCCGGCGTGCTGGCAATTGTGTTCAAGGTTGCCGACGACAACGGCATGTTGCTGCTCGATCTGAAGGACCTGCGCGGCATGCTCGCGTTCGTCGGCGACAACGCCTCCGATTTCACGACCCGTTACGGCAACGTGTCGGCAGCGTCGATCGGCGCCATCCAGCGCGGCCTGCTGGTGCTCGAGCAGCAGGGCGGCGACCGGTTCATCGGCGAGCCGATGCTCAACGTCGATGACCTCATGCAGACCGATGGCGGCCGCGGCGTCGTGAACATCCTCGCGGCCGATCGCCTGATGCAGGCGCCGACCCTCTATTCGATGCTGTTGCTGTGGCTGCTCGCCGAACTGTACGAGCGCCTGCCGGAGGTGGGCGATCCGGACAAGCCGAAGCTCGTGTTCTTTTTCGACGAGGCGCACCTGCTGTTCACCGATGCGCCAAAAGCGCTGCTCGATCGCATCGAGCAAGTCGTGCGGTTGATCCGCTCGAAAGGCGTGGGTGTGTTCTTCGTCACGCAAAATCCGCTCGACATTCCCGATACCGTGCTGGGCCAGCTCGGCAACCGCATACAGCACGCGCTGCGCGCCTATACGCCGCGCGACCAGAAAGCGGTCAGGGCGGCCGCGTCGACGATGCGCGCCAATCCGTCGATCGACACCGAGAAGGCGATTCTCGAGCTTGGCGTCGGCGAGGGACTGATATCGTTTCTCGACGCCAAGGGTTCGCCGATGCCGGTGCAGCGCGCATTCGTGCTTCCTCCCGCGTCGCGCATCGGCCCGATCGGCGTCGACGAACGCGAGGCGGTGATCGCGCACTCGGTGCTGAAAGATACCTACACGAAGACGGTGGATCGCGAATCGGCGTACGAGATGCTGCAGAAACGCGCCACCCAGTCGAGCGTCGCGGCGGGGACGGCGGCACCGGGGAACGGGGGCGGACTTCTGGGCACGATCAAGGAGTCGATCTTCGGCAAGCGCGGCCGCGGCGACAGCCTCGCCGACGCGGCGATGAAGAGCGCGGTGCGCACCGCCGGATCGACGATCGGCCGCGAGATCGTGCGCGGCGTGCTTGGATCGCTGATGGGGCGCAAGCGCTAGGCAGTTGGCGTCATTCTCCGTTCACGCGACCGCGACCAACCGGGCGAGCAGTGCCGCGTCCGCGGCGAGCGCGGCGCTGTCGCCCTGGTGCACGACGCAGCCGCGCTCCAGCACGATCGCCTGGCGGGTGATGCCAAGCGCCAAGCGTGCGTGCTGCTCGACGATGATGATCGCCAGCGCGCCCTCGTCGATCAGGTCGCGGATCGAGCCCAGCAGTTCCTGCGTGATGATCGGCGCGAGGCCCTCCATCGGCTCGTCCAGCAACAGCAGCGCCGGATTGACCATCAGTGCGCGTCCGATCGCGAGCATCTGCTGCTCGCCGCCCGAGAGCTGGTTGCCGTAGTTGCCACGCCGCTCCTCGAGCCTCGGCAGCAGCTTGTAGACGCGCGCGGTGTTCCACGGGCCCGGCCGCGCGACGGCGCGCAGATGCTCGTCGACGGTCAGTGACGGAAAAACGTGGCGCTCCTGCGGCACCCAGCCGAGGCCGGCACGCGCGCGTCGGAACGTCGGGACGCGCGCGAGATCGCCGCCGCGCCAGGCGATCTTTCCGCCAAACACGCGCGTGAATCCCATCAGCGTCACCAAGAGCGTTGTCTTGCCCATGCCGTTGCGGCCGAGCAGCGCAAGACTGTCGCCCTCCTCCATCGACAGCGACACCCGGTCCAGCACTTGCGCATCGCCATAGCCCGCGCTCACGTCGTCGAAGCGCAGCATCTCAGGCATGTCCGGCCTCGCCCAGGTACACCTCCTTGACGCGCGGATCGGCGGCGACCTCGTCGGGCGTGCCCTCGGTCAGCACCTTGCCACCGACCATCACCGTGATGCGTTCGGCGAAGCGAAACACGAGGTCCATGTCGTGCTCTATGAACAGCACCGTGACGTCGCGTGGCAGGTCGGCGATCACCGCGAACAGTTCCGCGCTCGCCTGCGCCGGTATGCCTGCGGCCGGCTCGTCAAGCAGCAGCACGCGCGGACGCGTCGCCAGTGCCAGCGCGATTTCGAGCAGGCGCTGCTTGCCGTAGGGAAGGTTGCGCGTCAGAGTGGCGGCGACATCGGCCAGCCGCAGCGACGCGAGCAATGCCATCGCCTCGTCGATGGCCGCTGGCATCGCGACAACCCCCGTCCACCAGCGATCGCCGTCCCCTTGGCGCTCGCAAATGGCGAGCATCACCGACTCGAGCACCGTGAGGCCCGGGAACAGCGTGTTGATCTGGAACGTGCGGGTCATCCCGCGCTTGACGCGCAGATGCTGCGGCGTCGTCGTGACCCGCTCCGCGTCGAGCCAGATTTCGCCCGAGGACGGTGCCAGCACACCGGTCAGCAAGTTGATGAGGGTGGTCTTGCCCGCGCCGTTCGGGCCGATCAGCGCGTGCCGCAATCCCTTCGCAAGGGTCAACGACACATCCGCATTGGCGACAAATCCGCCGAACGACTTGGAGAGATTCTCGGTCCGCAGTGCGGGCGTCATGTTTGACACGCCCTCGGTGCCAGTGGCGGCTTCATGTTTTCTCGACCTTCCGCCGCAACGGCGAACCGAAGCCGCGCAGGTGCCGGTGCAGTGCGATGAGCGCGGGCAGCACGCCGCCGCGCGCGAACAGCACCAGCGCGACCAGCAGCAGTCCCAGCCAGAATTGCCAGTAGGCGGCGCTCAAGCTCGACAACTGGTCCTGCAGGATCATGAAGATCGCTGCGCCGATCAGTCCGCCATACAGATAGCCCGCGCCACCCAGTACCAGCATGATCAGGACGTCGGCGGATCGCGCAAATCCCAGCACGTCGATGCCGACGAACTGTGTCGTCTGCGCCAGCAGCGCGCCGGCGATGCCCGCGATGCCGGCGCCGATCGTGTAGACGATCACCAGCTTGCGACGCACCGACACGCCGATCGCGGGCATGCGCTTCTCGCCTTCGCGCACGCCCCGAAGGCTCAAGCCGAACGGCGAATTCACCAGGCGCCGGGTCAGGCAGAACACGATGAACAGCACGGCGAAGCTGTACCAGTAGGCAGTCTTGCCGTTGATGCCGAACGCGAACATCCCGAGCAGCGGTCTCATCGACACGTCCGGCAGCCCGTCGACGCCGCCGGTGATCAACGCCGCGCGGTTGGCGATCTCGTAGAGCATCAGTCCCACGCCCAGCGTGACGATCAGCCGCGTCAGGTCCTGGCCGCGCACGATCAGCAGGCTTGCAAGCGAGCCTGCCAGTGCCGCCACCACCGCGCCGGCCACGAGGCCACTGAGCGGTTCGCCCCATCCATGATGGGCGAGCAATCCCGCGGTGTAGGCGCCCAAGCCGAAGAATGCGGCGTGGCCCAGTGAAACGATGCGCGCATAACCGAGGATCAGGTCGAGCGACAGCGCGAACAGGCCGGCCACCAGGATCTGGCTGCCGAACGTGCGGTAGTTCGGCAAGGCGAAATAGGCAACCACGGGAACCATCCAGAACGCGATTTCGTAGCGATTCCAGCGGCCGTCGGACAGGCCTTTCACGTGCGCTTCCCCATCAGGCCATTGGGAAACAGCACGAGCATCGTCACCATCAGCGCATAGATGACGAACGAGCCCACTTCCGGAACATAGTATTTTCCCGCGACGTCGAACACGCCCAGGATCAGCGCCGCAATCAGCGGCCCGCGGATCGTGCGTGGCCCGCCGACCGCCACCACCAGCAGGAAATACACCATGTATTTCAGCGGAAACGACGGGTCGAGGCCCAACACGTCGATGGCGAGGCCGCCGCCCAGCGCGGCCAGCGCCGATCCGAGCGCGAAGGTCACGCTGAATACGCGCGCGACATCGATTCCGAGGCCTTCGGCCGCTGTGCGGTTGTCGACCGCGGCACGCACCTGTGCACCGAAGCGCGTACGCTCGACCAGCCACGACAGCAGCAACGTGATCACCGCGACCACGCCGATCAGGAACAGCCGGTAGGCTCCGACGTCGATACCGAGCAGTCGCACCTGGCCCGTCAGGTAGGCCGGCATGCGCACCGGCTGCTGGCCGGGGCCGAACAGGTATGACGCGGAGGCGATCGCCATGAACGTGAGGCCGATCGTGAACAGCACCTGGTCGAGATGCGTGCGGGTGTAGACGCGCCGGTAGAGCAGTCGCTCGAGGACGGCGCCCAAGGCGCCGCCTGCAACGAATGCTGCGCCGAGCGCCACGAAGAAAGGCACGCCGGCGCGCGTCATCACCAGCACGCACACGTAGCCGCCGAACATCGCGAATGCCCCGTGCGCCAGGTTGATGAAATTCATCAGCCCCAGCGTGATCGCGAGTCCGATGCTGATCAGGAACAGCAGCGCGCCATAGGCAACGCCATCGAACAGGATACCGACGAAATTGCCGACCATCTGGCGTCGCCCGCGCTACGCGAGTATCGCAGGGCCGTCGCCGGGCGCATCGACGCCCGGCCCCGCCGGCGGCTCGGCAGTCGGTTGCGGCCGCGTGCGAGTACTCGCCACCCGCCGCGCCTGGCTACTGCTTGCCCGGATCCTTCTGGTTGGGGAAGGTGTCGAATTCGACGTTGTAGAGTCCGCCGTTCACCTTCTCCACCTTGCGAATGTAGATGTTCTGGTCCACATCGCGCGTCTCGGCGTCGATCGTGATCGGCCCGCGCGGGCTGTCGATTTTCATGCCCTTGAGCGCCGCCATCACCTTGTCGCCGTCGGTCGAGCCACCGGTCTTCTGCAGCGCCTGGTAGATCGCCGCCATGCCGTCGTATCCGGCGGCCGCCATGAAGTTGGGCCGCATCTTGGTGCCGTTGACCTCGTAGTATGCCTTGATGAATGCGCGATTCTCCGGCGAGTCGTGCGCGGCCGAGTAATGGAAGCTGGTGATGAGCCCCAACGTCGAATCTCCCATCGCTTCGAGCACCGAGTCGTCGGTGATGTCGCCGGTCGCCAGCAGCTTGATTCCGGCTTCGGCAAGGCCGCGCTCCTTGAATCCCTTCATGAACGCGATGCCTTGTTCACCCGCCGGAAGGAACAAGAACACGGCTTCGGGCTTGGCATCCTTGATGCGCTGGATGTAGGGCGCGAACTCCGGGCTCTTGAGCGGAATGTGCACGCTGTCGATGATCTCGCCGCCGGCGCCCTTGAACGCCTTGATGAACGCAGCCTCGGCGTCGAGCCCGGGACCGTAGTCGGAGACTGCCGTGTAGACACGCTTCACGCCGTTCTTCGCCGCCCACAGCGCCATCGGCGTGGCGACCTGGGGCAACGTCATCGACACGCGCGCGATATAGGGCGACTTGGTCGTGATGATCGATGTCGCGGCGTTCATGATGATCATCGGCTTCTTGGTTTCTGTCGCCACCGGCGCAACCGCCATCGCGTTCGGCGTAAGCCCGAACCCGACCAGCATGTCGACGTTGTCGCGCGAGACCAGTTCCTGCGCGAGCCGCTTGGCGACGTCCGGTGCGGGACCGGTGGTGTCCTTCTGGATCACCTCGACTTTGCGGCCGGCGACCGTGTCGCCATGCACTTTCATGTACGCCTTCATGCCGCCCAGCATCTGCTGGCCGTATTCGGCGAACGGCCCCGAAAACTCGCCGATCAGCCCGAGCTTCAGCGTTCCTTGCGCAAGCGCAGGGACTGCGAACGCGAGAAGCGCTGCAAGCGACACCGCGCGCGACCAATTCCTGATGTTCATCTCGACTCCTCCTTCAATGGCATTCGCGCGTGCGGCGAATGGATGGCGCGGATAGCGACCTAGTGCTCCCGCCTCCGGCGGCCCGACGGATCTGGTGCCCGTCTTAACCGCATTTGTCCTGCGCGCACCCGCCTCAAAAAAATGCCCGGCCGCGAGCGCCGATGGTGCCTCAGGTTCGCTCTTCGCGCAAATGTTCGATCACCGAACACTGACCGCAAGAATTTCGTCACGATCTTCGTCCCACGTCGCCGTCGTGACGATGCAAAGCGGCGTTCCATCGATCCACGCCGGCAACGGCACGTCGAGCAGCGCTAGCACCGTCGCCGCGATGTCGGTGACGCGTCCGCCGGTAGCGACAGGCCGCGCGTCGATGCGCGGCCCGGTCATCCACGCCCGCGAGTTCGCCGTGTGATCGCCGGATCGAGGCGAATGCGGGTGATAGATCGGCGCATGCACGCGACCCACCGCCGGCGATTCGCAATCCTCGATCATGCCGACATCGGTGCGAAAATCGCACAGCAGGTCGGGCAGGTCCGGATGGCGTTCGGCGCCGAAGCGCTCGCGCGCGGTGAAAACGTCGGCGACGATCGGCTTGCCATTTTGCGGATTCACCAGCGCGCGCAATTCGCGCGCGAGGTGGGCCAGCAACTCGTCGGCTTCGTCGCCGGGCTCGACGCAGCCGAGCGGTTCGCGGCCGCGCAGGTTGAGGCGGATCGCGCCGCAGCGATTGTTGGTGACGGAACCGGCGCGGGTCTGCGGACTTGCGAAGGGATCGACAAGGCATCCGACCGCGGCGGCGGCATGACCGCCGGCGGCCGAACGTGCGAGGCGCTTGATCACCTTCTTTATCGGGCGCGGCAGATGCGTGATGCGGGTCTTCCACTCGCGCAAGCGGGATCCCGAGACGGTATTGCCGCCCGACGCGAGGCCGAGGCGAACGAGGATCTCGGGAAGCAATTGCGGACCGTCGAAATACAAGTCCATGCCGTGGCTGAACAAGGCGAGTATTTCTGCTTCTTTACCGGCAGCGGCAACCAGCCTGCCCAAGGCAGCGTCGATTCCCTGGTAGACCCGCAGCAAGGCTTCACGCAAATCGGCCGATGCCGCGGGGTCATGCCAGGGATGGCGCGGATCGATGAAATGCCAGAACTGGTGGCCGGCGCAATGGCTTTCGGAAATCGTGCAGAAGAACAGGTCCCATGCCTCACGTGCCAGCAATTCCGGCGCGAATTCGGCCTTGGCCGCCAGCCCGCGCAGCAGGTCGTCGCGCAGCTTGCGATAGCCGGCGACGGTTTCGCCATGGCAATCGCACGACGTCACCGGATAGTCGCCGTGACGTAACCGCAGCGACTGCAGGAATTCAGGCGGATCGCTTTGCACGCCGAAGCAGCGATCGTGCAGTCCCCATTCGAACAGTTGCACGCCGTTGAGCCGCGGCGCCGGCACCGCCTGCACGGGATCGATGACGGCGATGCGGCGGCCATGTCGCGCCGCCTGCGTCCAGAAATAGCGCTCCGCGTCGACCTCGTCGACGCGCGTTGCACGCAACCGCGTTTCACCCGTGCGCAAGCGGTTGGGCACGTAGAAATGACCGCTGGCCGCGCTGTTCATGCCCGTGTGGATCTCGGGCCAGATACCGCCCGGCAGCGTGCGCATCGGGCCATCCAGCACAACGGCGCGGCTCGCAGCCTGCAATGCCGCGAAATGCGGCAGCAGCCCCTCGCGCGCCCAGCGCTCGACAAGCGTCACCTCGCAGGCATCGAGCCCGACGACCAGCACGCGCGCGGTCATGAAGCCTCCACGTTGCGCAGCGGCTCGCGCGCCATCGCGTCCCCGGCGCGCAAGGCCTCGTCGGGCCCGCCCTCGCGCCATCCGGTGCGCCGTGCCGCGGCGACGCGCCAGTGGAAACGGGCCTTGCCGATGCGCGCGGTCATCAACGCCAATGCGGCGCCGGCCCAAGCACGCAACACCAGGCCGGCAAATTGCACCTGCGACGCATTGTTCTTGCGCATCACGTAACCGAGCGCTCGGCCATAACTTTCGCCGCGCTGAATCGAGTCGGCCTTGTACCGGCCGCGATGACCGGGATGATCGATCTCGATGGCGGGTTCGTAGCGCACTCGCGCACGCGCGGCGATCGCGCGCGCCAGATAGTCCGATTCCTCGGCTGCCGTCCATGTCGTCGTCGCGCCGAGCCCGAGGCGCTCATCGAATTCGCCGGTGGCGCTTACCAGTTCCCTGCGCAGGAAGATCACCGACGACATGCCGCCGATCCACACGCTGCGTGAATCGAGCCAATGGGCGTGGCGAGCGAAACGCGCCGGCGCGCGTTCACCCCGCGCCGACACCGCGCGTCCGGTCAGGCCCTCCGCTTGCGGATGCGCGTCGAACCACGCCACGACATCGCTGACGGTTGTGCGGCGATAACGGCAATCGTCATCGGGGAACGCGAAGATGGAACCCCGCGCCAGCGCGAGGCCCGCGTTGCGGCTGCGTGACAGCCCCCGCGGCGTGCGTATCCACTGAACGCGAAAGGATATGGAGTAAGTGTCGATCAGCGCTGATAGCCGTTCGTCGGTGTTTTGGTCCACCACTACGACTTCGAAGTCGCCCGACGTCTGGACCGCGAGCGATGCGAACAGGTTGGCGACTTCCCGCACGCGGCCGACGGTGGCGAGTACGAGCGAGACGCGTGGCGGCGAAGGTTCACCCATGCAAATGGCCTATGTATGCGACCCACCGCAAATGGAACAATGTCCGGCATCGCGAGCCTATGCGGCGCATCATCGACACGGAGCCAACCCATGCAACGCATCGCCTCATCGATCCTGGCGCGATCTGTTTCCGCATCGGCACTGCTCGAGCCCGGGTTGCCAATGCTCGCATTCAGCATGGTGGCCCTCGTCTATCTTGCACTAAATGCAATGCTTGGGACACACCTCGACCTGGCGATTCAGGCGGCCGCGCTGGTGTCGCTGTTGCTCGCCACGCCGGCGCTGGCGCGCGCGTGCCTGCGCGTGCGCGCGCCGGTCGCGCGATTTGCGGTCGCTTTAGCCGGAGGCGCCGTTTGCGCACTCGCCTGGGCGGCGTTCATCGTCGTCTATTTCGCCAACGGCGTCGACGGCGCGACGCGGCCCGGCGTGACGCGAATCGCAGTCTGCGCAACCGTCTCGATCCTGCTCTACGTGCCGCTGATATGGCTGGGTTGCGGCGGCGCGCGCCTGGTGAGCGACGAGAATGCGCCAGCCGCAAGCGTGCGCACGACCCGACACAAATCGCTTGCCAACGCGCTCGCGTGGTCGCTCGCCTGTGCGGTGATTGCGCCCCAATGGTTCGCCATCGCGTCGCTATCGGACTGGTGGGGTCCGATGTCGATGTTCACGGGACCGGTGAGCACCGGCATTTGCGCGCTCAATGCCGCGCGTGCGGGCAGGGATGCAGGCGGGGCCGCGACATGGGTCATGGCGGGGCTCGCGTGCGTCGCGGTGCTGGTCGCACTTTACTTCACTGGCAGCCTGCTGATGATGAGCGGCTGGATGAAGTGAAATTGCCCTTTTAACCGTCGCGCTCGATATCTCGCAAGTCGATCGGCGCGATCAGCGCTTCGTGGTGACGCTCTTGAAACGCTTAGGAACTTCGGTGCTAGCGATTGATGCGCACGCGCGTGTCCCCAAAAGCAAAACGCCCGGTCGTGTGACGGGGCGTT
>JBEPUI010000095.1:0-10285 GCA_041691615.1 Pseudomonadota bacterium
ACGGCACCGCGACGCGGGCGTAGCTGGGCGCGCGGGACGATTGGTCGGCGGGACGATTCGTCGGCGGGACGATTCGTCGGCGGGACGTTTCGTCGGCGGGACGGTGCTGGCGCGCCGGAGCCGGCGCGCAGTGCGAATCGGGTGCTAGTCCACCAAGTAGACGTAGCCCTTTTGCGGCACGAGGTCCTGGTCCATCTCCCGGCGTGCCTCGAGCTCCTTCGGCGTCTTGTCCCACCAGATCGCGCGGCCACGGCGCTGGTCGTCGACGAGCGCCGGCTTTTTTGCGAGCAGGTCCCGCACGAAGGTCGTGTGTTCGGAGACGTAGTTGCGGGCCGGCAGCATTCCCATCTTGGAGACTCGATTGCGCATGAAGGTCGAGCGCTAGTCTAGCATCCGCCCGGCCAGAATCCGGTACTGGTAGAGCCGGCATTCCAATGCGCCGTTGTAGAGCGGGATGCGGCGCTCGGCCTTGAGGTGGATCAGCTTGGGCAGCTGGGTGTCGCCGGAAAAGAGCCACGCGTTCCATTCGGCGAAGCGCTGTTTCAACGCGTCGCCCAGCAGCGGATACATCGCCGCCACTTTCTCGCGGTCGGACAGGCGAACGCCATAAGGCGGGTTGGCGACCAGCGTGCCTTGCGGCGCGGGGGCGGTGCGCGTCAGCGCGTCGGCGCGTTCGACCACGATGAAATCGGCGATGCCCGCGGCCTGCGCATTCGATTGCGTCTTGGCCACTGCTTGCGGCAACAGGTCGCTCGCATGGATCGTCCTGCTCGCCGGCGGCGTGCGAATTCGATCGCGTGCCGCTTGCTTGATTCGCTGCCACGCGGGGCCGTCGAACCACGCGAGCTTCTGGAATCCGAACGTGCGCGACAGGCCCGGCGCGCGATCGGCGGCGATCAGCGCGGCCTCAATGGCAATCGTGCCGCTGCCGCACATCGGGTCGAGGAACGCGTGTTCGGGCGCCCAGCCCGACAATGCGATCAGGCCCGCGGCGAGGTTCTCGCGCAGCGGCGCTTCCTCGGTGTCGCGGCGGTAGCCGCGCTTGAACAGCGGCTCACCGGAGGTATCGAGGTAGAACGTAGCCTCGTCGACCGTCAGGTGCGCCGCCACCCGCACATCGGGCAGCCGCTTGTCGATCGACGGACGCTCGCCGGTGTCGTCTCGAAACCGGTCGCACACCGCATCCTTGATCGTCAGCGTCGCGAATTCGAGGCTTTTCAGTGGCGAGCGCGTCGCGGCGACATCGACGCGCAGCGTGCGATCGGCACGAAAGTGCCTGCTCCAGTCGATCGCCTTCGCCAGCGCGTGCACGTCCTGCTCGTTGCGGTAACGGCCGCTGCCGACCCTCCACAGGATGCGGCTGGCGATGCGCGACTCGAGGTTGGCACGATAGGCGAGGTCGAGGCCGCCGTCGAAGCCCACGCCGCCGTCGACGGCGACCGGGTCCGCCGCACCGATGGCGACGAGTTCGGTGGTGAGCGTCGACTCGAGGCCGCGCGGACACGACGCGAAGAAGCGCTCGGCCACGTCAGAACGGCTTCATCACGACGAGGAAGACGATCGCGATCAGGATCGGCAGCGCGGGAATCTCGTTCAGCCACCGGTAGAACACATGCCCATGGCGATTGCGCCCGTCGCGGAAGTCGCGCATCAGCTTGCCGAGATAGACATGGAATGCGATCAGCAGCGCGACCAGCAGCAGCTTGACGTGCAGCCAGCCGCCGGTGATACCGAAGCCGAGCCACAACCACAGGCCGAACGCGACAGTCATCACCGCGCCCGGCGTCATGATGCCCACGTAGAGCTTGCGCTCCATCACGACGAAGCGCTCGATGCCGACGCGATCGTCGGGCGAGGCCATCGCGTGGTAGACGAACAGGCGCGGCAGGTAGAAGAGTCCTGCAAACCAGGTGACCATGGCGATGATGTGCAGCGACTTGACGATCAGCATCGGCGGCTTTTCCAGGGCATTGCGTCAGTTGTTCCGCGGATACATCGTGGTTATCACCTGCTGCAGCTGCACCAGGCGGCCATGGAAGAAGTGGCCGCAGCCGGGAAACACGACGATCGGCAGCTGCTGCGGACGCGCCCACGCGAACACGTCGGCGAGCGGCACGACGTCGTCTTCCTCGCCGTGCACGACGATGGTCTCGGCCGGCACGTCCTGCACGGCGAAACGCTTGACCGCGGGCGCGACCAGCACCAGCCGCTCGAACGCCTCGCGCTGCGCGACCCGGGTCTGCACGAACGAACCGAACGAAAAGCCCGCCAGCGCAAGCGGCAGCCCGGCGAATCGGTGCCGGCCGTACGCTAACGCCGCCAGCGCGTCGTCGGTTTCGCCGTTGCCCTCGTCGAACGAGCCGAGCGACGCGCCGACGCCGCGAAAATTGAAGCGCACGGCGGCATAGCCAAGTGCCGCGAAGGTCTTGGCGAGCGTCTGCACGACCTTGTTGTCGAGCGTGCCGCCCTGCTGCGGATGCGGGTGCGCGATCAGTGCCAGTCCGACGGGTCCGCTGGCAGCCGCGACGGTCGGCAGGTTGACGGCCAGCTCGAGCGCTCCCGCCGGCCCGTCGATCAGCACGCGTTCGGCCGCGCGCGCATTCAAATGCGCAGCCTCTCGACGATTTCTCCGTTGATCACGTGCCGGTCGATGATTTCGTCGATGTCGGATTGATCGACGTACGTGTACCAGACGTTGTCCGGATAGACCACCAGCACCGGGCCTTCCTCGCAACGGTCGAGGCAGCCCGCCTTGTTGATGCGGACCTTGCCTTGTCCGCTTTGCCGAAGCTCCTTGACGCGGGCTTTCGCATAGGCCTGCATTTCGACCGATCCCGATTCGGCGCAGCAACGTTCCGGCGCCTCGCGGCGATTACAGCAGAAGAACACATGTCGCTTGTAATAGCTCATCGCGTCATTTTAGCCGATGCGGTTCGCGAGGCTCCGCGCCGCTCGCGCCCCATGCGGGTCGTCCGGCAATCGCGAACAGCCAGATCGCCGCCGCGACCGGCCACAACAACAGCACGCTGTGCGTGAGGCCGTTGAAATTGAGCAACTGGCCGTAGCGCCAGTTGAACAGCGTCATCGTCAGGTGCACGTCCTGCTGGTCGCTGACCAACGGCGGCAACGCCACCGACAGCAGCAACGCCACCGTGCAGGTGACCACCATCGCGGGCCGCGCGAGATTGATCGCCGCCAGCAACAGCAGCGCGCCCACCGCGATGCCGAACGAAATCTCCGGCCGCAGCCAGCTTTGCCACGGTGCGGGACGCAACATCGCCAAGGTAACGACGCCCTTGCCGATTGCCGCCAGCACGATCAACGACAGCATCGCGGTGCCGAAGAAGCGGCGCTCGCGGACCAGCAGCGCAATGAACAATCCCATGCCCGCGAACTGCAGCGCGCTTTCGAAGGCGTCGACCAGGAACGACGCGAATTCGCGCGCAACGGGCGCGCCTGCCACCGGTGCCGACGGGTCCCAGCTGATCGCGAACAGTCCGATCCCGGGGTTCCATTGCGCGACCAGCCACAATGCGAGCAGCGCGAGACCCGCGTCGCCGAGCGTCCCGTGCAGGAACCAGCGGTCGCGCGAGAGCTTGATCGCGCGCTTCAGGTACCCGCTTCGCGCGAATTGCGCGGCCAGCGCGCCGCCCAGCGCAGCGCCCAGCGTGTTGGTCGCCCAATCGAGAAGGCTCGCGTCGCGGGTCGGCAGGTAGGCCTGCAGCGTTTCCATCGCGAACGACAGCAAGAAGCCGGCGGCGGCGCCCGTCGCGATGCGCCGCACCGGATGGGCGCGGCGCGGGACCAGCGCCACGAATGCGCCGAGCGGGATGTAGGCGACGACGTTGAGCAGCCAGTCGAATCGAGTCGTGCGAACCTGCGGCGACAGCAGCCAGAACGCTTCGCCATCGGGTAGCGGCAACCAGGGTCCGAACGGCTGGAGGCTCGCGAACACGATCGCCGCCGCGTAGAACGCGGCCAGCAGATGCGGCAGGCCTGATTGCGGGACCGAGGGGCGGAGGGACGAAGTCATCGTGTTGCGCGGGAGCGAGGGGCACCGCGATTATCGTTCAATCGAAACGATGCGCCCCGGCGCACCGGCGATTGGCCCTGCCGGAAACCTGTGCTTGGCGTGTTGTTTCTGTAGAATCGGTGGCGACATTTCGCATCACCGCGAGGTGATAGTGCAGGGGCGCTCCCCTCGAATCGCACATGACCAATCCGGCCTCAACGCACGCCCCTATCCTGTCGCCCGCGCTGGTGCTGACGGAGCTGTCGCGCATCGAGCACAGCGCGACATTCCGCCGCTCGACGCGGCATCGCCTGCTGCTTCGCCACCTGGTGCAACGCACGCTCGACGGTCGTGCTGCACAAATCAAGGAGTCGGTCCTCGCCGCCGAAGTGTTCGGGCGCAATCCCGCGCAGTTCGATCCGCGAAGCGACACGACGGTGCGTGTCGAAATCCGGCGGCTCCGGCAGAAATTGGCGCGCTATTACGCAGACGAAGGCGCGAGTTCGAGCGTGATCGTGCGAATCGAGGCCGGCAGCTACGTGCCGCGGTTCGAGTTCCATTCAACGCCGCGCAACGCCAAGCTTCCGTCGCTCGCCGTGCTGCCATTTCTCAATCTCACCGGTTGTGCAGAACATGACGAAACGCGGATCGCGTTAACCGATGAACTGATCGACGCGCTGGTGCAAGTCCCCGGCCTTCGGGTCATCGCGCGCACCTCGGTGATGATGTTCGGCGACGCCCGCGACGACGTGCGCAGGATTGGCGAGGCACTGGGCGTCGAAGTGATCGTCGAAGGCAGCCTGCAACGCGTGGGCGGGCGATATCGAGTGCTGGCGCAACTGGTCGGCACCCAGGACGGCGTCCACCGCTGGTCGCACGCCTTCGACGCCGACTCGCCGTCGTCGGGCGAACTGGTGCACCGGATCGCGCAGGGCGTCGTCGGCAACCTCAAGCTGGGCGGCATGGCGCCCGATCCGCTGAAGCGCGCGGCGCGGCGCATGTCGGACAACGAGGACGCGCGCGATTGCTGGCAGCGTGCGCGCTACCTGCTGGGCCGCCACCGCGTGGACGCGTACCGCGGCGCGATGGAACTCTTCCGTGAGGCCGCCCTGGCCGATCCGCAATTCGCGCTCGCGTTCGCGGGCGTCGGCCAGGCTGCGATTGGCCTGATCGGGCTGTCGCCGTATCCAGATCCGGCGCTCGTCGAAACCGCGCGCACGGCGGTCGCGCGAGCGCTTTCGATGGATGCGGAGCTCGCCGTGGCATACGGCAGCGACGCGTTCCTCGCATTCGCGATCGACCGCGATTTCGAGCGCGCGCAACTCGCGGTGCTGGTGGCGCTGCGTTACGCGCCGGGGGACGCCTACGTCCATCACATGTACGCGTGGATCCTCACGCTGTCGGGACGCTTCGACGACGCCGAAGCCGCGTTCGCGGTGGCACGCGAATTCGACCCGCTCGACCCGGCGCTGCGCACGCACGAGGGCCTGCTGCACTTCTACCGGCGCGATTTCATCGGCGCCGAGAGGCATTTCGCGCGGGTGCTGGAGATCGAGCCGGCGAGCATCGTCGCGCGCGTGCTGCGGGCGAGCGCCGCGCTCAACCGCGACGCCCATGCGGATGCGCTCGCGCAATTCGAGGCGATCGCCCGCGAATGGCCGGACGATTCGATCGGATCGCTGGGCGTGGTGCAGGCGCTGGCGTTGGCTGGACGCGAGCGCGAAGCGCGCGCCCATTTCGAGTCGATGGTGTCCCGCTTCGGCGCCGATCGCGTCGGGCCCTACCGGATGGCGATTGCGCATACGCGATTGGGCGACGCCGACGCGGCATTCGCGGCACTCGATCGTGCGGGCGCGCTGTGCGACATGAATCTCGTGTGCCTTGCGGTCGACCCGTCGTTCGACGCCTTGCGCGATCATCCGCTGTGGCGCGACACGCTCGCGCGCTTCAACCTGCCGGATCTCGACACGCGCGTCCGGGCTTGATTCGTCGTCCCCGCACTGCGTTGTCGCCCCCGCGAAAGCTGGGACCCCCGTGACGTCCACCCAAGCCACTTAGCTCCCGCTTTCGCGGCAACGACTTATAGGCGCTTGCGCATGATCGTCAGGTCCGGCAGCGCGACGATCTGCTCGAATCCGGCGGCGTCGAACAGCGACCGCGGGCCGTGGTAGTGATCGGTCGCGTCCGTGCTGTCGCCGGTGTTGAACGGAAACGCGTCGACGATGCGAATGCCGCGCTCGGCCATCTCCGCGAGCGCGCCGGACAGCAGCGCACGTGCGACGCCGCGTTGCCGCCAGCCGGGTGCGATCACGAAGCACACGATCACCGCGGCTGCCGTTTGCGCGACGTCGATCGGCGGCGGCTCGATGTGCATGCGCGCGAAGCAGTGCGGCAGCTTATGGCGCGGCTGCGCATTGAGCCATCCGACCATCTCGTCGCCCGCGTAGGCGAGGTAGCCGTCCATTTCCCCGGTGCGCACGCGCGCATCCATCGCGAGCCGGTTCGCGGCGCCGTCCAGCGACGGCCAATCGATGGCCACCGGCACCTCGTAGAAGTGGCAATAGCATTTCGCCCACGCGGGATTGTCCGCAAACGCCGGCCCGCGCTCATGGTCGAAAAACGCGAGGTAGTCGTCGCGGCGCGCGGGCGTCAGCCGGTTGACAATGATCGCAGGGTCGCTCATCGCGCCTTGATTTCGGTCCACAGCTTGTTGCGCAGGCGGCGCTGGGCGACGGTGAGGTCCTTCAACTGCTCGAGTTTCGCCTGCACGTCGTTGGGCGGGAAGATCGCCGGATTCTTGCGGATTTCGGCGTTGATGTATTTCAGCGCGTCGGTGTTGGGATTGCCCGAGCCGATCAGGTTGGTGAGCTCCGCCGAGTTCCTGCCCTCGAGCATGAAGTTCATGAACTTGAGGCCGAGGTCGGGACGTGGCGCCTGCGCCTGCAGCACCATGTTGTCGACCGCGAGCACCGCACCTTCCTTCGGCATTCCCTGCAGGATGTGGAACGGGCGCTTGGCGGCCTGCGCATCGAGGTTGGCCTGGAAGATGTCGTTGGAATAGCCGTGCACCAGCCAGATGTTGCCCACCGTCAATTCCTTGATGTACGATGACGCGTTGAACGCGGCCCAATACGGCTTCGCCTTGCGGATCATGGCGGCGGCTTCGTCCCAGTGCTTGGGGTCGACATCGTTGGCGCTGTAGCCCAGGTACTTGAGCGCCGCGGCGAAAAGCTCGTTGGCGCTGTCGAGCACGGTGACGCGTCCCTTCACTTTCGCGAGGTACTTCGGATCGAAGATCACCGCCCAGGTGTCGGTGGGCAGTGACAGCTCCTTCATCTTTTCGGCGTTGTAGCCGAGGATCGTCGTCGACATCGCGTACGGCACCGAATAGACGTTTCCCGGATCGAACGGCGTGTCGAGGTAGATGGGATCGATGTTCTTCAGGTTCGGCAGCTGCGCCTTGTCGAGCGCCTTCAGCTGCTTGCCGCGAATCAGCGCATCCACCGCGTTGGACGTGGGCACCATCACGTCGTAGCCGCGCGCGCCCGCGGCGAGCTTCGCCAGCAGCTCCTCGTTGTCGGAGTAGTACGTCTGCACGACGTCGCAGCCGCAGGATTGCTCGAAGCGCTTGATCGTCTCCGGCGCGATGTAGTTGTTCCAGTTGTACAGGTGCAGCTGGTCCCTGGCGGCCAGCGCCGGTGCCGCGATGGCGAGCAACGCGAGGGCGGCGAGCTTGGAGAAGCGTTTCATGTGTCGGGTTCCGTGTCGGAGCGCAGCAGGCTGGGGGACAGGCGCGAGGCGATGACGATCAGCATCAACGTCACCAGCATCAGCAGCGTTGACACCGCATTGACCTCCGGCGTGACGGCGATCTTGATCATCGAGTAGATCTGCAGCGGCAATGTTACCGTGCCCGCCCCCGCGGTGAAGAAGGTGATCACGAAATCATCGATCGACAGCGTGAACGCCATCAGCGCGCCGGCGATCACGCCGGGCATGATCAGCGGCAGCGTCACGTGGCGGAACGCCTGCCACGGCGATGCGCCGCAGTCGCGCGCGGCCTCGGTCAGGCTCTCGTCCATGCCGGCCATCCGCGCGCGCACGACGATCGCCACGAAGCCGATGCAGAACGCGATATGCGCGAGCGCGACCGACACCAGCCCCAGCGTGAAGTTGAGCAGCACGAAGAAAATCAGCAGGCTGACCCCCATCAGGATCTCGGGAATCGCGATCGGCGCCAGCACCAGCGCCGGCAGCAGGCGCGTCTTCCAGCGGTGCATCGCGAATCCCGCCATCGTGCCGAGCAGCGTAGACCCGACGCTCGCGGCGAGCCCGATGACGAGCGAATTGCGCGCGGCCAGCAGCATGTCGTCGTCGGCGAAGAGCTTGCGGTACCAGTCGAATGTGAAGCCCACCCATTCGGCGTTGAGCCGCGAATCGTTGAACGAATAGACGACCACGATGATCAGCGGCAGGTAAAGGAACGCGTACGCGAACAGCGCCGCGGCGACGAGCGCGACCGGACGCTTACGCACGGTCGAGCGCCGGTGCGCGCGTCGCGCGCGTGCCGAACCAGGCGGCCAATGCCGCTAGTGCCAAGGCCGCGAGCGTCAGCACGATCGACAGCACGCTGCCGAACGGCCAGTCGCGCGTCTCGAGGAACTGCTGCTTGATCAGGTTGCCGATCAGCGTGTCGTTGGGGCCACCCACCAGGTCGGGAATGGCGAAGATGCCGAACGCGGGGATGAACACCAGCGCCGCGCCCGCGTAGACGCCGGGCAACGACAGCGGAAACGTGATCCGCCAGAAGCGCCGCCATCCATCGGCGCCGAGATCCTGCGCGGCGTCGAGCAACGCGGGGTCGTGCTTCTCCAGGTTGGCGTAGAGCGGCAGCACCATGAACGGCAGGTGCACGTAGACCAGGCACACCAGCACCGCGAACGAGCTGAACAGCAGCGGCACGGGTCCGGCGCCGAACCAGCCCAGCACGCCGTTCACCGCGCGTGCGAACGTCGCATTGGGACCGAGGATGATCATCCACGCATAGACGCGGATCAGGAAGTTGCTCCAGAAGGGCAGGATCACCAGCAGCAACAGCAGGTCGCGCGATTTCCTCGGGCTCTTGGCGATCAGCGTCGCCAGCGGAAACGCCAGCAGCAGGCACACGAGCGTGGTCGCCAACGCGAACACGACCGACTTGGCGAACACCTCGAGGTAGATCGGCTCGCCGAAAAATCGCGCATAGGAGTCGAAGTTGAGATCGAGCTTGCCGGCTTCGTCGACCAGCGGCGCCAGCCCGCCGAAATCGCCGGGCGTGCGAAACGACGCGAACACCATGATCAGCGTCGGGATCGCGAAGAACACCAGCAGGTAGACGATCGGCGGCCCGCTGACCAGCCACCTGCCGCGACGCGCGAGCGCCGATCGTGCGATCGCCGTACTAGTCATTGGAAGCGTCCGTCGTTGACGGGCAATCTACTCATCGATGAAATGACCCGCGGCGACCGGCCAGTCGATGTCGACCGGATCGCCCGGCTCGAAGAACTTGGCGCGGCCGGTCTGCGAATTGGCCAGCAGCGCCTCGACGCGTGCGCCTTGCGCAGTGGCGACGCGGTAGACGGTCACGTCGCCCATGTACAGCAGGTCGGACACGGTGCCGCGAAAGCGGTTGTCGCCCTCGCCGGTGCCCGCGGTATTGCCGATGCGAATCTGCTCAGGCCGCAGCGCGATGCTGGCCGGCGCGCCGGCGGCGATCGGCGTCTGCGCGCTGACCCGCACCGGTCCCAGGCCCTCGACGTCCAGCGTCACCGTGCCGCCTTCGTTGCGCGTCACTCGGCCGGTGAACAGGTTGCACTGACCGATGAAATCGGCGACGAAGCGCGAGCGCGGAAACCGGTAGATCCGCGACGGCTCATCCATTTGTTCGATTCTTCCGCCATTCATCACGGCGATACGATGCGACAACGCCAATGCCTCGGTCTGATCGTGCGTGACATAAATGAACGTGATGCCGGCCTGCTTCTGCAGGTTGATCAGCTCGATCTGCATTTCCTCGCGCAGCTTTGCGTCGAGCGCCGCCAGCGGCTCGTCGAGCAGCAGCACCGTCGGGTGGGTGACGAGCGCCCGGGCGATCGCCACGCGCTGCTTCTGGCCGCCGGACAATTCGTTGGGAAAGCGCCGGCCGAAGCCCTGCAGGCGCACGTCCTCCAGCGCTTCGGCGATCTTGCCCGGGATGTCGCGCGGCGGCGTGCCGGCCATCTGCAGCGGAAAGGC
>JBEPUI010000096.1:0-10070 GCA_041691615.1 Pseudomonadota bacterium
TCCCAGCTCCACGGCGACGGCGTCGCATCCGACAGCACGGCGCTGCCGACGGCACCGTTGGCAAACCGCAGCGCCAACGCCGCCGTGTCTTCCACCGCGAAGCCGCGCGTCTCGTTCGAGATGTACGCCTGCACGTCGACGATTTCGCCGGCGATGAAGCGCAGGTCGTCGACATCGTGGATCAGGTTGATCAGGATCGGCCCGCCGCCGGGCTCGCGCCGCCACGCGACGTCGAAATAATCGTCGGGCTTGCGGATCAGCCACATGGCGTTGACGGCGACCAGCCTGCCGATCGCCCCGCCCTGCACCATCTCGCGGGCTTTTTCGATCACCGGGTTGTAGCGCCGGTGATGGCCGACCAGGATCGGCACGTCGGCTGCCCGCGCAGCGTCGCACAGCCGCGTCGCCGCCTCGACCGTGTCGGCAATCGGCTTTTCCACCAGCACCGGGATGCCGCGCTCGACCGCGGCCATCGCGACCGGCACGTGCATAGCGTTGGGCGTGGCGATCACCACGCCTTCGGGTTTCACCGCGTCGAGCATCGCCGCGTAATCCGGCCAGCAAGTGACGCCGAACCCGGCTGCCGCCCGCGCCGCCGCGTCCATGGAATCGGCGACGGCGGCCAGCACGCAGCCGGGATCGGCGGCGATCGTGCGCGCATGGCGCTGGCCGAACATGCCGAAGCCCACGATAGCCAGGCGCAATGCCTGGCGCAATGCGACGTCGTGATCGCGCGGTCCGGTCACGTCAGGCGGCCTTGCCACGCGCGTGGCCGCCGAGGAACAGTCGATTGAGGTCGGGGTCCTGCAGCAGCTCAGAGGCCGGCCTGTCCAGCGCCAGCCGTCCCATTTCCAGCACCAGCGCGCGATTGGCGAACTTGAGCGCCGTGCGTACGTTCTGCTCGACCATCAGCACGGTCGTGCCGGCATCGGCGAGCTGGCGAAGCAACGTCATCACGTCCTGCACCAGCTTGGGCGACAGGCCGATCGACGGCTCGTCGATCAGCAGCACGCGCGGCCGCAACAGCAACGCGCGCCCGACTTCCAGTTGTTTTTGCTCGCCGCCCGACATCGTCGACGCCTGGTTGTCGAGGCGCTCGCGGATGCGCGGAAACCGCTGCAGCACTTCGTCGATGCGTCCCGCCAGCTGCGCGCGCGGCAGCGTGATGCCGCCGAGCTCGAGGTTGTGGCGCACCGACAGCGATCCGAACAGGTTGCGACCCTGCGGCACGAAGGCGATCCCTTGCGCCAGCAGCTGGCGCTGCGAGTGTCCGTTGATGCACCGGCCTTCGAAGCGGACTTCGCCCGAGCGCGGTGTCAGCAGGCCGAACAACGTCTTCAGCACCGTCGACTTGCCGGCGCCGTTGGGCCCGATCAGCAACGTGATCTCGCCTGTGCGCGCGTCGAGCGTGGTCTCGTTGAGAATCGTCAGGCTCGGCGTGTAGCCGGCGACGACCCTGTCGAATTCGATGATGGATGAAGTCACGATGGTGGTCGGCGTGGGGATTCAATTGCCAAGGTAGGCTTCGAGCACCTGCCGGTTCGACTGCACGTCCTGCGGCGCGCCGGCCGCCAGCACCTTGCCTTCGACCATGCAGATCACATGCGGGCACAGCCGCATGATGAATTCCATGTTGTGCTCGATCACTACGAAGCTTCCGCCTTGCGCCTGGTTGAGATCGACCAGCAATTCGCGCAGCTGGTCGACGAGGCCGGGGTTGACGCCCGCGCAGGGCTCATCGAGCAGCACCAGCCTCGGCGCGGGCATGAACGCCATCGCGATGTCGATCAGCTTCTGCTGGCCGTACGACAGGGTGCCCGCCGGCAGGTGCGCGACGTGCTGCAACCGGAATCGCTCGATCATCGCGTCGGCCTGCGGGCCCAGCCCCGCGTCGGGCGGCGCGAACAGGCGCTTCGCCAGCGAGCCCTTGAATTCCTGCGCGGCGACGATCAGGTTATCGCGCACCGACAACTGTCCGAACACCTGCAACGTCTGGAACGTGCGCCCCACGCCGCGGCGCGAGAGCTCGAGCGGCGACAGCCCGGTGACGTCCTCGTCGCAGAACTCCACCTTGCCCGACGTCGGCTCGATCTGCCCGAGGATACTGTTGAACAACGTGGTCTTGCCCGATCCGTTGGGACCGATCACGCCGACGATCTCGCCGGGTCCGACGTTGAACGTAACGCCATCCACGGCCTTGATCGCGCCGTACTGTTTCTTCACGTCCGTCACCTTCAGGAACGACGTCATGGCGACGACTGCTTGCCAGAACGGCGATCGGCGAGCGACAGAATCCCGCCGGGCAGCCAGATCATGAGCGCGACCACCGCGGCGCCGAACCCCACCAGGTACCACTTCTGCATGAATTGCAGCGCCGGTGCGCTGCTGGAGCGCAGGAACTCGGGCAGCAGGACGATGATGATCGTGCCGACCACCGGTCCGAAGAAGCGCCCCGATCCGCCGACGATCACCGCCAGCAGCATCAGCAGCGATGTCGCGAAATGGAACGTGCCGGGCTCGACGAATTGCACGAGGCTCGCATAGAACACGCCGCCGACCCCCGCGCAGGCGGCGCCGATCGCGAACGCGAACAGCGTGTACGCCGTGATGTTGATGCCGAGGCTCTCGGCGCGGATCGGGTTGTCGCGCAACGCCGCGAACGCGCGACCCCACGGCGAGCGCAGCAGCAGCCACAACAGCTGCGCCAGGATGCACAACGCGGCGAGCGTGAACCAGAAATAGGCGCGCTCGCTGTCGAGGGAATAGCCCAGCAGCGTCGGCCGCGGCACGTTGGCGAGGCCGAAAGTGCCGCCGGTCAGCCACTCCTCATTGCGCATCACCAGGAAGACCAGCACGTTGAAACCCAGCGTCGCGAAGGCCAGGTAGTGGTGCTGCACGCGCAGCGCCGGAAAGCCCAGTGCCAGCCCGACGGCGAAGCAGACGATCGCCGCGATCGGCACCACCATCCAGAACGACAGCCCAACCTTGGTCATCAGGATCGCCGCGATGTATGCGCCGATGCCAAAGAAGGCCGCCTGTCCGAGCGACATCTGCCCGGCATATCCCACGGTCAGGTTGAGCCCGAAGTTCGCCATCAGGTAGACGCAGCAAAGCGTCAGCAGGTAGATCTGGCTGCGCTGCATCGCCAGCGCGCTCGCGGCGAGCGCGAGGATCGCCAGCACCAGCACGATGCGCCTGGTGCGTGCGCTCATACCTTGCGCTCCTCGCTGCGCCCGAGCAGTCCTTCGGGGCGAAACAGGATCACCAGCAGGAACAACACCAGCGCGACCCCTTCCTTGTAGGCCGGCGAGATGTAGAAGCCGACGACGTTCTCGAGCACGCCGATCAACACGCCGCCCAGCAGCGCGCCGCGCGTCTGGTTGAAGCCGCCGATGATCGCGGCGAAGAACGCCTTGGGCCCGATCGAATCGCCCATGTCGAACTTGGCGAGGTAGGTGGGCGTGATCAGCAGCGCGGCGACCGTCGCCAGCACGGCGTTGATCAGGAACACGTACATCACCATGCGCTTGGCATCGATCCCGAGCACCTTCGCGGCTTCGGTGTTCTGCGCCACCGCCTGCATCGCGCGGCCCGTGGTCGTGCGGTTGAGAAACGTCTGCAGCGCCACGACGATCAGGCCCGCCAGCAGCAGCGTGCCGATGTCGGCGTACGAAATCGTCACGCCGGCGATCGACAGCAGGCCATCCGGAAACGGGCTCGGAAAGGGATGCGCCTCGGCGCTGTAGCCGGCGCGCACGATCGACTTCACCGCGATCGACACGCCCAGCGTCGCGATCACCAGTGGAATGACGCCGTGGCGAATCAGCGGATCGGCGATGCCGCGCTTGAAAACGAAGCCCAGGATCAGCATCGACAGCGCGCAAGTCACCAGGAACGAGAGCCACAGCGGCAGCCCGGCGGCGATGCCGAACAGCATCGCGAACGCCGGCAGCATGACGAACTCGCCCTGCGCGAAATTGATCACGCCCGCCGCCTGCCACATCAGCGTGAACCCCAGCGCCGCCAGCGCGTAGATTGCGCCGGTGGCAGTGCCCGAAACGATGAGCTGGACAAAATCACCCATCAATGGCCTCGACGAAAGGGGTGGAGGGCGCGTTGGCGCGTGGATGGAAGCGTTGCCCGGCCGTCAGGATGCGACGGCCGCGGCCGTTTCGTCAAATGCGCGGCGGATTGCTCGCGTGCCGCCATCGCTCTTGTAGTGACACGCGTACTGAACGCCTCCTCGAACGATAGTGATTCGCCGAATTGCGCGATGCAGCGCCGGGTCGCATGCTTTCAGAGTTGCCTGTCTTCTACCCGCGACGACACATTACGACGAGGCGATCCCCGTCACAAGGGCGATTATCGAAACAAAGGGCGGTAATCGCACACGCAGTGCGCGCCGTGCGGATACTTCGCTGCTGCGGGGCCGCGATGCGCAGTAACCGGCGTGGCAGTTGGGCGACTGACAGGACGTCCGTGCTGCACGCAGCGCGCGGTCAAGCGGCCCGATGGCGGCGGAAAGGCAGGCTGCGCTGCGGCACCTGGTTCATCAGCCACTGGACGGAGCGGCGCGCCCGTGCCGTGACGGTCGCGAGTGGCATCTGCAGGTAATCATCGTTGAACACTTCGAAACTGTAGTCGCCGGCGTATCCCAGATCATCGAGCTGCCGCACCAGCGCGCCGATCTCGACACTGTGCACACCTTCGCGCGGAAACACCCTGAAATGCCGCGCCGTCTCGCGACGCTCATCGGCGGTGGGCGTGGACTGCCACATGAAGTCGGCGAGCTGCACGAACAGGATCTTGTCGGGATCGACATCCTCGAGGGCGGCCACCGGCGTGCCGGTGGCGAGCATGTGGTACGAATCGATCGCTAGGCCCAGGTTGTGCCGGTCGGCGCGCTCGACCAGGTCCCATGCGGCGGTCACGTCGTTGACGAATCGACCCCAGGACAATGCCTCGAACGCGATGTCGATACGAAACGGCACCGCCAGCATCGCGAGCTTCTGCAGGTCGGCGACGAAGCGGTCACTGCTGTCCTCCGCATGCGCCGACGTCGTCGAGCAGCACAGCAGCACGCGCGAATCGAGCGCATGGCACATTGTCAGCATCGACTTGGCGATGTCGACCTTGTAATCGTGCAGGTCGCCCGCCAGCCCCTCGAAGTCGCGCAACACCTGGAAACCGGTGACGCGCAAGCCGCTCTTCTTCACCGCGTCGATCGCGGCGTCCTCGCCGTCCGGGTGGCCGACGATGTCGCGTGCCGACAGCATGATCTGCGTGAATCCGCCGTCGCGCACCGCCCGCAGCTTCGCTTCGAGCGGCCCTGCCAGCGTGATCGTGTCCATGCCGAAGCGTTCGATGTCCATTTACGTCATCCTCCCGCTGCCGGCAGGTCGCTCTTCACGAGCTCGAAGGTCACCGAGCCGAAGTAGATTTGCGTCAGCGCGCCCTTGGCGCTCGGCTGCACCGGATCGCGATCGACGAACACCACCCCGCGTGCCTGCAGCGCCTGCATTGCCTTCTCCACGTCGGGCGTGCCGATGCCGACGCGCAGCAACTGCTCGTCCCAGTCGATGTCCTCGGATCCGGACGGCGGCTCGATCAGCTGCAGGTAGAACTTGTTGCCTGGGCTCGCCAGCAGCGTGCCCTTGGGAAGAATGCCGAAATACTGGCCGCCGGGAAGCGCCGCAAAACCGAGCAGCTCGCGATAGAAATCCGACCAGTCGCCGCTGCGATCCTCGTAGACGCTCTGCACAATGCCGAACCAATGCATGCCGGCGAGCGCCGGCGGATGGCGGTCGACGCCCGGCAGCGCGACGAAGTCGACGTCGTAGATCGAGAAGTCCTTGTAGCGGTCGACGAAGTAGATGAGGCTGCCGCCGACGCCATGGATGCCGGGGATGTTGAGCTCCATCACCGACGCGCGCGTCGGCATCGCCCACGCGCCGAGGCCCAGCGCGCGATGAAACGCCGCCTCGGCGTCGCGCACGCGCACGGCGATTCCCGACAGCTGCGGGCGCGCCGACGGCGCCGCCATCCCCGAAAGCGCTTCGGGATGCGCGTTGACGATGATGTTCATCGGGCCCTGGCGAAACAGCGTCACTTCGCGCGAGCGATGGCGCGCGATGGCGACGAAGCCCATCATCTGCAGCACGTTGGCAAGCGCCTGCGGTTGCGACGTCGCGTACTCGACGAACTCGATGCCGTCCATCTGCAGCGGGTTGCTGGGTTCGGGATTGTGTTCCAACACGGTGGTGGGCCTTTGGTTGCGGAATGTCGGTTGTGTCAGATGAACGAAGGTGGCGATGCCGAATCGTCGAACGGAAGGCCGACGTAATTCTCCGCGAGCGACGTCTGCGCGGCAACCGAGGTCGTCACGTAGTCGAGCTCGGCCAGTTGTAACTGTTGCTGCCATGGCGTGGTGTCGGGAAAGCGATGCAGCAGCGAAGTCATGAACCAGGAAAAGCGCTGCGCCTTCCAGACTCGCCGCAAAGCGGTGGTCGAGTAGGCGTCGAGCAGGTGCGTGTCGCCGGACCGGTAGTGCTCGATCAGCGCGTCGGCCAGCACGCGCACGTCGGCGATCGCGAGGTTCAAGCCCTTGGCGCCGGTCGGCGGGACGATGTGCGCGGCGTCGCCCGCCAGGAAGAGCCGGCCGAATCGCATCGGCTCGCAGACGAAGCTGCGCATGCCGACGACATTCTTCTGGATCACCGGGCCCTCCACCGGTTGCCAGCCATCGTGCGTGGCGAGCCGCGCGCGAAGCTCCTTCCAGATGCGCGCGTCGTCCCAGTGATCGACGTTCTCGTGCGGGTCGCACTGGAAATACAGCCGCTGAATCATCGGCGATCGCGTGCTCACCAGCGCGAAGCCGCGTTGGTGATGCGCGTAGATCAGCTCGGCCGATGACGGCGGCGCCTGCGCGAGGATGCCGAACCAGCCGAATGGATACGTTCGCGAGTATTCGCCGCGAGACGCCTGAGGCACCGACGGCCTGCAGACACCATGAAAACCGTCGCATCCGGCGATGAAATCACAGGCGATCGTCCTGGTGGCGCCATCGAGCGCATAGCCCAACGACGGCCGTGAGCCGTCGAAACCCTGCGGCACGACATCGCGAGCGTCGAACAGGATCACGCCACCGTCGCCGAGGCGCGCCGACACCAGGTCCTTGATGACTTCGTGCTGCGCGTACACGGTGATCGACTTGCCGCCGCTACGCGCCGTCAGGTCGATGCGGTGGCCGCGGCCGTCGAAGCGCAATTCGATCCCGTGATGAACGAAGCCCTCGCGATGCAGCCGCGAGCCCAGGCCAACGCTGTCGAGCAGGTCGACGGTCCCCTGTTCAAGCACGCCGGCGCGTATCGTCGCCTCGATCGCCTCGCGCGAACGAACTTCGACGACGATCGAGTCGATCCCCGCGCGATGCAGGAGATGCGAAAGCAGGAGGCCGGCGGGTCCGGCGCCGACGATGCCGACTTGGGTGCGCATGACGAAGCTCGATTGTGCACCCGTTCGGCCATCGTTCCGATCACCGGTAAAGTGTGCGATTATCGATTGGGTCGCCGCATCGACCAGAAGCCCGATTCCCCCGATGGCCGTCCGCAAATTTGCAGGTTCCACGCGCGGCGCAGCCACACCGGCGCGCGTTGCGCCGGCGCCCGCCGTCGACGACGTTCCGCGAACGGCCGCGCAGGACATCCAGCGCTATTCGGGCGACCCGGACTTCATGGCGACCCTCGCACGGGGGTTTGCCGTGGTGCGCGCGTTCACCCAGCAGCGGCGGCCGCTGACCATCGCGCAGCTGTCGATTAAGACCGGCATTCCGCGCGCCGCCGTGCGTCGCTGCCTGTATACGCTCGGCGAGCTCGGCTACGTCGGGTCCGACGATGGCCGCAACTTCGCACTGCGCCCGCGCATCCTCGCGCTGGGGCACGCCTACCTGACGTCGAGCCCGCTCGCCTCGTCCGCCCAGCCAATCCTCGATCGCGTCAGCGACAGCGCGCATGAATCCTGCTCGATGTCGATCCTCGAGGGCGACGAAATCCTGTACATCGCGCGTTCGCGGACATCGACGCGGATCATGTCGATCGACTTGGGCGTCGGCAGCCGCCTGCCGGCCTATTGCACGTCGATGGGCCGCATCCTGCTGTCGGGTCTCGCGCCCAAGGACCTCGCGAGCTATTTCTCGCGGGTGCGAATCGCGCCGCACACGCCGAAGACGCAGACGTCGCCCGACAAGGTGCGCGCGATCATCGAGAACCTGCGCAATCGCGATTGCGCGATCGTCGACCAGGAGCTCGAAATCGGCCTGCGCTCGATCAGCGTGCCGGTGCGCGACGCGCAGGGCCGCGTCGCGGCGGCGATCAACATCAGCGTGCAGGCGACGCGGATGACGATCGCCGAAATGGAAGCGACGATGAAGCCGCCGCTGCAAGCCGCCGCGCACGAGCTCGGGTTGCTGCTCGGGTGAGCGCGAGGCCGATGCGCGTTCCGATCGGCGGTACGCTGCATCGCGCAATGCAACAGGTACGAAATCGTACGCAGCGCCAGCGCACTTGATCGGCGAGCGGCCATCTGCGATATTCCGCGTCCCGATCCAACCACCGAGACCATGAACAACGTTGCTTCGTGCCGGCAATCCGCGCCGCGCCTTCGACACCTGCTTGCGGCCATCGCGCTTGCCTGCGCATTGGCGCCGCCAGCGCGCGCCGACGATCGGCCCTGGGTCGCCGCAGCGGTGGGCTCGGGCGAGAACATCGACGTGCTGCGCGTCGGCGGAGGATTTCGGCCGTGCAGCTGTGATTGGCTTGCGAAGATCGGCGCGACCCCTTTCGCCGGACTGCACCTCGAGTACTGGAATGCGCGTGGTGACCGTCATCCCAACGACAACTCGTGGAATGTCGGCGCGGTCTTCGGCCCGCGCTGGGCGCTTGCGCCCCGGTCGGTATTGCAACCGTTCATCGAATTGGGCCTTGGCGGCCTGGCCGTCACCGAGACGCATATCGGCACCCGCAACCTGTCGACGGCGCTGCTATTCGACCAGCGCCTTGCCGCAGGCATTGCGCTCGATCCCGCCGCACGCTACCGGCTCGCGATCTATGCCGAGCACCGCTCCAATGCAAGCCTCAAGTCGCCCAACGAAGGCTTGACGACCTATGGAATCGAGTTGCGCGTCGCGCTGCATTGACGAGCGCCGGGCGGCGCGCATGCGGCGCGTGGGAAGTGGCGGCACGCTTAAAAAAAAAGCCCGGCTCGCGCCGGGCTTTTTCGTTGCAGCCATTTCCCCGAAACCGCAGGAAATCCCCGCTTGCGCGGGGATGATGTTTCGCGATCTTGACGCCGTGGATTCCTGCTTGTGCGGGAACGATATTTCGCTGCCGCGAAATATCACATGTCCATGTCGCCCATGCCGCCCATCCCACCCATGCCGCCACCGCCACCACCCATCGGCTTGTCGTCCTTGGGCAGTTCGGCAACCATCGCATCGGTCGTGAGCATCAGCGACGCGACCGACGCTGCGTTCTGCAGCGCAAAGCGCGTCACCTTGGTCGGGTCGAGCACGCCCATTTCCACGAGGTCGCCGTATTCGCCGGTGGCCGCGTTGAAACCGTAGTTGCCCTTGCCTTCGACGACCTTGTTGATGACGACCGACGGCTCGTCACCGGCGTTCTGCACGATCTGGCGCATGGGCTCTTCGACCGCACGCATCACGATCTTGATCCCGGCGTCCTGGTCGGGGTTCGCACCCTTCAGGTTCTTGATGTTGGCGCGAGCGCGCAGGTAGGCGACGCCGCCGCCCGGCACGATGCCTTCCTCGACGGCCGCACGGGTCGCGTGCAGCGCATCTTCGACACGCGCCTTCTTTTCCTTCATCTCGACTTCGGTCGCGGCGCCGACCTTGATCAGCGCAACGCCGCCGGCCAGCTTGGCCACGCGTTCCTGCAGCTTTTCCTTGTCGTAGTCGGACGTGGCTTCCTCGATCTGCGCACGGATGTTCTTGACGCGGGCTTCGATCGACGCCTTTTCACCGGCACCGTCGATGATCGTCGTGTCTTCCTTGCCCA
>JBEPUI010000097.1:0-9226 GCA_041691615.1 Pseudomonadota bacterium
GTGACCGTGAACGTGAGCGCGATGCGCGTGAACACCTTTGGATCGGCAGGCGCGCGTTCGGCGTCGGCGTCGACCACGCAGCCGGTGACGTCCTGCCGGGATTTACGCAGGATCAGCACCACGTCGAATGCACTGCAGGCTGCGGTGCCCATCAGCAGCATTTCCATTGGCCGCATGCCGCGGTTCTGGCCGCCATGCTCGGGCGCGCCGTCGATCGTCACCGCGTGCCCGCTGCCGCTGGTGCCGACGAAGCGCACGTGGTCTTGCCATTCGATACGGGTTTGCATCATCGTTTTGAAGTGTGTGTTCACTATCGCGCAATTGATTGAATCAGCTCGACATCGGTTTTGCTTATCGACGGCATCGCAAACGGCAATTGGCGTTGTGCATCGCAATATGGGAATATCGTTTCCGTCGGCGGTGCAAGGATCTCCTCCTTCTCCACCGCGGGCGAATTCCTCCATTCTCCTCCTATGGCGGAATACTCAGGGCGCGGTCCGCAAGACCGCGTCTTTTTTTTGTCTTGGCGCAATGTGCGGTGCAACGCAATATGCCATCGGCATCGCAACGCCGGCGCCTTCCGCGCGGCGCCACCGGCCGCGTTGACCGGGAAATCGAAAACAGTTTACAATGCAAGACTTTGCCGAAGCTTTTGCGGCGCGCGGTCACACCCTTAAGCGCACCGAGGCATTCGCCGCCAGAACCCGAGAACAACGCAATGAAAACTTTTTCCGCCAGAGCGCAGGATGTCGTCCACGACTGGTATGTCGTCGACGCCACCGACCAGATCCTGGGTCGGCTCGCCGCGCAAATCGCGCTGCGGCTGCGTGGCAAGCACAAGCCGATCTATACCCCTCACGTCGACACCGGCGACTTCATCGTCGTCACCAACGTCGAGAAGATCAAGGTCACCGGCAACAAGCTCGAGGGCAAGCTCTATCACCGCCACTCGGGCTACCCGGGCGGCGTGACGACCACCAGCTTCGGCAAGATGCAGGCGCGCTTTCCCGGCCGCGCGCTGGAAAAGGCGGTCAAGGGCATGCTGCCCAAGGGCCCGCTCGGCTACGCGATGATCAAGAAGCTCAAGTACTACGCCGGCGACACGCATCCGCACACGGCGCAACAGCCCAAACCGCTGGAACTACACAAAAAATGATCGGCAACTACTACTACGGCACCGGCCGCCGCAAGACGTCGGTGGCACGGGTCTTCATGAAGCAGGGCACCGGCAAGTTCGTCGTCAACGACAAGCCGGTCGACGAATTCTTCTCCCGCGACACCGGCCGCATGATCGTTCGCCAGCCGCTGGTGCTGACCAATCATGCGGCGACGTTCGACGTGATGGTCAATGTGATCGGCGGCGGCGAATCGGGCCAGGCGGGCGCCGTGCGTCATGGCATCACGCGCGCGCTGATCGAATACGATGCGCAACTGAAGCCCACACTGTCCAAGGCCGGGCTGGTGACGCGTGACGCCCGGGAAGTCGAGCGCAAGAAGGTCGGCTTGCACAAGGCGCGCCGCCGCAAGCAATTCTCGAAACGCTGACGATTCGACCGCAATCGATGTCGAAAGGGCCGCCAGCGACAGGCGGCCCTTTTGTTTTTGGCGCAGGCGCCGCGTGTTCGAGCACTCCGAAGCTGAATGGTACAATCTTTATGACGGAGGCATAGTTTGGCAGACTCGGCGGTAAATCTGAGCGCGAGTGCGAAGGCCGCAACGGCCTCGGGAAAATTGCAAGTCGGCATCGTCGGCGGCACCGGCTACACGGGCGTCGAACTGCTGCGATTGCTGGCGCGCCATCCGCACGCCGAACTGCGCGCGATCACGTCGCGCAAGGAAGCGGGGATGCCGGTGGCGCAGATGTTCCCGTCGCTGCGCCGCGTCTGCGACCTGGCATTCAGCGATCCCGCCTCCGCCGGGCTCGCGCAGTGCGACGTGGTGTTCTTCGCAACGCCGCACGGCGTGGCGATGAGCCAGGCGCGCGAGCTGCTCGCGAGCGGCGTGCGCATCATCGACCTCGCGGCCGACTTCCGGCTCGCCGATCCCGCGATGTTCGAGCGCTGGTACAAGATGCCGCACGCCTGCACCGACCTGCTCGCCGAATCGGTGTACGGACTGCCCGAAATGAACCGCGAGGCGATCCGCAACGCGCGCATCGTCGGCAACCCGGGCTGTTATCCCACCACCGTTCAGCTCGGATTCCTGCCGCTGGTCGAGGCAGGGCTCGTCGACACCGCGCACCTGATCGCGGACTGCAAGTCCGGCGTGACGGGCGCGGGCCGCAAGGCCGAGACCAACCTGCTGTTTGCCGAGGCCGCCGACAACTTTTACGCATACGCGCTTTCCGGACATCGCCATCATCCTGAAATCGTGCAAGGGCTCGCGCGCGCGATGAAGTCGGCGAAGGTGGCGCAGCCGGATCTTCGCGTGGTGTTCACGCCGCACCTGACGCCGATGATCCGCGGAATCCTGTCGACGCTCTATGCGCCGCTGGCGGCGCATGCGCGCGGCGTCGACTTGCAGGCGCTGTACGAAGCGCGCTTTGCCGGCGAGCCGTTCGTCGACGTGATGCCGGCTGGCGCCGCGCCGGACACCCGAAGCGTGCGTGCGTCGAACATGTTGCGCATCGCCGTCGGCCAGCCTGCCGATTCGGGCCTGGTCCGCGTGATCGTGGTGCTGGACAACCTGGTCAAGGGCGCGGCGGGCCAGGCGGTGCAGAACATGAACCTGATGTTCGGCCTCGCCGAGACCGACGGCCTCGACGCCGTCCCGGTGCTCCCATAGGCCCCGCAACCGGTGCCGCCGCACGCGATATGGCGCCGGTTGCGCCACCAGTTCTCGATCAGCGCGCCGCGGATGGCGGTGCGCACGCAGCTCGGCTGGCCGTGGCGCTTCGGGATCCTGGCGACACTCGTCCTGTTGATCGTCGGCATGTGGTGGTGGGGGTTCGACTTCGGGCAGATCTTCAGCGGCGTGCATCGCTCGGAAATGACGGACCGGTTGGCCTTGCTGGAAGCTGAAAACGTCAAGCTGAGCGCAGAGTCCGCGCATGCGCGCAACCAGTTCGCGCAGCTCGAAAGCGATGTCGCGATCAATCGCGGCGCGCAGGCGTCGATGTCGCACCAGAATGCCGACCTCGCGCAGGAGAACGCCCAGCTCAAGGAGCAGCTCGCGTTCCTGCAAAAGCTGGTGTCCGACTCGAGCAAGCCGGGCGGGCTGACGATCCAGCGGCTAACGGCCGAACGCGAAACCGACGCCACGTGGCGCTACGCGGTGCTGCTGGTGCGCGGCGGCAACCCGCGCGACGAGTTCGCCGGACACGTGACGCTGCAGGCGAGCGTCACCACGCCCGGCGACGACGGCAAGGTCCCTCAGGCCAACGTGTTGGACTTGCCGGCGGACCAGCCCGACGCCGCGGCGCCGCTCATCCTCAAGTTCAAGTATTATCAGCGGGTGGAAGGAACGATCCGCGTCCCCGAGGGCGCGCGGTTGACGGCGCTGACCGCTCGCGCCTTCGAAGACGGCGTCGCGACGCCCCGGGCCACACGGTCATTGACTAATCCGTGAAAGACTCCATGTTCACCAACAAGAAACCGGCAGCACCCCAAAAGCGGCTCGACAGCCTGATCGGCGCCGGAACGATCGTTCGAGGCGATGTACTGTTCACCGGAGGCTTGCGGATCGACGGCTGCGTCGAAGGCAACGTCGCCACGGCGGACGGCGAGCCGGGCACGCTGGTGGTGAGCGAGCATGCGCGGATCGAAGGCGAGATTCGTGTCACGCACGTGGTGGTCAACGGTGCGGTGACGGGGCCGGTCCAGGCGTCCGAATACCTGGAGCTGCAGCCCAAGGCCCGCATCGTGGGCGACGTGACGTATCGCACGCTGGAAATGCACGTCGGCGCGGTGATCCAGGGTCGCTTGAACCACGGCGAACTCGAAACCGCGTCGGTGGTCGAATTGAAGCGTGTAGGCGCCGAGTAGACTAGACGGCTGCTGCAATGTGCAATGAATGTGCAAGAGGGCGCGAAACGCGGCCTCAAAGGAGAGAAGCACGATGAATGATATGACTGACATGCCCGCACCGCTCGTGTTCTCGGACAGCGCCGCCGACAAGGTCAAGGCACTGATCGAGGAAGAAGGCAATCCCGATCTCAAGCTGCGGGTGTTCGTCACCGGCGGCGGTTGCTCGGGTTTCCAGTACGGGTTCACGTTCGACGAGGTCACGGCCGAGGACGACACGGCGATGGTGAAGAACGGCGTGACGCTGCTGATCGATCCGATGAGCTACCAGTACCTGGTCGGCGCGGAGATCGACTACACCGACGGCCTCGAGGGCGCGCAGTTCGTGATCAAGAATCCGAATGCGCAAACCACCTGCGGCTGCGGATCGAGCTTCTCGGTCTGACACCATTGCACGGCGCGGTCGCGCAAGGCCGGTTGCCGGCCGCAGCAGGAAACGGGACTTCGGGGTCCCGTTTTTTTCGCCTGTTCCACAGAACAACGCTGATTGCACTGGGGCCGCGGCGCGGTTGGCAGGGTGAATCCCGTTTGCCCGGCCGTCGACGCAATGCGGCGAACGCGGTCCCTATGCGTGCACCCGCCCGTTGTAAATGGCGCCGAGCACCCGAGGACCGCGGGCGCCGGTGACGGCCGGCAGGTTGCCGGCTTCCTCGCGCAGCGCCGCGCGCGCGAGCCAGGCGAATGCCAGTGCCTCGAGATGCTCGACGTCCACGCCCAGCGCGGTCGACGTGCGCAGCGTGCGCGGCGCGACACCGCGCGCGAGCATGTCCATCAGCGTGCCGTTGTGCGCGCCGCCGCCGGCGACGATCACTTCGGTGGCACGCGGCGCGTGCGTTCGCACCGCGTCGGCGATCGCGTGCGCGGTCAGCGCTGTGAGCGTGGCCTGTACGTCGCGCGTCGACAGCGTGGGGCCCTGCACCTTGTCATCGAGCCACGCCGCGTTGAACAGGTCGCGGCCGGTGCTCTTCGGCGGTGGCGCGGCGAAAAAAGGGTCGGCAGCGAGCCGCGCGAGGAGGCCCGTGTCGACTTTGCCACTCGCCGCCCACGCGCCCTCGAAGTCGCATGCGCCGCCGCGATGCCGCGCGTGCCACAAGTCGATCAACGCGTTGCCGGGGCCGGTGTCGAATCCACGCACTGCGCCATCCGGCGGCAGGTCGGTGATGTTGGCGATGCCGCCGATGTTGACGATCACGCGATGCACGCCATCGCCGCCGAACAGCGCGCGATGGAACGCCGGCACCAGCGGCGCGCCCTGCCCGCCGGCCGCAACGTCGCGGCTGCGAAAATCGGCGACTACCGTGAGGCCCGTACGCTCGGCGACGCGCGCCGCATTGTTGAGCTGCACCGTCCAGCCCTCGGCGGGCCGATGGCGCACCGTCTGGCCATGCACGCCGGCAGCGGCGATGTCGCGAGCGTCGAGCGCCGCATCGTCGATCGCCTCGGCGATCGCTTGCGCGTACAGGTCAGCGAGCGCGTTGGCCGCGCGTGCGCTGCGCGCGATCTCGTCGACGCCCGGCTTTTGCAGCGCCGACAGCTCGTCGTGCAGCGCCGGCGGAAACGGCAGGTGCGCGGCGCCGAGCGTCGCGCAAACGAGCCGGTTGCCCGGTGCGAAATCGGCGATCACCGCATCGACGCCGTCGAGGCTCGTGCCGGACATCACGCCTGCGTAGCGTTCGCTGCGCATGGGAATGGCGACGCGCGCGCGTCGTCAGTTGGCCGACGCGAAGGCGGCGCCTGCGACGTTGCGCGCCAGCGCGAGCTGTGCGACGCGTTGCACCACGTCGTTGGCGAACTGCGCGCGCTGGTCGTCGCGAATCGGCTCGGCGTTCGGCAACGCGACGGTGACCGGGTTGCGCGGCTCGTCGTTGACGCGGAACTCGTAGTGCAGGTGCGGGCCGGTGGCCCAACCCGTCATGCCGACGAATCCGATCACGTCACCCTGCTGCACGCGCTGGCCGGCGCGCATCGCGGGCGCGAAGCGCGACAGGTGCCCGTAGACCGTTGAAAACGACTTGCCGTGGCGCACGATCACGACGTTGCCGTAGCCGTTCTGCTGGCCCGCGACCACCACCACGCCATCGCCGGTCACGTGCACCGGAGTGCCCATCGGCGCACCGAAGTCGGTGCCGCGATGCGCCTTCCATTGTTTCAGGATCGGGTGGAATCTCGCCGTGGTGAATCCCGACGTGATGCGCGAAAACGCAAGCGGCGCGCGCAGGAACGCCTTGCGCAGGCTGCGGCCGTCCTCGCCGTAGTAACCGGGCGTGCCGCTCGGCGACGTCCATTCGTACGCGCGAAACGCGATGCCGCGATTGACGAATTCGGCAGCCAGCACGCGTCCGGCGCCGGCGGGCTCGCCATCGATGAAGCGCGACTCGTAGACGACGGTGAAGCTGTCGCCACGGCGAAGATCGTGGTGGAAGTCGACGTCGCCGCCGAAGATCTCGGCGACTGCGAGCGTGATGGCGTCCGGCAGGTTCACGCCGTCCGCGGCCGCGAACAGCGACGAGTTGATCTGCGCCGTGCGCATTTCGACGCGCGTCTCGACCGCCGGCGGAGCCACCTTGGTGGAGAACGTGCCGTCGCCGGGCCCCTCCCCGCGCGCCACCGTCAGCATGTCGCCGGACGGCTGCAGGAACTTGAGCTCGACCAGGTCGCCGTCGTCGTCTGTGGCAAGCCGCAGCGCGCGGCCGGGGCGCAATTGATAGAGAGGACGCGTCGAAGGATCGGTGCGAAGGAAATTGAACGCCGCGTCGTCGTCGACTCCGGCGCGCGCGAGCAGGCTGCCGATGGTATCTCCACGCTCGACGCGCTCGCTGTGCCAGTACACGGAGCGCGCGCGCGGTTCGGCCGCGGGCGCGGCGAGGTCGCGCACGATGCGCATCGCGGGCGCGGCCGCCGGATCGTCCCCCGGCACCAGCGCGAACGCCGCGACCGCGCCGCCCGCGAGCAACGCAGTGAACATCCACTGCCCGAGCGTGACGCGCGCGAGCACGCCCGCGAGATCGCGATACGCTAGAATCGATGACTGTCGCAAGGGCATGTGGCGCGAGGATCGTTGGGAGATGGTCGGTGCGGCTTGTCGGTGCGGATCGTCGGTGCGGATCGTCGGTGCGGATCGCTTATGCAAACGGTCGGTGCGAATGGCTTGTGCGAACGGTCGGTGCGAACGTTGTGTGCAACCGGCCGCAGCTTTCATCCGGCGTTCGGCGCGTAAGCACTGTCCGCCCCAAAGCAAATCCGCGAGCGCCCGATTCTAGCAAAGTCCCGCGCCGCGCTCACGCCACCATTGCAAGCTATAGCCTACAGGAACTTTCATGAGCCTCACGATCTACGGAACCGCGGCCTCGCGGGCCTTTCGCGTGCTGTGGGCGGCCGAGGAAATCGGCGTCCCTTACGATCGCATGCCTTGGCATTTCAAGGGACCCGAGATCCGCACGCCGCAATTCCTGGCGATCAATCCGAATGCGGCGATTCCCGCCATCGTCGATGACGGCGTCGCACTGTTCGAGTCGCTGGCGATCAACCTCTACCTGGCGAAAAAGCATGACCGGCTCTGGGCGAGCACCGTCGCCGACGAGGGGCGGATCTACCAGTGGACGCTCTATGCGGCATCGGAGGTCGAGCCTGCAATGTTGCAATGGAGTGGCCACACCGGCTATTTGCCAGAGGCGGAGCGGCGCCCGGAGCTGGCCGCGGCGGCTGCCGGCCGCCTCGAGACGCGCTTCGCCGTGCTGGAGCGCGCGCTGGCGCAATCGGATGCACTGGTCGGCAATGCGTTCGGCATCGCCGACCTCAATCTTGCGAGCGTGCTGTTTCGCGCCCCCGCGTTCGGCCTCGACCGGTGGCCGGCGCTCAAGGCGTGGCACGCGCGCTGCTACGCGCGACCGAAGGCGCGCGCGATGGTCGCGCTGCGCGAGCACGAAGCCAAGGCATGAGTCGATGAGCGTCGACGCGGCCGGCCAGCTCGCGATCTTCAAGCGCGGCGCCGACGAACTGCTGGTCGAATCCGAGGTCGTGCAGAAGCTCGCCCGCGGCACGCCGCTGCGCATCAAGCTGGGCCTCGATCCGACGGCACCCGACATCCATCTCGGGCACACCGTGGTGCTGAACAAGATGCGCCAGATGCAGGACCTGGGCCACCAGGTGATCTTCCTGATCGGCGACTTCACGTCGATGATCGGCGACCCGTCGGGACGCAATGCGACGCGCCCGCCTCTGACGCGCGAGGAGATCGAAGCCAATGCGCGGACATACCACGCGCAGGCGAGCAAGGTGCTTGACGCCGCGAAGACCGAGATCCGCTACAACTCCGAATGGTCGGAGCCGCTGGGCGCCGCGGGCATGATCAAGCTCGCGTCGCACTACACGGTGGCGCGAATGCTCGAGCGAGACGATTTCCACAAGCGCTTTCGCGGCAACCAGCCGATTGCCGTGCACGAGTTCCTCTATCCGCTGATGCAGGGCTACGACTCGGTCGCGCTCAAGTCCGACATCGAGCTCGGCGGCACCGACCAGAAGTTCAACCTGCTGGTAGGCCGCGAGCTGCAGAGGGACTTCGGACAGGAGCCGCAGTGCATCCTGACGATGCCGTTGCTGGAAGGGCTCGATGGCAGCGACAAGATGTCGAAGTCCAAGCACAACTATATCGGCATCACCGAATCGCCCACCGAGATGTTCGGCAAGCTGATGTCGATCTCGGACACGCTGATGTGGCGCTGGTACGAGCTGCTGTCGACACGCTCGCTGGCCGACATCGCGGCGCTGAAGCGCGAGTGCGACGACGGGCGCAATCCTCGCGACGCCAAGGTGATGCTGGCGCAGGAAATCGTCGCGCGCTTCCATTCGCCGCGGGATGCCGACGCGGCGCTCAATGAGTTCGACGCGCGCTTTCGCAAAGGCGCGATGCCCGAATCGATGCCCGAAGTCACGCTGCATACGGGCGGCACGCCGATGCCGATCGCGCAACTTGCCAAGCAGGCGGGCATCGTCGAATCGACGTCCGAGGCGCTGCGGCTCATTGCGCAGCACGGGCTGAAGATCGACGGCGACGCGGTCGCCGACAAGGCGCTCGCCATCGCCGCGCCGCGCACGCTGGTGCTGCAGGCCGGCAAGCGCAAGTTCGCGCGCGTTACGTTGGTGTGATCGCTGGGCGCGCGCGCTTTTGCGCGCGACAGGCGAACGGCGACAGGCGAACGGCGACA
>JBEPUI010000098.1:0-9044 GCA_041691615.1 Pseudomonadota bacterium
CGAAATCAGCCCGAATGGCTATTGCATGGCCTGGGTCAAGAAGCCGTCGTAACCGCTAAAGGTTCTAGCAAGGAATGCGTTACGTCCGTTGCCGCATGCGGCGGCGGCAACGCTGAGGAACACCGGCAGACGGGCGCGTTTTGCTCCTAAGTGGTCGCCCGAGTAGAAGCTGCACGGCGCGATCTCCAATTGAACCGGCCGCTGCGTTTTCTGTTGCAGCACGATCGCCCGCGCGGCGACGCGATCGCCCCAAGCCTCGCGTTGTTCGAACCACGTGCACTCGCACCACGGCCGCTATTTCTTTGTCGGAGCTTTGTAGCTGAGGCCGTGCGCTTTCTCTTGCGCAGCTAGGAATTCCTTCGGGGACAGAAGTCGCGTGGTCCGATAACTGCTGAGGTGCCCAGGGGCATTGATGGCCAAAGCTAGCGCGGCCGCGGTCGTGTCGTCAGGCGCCTCGAAAACTGCGACCACGTCATGCTCCCCGAGACAGAAATCAAAGCTAACCAATTTGCCACCCAGTTTCTCAAGGATGGCCTTTACCCCTGACACGCGATCCTGGGGGTTGCTGACAAATGCGGCAGCAGCAGAGGAATTGTATGAGGCTTGAATAAGGTAGCGAGTCATGTGGGAGCTCCTCCTGAGTTTGGGTTTTGGTCAATGTTGTCCTGTCAGCCAAGGCATATGAGGACAGATCCGTATTTCTTGCGACAGTTGTAGTTTACGGACTCGACCATGACCGATCGCCGTATCCTTTTCGTTATGCAGCCGTTTCCGTTCCCTTTCGGCGGAGTGGCGACCATCTATCGACATGCCGAGATCCTGGCGGAGCACGGCCTCCCGGCGTTTGTAACGCTGTCGGAAAAACCGTCGGTCGATTTCTATGACTCCCACGCCCCGTTGATCGTACATGGCGGGAATATGCGTGTGGGCCCGGGCGACATATTCGTCGTTCCAGAGTGCTTCCCCGAAATAGTGGCGGCTCTGAAGTCCACGCCAGCTACACTGCTCATGTTCTGCCAGAACCAGTATTACCTCCCCTTCACGCCCGACCCGCGCGCTGGATTCGCCGAGTTCGGGGTTCATGGCGTGATCGCCTCCAGCGAAGCAGTACGTGCGTTTTTCCGTGACGTCTACGGTCTTACCGACATTCCATTCATCCCCTACGCCATCGACGCGGCGATCTTCGCGCCAGCGCCCGCAAAGCGCCGCCAGATCGCCTTCATGCCGCGCAAGCTGACGCAGCACATCCCCTTCATCCGCGCCGTGTTCCAGCGCCGCCACCGGCGCCATGCGGATGTTCCGTGGGCCGCCATCGATGGCAAGACACAGCGTGAATCCGCCGCCATACTCGCCGAGAGCGACGTGTTTCTGTCGCTTTCCCACCAGGAGTCGTTCGGTCTACCGCCGCTCGAGGCCATGGCCTCGGGCTGTCTGGTGGCCGGTTTCCACGGCGACGGAGGCCGCGAGTACATGACCAGCGAGAATGGCTGGTGGGCAGAAACCGGGGACTGGAAGGCGTGCGTTGACGGGCTTGCGGCGGCGCTTGATCTACTTGTGGGAGGTGGAACTACATTGTCCGCCCGGCGAGAGGCAATGGCCGCTACCGTCGCACGCTATAGTCCCGCGCGAATGGAAGCTGAACTCGTTGGCTTCTGGCGAAACCAACTCGCGATCCCGTTTTTTTAGGATCGAGAGTGGTCCTGCCGATGGCCCGACGCGCAGTTGCATGCGCCGCCGGGTCTCGTGCGAAAAAAGCCCGAAAATATCCATCAGCGCAGCGTGCTAACATTTTCGCTCGTTGTCATGGTTGCTGACATTGGTGGCCACGTTTTCCAGGGGAGTCATCATGCTTCGCATATTCCGCTTGGCGCTCGCCGCGCTTGCCTGCACCGCACTTTCCGCGTTCGCGGCGGACTGGCCCGAGCGCACCGTCACGATGGTCGTGCCGTTCCCGCCCGGAGGCGTGGCCGACACAGTCGGTCGACCGGTGGCCGAGGCGTTGTCGCGCGCGCTCGGACAATCCGTGATAATCGAAAACAAGGCTGGCGCCGGCGGCGCGATTGGCATGGGTTACGTCGCCAAGGCCAAGCCGGATGGCTACACGATCCTGATGGCGCTATCGTCGCTCACCGTGCTGCCCGAAGCCGACAAGGTGCTCGACCGCCCGCCGCAATATCAAATCGCGGACTTGAAGCCGATCGCGCGCATCACCGCCGACCCAACCGTGCTTGCGGTGCGTGCCGACGCACCGTGGAAGACCTACGAGGAATTCGTTGCCGACGCGAAGGCGAATCCGGGCAAATTCAACTATGGTTCGTCGGGCAACTACGGCACCATGCACATGCCGATGGAGATGTTTTCGCAGGCCGCCGGCATCAAGCTCACCCACGTGCCTTACACCGGCGCCGGGCCTGCGATCGTGGGGTTGCTGGGCGGCCAGGTTCAGTTGCTGTCGACCGGCCCGGCGTCGATCCTGCAGCATGTCAAGGGCGGCAAGGTTCGGGTGCTCGCACATTGGGGCAACGCCCGCCTGGTCGCGCTTCCCGATGTAAAGAGCCTGAAGGAACTCGGGACCGACGTCGAGTACGCGCAGTGGTCCGGCATTTTCGTGCCGGCCGCAACACCGGAGGCCATCGTCAAGCGCCTGCGTGACGCTGCCCGCGTCGCCGCCAATGATCCGAAGGTGAATGAATCCCTGCTGTCATCCGGCAGTCCCGTGCTTTACATGGATGCGCCCGAATTCCAGCGCTACGTGGATGCCGACGCGGCCAAGATGGCCGGCGTGGTCAAGCGGGTCGGCAAGCTGCAATAGTCGCACTCGCATTCGCGCTGTTCGCGACCCACGACCCGGTCGCCGCGCGTTGCTGCGCAATCCCAAACAACGCGCCAACGCGGCGACGTCGCACAAACAGCAACCAACCCCAGCGTTACATCGGTGAATCAACCTTGCCATACCGTGTAACTTAATTACATTAATGCCGCCAGCAACGCCGACGCCCGGCGTATCCATGCCGCGGGCTCACAGGCAGCGGATACGGGGCCGTCGGCATGATTTCTTCTATGTGGAAGGGGCGGCTGGCAGGGGCTTGACGCAGCATGGCGCAGGCGTACACTCCTCGCCGTTACGTAATTAAATTACATCGCGTCGAGCCCGAGTGGCTTGGTGCGTCGGCGCCCGATGGCTCACTGAAGCCCTGTCAAAGCCCATTACCGAAGGAGGCGTGATGATTCGCATCGCTGCGCAACAGTCCCCGTTCACGGCCGTGAGCCGTGCCACCATCGCGCGCCTGCTGATCTGCGCCGCCGTTTTTGCAACGGCCCTGTCGAGCGTGTCGGCTCCGGCCGCGCCACCGAAAGGCGGTGCCGCCAACCTGGCGATGATCGGTGAACCGCAGACGCTCGACCCAATGGCGTCGACCGCCGACCTGGTCGGCACGATCATGCAACACGTATACGAACTGTTGTACACCTACGATGCCAACTCCAACGTGGTCCCGATGCTCGCCGAGAGCATGCCCACGGTTTCGAAGGACGGGCTCGTGTATACGATCCCGCTGCGCGCGGGCGTCAAGTTTCACAACGGCAAGGACATGACGTCCGCGGACGTCGTGGCCTCGCTTGCGCGCTGGATGGAGATGGCGCCGCGCGGCAAGGCCGTCGCCAAGGAGATCAAGTCGGTCGAGGCCAAGGGCCCGAATTCGATCGTCATCACGCTCCACCGGCCCTACGCGCCGCTGGTTGCGCACTTGGCGCTGTCCAACGGCTTCGCGGCCATCATGGCGAAGGATTCGATTGCGACGCCGCTCACCCAGTTCGTCGGAACCGGGCCCTACATGTTCAAGGAGCGGAAGCCCGACCAGTACGTCCAGCTGGTGCGCTTCGACGGCTACAGTGCGCGCAAGGAGCCGGCGAGCGGCTATGGCGGCAAGCGCGAAGCGCTGCTCGACGAGCTGCGGTTCATTCCGGTGCCCAACGCGAACACGCGCGTCGAAGGCATGCTGTCGGGCCAGTATCAATTCGCCGACGTTCTCCCGGTCGACGCGTATTCGCGACTCGAGGGCGCGCCCGGCGTGAAACCCGTGCTGACCGCGCCTTTCGGCTTTCCCTACATCGTGCTCAATACCAAGCAAGGCCCGCTTGCCAACGTCGCGCTGCGCCGGGCCGTCCAGGCGAGCCTTAACAACGCAGACATGATGGGCGCGGGGTTCGGGGACCGTAAGTTCTACGATACCGATGCCAATCACTATGCGAAGAACACGCCGTTCTATTCGACGGCGGGTACCGACAGCTACGGCAAGGGCGACGCCAAGAAGGCTGCAGCGATGGTGACGTCCGCCAAATACGACGGCACGCCGATCAAGATCCTCACGAGCCAGCAATACGACTTTCACTATCGGATTGCGCTGGTCATGGCGGAAAACCTGAAGGCGGCCGGGTTCAAAGTCGACATGCAGGTGGTCGACTGGTCGACGCTGATCCAGCGCCGCAACGACCCCGCGTTGTGGGACGTCTACATCACGCATTCCGCCGTGCTGCCTGAGCCCACGCTGACGCCGCCACAGCTTGGCGATGGCGCGCCCGGTTGGTGGACCTCGCCCGCCAAAGACGCTGCACTCGCCGCGTTCAACGCGGAAGCCGACCCGAAAAAGCGCGCGGCGCTCTGGGGCAACGTGCAATCGGTGGTGTTCACCGAGGTTCCCTACATCCGCGTCGGCAATTTCAACAATCTGACCGCGCGTTCCGCTAAGCTCGACGGCTACGTGGCAATGCCATGGCCGTTCTTCTGGAACACGGGCCTGCAGAAATAGCGTCGCCAAGGGTGGCGGGCGCAAGACCCGGACGCGCTGAATGGGACGCGGGACCTTGCGCGACAGGTCGCGACCGTTCGAGCGACACGGGCAGACGCAGACCGAGAAACAGGCCCTCGCATGACACGATATCTCGCTTCGCGGTTCGCCGGCATGGTGATCGTGATGCTCATCGTGGCCGTGCTGGTGTTCTTCATCACGCACCTGGCGCCCGGTGATCCGGCAGCGGTGATGCTGGGCGAGCAGGCGACGGCCGCCGACATCGCGCAGCTCCGCGCCTCCTACGGGCTCGACAAGCCACTACCCGTGCAGTTTCTGTATTGGCTGGGCGAGCTGGCTCGCGGCAATCTCGGGCAGTCGATATTCCTGCAGCGTCCGGTGACCCAGGCGCTGCTCGAGCGTGCGGAGCCCACATTCTTCCTGACGCTGTTTTCGATCTTTATCGCCGTGCTGATCGGCGTTCCCTGCGGCATCGCGGCCGCCGCATGGCGCGGCAAGGCGATCGACCAGGCCTTCTCGGGATTTGCGATGCTGGGCGCGAGCATCCCAAGCTTCTGGCTCGGCCTCATCCTGATGCAGATTTTTGCGGTGAGCCTCGGCTGGTTCCCCGTTGCCGGTTACGGGGATCCGGGCGTGCCGTTGTCCGATCGCCTGCATCATCTGATCCTGCCGTCGATCGTCCTCGGCGTGGTCAATTCGGCGCTGATCCTCCGGTTCACCCGCGCAAGCATGCTCGACGTGCTTGGCGAAGACTATATTCGTACCGCCCGGGCGAAAGGCGTGTCAGAAATGCGGGTTGTGCTGCATCACTCGCTGCGCAACGCGCTCATTCCGGTGATCACGGTTCTCGGCCTGACATTTGCGCTGCTGATCGGCGGCGCGATCGTCACTGAAACCGTCTTCGGGCTGCCCGGCATCGGCAACCTCGTCGTTTCGGCGGTCCTTCGGCGCGACTACCCGGTGATCCAGGGTGCGCTGCTCGTGATCGCGGGACTCTACGTGCTCATTAACTTGCTGATCGATCTCCTTTACCTGGCGATCGATCCGCGCATCAAGTATTGATGCCGATGAGTGCCGCCGCTCGCACCTCCATTGCCGGCACCGCGCCGGCGAGGCGCCCCCGCGGCCCGACCGCGATCATCCTGCGCAAGCTGTTCGGTCGCAAACTGGTGCTGGTCGGCGCGGCGATCCTGATCGTGGTCGCGCTGGCCGCGCTGCTCGCGCCATGGATCACGCCGTATGACCCGATGGCGTTCAAGATCCTCGACCGGTTGCAAAGCCCGCGCGCGACGCACTGGTTCGGCACCGACGAGCTCGGGCGCGATGTGTTCTCCCGCGTAGTCTTCGGAGCGCGGTACTCGCTGATGATTGGCGCGCTGGTGGTGCTGGTGTCGATGATCTGCGGCGTGCTGCTCGGGCTCGCGGCCGGATTTTTTCGGAGGCTCGACGGACCGATCATGCGAGTGGTGGATGCGATGATGTCGTTTCCGGACATCCTGCTCGCGATCGCGCTGGTGGCCGTGCTCGGCGCGTCGATGGCCAATGTGATCGTCGCGCTCGCCATTGTCTACACGCCGCGCGTGGCCCGCGTCGTGCGCGCCTCCACGCTGGTCGTCCGCGAACTTCTCTACATCGAGGCAGCGCGCGCCCTGGGGGTGTCGACCTGGCGCATTCTTTTCATTCATATCCTGCACAACATCTCGTCGCCGATCCTTGTCCAGGCCACGTTCATCTTCGCCTACGCGGTGCTGGCCGAAGCGGGGCTGTCGTTTCTCGGGGTCGGCGTCCCGCCCGAATGGCCGACCTGGGGAACGATGATCGCCAGCGGCCAGCAGTTTGCGCATCAGGCGATCTGGCTCGTGATGTTTCCGGGCGTCGCGATCGTGCTGTCCGCGCTTTCGCTGCAGATGGTCGGGGATGGGTTTCGCGACCTGCTCGATCCCAAGTTGCGGAAGTCGCTGTGAGCGCCCCAACGACCTCGCCGATGTCGGCGCCGATTCTCGACGTTTCGCATCTGCGGACGCACTTCACCACCGACGCCGGCATCGTCAGGGCTGTGGAGGACGTTTCATTCACGCTCGATGCGGGCGAGACGCTCGCCATCGTCGGCGAGTCGGGGTCCGGCAAGTCGGTGACGAGCCTGTCGATCATGGGGCTGATTCCGAATCCACCAGGTCGCATTGTCGGCGGCGAGATCCGGTTTCGGACCCGCGAAGGCGTTATTGTCGATCTCGCGCAACTGCGCGCGAAGGCAATGCGACGGCTACGCGGTCGCGATCTGGCGATGATCTTCCAGGAGCCGATGACGAGCTTGAATCCGGTGTTCCGGGTCGGCGAACAGATCGCCGAAGCAGCCGCCATACATTTGCATCTCGATCGCGCACCTGCGCGCAAGCGCGCGTTGGAAATGCTCGAGCTCGTGGAGATCCCCGCCGCCAGGCAACGCTTTGGCGAATATCCACATCAATTGTCGGGCGGCATGCGCCAGCGCGTGATGATCGCCATGGCGCTCGCCTGCGATCCGCTGCTGCTGATCGCGGACGAGCCGACCACGGCATTGGATGTGACGATCCAGGCGCAGATCCTCGCGCTGCTCGACAAGCTGCGCCGGGACATCGGGCTGGCAGTGCTGTTCATTACGCACAACCTGGGGGTAGTCGCGGAGATCGCGGACCGCGTGGTCGTCATGTACAACGGACGGATCGTGGAAGAGGGCGACGTCGGTCCCCTCTTCGCAGCGCCGCGTCATCCGTACACCCGCGATCTTCTCGCCTGCCTGCCGCGGCGCGCCCTCGACGACCCGTCGGCGATGATGGGCGCGCGGCGGCGCCTGCATGCGATACCCGGTCAGGTCGCGAGCGCCATGGAGACCCTTCCGGGCTGCGCATTCGCGCCACGCTGTGCACTCGTCGCGCCCGCATGCACGTTGGCGATGCCACCGCTGGTGGGCCTGGCCGCCGGCCAGCGTTCACGCTGCCTTCGCTGGAGCGACGTGTGACGCAGGCGCTGCTTTCCGTCCGCGGCCTGAAGAAGTACTTCGGCCATACCGAGCGTCTGGTGCGCGCGGTGGACGATGTCAGCTTCGAGATCGCCAAGGGCGAGGTGCTTGGCCTGGTTGGTGAGTCCGGCTCGGGCAAGAGCACGATCGGGCGCAGCGTGCTCAAGTTGATCGAAGCGACCGGCGGCGAGATACACTACGCAGGAATCGATCTGGTGCCCTTGACGACGCGCGCGATGCGTCCCTTTCGCCGCCGACTGCAGATCATTTTCCAGGACCCCTACGCGAGCCTCAATCCCCGCCGGCGCGTAGCCGACACGATCGGCGAGGCGCTGGCGACGCATGGGTTGCATCCCGGCGCGGCGCGCGCGACGCGGATTGCGGAGTTGATATCCCTGGTCGGCCTCGCACCCGAGCACGCACAGCGCTTCCCGCACGAATTCTCCGGCGGACAACGGCAACGTATCGGCATCGCGCGCGCACTGGCCGTCGAGCCCGAATTCATCGTCGCCGACGAGCCGGTGTCGGCATTGGACGTGTCGATCCAGGCGCAGATGATCAACCTGCTGTCGGACTTGCGCGAGCGGTTCGACCTCACGATGCTCTTCATCTCCCATGACCTGGACGTCGTCGAATACCTGTGCGACCGCATCGTCGTGCTCTATCTCGGCAAGGTGATGGAAGTGGCGTCCGCGAAAGCGTTGTACCGTTCGCCGCAGCACCCGTATACGCAGGCGCTGCTGGCCGCGTCGCCGCGCCCCGATCCGAAATCGCGGCGCGAGCGCCGACTGCTGCAGGGTGACATTCCCAGCCCGGTCGACCCGCCGTCCGGCTGTGTGTTCCGCACCCGCTGCCCGTTCGCGCTCGATGCCTGCGCGGCCACCGTTCCAACGCTGCGCGAAGTCGGGCCCGGCCATTTCAAGGCCTGCCTGCGGGATGACCTCGCATGAACCAGGCGCTGCAACTCGATGCGATCGACGGCGAACTGATCGATGGACGAACCAAGGGTTTCCCCTACGGCGCGCAGCCCATCGCGTTCAATCGAATCGGTGACCAGGGGTGGCAGATGCTGAAGGGCGCCCTGCCGTTTCCGCTCGCGGTGCTCAAGGAAGCGGCGCTTGCGCACAATCACCAATGGATGCGGGATTTCACCAGCGCCACCGGCGTCCTGCTGGCGCCGCATGGCAAGACCACGATGGCACCGCAGATCTTCGCGCAACAACTCGCGGCCGGTGCCT
>JBEPUI010000099.1:0-8820 GCA_041691615.1 Pseudomonadota bacterium
TGCTGTTCGAAGGCGCGCAAGGCGCGCTGCTCGACATCGACCACGGCACCTATCCTTTCGTCACTAGCTCGAACTGCATTGCCGGTGCCGCCGCTCCGGGCAGCGGTGTCGGCCCGCAGCTGCTCGACTATGTGCTGGGCATCACCAAGGCGTATACGACTCGCGTCGGCGAAGGCCCGTTCCCGACCGAGCTCACCGACGACGTGGGTGCGGGGCTCGCCAAGCGCGGCAACGAATTCGGCTCGGTCACCAAGCGTCCTCGCCGCTGCGGATGGCTGGACATCCCCGCGCTGACGCGCACGGTGCAGCTGTCGGGTGTCAATGGACTGTGCATCATGAAGCTCGACGTGCTGGACGGCATGCGCGAGATCAGGATTTGCACGCACTACACGCTCGACGGCGCGCGCGCCGATCTCGTGCCCACCGGCGCCGAGGCGGTGGCGCGCTGCGTTCCCGTCTACGAGAGCATGCCCGGTTGGCAGGACAGCACCGTGGGTGCGAAATCCCTCGACGACCTGCCGGCCAACGCACGCGCGTACCTGCGGCGCATCGAGGCGCTCACCGGCGTGCCGATCGCGATCGTGTCCACCGGGCCGGACCGCGCCGAGACGATTCTCGTCCATCATCCGTTTCACTAGCGCGCCCTTCACGCTTACATCGAACCACACCCTCGAGGACGCACGATGAGCCTGACCGTGAGCTGGGACGAGTACAACGCGCTGGTGGAGAAGCTCGCGCACACGGTGCACAGCTCCAACTTCCGGTTCAACCAGATCATCTGCATCGCGCGCGGCGGCCTGCGCGTCGGCGACGTGCTGTCGCGGATCTTCGCGCTGCCGCTCGCGATCCTGTCCACCCATTCATACGCCGCCGAGGGCGGCACCGTGCGCGGCGAACTGGTGATCGCCGAGCACATGACGATGACGCGGCCGCATCTGGGCGAGCGCGTGCTGCTGGTCGACGACATGGTCGATTCCGGGCACACGCTCGAAGCGGTGGTCAAGACGCTGCCGCTGCGCTTTCCGGTGATCACCGAAATGAAGACGGCAGTGCTGTGGTGGAAGGGCTGCTCGGTGTACCGGCCCGATTTCTACGTCGAATACCTGCCGGACAATCCCTGGATTCACCAGCCGTTCGAGGTCTATGACAACCTGAAGCCCGAGATGCTGGCGGCGCGGCTTGCCGAGCGCGACCCGCAGCCGGGTTGACTGCGGTCGCGTCCGGGGAACAGCGGCGAGGTTAGCGCGCCTTGCGTGCGCGCTTCACGGCCTTGCGCTTTGCGGCCGGCTTGGCAGTCCCCGCCTTGCGCTTGGTCTTGGTCTTGGCGGTGGTCTTCTTCGCCGAGCGCTTGCGCGGGGTCGATTTCGAAGCCTTCTTGCTCGCGGTCTTCTTGACCACGCGCTTGCCTGCCGACTTCGCGGCGCCGACTTTCTTGGCGGTGTTCCTGGCGACGCGCTTGACTGCCGCCTTCGCAGCGCCGGCCTTCTTGGCGGTTTTGCTGGCGACGCGCTTCACCGCTGTCTTGGCGGCGCCTGCCTTGCGCGCCACCTTGCTGGTTGACCGCTTGGCGGATTTCTTCGCCTTGCTGCCCGATGAAGTCGCCGCCTTCACGCGGCGCTTCACCGCGCGCATCGCCTTGGACGTTTGCTTCTGCGCACTGGTCGCAAATTCGCCGGCGGAGGCGCCGACCGAACGCGCGGTGTCGGCGACGTTGCCGCTCGCCCACACGACGCCGCTTTTCGCCGACACCGCCGCCTTGCCGGCCTCGGTGGCGATCGTCTTGCCGACTTCCTGTGCCTTGTCCTTCATCGCGTCCACAACCGTCCCGAGCTTGCTCAGGAAATCGTTGTTGCCTGTCGACATGTCGCATGGCCTTTCGTGAGGTTGGCGGCGCGCTGATGCGCCGTATCGGGCGGCGCCGGCGCGATCCATCGCAACGCGTCTATTCGGACCCGCTTCGCCTGTCGTGACTGTACACGTAATGAAAGCGACGAGGAAACCGGCGAAATCCCACGTATCAAATGCTTGCCGGCGCTGAAGCGATTGCCTCGCGCAACGGCGGGCTGCACGGCTTGCGGCAGCGCGGCTGGCGACCGAACGCTATCCATTTGGAAAGCCGATCGGATCTAGGATGCGAGCCCGGGAAGGACTCGTGCGGTCAGGCGCATGCCTTTGCCGACCGGGGCGCGAAGGGTGCGTGAGGTGCTTGCCTGAATGTACAAGTTGGACTTGCGCGGTTCGCCGACGCCTGTGTGCGGCGAACGTATACTTCATTTCGCCAGCGCACTCGGTGATCGGTTTTGACCGGCCGAGCCGACAAATGCGGTCTTGCTGTTGGTGCCCAGAAGAGGACTCGAACCTCCACAGTGTTGCCACCGCCAGGACCTGAACCTGGTGCGTCTACCAATTCCGCCATCTGGGCGACCGCAACCCGTTATTTTACTTGGGCTTTACAGCAGTGTCAAAAATACGAAAAACATCGGCCGACAAAGCCTCTGCTGCCGCGCCGGCATTCGACGCCGCGTCGCTGTTGCAGCGCTTGAGCGATATCGGCGTGCCGGTCGTCGCGGACGAACTGGCCGAGCAGCTCGACGTTGCGCGCCGTGATCGTGCCCAGTTCGACGCCGCCGTCGACGGCCTTGTCCGCCGCGGCGACATCATCGTCAACCGCAAGGGCGCGCTGTGCGTGGCGCGCAAGATCGACGTCGTCGCGGGCACCGTCACCGGTCACCCGGACGGCTACGGCTTCCTGGTCGCCGACGAAGGCGGCGACGACTTCTACCTGTCGCCGCGCGAAATGCGCAAGCTGCTGCACGGCGACCGCGCGGCAGTGCGTGAAACGGGGATCGACCGGCGCGGACGGCGCGAAGGCGAGATCGTCGAAGTGCTGGAACGTCGCACGCACGAAGTCGTCGGCCGCCTGCACGAGGAGCGCGGCGTGTGGTTCATCGTCGCCGAGAACCGCCGGCTGAGCCAGGACTTGCTGGTTCCCGAGAACGAGCGCAATGGCGCGCGCTCGGGCCAGGTGGTGGTGGCCGAGATCATCGAGCAACCGGGTGCCGATCGCGAAGCGATCGCGCGCGTCAAGGAAGTGCTGGGCGGCGTCACCGATCCCGGCATGGAAATCGAGATCGCGCTGCGCAAGCACGCGCTGCCGTTCGAATTCTCGAAGGAGGCCGAGCGCCAGGCAAAACGATTGCCGGCCGACGTGAGGCCCGCCGACCGCAAGGACCGCGAAGACCTGACGCACCTGCCGATCGTGACGATCGACGGCGACACGGCCAAGGATTTCGACGACGCCGTATGGTGCGAGAAAAAGGGGCGCGGCTTTCGCCTGATCGTCGCGATCGCCGATGTCGCGCACTACGTGAAGGACGGCGACGCGCTCGACCACGACGGGCGCGAGCGTGGCAATTCGGTGTACTTCCCGCGTCGCGTGATCCCGATGCTGCCCGAAGCGCTTTCCAACGAGCTGTGCTCGCTCAGGCCCGCAGTCGACCGCCTGACGATGGCCTGTGAAATGAACATCTCGGCGCAGGGCTCGATCGACGGTTTCCGGTTCTTTCCGGCGGTCATCCATTCGCGCGCCCGCCTTACTTACGACCAGGTCTGGCAATGGCTGTCCGAGCCCGCCTCCGCGACCACTAAGGACGCCAAGGCGCTGCTGCCGCACCTGCAGAACCTCTACGCGCTGTACAAGGTGCTGCTCGACGCACGCCAGCAGCGCGGTGCGATCGACTTCGACACCGTCGAGTTGGCACTCGTGTTCGACCCGCAGGGCAAGATCGAGAAGATCGTGCCCGCGCCGCGAAACGACGCGCACAAGCTGATCGAGGAATGCATGCTCGCCGCCAATGTCTGCGCCGCGCAATTCCTGCACGAGCACAAGCAGCCGGCGCTCTATCGCGTCCACGAGGGACCGACGCCCGACAAGCTCGCGCAATTGAAAACGTTTCTCGCGAGCTCCGCGCTGGCGCTGGGTGGCGGCGACGATCCCACCGCGATGGATTACGCCACGCTGATGACCAAAATCGAAGGTCGTCCCGACCAGGCGCTGCTGCAGACGGTGATGCTGCGCTCGCTGCAACAGGCGCAATACAAGCCCGATAACGTCGGGCATTTCGGCCTCGCCTATGATGCCTACGCGCACTTCACGTCGCCGATCCGCCGCTATCCCGACCTGCTGGTGCATCGTGCGATCAAGGGCGCGCTCGCCGGCAAGCGCTACATGCCGACCGGCGCAACGTGGGCCGAGCTCGGCGTGCATTGCTCGCAGACCGAGCGCCGCGCCGACGACGCCACGCGCGATGTCGAGGCTTGGCTCAAGTGCTTCTACATGCAGGACAAGATCGGCGAGACCTTCGAGGGAACGGTCAGCGGCGTGACGACCTTCGGAGTGTTCGTCACACTCGACGACCTCAATGTCGACGGGCTGGTGCACGTCACCGAGCTCGGCCGCGATTATTTTCGCTACGATCCCGCGCGCCACGAATTGCGCGGCGAGCACAGCGGCGTCACCTATCGGCTGGCGGCGCGGGTGCGGGTGCGCGTCGCGCGCGTCGACCTCGAGACTTCCAAGATCGACTTCGTGCTGGTCGACGACGCGACGCACGCGCGACCCGCTTTCGCACAGCCGCTGTCGCGCGAAGACCTGCCGCGGCATGGGGGCAGCGGGCGGGCGACGGCGCCCCACGACACCAAAGCCGGCAAGGGCCGCGCGAAGACCGCACACGGCAGCCCGAAGACGGGCAACGGCGGCCCGAAGTCGGGGCACGCGGGCGCCAAGACCGGCAAGCGCGGCAAGCGCAGCTAGCGGCCCGTGGATCTCGTCATCCAGGCGCCCTTTGTCGCGCCGGACGACGTCGACGCGCTGGTCGCGCTGACGGGCGCATCGGGCGTCGAGCCCCTCACCCGCGCCGCCAACGACGCCTGCCGGCTGCACGACATCGAATCGGATCGCGGCGTGGCCGAGGCCTGCCGCGCCGCGAGCTACGACTTCGCGCGGGTCGATCCTGCGGCGACGCTGGCGCGCGTGCGCCTCGTCGCGATGGACATGGATTCGACGCTGATCACGATCGAATGCGTCGACGAGATTGCCGCGGCGCGTGGGATCAAGCCCGAAGTGGCAGCGATCACCGAACGTGCGATGCGCGGCGAAATCGACTTCGCGCAGAGCCTCGCGCATCGTGTCGCGCTGCTCGCGGGCGTGCCTGTCGACGTGCTGGCGTCGATCTATGCCGACAAGTTGCGCCTCGCAACCGGCGCCGAAACGATGCTCGCGGCATTCGCCGCGCAAGGCGCGCAGACGATGCTGGTCTCGGGCGGATTTACCTACTTTACCGATCGGCTGCGTGAGCGGCTGGGGTTCAGCGCGACGTTGTCGAACATGCTCGAGATCGTCGACGGCAAGCTGACCGGGCGGTTGCTGGGCGAGGTTGTCGATGCGCAGGCGAAGGCGCACGCCGTCGCCGCCTTGGCGCGCGAGGCGCGCGGCGCCGGCGGTTTGGTCTTAGCGATCGGCGACGGCGCGAACGACCTGCCGATGTTCGCCGAAGCCGATATCTCCGTCGCGTATCACGCCAAGCCTGTTGTGCGCGCCCACGCGACTGTTGCGATCGATCACTGCGGGCTCGACGCCGTGCTCAATCTGTTCGCCTGACGTTCGCGCGCGCGGTGCGCGCGAGCGTTGCGGTGCGCGCGAGCGTTGCGGTGCGCGCGAGCGTTGCGGTGCGCGGGAGCGTAGCGGTTGGCGGGAGCGTAGCGGTTCGCGGGCGCGCTGCCGTGAACGTGCTAGCCGAGCCGTTCGTCGAGGTTGGCGCCCGCCGGCAAAGGCGTCCACCGATGGTCGCGCACGACCGCGGTATCGAGCGTCGCACCGACGCCGATCGTTACAGGCACCACGAACGCGCCGTCTTCCAGCGCCGGTGCAACACCATGCACGAGGTCGGTGTAAAGCGGGCTTTCTGCCAACTGGTACTCGAGATTGAGGCAGGACTCGGCCGCCGCGCAGGCGTGCAGGCTGCCGAGGTTGCAAATCGGCCCCGTAGGATTGTGCGGCGAAAACGCCACGCCGTGCCGCGCGGCAGCTGACGCGATCGCGAGCAGCGCGCGATAGCCACCGCAATACTTGAGGTCGGGCATCACCACGTCGTAGCAGCCGCGCGCGAACATCGGTGCGATGGTGTCCATGCCCGTGACGCCTTCCGCGCCCGCGAGGCGGATGTCATGGCGGTTGGCCTGCGCGCGCAATCGCGCGATGGCATCGAGCCCCGAGGGATGCTCTGAGATCGGGCATTCGATCCAGAACGGCCGCGCCGGCGCGAGTGCTTCGATGACCTCGACCGCGGTGGCCTCGTCGAATCGCCAATGACAGTCGACCATCACGTCGACGTCGGCGCCGACCGCGTCGCGCACCGCCAGCACGCGCTCGATGCCCACGGCGACGCGCGCATCATAGGGTGTGATCCCGCGATCCTCGGCGACGATGCCGTCGAAGCTCGCCACCTTGAGCGCGCGGAATCCGGCCGCGACCGCGCGCTTGGCGCTGGCCGCAAAACCGGCAGGCGAGCGATCGACGGTGGCGCGGTTGATGTTGGCGTAGACGGGCACGCGCTCGCGGCGCGCGCCGCCCAGATGCCGCGACACGCAGACGCCCGCGCGACGTGCCGCGTTGTCCACCGACGCCTGCTCGATCGCGCTGCGCACCGAATGCGCGACCAGGCCGCCGGGCGAGTGCGGCAGGTAACGCGTCGCCGCGATGAGCGCCGCCTGGTCGGCGCCCTTCAATGTCTCGGCGAGACGCGCCGCATAGGCGAGCGCCAGCGGCTCCCAACCGTTGAGCGAGGCTTCACCGGTGCCCGTGATGCCGTCGTCGGTGAGGAGCTCGACAAAGATCCAGTTGGTCTTCGGCGTGATGTTGACGGCGTGCGTGCGCAGCGCGGCGATGCGAACCATGCGGGGATCCGCGTTTCAATCGATGTGCACGTTCGCAGCCTCGGCGACGCGCTTCCACTTCTCGACGTCGCCGCGAATCCTTTGCGCGAATTCGTCCGGCGTGCTGCCGACTTCCTGGGCGCCCGTGCCCTCGATGCGCGCGCGCACGTCGGGCATCTGCACGATCGTGTGAATCTCCGCCGACAGGCGGTCGATGATCGCGCGCGGTGTTTGCGCCGGCGCGAGCAAGCCGAACCACGCAACGGTCTCGAACCCCGGCACGCCGGCCTCGGCGACGGTCGGCACGTCCGGCAGGCTCTTCCACCGCTCGGCCGTGGTCACCGCGAGCGCGCGCACCTTGCCGGAGCGAATATGCCCGATCGCCGGCGGCAGGTTGACGAACATCACGGGCACGACACCCGCGATGATGTCGGTCAGCGCGGGTGTGGCGCCCTTGTACGGAATGTGATGCAGGTCGGTCTTGGTCATGTACTTGAACAATTCCATCGACATGTGCGCCGACGAGCCCTGCCCGCCCGACGCGAAATCGAGCGCGCCCGGCTTCGCGCGCGCGGCGTCGATCAGGTCCTTGACGCTGCGGATGGGGACGTCCGCGTTGGCCACCAGCACGTTCGGCGAATATGACACCAGCGAAATGGGCGCGAAGCTCTTCACCGCGTCATACGTCAGCTTGGTGTAAACCGCCGCATTGATGCCATGCGACCCGGCATTGCCCATGATGAGCGTGTAGCCGTCGGGCGATGCGTGCGCGACCTGCTCGGCGGCCACGACGCCACCGGCGCCCGGCTTGTTTTCGACGATGAACGGCTGGCCGAACGCCGCCTGGAGCTTGTCCGCGAGCACACGCGCCGTGATGTCCGAACCGTCACCCGGCGGGCTCGGCACGACGATCTTGACCGGACGCGTTGGCCACGCATCGGCCGCCATCGCAACGGTGGAAATGACGCCTGCGAATACGGCGACGATGCCCGCGACGGCCAGCATGTTGCGTGACTGCAAATGAGATGGGGACACGGGCGAAAACTCCGGGAAGTCGCCGCGAAGGGCCGCAGCGTAGCGCAGGATTGTATAGGCGCGGGCCGCCAACGCCAACGCAACGCCAGCGCGAACGACATTGCCGGTGTAGCGCTAGCGCAAACCGATCCGCGCGAACGCCCAGATGTTCCAGACGGCGAGCACGAGCAGCGTGATCCATGTGAGGCCGGCGCCGGCGAAGCGGCCGAACGACGTGCCGCCGCTGCGGTAGAGGCCCATCGCATGCAGGATGCGCGCGATCACCAGTGCGATACCCGCCGCGTGCAGCAGGATCACCGGCGCGCGATTCAATTCGGCGATCAGCAGCAGCAGCAATACCGGCACGCCCCATTCGGACAGGTTGGCATGCGCACGGATGGCGCGCGCCAGATCAGCGTGCCCGCCATCGCCCAGCCCCACACCGCGACGCTGGCGCAATCGCGACACGGGCAGCGCCAGCAGCACCAGCAGGATCAGCACGATACCCGCGTACAACGCGGTGATGTACGGCATCGGTGCGGGATTCATCGGACAGGCCTTGGTCAGGTTGAGACTGTTCGCAATGCTAGTCGGATTCGTCGATCCACGCCATCTGGATCGCCTCGAGGATCTTCTCGCCGCTGCGCGCAGGATCGTCGGCGAACCCGGGCAGCGCCATCACCCATTGGCGGAGCTCGGTGAACCGCAGGTTGCGCGGGTCGACGTCCGCATGCGCCTCGGCGAGCGCGATCGCGATGTCGCGCGAATCCGTCCATTTCATCATCGCTCCTTCGCGCACCCGCGGCTATCGCGCACCATCATTTGCGTTGCTCATCTGCGTTGCTCATCTGCGTTGCTAATTTTCGTTCCTCA
>JBEPUI010000100.1:0-8772 GCA_041691615.1 Pseudomonadota bacterium
GTGATGTCGGCGTGGCCGAGCAGCAGTTGCACGACGCGCAGGTCCGCGCCGTGGTTCAGCAGGTGCGTGGCGAACGCATGCCGCAACACGTGCGGCGACAACGACGCGGGCGCGATGCCTGCAACGATCGCATAGCGCTTGACCAATGACCAGAACGCCTGGCGCGTCAGTGGCGACTTGCGCGACGTCAGGAAAATGTGCGGATCGCGCGAGTCGCCTGCGACTTTTGCGCGCGCAGTTGTTAGATAGCGCTGTATCCACGCCACCGCCTCGTCGCCCAGCGGTACCAGCCGCTCCTTGCTGCCCTTGCCGATCACGCGCACGACGCCGCTGTCGAGCGATACCTGCGCATGCGTCAACGATACGAGCTCGGAAACGCGCAAGCCGGTGGCATAGAGCGTTTCGAGCATCGCGCGATCACGCAGGCCGAGCGGCTTGTCGACATCGGGTGCCGCGAGCAGTGCCTCGACCAGCTTTTCCGACAGCCCTTTCGGCAGCCGGCGCTCGCGGCGAGGCGCTCGCACGCGCAACGTCGGGTCGTCGCGCAATTGCCCGCGCTCGAGCTGCAGCCGGTAGAACCGCTTCACCGCCGACAGCCGTCGTCCGATCGACGTGGCCTTGGCGTGTGCGCGAAACTGCACGGCGAGCCAGCGTTCGACATCGCCGCGGTCGGCGGCGAGCACCGCGCGCTTCTCGCCTTCGAGCCAGTGCGTCCACGCGACCAGGTCGCGACGATACGCGGCGAGCGACGCGGGCGCCAGGCCATCCTGGAGCCACAACTGGTCGCAGAACGCGTCGATCAGCGCCGCGTTGGCAACGGAAGGCGCCGGTGACGATCCGTCACTGCCGCTGGAATGACGCGCATTCACTTAAGCCACAGGTCCGCGGTCCACGCCGACGGCGCATCGAAGAACCTGCGTTCGTGGATCAGCAGCCAGCGCTTGATGCGCAGCGGATCGCTTTGCGTCGAATGCATGAATCCGCCGAGGTCGCCACGGCTGCCGGTCACGCGATGGCACGCAATGAGCAGCGCGATCGGGTTCGATCCGCATGCCTGGCCGACCGCGCGTGGCGCCGACTGCAGCTTTTGCGCGACCTCGCCGTAGGTGCGCGACTCGCCCGACGGGATCGCGCGAATGGCCTGCCACGCGCGCTGCTGGAACGGCGTGCCTTGCGGAGCAAGCGGCACGCCGATTGGGTATTGCGCATCCGCCAGGTAGCGCTCAATCTCGGCGACGGCGCGCGCGGCGATCGCCGAATCGGGCGCGCGATGCGCGAACGTGGAGGCGAGATAGTCGACACCTGTGACGGCGGTCGCGCCGCAGCGGATGCCCAGCACGCCGAACGGCGTGGGCATGCACGCGGAATACGCCATCGGGAGCGCCGCGATGCGCGTCGTCGTGCGGGCGCGCGGGGCGCGCAGGCGTGCGTCAGCCAAGCTTCATCCCCTGCGGCAACGCCGTGACGAGTCCGGGAAAAATCCAGATAGCCAGCACCGCCGCGATGATCAGCAGGAACATCGGTAGCGCGTGCCGCGCGATCCACGTGATCTGCCGCTTCGTCATTCCCTGCAGCACGAACAGGTTGAATCCGACCGGCGGCGTGATCTGTGCCATTTCGACCACCAGCACGACGAAAATGCCGAACCAGATGAGGTCGATGTGCGCTGCCTCGATCGAGGGCAGGATCACGCCCATCGTCAACACGACCATCGAGATGCCGTCGAGAAAGCAGCCGAGCACGACATAGAACACCGTCAGTGCGGCAATCAGCCCGAACGGCGATAGCCCGATGCCGGAAATCCATTCGGCCAGGTGTCGCGGCAGGCCGATATAGCCCATCGTCAGCGTGAGGAACGCGGCGCCGGCGAGGATCAGCGCGATCATGCAGTAGAGGCGCGTTGCGCCCATGACGCTGTCGCGGAAGGTGACCCACGTGAGCGAGCGTTGCGCGAGCGAGATCAGCAGTGATCCGACGACGCCGAATGCGGCGGCTTCGGTGGCCGTGGCCACGCCCGAATAGATCGATCCCAGCACGGCGATGATCAGCAGCACGACCGGTATCAGGTGCCGCGACGCCGCGAGTTTTTGCGCCAACGTGGTCCGTTCGGTTGCGGCGGGAATCTTGCCCGGATTGAGCAACGCCCACACGACGATGTACGCGGAAAACAGCGACGCCAGCAGGATGCCGGGAACCACGCCGCCGATGAAAAGATGTGCGATCGACACGTTGGCCGTCACGCCGTAGACGATCATGATGATCGACGGCGGGATCAGCAGGCCCAGCGTGCCGGCACCGGCGAGCGTGCCGATGGTGATGCCCTCGGGATAGCCGCGGCGCGCGAGTTCCGGCAGCGTCATCTTGCCGATCGTTGCGCAGGTGGCGGCCGAGCTGCCCGACACCGCGGCGAAAATCGTGCAGCCGATGATGTTGGTGTGCAGCAGCCGGCCTGGCACTTTTTCGAGCCAGGGTGCCAAGCCTCGGAACATGTCCTCGGACAGCCGCGTGCGGAACAGGATCTCGCCCATCCACACGAACAGTGGAAGTGCCGTCAGCGTCCAAGATGACGCGGAACCCCAGATCGTCACCGCCATCGCGTCGCCGGCAGGCCGCGCGCTAAAGAGCTCCATGCCGATCCACGCGACGCCCGACAGCGCGAGGCCGATCCACACCCCGCTGCCCAGGATCACGAACAGCATGGCGATCAGCAACGCGGTGATGGCGCCGTCACTCATTGCGCAACGCCTCTTCGGGAACCACCTGCACGCGCTTGCCCAGCCACTGCAACACCAGCTCGTCGACCACCGCGATCGCGAACACGATCGCGCCGATCGCCATCGACAGCTGCGGAATCCACAACGGCGTCGCGTCGTTGCCGGTGGAAATGTCGTTGTAATCCCATGACTGGTATGAGAGCCGCGCGCTGTAGTAGGCGAACGCGATCGCGAGCACCGCGGCGACGAGGATCGCAAACGTTCTGAGCCACCGGTGCGCGCGCACGCCCAGATGCTCGAGCACCAGGGTCACGCGGATGTGCTCGCCGCGTTTCAGCGTGTGCGCGAGCGCGAGGAAGCCGGCGGCAGCCATGCAATACCCCGCCCACGCGTCGGTGCCGGGGACATACCAGTCGACCAGCCGCCCGACGATGCCGATCAGCACGAACACCAGCGTGCCGATCAAAAACAACGCCGCCAGGATGGCGGCGCCGATGTACAGCCGGTCGAGCATTCGACGCATCGCGCGATTGAATCGAGCTAATGAATCTGGCGAATGATCCAACTACTGCATCGAACGATAGTTGTCGATCACCTTCCTGCCTTCATCGCCGGCGCGCTTCTGCCACTCGGCGAGCATGTAGTTGCCTACGCGCCGCAGGTCGGCGGTGAGCTGCGGCGCCGGCTTGACGATTTCCATGCCCTTCGCCTTCAGCTGGTCGAGGTACCACGTGTTCTTTTCCTCGGCGATCTTCCAGCCGCGCATTTCGGCCTCTGCACCGGCCTTCAACAGTGCCGCCTGGGTCGGCTTGTCGAGCGCGTCGAACGCCTTGCGGTTGATCAGCAGCGCGTTCTTCGGCAGCCACGCCTGGGTGTCGTAGAACTTCTTGATCGTCTCGTACGTCTTCGAGTCGTAGCCGGTGGCGCCCGACGACATATACGAATCGATGACGCCGGTCGCGAGCGCCTGCGAGACTTCGGCGGCCTGCACGGTGACTGGCTGGGCGCCGACCAGCTCGGCGATCTTGGATGTGGCAGGGCTGTACGCGCGCCACTTCAGGCCCTTCATGTCCGCCGCGCTGTTCAGCGTGCGGTTGGTGAAGATTCCCTGCGCGGGCCACGGCACCGTGTACAACAGCATGATTCCCTGTTTCGCGAGCTTGGCTTCGAGCGCCTTGCGCGAAGCCTTGTACAGCTTCAGCGCCTCGGGGTATGACGTCGCGAGGAACGGCACGCCATCGAGTCCATACAGCGCGTCCTCGTTCTCATAGTTGACGAGCAGGATCTCGCCCATTTGCGCCTGGCCACCCTGCACCGCGCGCTTGATTTCCGGCGCCTTGAACAACGACGCATTGGCATGTACGGTGATCTTGAGCTTGCCCGAAGTCGCGCGGTCGACGTCGTTGGCGAACTGCTGGATGTTCTCGGTGTGGAAGTTGTTCGCGGGGTACGCGGTCGGCAGGTCCCACTTGGTCTGGGCCTGCGCGGTGCCCCACGCGAGCGCGGCGGCGCAACTCAACGTCACGGCGAATCTTGACCTGCGGCTCATGTGCGAACTCCTCGTGTGGCGGGCTGGATGACGGAACCGCCCGGCAATCCCTCGCTCGGTTGCCGGACGCGCAGCCGATATTAACCAAAAATACGCCGCACGTGCATGCATTGCGCCGTGCACCCGCTGTGATAGGCTCCTCGGCACCGCATCGCGCCTTCGCCACTCGCGCTTTCCCCCGTGATGCGCGCGGAAATTCGCCACTGGCCTCCTCCCACTCCGAAATGGTTTTGCACACCCCCGGCTGGTCGTTCTGGATCGATCGAGGAGGCACGTTCACCGACATCGTGGCGCGCGGGCCGGACGGCGCGCTGGTCACTCGCAAGCTGCTGTCGGACAATCCCGAGCGTTACCGCGATGCGGCGGTGCATGGCATTCGCGAGCTGCTGGGGCTGCGCGCCGGCGACGCGATCCCCGTCAAGGCGATCGATGCCGTCAAGATGGGCACGACGGTCGCCACCAACGCGCTGCTCGAGCGCCGCGGCGAGCGCACGCTGCTGCTGATCACCCGCGGCTTCGGCGACGCGCTGCGCATCGCGTACCAGAACCGGCCGAAGTTGTTTGTGCGCAATATCGTGTTGCCGACAATGCTCTACGAGCGTGTCGCGGAGGTCGACGAGCGCATCGGCGCGCACGGCGAGGTGATCGTGCCGCTCGACGCCGCGTCGGCCGAGGCCGCATTGCGCAAAGCGCGCGCCGACGGCATCGGCGCCGTGGCGATCGTGCTGATGCACGGTTACCGCTATCCGCAGCACGAGGCCGAGCTGGCGCGAATCGCGCGCAACGCCGGCTTTGGCCAGGTGTCGGTGTCGCACGAGGTGTCGCCGCTGATGAAGTTCGTATCGCGCGGCGATACCACCGTCGTCGACGCCTACCTGTCGCCGATATTGCGGCGCTATGTCGACGAGGTCGAGCGCGACTTGGGCGGCGGCGGCACCGGCGGCCCGCGGTTGCAGTTCATGCAGAGCTCAGGCGGCCTGACCGACGCGCACCGATTCCAGGGCAAGGACGCGATCCTGTCCGGGCCGGCAGGCGGCATCGTCGGGGCCGTCGAAGTGTCGCGGCGCGCAGGATTCGAAAAAATCATCGGCTTCGACATGGGTGGCACGTCCACCGACGTCACGCATTGGGCAGGCGAGTACGAGCGCGCCTTCGAGACCGAAGTGGCCGGCGTGCGCCTGCGCGCGCCGATGATGAAGATCCACACGGTGGCCGCGGGCGGAGGCTCGATCTGCACGTTCGATGGCGCGCGTTTCCGCGTCGGACCGCAGTCGGCAGGCGCCAACCCGGGGCCGGCGTCGTATCGCCGCGGTGGTCCGTTGACGGTGACCGATTGCAACGTGATGGTCGGCAAGATCGATCCGGCATTGTTTCCACACGTATTTGGCGAATCCGGCGACCAGCCGCTCGACGCCGACGCGGTGCGAAAGCGCTTTGCGGAAATGGCGAAGGCGCTCGAAGCGGCGGGCCTCGCACCGTCGACGCCCGAGCTGATCGCCGAGGGCTTCCTGCACATCGCCGTGGAAAACATGGCCAATGCCATCAAGCACATCTCGGTGCAGCGTGGCTACGACGTGACCGGCTACACGCTGTGCTGCTTCGGCGGCGCGGGTGGCCAGCATGCCTGCGCGGTCGCCGACGCGCTGGGCATGACACAGGTGTTCATTCATCCGCTGGCCGGCGTGCTGTCGGCGTACGGCATGGGGCTTGCCGACGTGCGCGCGCTGCGCCAGCAAGCGCTGGAAGCGCCGCTGTCGGCGGCCACGCTCGCTGCGGCGGCGCCGGCATTCGACGCGCTCGAAAAAGCGGCGCGCGACGAGATCGCGCAACAGGGCATCGACGCGTCGCGCGTCGATTGCGCACGCACGCTGCATCTCAAGTACGAGGGCACCGACACCGCGCTCGACGTGGCGCTGCACGCGGATCCGGCGGCGATCGTCGCCGACTTCGAGCGCCGCTACCAGCAGCAATACGGTTTCCTGATGCCGGGCCGCGCGCACATCGTCGAGGCATTGGCGGTGGAGGCGGTGGGCCGCGCCGAGGCCGCCGTCGACGCGCCGCGCGACTTTGCGCCACGCGCCTCGCCGCTGGCGCCGATCCGCCACAACCGTGTGTTCGGCGACGGACAGTTTGGCGATGCCGCGGTCTACGCGCGCGAGCATTTACGCCCGGGCGATTCGATCGCCGGGCCGGCGATCATCCGGGAGTCCAACGCGACCACGGTGATCGAACCCGGCTGGCGCGCGCAATTGACGCAACGCGACGACCTAGTGCTGTCGCGGGTCAGCGAGATCGTGCGCGCGCACGCGATCGGGACGCACGCCGATCCCGTGCTGCTCGAAGTGTTCAACAACCTGTTCATGGCCATCGCCGAGCAGATGGGGGTGACGCTCGCCAACACGTCGTACTCGGTCAACATCAAGGAGCGTCTCGATTTTTCCTGCGCGCTGTTCGACGCCGAAGGCAATCTGATTGCCAACGCGCCGCACATGCCGGTGCACCTGGGGTCGATGGGCGAGAGCGTGGCGACGATCATCGAACGGCGCCGCGGTTCGATGCGGCCGGGGGACGTGTTCGTGCTGAACGCGCCGTACAACGGCGGCACGCATCTGCCGGACGTGACCGTGATCGCACCTGTTTTCTTCCAATCGTCGTCGCCGGAATTCTTCGTCGCCTCGCGCGGCCACCACGCCGACATCGGCGGCATCACGCCAGGCTCGATGCCGTCGAATTCGCACCACGTCGACGAGGAAGGCGTGCTGCTCGACAACGTGCAACTGGTGAGCGAGGGCCGCTTCCTGGACGCGCGGATGCGCGAGCTGCTGGAGGGCGGGCGCTATCCCGCGCGCAACGTCGAGCAGAATCTCGCCGACCTGCGCGCGCAGGTGGCGTCGTGCGCCAAGGGCGCCCAGGAGCTTGCCAGGATGGTCGCCCAATTCGGCCTGCCGGTCGTGCGCGCATACATGCGCCACGTCCAGGACAACGCCGAGGAGTCGGTGCGTCGCGTGCTGTCGGTGCTGTCCGATGGGCACTACGCCTATGCGATGGACAACGGCGCCGTGATCGTCGTCGCGATCCGCGTGGACCGCGACAAGCGCGAGGCGACGATCGACTTCACCGGTACCAGTGTGCAGCAGGACGGCAACTTCAACGCGCCTTCGGCGGTGTGCAAGGCGGCGGTGCTGTACGTGTTTCGCACGCTGGTCGACGACGACATCCCGATGAACGCCGGGTGCCTGAAGCCATTGACGATCGTGATTCCGCCGGGTTCGATGCTCGCACCCGCTTATCCCGCGGCGGTGGTGGCGGGCAACGTCGAGACGTCGCAGGTCGTCACCGATGCGCTTTACGGCGCACTGGGCGTGCTCGCGGCCTCGCAGGGCACGATGAACAACTTCACGTTCGGCAATGCCCGCTACCAGTACTACGAGACGATTGCCGGCGGCGCGGGCGCCGGACCCGGCTTCGATGGGGCGAGTGTCGTGCAGACGCACATGACCAATTCGCGGCTCACCGACCCGGAGGTGCTCGAGTGGCGGTTTCCGGTGCGCCTCGATTCGTTCCGCATCCTCGAAGGCACCGGCGGCGAAGGGCGCAATCGCGGCGGCAACGGTGGCGAGCGCCGCGTGCGCTTCCTCGAGCCGATGACGGCGGTGATGCTCGCCAACCATCGGCGCGTCGCGCCGTTCGGCGCGCAGGGAGGGCTGCGCGGCGCGCTCGGGCGCAATTGGGTGGAGCGCGCCGACGGCCTGCGCGAGAACTTCGGCGCCACGGTCGAAGTCGACATGCGCGCAGGCGACGTGTTCGTCGTGCAGACGCCCGGCGGCGGCGGCTTCGGCCCGACGCATGGCCGCGGCTAGCCGCGCGTCGTTCACCGCCCGTTCGTGCCGCGGCGTTGAATCGCCGCATAATGCGGATTGCGCACAATCAATCGAGGAGTTGACGATGCCAGGCGTCCATGACTACACGGTCGACGATATCGGCGGCAAGCCGATCCGGTTGAAGCAGTACGACGGCGACGTGCTATTGGTCGTCAACGTGGCCAGCGCCTGCGGATTCACCCCGCAGTACAAGGGACTGGAAGCGTTGCAGCAGAAATTCCATGCGCGCGGCTTCGACGTGCTGGGATTTCCCTGCAACCAGTTCGGCGCGCAGGAGCCGGGAACGGAAGCGGAGATCGCCCAATTCTGCGACGTCAATTACCACGTGACGTTCCCGATGTTCGCCAAGGTCGATGTCAACGGCGAAGGCGCGGCGCCTCTCTACAAGTTCCTCAAGTCGGAAAGGCCGGGCATCCTCGGCAGCGAAGCGATCAAGTGGAACTTCACCAAGTTCCTGGTCGATCGCAAGGGCGCCGTCATCAAGCGCTACGCGCCCAACGATACGCCCGAGTCGATCGCGCCCGACATCGAAAAGGCGTTGTGATGCGATGAAGTATCTGCTGATCCGCGGCGCACGCCGGCGCGTCGGTGCCTCGGTCGTGCTGGTTTTCGCGATGGCGATGACGAT
>JBEPUI010000101.1:0-8610 GCA_041691615.1 Pseudomonadota bacterium
GCGCGAAGTCGATCATCATGATCGCGTTCTTCTTGACGATGCCGATCAGCAGGATGATGCCGATGATCGCGATCACGCCCAGTTCGTTGCGGCTGACGATCAACGCCAGCAGCGCGCCCACGCCCGCCGAAGGCAGCGTCGACAGGATCGTCACCGGATGGATGTAGCTTTCGTACAGCACGCCCAGCACGATGTACATCGTGACGATCGCGGCCAGGATCAGCCACAGCGTGTTGTCGAGCGACGCCTGGAACGCAAGCGCCGCGCCCTGGAAACTGGTGGTGATCGACAAAGGCACGCCAATGGCTACTTCGGCGTCGCGCACCGCCTTCACCGCGTCGCCCAGCGATGCACCGGCGGCGAGATTGAAGGATACGGTCGACGCCGGGAACTGCCCCAGGTGATTGATGACCAGCGGCGACGTGCGCTCCTCCACGCGCGCCACCGACGACAGCGGCACCTGCAGCGTGCCTTGCGTCGTCGTCGCCGTGCTGGCCGAGGCGCCGGCCGCGGACGACTGCGACGCCTGCGAGACACCTTGCGCGGGCACATAGATGTCGTCCAGCGTCGTCGGGCCGTGCTGCATGCCGGGCGCCAGCTCCAGCACGACCCGGTACTGGCTGGCCTGCGTGAAGATCGTCGAGATGAGGCGCTGGCCGAACGCGTTGTACAGCGCGTTGTCGATCGCCGCCGGCGTGATGCCGAGCCTGCCCGCCGCGTCGCGGTCGATCACGACATAGGCCTGCAGCCCCTTGTCCTGCACGTCGCTCGCGACATCGGCGAACAGCGCCGAGCCCGCGAGCTTCTCGACCACGCGTGGCGTCCACGTCGCGAGCGCGTCGGGGTCGGCGGTCTCCATCGTGAACTGGTATTGCGTGCGGCTGATGCGGTCTTCGATCGTCAGGTCCTGCACCGGTTGCAGGTACAGGTCGATGCCGTTGACGTCGTGCGCGCGCTGCGTCAGCCGGCGGATCAGCACGCCGATGTCGGAATCGCGCTCGCCCTTGGGCTTCAGGTTGATCAGCATCCGCCCGCTGTTGAGCGTCGCGTTCTGGCCGTCGACGCCGATGAACGACGACAGGCTCTGCACCGCCGGATCGGCGAGCAGCACCTTGGCGAGCGCCTGCTGGCGCTCGGCCATCGCCGAAAACGAGATCGATTGCGGCGCTTCGGTGATCGCCTGGATGACGCCGGTGTCCTGCAGCGGGAAGAAACCTTTGGGCACGACGAGATACAGCAATGCCGTCAACAGCAGCGTGGCGACCGCCACCACCAGCGTCGCCACCTGCCGGTCCAGCACCCAGTTCAGCATTTTCCCGTAGCGCGCGATCACGCGGTCGAACACTCGCCCGGACGCGATGAAGAAGCGGGTTTGCTGCTCGGGCGGCGTATGCCGCAGCAATTTCGCCGCCATCATCGGCGTCAGCGTCAGCGACACCAGCGCCGAAATCAGGATCGCCACGGCGAGCGTGATCGCGAACTCGCGGAACAGCCGTCCGACGACGTCACCCATGAACAGCAGCGGGATCAGCACGGCGATCAGCGAGATCGTCAGCGAGATGATCGTGAAACCGATCTGCTGGCTACCCTTCAGTGCAGCGGCGAGCGGCTCCTCGCCGTCCTCGATGTAGCGCGCGATGTTCTCGATCATCACGATCGCGTCGTCGACGACGAAGCCCGTGGCGATCGTCAGCGCCATCAGCGTCAGGTTGTTGATCGAGAATCCGGCGAGGTACATGACGCCGAACGTGCCGACCAGCGACAGCGGCACGGCGACGCTCGGGATGATCGTCGCCGACACGCTGCGCAGGAACAGGAAGATCACCATCACCACCAGCGCGACGGCGATGAACAGCTCGATCTGCACGTCGTGCACCGACGCGCGGATCGTCGTCGTGCGGTCGGTGAGCTGCTGCACGTCGACATCGGCGGGCAGCGCCGCTCGCAGCGAAGGCAGCAGCGCCTTGATGCGGTCTGCCACGTCGATCACGTTGGCGCCAGGCTGGCGCTGGATGTTGAGGATCACCGCCGGCACGTCGTTCGCCCACGCGTTGAGCCACGAATTCTCGGCGCCGTCGACGACGTTCGCCACATCGGCGACGCGCACCGGCGCGTTGTTCTTGTAGGCGATGATCAGGTTGCGGTATTCGTCGGCTGACTTGAGCTGGTCATTGGCGTCGATCGTCGACGCGCGCGTCGGTCCGTCGAAGCTGCCCTTCGCCTGGTTGACGTTGGCCGCGGCGATCGCCGAGCGCAAGTCATCCATCGACAGCCCGTAGGCGGCGAGCGAGCGCGGATTGGCCTGCACGCGCACCGCCGGGCGCTGGCCGCCGCCGATGCTGACGAGCCCCACGCCGGGCAATTGCGAGATTTTCTGCGCGATGCGCGTGTCGACCAGGTCCTCGAGCTTGGGCAGCGTCAGCGTCTTGGACGTGATGCCGAGCGTGAGGATCGGCGCGTCGGCAGGATTGACCTTGCTGTAGATCGGCGGCTGCGGCAGATCGCTCGGAAGCAGGTTGCTCGCCGCGTTGATCGCCGCCTGCACTTCCTGCTCGGCGGTGTCGAGTGATATGTCGAGGCTGAATTGCAGCGTGATCACCGACGCGCCGCCCGAGCTCGACGACGACATCTGGTTCAATCCCGGCATCTGCCCGAACTGCCGCTCGAGCGGCGCCGTCACCGACGACGTGGTCACGTCGGGACTCGCGCCCGGGTACAGCGTCACGACCTGGATCGTCGGATAGTCGACTTCGGGCAGCGCCGAAATCGGCAGCAGCCGGTACGCGACGATGCCCGCGAGGAAAATGGCGAGCATCAGCAGCGACGTCGCCACGGGCCGCAGGATGAAGAGGCGTGACGGATTCACGATCGTTGCTAGCGCTGCGGCGTCACCGGCGCCACGGTCGTTGCCGGCCCGCCGGCGGTCGCCGATGACGCTCCGGGCGTCGGGTTCATCGGCGCGACGACCGACGACGCGCCGGCGGGCGGCGTTCCAGGCGCGGTCGTCGGGGAGCCAGCGGACGGCGCCGCACGGCCGCCTTCGTTGCCCTTGCCGCCCTTGCCGTTGCCTCCCTTGACGGCGCGCGGCGCACCGGTGGGCACCACGGTGGTATCGCGCGACACGGTCTCGACTTTCTGGCCTTCGCGCAGGCGGTCGGTGCCGTCGACCACCACCACGTCGCCTGGCGCGACACCCTTGGCGATCACCGTCGTCTCGCCGTTCACCGGGCCGACCGTCACCAGCCGGACGCTCACCACGCTGTCGGCGCCCACCGCATAGACGAATGCACCTTGCGTGCCGCGCTGGATGGCCGCCGACGGCACCACCACGGCGCCCTGCAGCGTGCGCACCAGCATGCGCACGTTGACGAACTGGTTGGGAAACAGCGACGAGTCGTCGTTGGCGAACCCGGCCTTGAGCTTCACCGTGCCGGTCGTCGTATCGATCTGGTTGTCGACGCTCAGGACCTTGCCGTCGGCGAGCTTTTGCGTCTGGTCGCGCGCCAGTGCCTCGACTGCAAGCACCTTGCCCGCGCGCAACTGCTGCAACACCTGCGGCAGATTGGTTTCCGGCAGCGAGAACACGACGTCGATCGGCTGTACCGTGGTGATCAGCACGATGCCGTTGGCGTCCGAGGCGTGCACCATGTTGCCGACGTCGACCTGTCGCAGGCCCAGCCGCCCGGTGACCGGCGCGGTGATGCGCGTGTATGAAAGCTGCAGCTTGGCCGCATCGACCTGGCCCTGGTCGGTGGCGATCGACGCTTCGTATTGGCGCACCAGCGACGCCTGAGTGTCGACCTGCTGCCGCGCGATCGAGTCCTGCGCCAGCAGCGTCTTGTAGCGGTCAAGGTCGACATTGGCGTTGGCGAGCAGTGCGCGGTCCTTCGCGAGCTGGCCGTTGGCCTGCGCGACCAGCACCTCGAACGAGCGCGGATCGATCTGCGCCAGCAATTGCCCGGCCTTGACGGTTTCGCCTTCGGTGAACTGCACGCGCAACAACTGGCCGTCGACGCGCGAGCGCACGGTCACCGTCGCGCGCGGCGTGACGGTGCCGAGCGCCGTCAGGTAGATGTTGAAATCGGACGACATGGCGGTGGCGACCGCCACCGGCGCCGGCTTGGCGTTGGGATCGAACCCGCGCCGCCCGGCGCCTGGCGCCGGTGTGCCGGCCGCGGGTGCGCGCGCATGCCAGATCGCATACGCGCCGGCAACGAGTGCGGCGACGATCACCAGGGCGATCACCACCGCCAGCACGCGCCGGCGTCGGGTGCGCGGTGGCAGTGCCGCGGCGGGCGCACGCGGTGCTGCGGGCGGCGCTGTGGACGGTTCGGGCATGGGGAGTGAGTTGTTGTTGGCGGGTCCGGTTCGTCGCACTATCTAGAGTCCAATGCGCGACCGATGGTTTCGGTGCGAGAGGCCGAAGATGCCATGAATCGCGGCGCCGATTGCAACGAACTGTAACGCCCGCCGCCGGTTCGTGGAAGCGCGCGCCGCCGTCCGTCTGCCGCAAACCGCAACCCGTAGGATCGCAACCCCGATGGGGCTGGGCGCGCGTTAGCTTGTTGCACGCATCAACATCGGCAGCGCCCTTCGAAAGGGAAGACGCAATGCTCCGCCCGGCGCACATCGGTCACTTGGCACTGCTTCGATCGCTGATCCGCGACGCGGCGCGCGACGGCTCGTTCGACCCCGAGCTCGCCTGGGATTCGCCCGCTTCCGAACGTTTCTTCACCGAGCTGCGGCAAGCGCTGAAGACCGGCTATTTCGTCGTCGCCGACGCCGGCACCGGGGTGCTGCGCACGGTGTCGGTCCCCGGCTACGTTTATTGGCCGGACGATGACTCGGGCGCATCGCCGGTGGGATTCGGCATTTTCCGCGCCCTCGGCAAGGGATACGAACTGTGGCTCGCCGGCCTCGAGGCATCGCTGCGCGGCAAGGGACACGGACGGGCGATGCTGGACGCGCTGTTCGCGACGCCGACCGGCCGCGAGACTAAGTACATGCGCGTGCGCCGCGCCGCACGCCATGCCACCGCGATCTCGCACCTGCTCGCCGAACATGGCTTCACGGCCACGCGCGAAACGCACAACGAGACGTGGTTCGTGCGCGTCGCAGGGCAGCGCCCGTTGGCGTCGATGAAGCAATCGGGCGGCGCGGTCGTCGCCACCGATGGCATGGCGTTGGCCAAGCCCGCGCGCACGCATTGACGGCGTTGCGCCGCCGCTAGTTTTCGTCCGCCGTTGTGTCGGACGTTGTGTCCGCAGTTGTGTCCTCAGTTGCGTTCTCCGACTGCCGTGCAGCGTCGGTTGCCGCGGCATCGCGCGCGACCACCACCGGCGCCCCGTGCTCGGTGTCGCCGCCCGCCGCGATCCATGCGTCGATGCCGCCGATCAACGGCCGCACCCGGGTAAAGCCCTTGGTCATCAGGATCTGCGCTGCACGCTTCGACGATTCCTCGTTCGGGCAGGCGCAGTAGAAGACGATTTCGCGGTCGGCAGGAAAGAGCTTCACTTCGCGCGCGATGCGATCGAGGTCCATCAGGTGCGCCCCGGTGATATGCGGGCGCGATCGGTGTGCAAGCGCGGAACCGATGTCGACGATCATCGGCAGCGGCTCGCCTGCAAGGCGCTCGCGCAGCTCGTCGACGGTGATCCGCGACGAATGCACGAACCGGGCGAGCGCCCAGCGCTGCCACGCCTTCCACCCGATGTACGCCGCCAGCGCGGCGGCGACGGACAAGGTCGCCACGACGGCGTTGACGGTGATCCAGACGAGGATGTGATCGACCGCCGGCGCGAACAGCCAGCCGACCAGCAGCGCCGCACCAGCCCACAACGCAGCACTCATCGTCGCCGCGCCGATGAAGCGCCACACCGGCATTTTGAGAGCACCCGCGATCGGTGGTCCCACCGTTGCAAATCCGGGAATGAACTTCGACACCACCAGCGAATAGAAGCCCCAGCGCTCGAATACGCCCTCGGTCTCGCGCACGCAGGTGTCGGGCGACAGCGAGACCTTGCACAGGAACCGCAGGACTTGGTAGCCGTAGCGACGGCCCGCCCAGAACCAGACGCAATCGGCGACCACCGAGGCCACGACGGCGGCCGCGAACACGACGCCGCCCGCGAGCTTGCCGGTGGCGATCAGCGCGCCCGCGACGATCAGCGTGGGCAGCGCCGGCAGCGGCAGGCCCAGCTGGTTGAGCAGGACGTTGACGCCGACAAAGCCTTCGCCGTAGCGCGCAAGCCCTGCAAGTAGCGATTCCATGGTGCGGCCGTGGCCCGAAGACGGATAATGAGGATGGGGACGGCGCCCGGCGATTGCAATCATGCGGCCGCCTTGGCGCACTCTGTGGGACTACCGGCCGAGTTTCGCATAACGCAACTACACGATGACGGACACCGCAACCGCTTCCGCGAACGAGCCCTCGGCGAAGCGCGTCGAGCCCGGACGGGGCGCCGACTGGTGGCGCGAAGGGTGGCGGCTGTTCGCCGCGTCGCCGGGCACGTGGATCGCGATCGTCGTCACCTGGCTGTTGATCCCGGCCGCGCTGCAGCTCGCGCACACGATCGGCTACTTCGCGTCGCAATTCGTCGGACCGATCCTGACAGCCGGCTTGCTGATCTGCGCACGCGACCAGGATCGTGGCGCGCCGCTCACCTTCGAGCGACTGTTCGCGGGCTTCAAGGGTGGATTGCTGAAGCCGCTGCTGATGCTCGGGCTCATCAATTTCGGGCTGACGCTTGCGGTGCTCGCCTGTGCGCTGCTGGCGGCGGTCGGCGTCCTCGGCACCGATGTGGTCATGTCGCTGCTGTCGTCCGACTCGCCCGACGTCGCGTCGCTGGACCTGTTCTCGATCGTCGTCGCGCTGCTGGTCGCCACGCCCATCCTGCTGATCGGGTTTTTCCTCACCAGCATGGCGTTCTGGTTCGCCCCCGGGCTGATCGTCGTCAATGGCATGCAGCCCTGGCGCGCGATGGTGCTGTCGTTTCGCACCAACCTCACGAACATCGGCGCGATCGTGGTCTTCGACCTGATCGGCCTCGGCTATTCGCTGCTCGCATTGCTGACGCTGGGGCTCGGGCTGTTCGTGCTGGGACCGATGATGGCCTGCGGGTGGTACGCGACCTGGCGCGACGTGTTCGGCGAAAACCCGCCGGCCGCAAAGCCCTAGTGCGCCTGTTCCCAGTTCTTGCCCGAGCCAACGTCGACCACCAGCGGCACGTCGAGCCTGGCGACATTCTCCATGCGCGTCGCCAGCTCGGCTTTCACGAGGTCGAGTTCCGCGTCCGGCACTTCCAGCACCAGTTCGTCGTGCACTTGCAGCACCAGACGTGACGCGAGCTTCTGCTGCGTGATCCAGCGGTCGACCTCGATCATCGCGAGCTTCACGAGGTCGGCGGCCGTTCCTTGCATCGGCGCATTGATCGCGGCGCGCTCCGCGCCCGCGCGCCGCGGACCGCCCGCCGCCTTGATGTCCGGCAGCCACAGGCGCCGTCCAAACACCGTCTCGACATAGCCCTGGTTGCGCGCCTCGTCGCGGGTGCGCGCCATGTAGTCGGCCACGCCCGGATAGCGCTGGAAATACCGCTCGATGAATTGTTGCGCGGCGCCGCGCTCGATGTTCAACTGCTGCGCGAGCCCGAACGCGCCCATGCCGTAGATCAGGCCGAAGTTCACCGCCTTGATGTAGCGCCGCTGCTCGGCGGCGACGTGCTCGGGCTTGACGCCGAAGATCTCGGCGGCGGTCGCGCGATGGATGTCCTGTCCCGCGTGGAATGCGGCGACCAGCGCCGCGTCTCGCGACAGGTGCGCCATGATGCGCAGCTCGATCTGCGAATAGTCGGCGGAGACGATCACGTGGCCCGGCGGCGCGATGAACGCTTCGCGAATGCGCCGCCCGTCGACGGTGCGCACGGGGATGTTCTGCAGGTTGGGATCGGCCGACGCGAGGCGTCCGGTCACGGCGGTCGCCTGCGCGAACGTCGTGTGCACCCGCCCGGTCTGCGCATTGATCATCTGCGCGAGCTTGTCGGTATATGTCGACTTGAGCTTGGTGAGGCTGCGATGCTCGAGCAGCAGCTTTGGCAGCGGGTAGTCGGCGGCGAGCTCCTGCAGCACTTCCTCGTCGGTCGACGGCTGGCCGGTCGAGGTCTTCTTCTTCACCGGCAGCTGCATCCGGCCGAACAGGATCTCGCCGAGCTGCTTCGGCGACGACAGGTTGAACGGCTGGCCCGCGAGCTCGAACGCCTGCTGTTCGAGCGCGGAGGCGCGCTCGCTCAGGTCGCGTCCCTGCACGGCGAGCTTGCCCGCGTCGATCAGCACGCCCTGGCGCTCCATCCGGAACAGCACGTCGCGCACCGGCATCTCGAGATTGCCGTAGATGTGCGCGAGCTTCGCATCGGCGCTGATCGCCGGGTCGAAATGACGGTGCAGCCGCAGCGTGACGTCGGCGTCCTCGCCGGAATACTCGCCCGCACGCTCGACCGGCACCTGTTCGAACGCAATCTGGTGCGCGCCTTTGCCGGCCACGTCAGCGTACTGGATGGTCTTCCAGTTGAGATGGCGCCACGCGAGGTTGTCCATGTCGTGCGGCTTGTGCGACTC
>JBEPUI010000102.1:0-8559 GCA_041691615.1 Pseudomonadota bacterium
GTGACGATAGCGCAGTGACGATAGCGCGGTGACCAAAGCGCAGTAGACGTGTTCTGTTCGCCGGGCGCGGGGTCGTCAGAACCCCGTCGCTTGGCCGTCGCGGCGCGGATCCGAGCCGCAGACGTATCCGCCTTCGGTGCGGACGATGAACTGCCCGGCGCCGAAATCCATGTACGAGTCGACAGTGGACTCGATGCGGTGGCCGAGCGCCGCTAGTCCCTCGCGCAACGACGGCGACGCGGCTGCCTCGAGGTCGACGCTTGCGCCATCGATCTTCCATCGCGGCGCGTCGAGGATCGCCTGCGGATTCATTCCGTAGTCGATGAGGCGGGTGAGCGTCTGCACATGCGCCGGCGGCTGGATCGGACCGCCCATCACGCCGAACGCTGCCAGCGGGGCGCCGTCGCGGGTCAGGAATCCCGGGATGATCGTGTGGAACGGGCGCTTGCCGCCGCCCACTTCGTTGGGATGGCCGGGCGTGAGCGTGAAGCCCGCGCCGCGATTCTGCAGGCTCAATCCCGTTCCCGGCACCACGACACCCGAGCCGAATCCCATGTAGTTCGACTGGATCAGGGACGCCATCATGCCGTTCGCGTCGCCGGCACACATGTAGACCGTGCCGCCCTTCGGCGGAGCGCCGGGTCCGAAGTCCTGCGCACGCGACAAATCGATGAGGCGCGCGCGCGATGCCAGGTATGCGGGATCGAGCAGCTGCTGCGGCGCGAATTCCATCGTGCGCGGATCGGCGACGTAGCGATAGGCGTCGGCGAAGCCGAGCTTCATCGCCTCGATCTGCAAATGCTGGCTGGCCACCGAGTCGGGCCGGTGTCCGGCGACGTCGAAATGCCCGAGGATGCCCAGCGCGATCAGCGCCGCGACGCCCTGGCCATTGGGCGGGATCTCGTGCACGGTCGCGCCGCGATAATCCTGCGCGAGCGGGGCGACCCAATCGGCGGTGTGCTGCGCGAAATCGGCCAACGTGTGCACCTCGCCATGTGCATGCGCGTGGCGCACGATCGCCTGCGCGAGCTCGCCGCGATAGAACGCGTCGCCGTCGGTCGCGGCGATCTTCTCCAGCGACGACGCAAGCGATGGATTGGCGAAGCGTTCGCCGGCGAATGGCGCGCGGCCGTGCGGCATGAAGTGCTCGTCCCAGCCCAGGTCATGGGGCATCAGCGCCACCGCGCGCTGCCAATAGCCGGCGACCGTGGGCGACACCAGGAAGCCGTCGCGCGCATAGCGGATCGCCGGCTCGAACAGGTCGGCGAACGGCAGCTTGCCGAATCGCCGCGACAATGCGACCCAGCCCGATACGGCGCCGGGAATCGTCACCGCGCTCCACCCACGTGGCCCGACCACATCGCGGCCCTTGTAGCGCTGCGGCGACCAGGCGGCCGGCGCACGGCCGGAAGCATTCAGGCCAACCAGCTCGCTGCCGTCCCAGACGATGGCGAACAGATCGGAGCCCGCGCCATTGGAACAGGGCTCGACGACGGTCAGTACGATGGCGGCAGCGATCGCGGCATCCACTGCATTGCCGCCATTGGACATCATCGACACGCCGGCCTGCGCGGCCAACGGCTGCGACGTCGCAACCGCATTGGCAGCGAGCAGCGGCTGGCGTCGCGACGCGTACGGAAGCCCGGGATTGAACGAAGCGAGCGGAGGTGGAATGGCAGCGTTCATGCGGTCTCTTCGTGGAATGCTTCCTCGCGCTTCTTGCGGATGTTGGGCAGCAACGTGATGACGAGCAGGACAATGGCAACCGTGAGCATGCCGGCCGACAGCGGCCGATGGAAGAACACCCACCCGTCGCCGCGGGAAAGCAGCAGCGCGCGGCGCAAATTCTCTTCCATCATCGGCCCAAGCACGAAGCCCAGCAGCAGTGGCGCCGGCTCGCAGGAGAGCTTCACGAACACCACGCCCAGCAAGCCGAACACCGCGGTCAGCGTGATGTCCATCGACGTGTTATTGACACTGTACACGCCGATCGCGCAGAACAGCAGGATCGCCGGGTAGAGCAGGCGATACGGCACGGTCAGCAGGCGGATCCACAGGCCGATCATCGGCAGGTTCAGCACCACCAGCATCGCATTGCCGATCCACATCGACGCGATCAGTCCCCAGAACAATTCCGGGTTGCTGGTGATCACCTGCGGGCCGGGCTGGATGTTGTGGATCGTCATCGCGCCGACCATCATCGCCATCACGGCGTTTTCGGGAATGCCGAGCGTCAGCAGAGGGATGAACGACGTCTGCGCGCCGGCATTGTTGGCCGACTCGGGACCCGCGACACCCTGGATTGCGCCCTTGCCAAACTGCGACGGATCCTTGGCCAGCTTCTTTTCCATCGTGTACGACGCGAACGACGACAACATCGCGCCGCCGCCGGGCAGCAGGCCGAGCACCGAGCCCAGCGCAGTGCCGCGCAGCACCGCCGGCGCCGCAGCGCGGAATTGCGCCATCGTGAGCCACAATCCCTTGACCTTAGACGACACCACTTCGCGCTTTTCCTTCGACTCGAGGTTGGAGACGATTTCCGCGAAGCCGAACAGGCCCATCGCCACGGACACCACGCCGATCCCGTCCACCAGCTCGGGAATGTCGAACACGAATCGCTGCGCGCCCGAATTGACGTCGGTGCCGACGATCCCCATCAGCAGCCCGAGCACGATCATCGCGATCGCCTTGATGATCGATCCGCTCGCCAGGATCACCGCGCCGATGAGACCCAGGCACATCAGCGAGAAATATTCGGCGGGGCCGAACTTGAGCGCGAATTCGGACAGCGGTGGCGAAAACGCCGCGATGAACACCGTGGCGACGCAGCCGGCAAAAAACGACCCCATCGCCGCCACCGCGAGTGCCGCGCCGGCCTGGCCGCGACGCGCCATCTGGTAGCCGTCGAGGCAGGTCACTACCGACGAGGTCTCGCCGGGCATGTTCACCAGGATCGCTGTCGTCGAGCCTCCGTATTGCGCGCCGTAGTAGATGCCGGCCAGCATGATCAGCGCGGACACCGGCTGCAGCGCGTACGTGGTCGGCAGCAGCATCGCGATCGTCGCCACCGGCCCGATCCCGGGCAGCACGCCGATCAGCGTGCCGAGCAGCACGCCGAGCAGTGCGTAGACCAGGTTGATCGGCGTCATCGCGACGCCGAAGCCCATGGCGAGGTGGCTCAGGATATCCATCGTCGCGTCCTATTGGTTCCAGGGCCACGGCCAGATGGGGAGTTGCAGCTTCAATCCCACGATGAAGATCAGCACCGCGGCGACGGCGAGCACGATCCCGCTCACCAGCGCCGACCTCCAGCGGAATTCGTGGCTCGCGATGCTGCTGACGAAGATTAGCAGCAGCGTGCCGAGGATCACGCCGGTGTACGGGATGACGATGCCGAACACGACCACCGTGCCCAGCACGAAGATCAGGGGACGCAGGAAGAACTTGGGAACGGATTCGCCTTCGACTCGCAGCCCGCGCAGCGAAACCAGCGCGCCCAGGATCACCAGCAGCGCGCCGAGCGCGCGCGGAAAATATCCGGGGCCCATGCGCGCGGCCGTGCCCATCGCGTAGCCGTTGCTGACCAGCAGGGCGAACGCGCCGAACACCATGAACAGCACGCCCGACCAGAACTCCTTCGGGTCTTTCATCCACGCCATGACGATTCCCTCCGTGCGCCTCTTTCGGGCTGTTGCGCGACGATACCATCGAAGCGCAGCGTCTCGCACCCGTGTTTGACAAATTGCGCGCGCGTCGCGCGGTCGCCCAAAAAAAACGCCGCGTCGCGGCGGCGTTCTTTCGGGTCAGTTTGCCTGAAGCGCTGGCTCAGACGCCGTTCTTGGCGCGCAATTCCTTGAAGTACTTGTCGAGGTATTGCGGTGCCATCCGCTGCGTCAGCTGCGGCTTGACTTCATCGAACGTGGGCACCTTGGCGTCGCGCACATCCTCGACCATGATCACGTGCCAGCCGAATTGCGTCTTGATCGGAGTGGTCGTGAACTTGCCCTTCGGCGTGGCGATCACCGCATCGGCGAACGGCTTGACGAAGTTGGCAGGGGCGTTCCAATCGAGGTCGCCGCCCTTGTCCTTGGACCCCGGGTCCTTCGAGCGCGCCTTGGCGATGTCGGCGAACTTCTGGCCCTTCTGCAAATCGGAGATGACCTCCTTCGCCTCGTCTTCCTTCTCGACGAGCACGTGCGCGATCTTGTATTCCTTGTCGCCGATCTGGGTCTTGATCGTGTCGTATTCCTTGCGCATGTCGGCTTCGGGAATGGGATTGCTCTTCACCCAGTCGTTGACATAGGCGCGCACCAGGACCGTTTGCGCCGCGAGGTCCATTTGCGTCTTGACGTCGGCGTTCTTGTCGAGGCCCTTTTTCTTGGCCTCGCGGAACAGCAGCTCGCGCGTATTGAGCTCCTCGCGCACGGACTCGCGAAGTTCGGCTGAATCGGGCGCACCCTGGGCCGTGCGTTCCTTCAGCAGCAGGTCGTACTGCGATTGCGGGTAGAGCGCCTTGCCGGTGGGGGCGGCGGGAGCGGCAGCTGCCTTGGCGGCAGGCGCGGCCTTGGGAGCGGCCGTCTGCGCGGACGCGCCTATGGCGAACACCGCGAGCAATGCGGCGATGGCAATTTTCGTGCAATTCATGCGAGGGTTCCTTTGCTTCATGACGGGATGAATTCTTCGGGCGCATAGGCCTTGATGGCCAGTGCGTGAAGAGGGTGGGGGATCAGGTCGCCGACGCGGGCCATGATGGCCCGGTGACGGTCGAGGTGGCTTTTTCCCGAGAACTGCTCGGACACGATAACCAGCGAAAAGTGCCCGGCGCCAGACGCGGCGCCGACGTGGCCTACGTGGTCTGCGCCGTCGTCGTGAAGTTCCAGGTGAGCCGGTGCCAGTGGAGCGAGCCGTTGCCGCAGCGTGGAAGCGACGTCCATGTCAGGTTTGCGACGGCCGCTCTTCGCTCATGTATCGCGCGAGGAACAGCGCCTGCGCGATCGCGAACACGAAAAACAGTCCGGTCGCGCCCCACACCTTGAAGTTGACCCAGGTGTCGGTCGGGAAGTTGAACGCGACATACAGATTGAGGGCGCCCATTGCCGCGAGGAACGCGGCCCATGCCCAGGTGACGCGCGTCCATGCCTGCGAGGGCAGCTCAAAATTGCGCAGGACGGCGCCGATCAGGTCGCGACGGAAGAACAATTTGCCGCCCGCCAGCACCAGCGCGAATGCCCAGTACAGGATCGTGGGCTTCCATTTGATGAACGTCTCGTCGTGCAGCAGCAACGTGGCACCGCCGAAAACCGCGATGATTCCGAACGACAGCCAATGCACGGCGGTGAGCTTGCGCTTCCAGTAAAACCAGGCGATCTGCGCGACCGACGCCGCAATCGCGACGCCCGTCGCGACGAAAATCCCCTGCCACTTGAAAGCGACGAAAAAGAGGATCAGCGGAAAAAAATCGGCCACGAGCTGCATAACCGTTCAGTATAGCAGACGGCCGTTTTCGCCCTTGCTGCCAGCTGCTGCCCGATACGGCTCAGCCGGTCGGCGATTCCGGCATGCCGACGCCAGCACGTTGAGTGTTGCGCGCGACAATGAGCCTGCGCGCCCGCGCCCAGTCGAACGCGGGACCGGGATCGGACTTGCGCCCCGGCGCGATGTGCTCGTGGCCGGCCATGTCGGCGATCGGATAGCGGCGCATCAGCAATTTCGACACCCGTGCAAGCATCGTGTACTGCGCGGTCTCATAGGCGGCGGTGTCGGTGCCTTCGAGCTCGATGCCGATCGAAAAGTCGTTGCAGTGCTTGCGGCCTCGCCAAGCAGATTCGCCGGCATGCCACGCGCGCCGCGCGCAGGGGACGAACTGCAGCAGGTCGCCGTCACGGCGGATCAGGAAATGTGATGACACGCGCATCCCTGCGATGGTGGAGTAGTACGGATGCGCAGCGGCATCGAGCGTGTTGGTGAAGAGGTGGACGATGGCGTCGCCGCCGAACACACCGGGTGGCAACGAGATGTTGTGCACGACCAGCAGCGTCACGGATTCGTCCGCCGGCCGCGCATCGCAATTGGGGGAGGCGACCTGCCGTGCCGCGGCGACGACACCCTGCGCGTCGAGTGTCAGTCGCCGCTGCGCATTCGACGTCCGCATGCGGGCGCTACTTGATCCCAAGCCTTTCCATCCGGTATCGCATCGCCCTGAACGTGATGCCCAGCAGCTTCGCCGCGGCCGTGCGATTGAAGCGCGTCTTTTCCAGCGCCTCGTTGATCGCCGAACGTTCGACGCGATCGAGGTAGTCCTGCAACGGCCATTTTTCCCCCGGCGGCATCGACACGTCGGACTCCTCGAGCGGCGGCGTGAGGTGGAGATCCTCGGCGGTGATGTGCTGCGGATCGGCCGCCAGTGACAAGCCGCGCTCCAGGATGTTCTCCAGTTCGCGCACGTTGCCGGGAAATGGATACGCGATCAATGCCGCCGATGCGTCGGGCTCGAGCGCGGCGGGCTGGCCGCGCGCGAGCCGCAACAGAATTGCGTTGGCGATCAGCGGAATGTCCTCGCCCATCTCGCGCAGCGGCGGCATCATCAGCTCGATCACGTGCAGCCGGTAGTAGAGGTCCTGGCGGAACTCGCCGCTTTCGACCAGCGCGCCGAGTTTCTTGTGGGTGGCGCTGATCAGTCGCACGTCGACGGGCTCTTCCTGCGTCGCGCCGACCTTGCGAACCTTCTTTTCCTGGATCGCACGCAGCAGCTTGACCTGCATCGCCAGCGGCAGGTCGGCGACTTCGTCGAGGAACAGCGTGCCGCCGGTGGCCGCCTGGAAGAAGCCGTCGCGATCGGTCTCGGCGCCGGTGAACGCGCCCTTCTTGTAGCCGAAGAACTCGCTTTCCATCAGGTTCTCGGGAATCGCGCCGCAGTTGACGGCGATGAACGGCAGCTCGGCGCGCGGGCCGCCGAGGTGAATCATGCGTGCCGCGAGCTCTTTTCCGGAACCGGATTCGCCGTTGATGAACACGGGCGCCTGGCTTTTCGCGAGGCGTTCGATCAGTCCGCGCGCCTGCTGCATCGCCTGCGATTCGCCAAGCAGCCGGTACGCTGCAGGCACTTGCGCCTTGTCCGGAACCTTGAGTGCCTGCTTGACCAGCGCGCGAAGTTGCTCGAGCGCGACCGGCTTGGCGAGGTAGTCGAACGCGCCGGCCTTCAGCGCCGCCACGGCGTTCTCCGCCGACCCGTACGCGGTGATCACTGCTACCGGCACGTCGAGGCCCTTCTGGTTGATGTGCTCGACGACGCGCAGCCCTTCGCCGTCGGGCAGCCGCATGTCCGACAGGCACAGGTCGAACGACTCGGTGTCGAGCAGCTTGATCGCTTCGGACACGGACTCGGCGCGCGTGGTGTCGAGACCCATGCGCGACAGCGTCAACTCGAGCAGCTCGAGAAGGTCGGGCTCGTCGTCGACGACGAGAATTCTGGGTTGCCCGCGAACACGGCGATTCATGTCGACTCCTGTTGGGAAGCGCGCAACGGTAGAAACGGCCAATGATAGGTCATGCCGGGGCGTCTCCGGCGCGGCGCAGCGTGATGCGGAAATAGGCGCCCGGTCCCTTGGGCAGCAGCTCGAGCGTCGCGCCGTTGGCGTCGGCGAGCTCTCTTGCGATGTACAGGCCCAGGCCGGTGCCGCCCGGACGCGTGGTGAAGAACGGCTCGAAGATCTGGCCGCGAAGCTCGGCAGGGATGCCCGAGCCGTCGTCCTGCAGCTCGCAGATCACGGCGTCGCCCATGTACCCTGCGCGTCCGGCGATGCGGATGCTGCCTTCCTTTTTCTGGCAATGCTGCCAGGCGTTGCGAATCAGGTTCCAGAAGATCTGGTTCAGGTGCCCGCGATCGAAGATGATCAGCAGCTCGTCCGGGATCTGCATCGAAACGCTTTGGGGCGACATGTTTTCCGCCTGCATCACCTCGTCGGTGAGGCTGCGGATGAACTCATGCAGCGACAAGGTCTCGGGCTGCTGGCGGTCGCGGCGATTGAGTTGCAGCACCTCGCCGACGATGCGATCGATGCGCTTGGCGTTGTTGCGGATCATCGACAGCAGGCGCTGGCCTTCGGGCGCGACCGAGCCATCCTCTTCGAGCAGCTGCGCCGCCTGGTTGATCGCCGACAGCGGATTGCGCACTTCATGCGCGATCGACGCGGTCAGGCGGCCCATCGCCGCCAGCTTCATTTGCTGCGCATCGCTTTGCGCACGGCCCAGGTCCTCGAGGTAGATGAGCGTGCCGCCGTTCAACCCCGAGCCGATGCGAACCAGCCGCACGCGCAGCAGTCGCTGCGTCACTTCCACCTTGAATGGCGGAAGCAGCTCCGTCGGATCTTCCTGGAATCGCCGCCAATAATCATTGAGCACCGAACTGAACTCGGCGAGGCGCATGCCGCCGCGCATCCGCCCGAAGCCGCCCAGCAGCCGTGTCACTTGCGCATTGTGGCCGCGCACCACCGCGTTCAAGTCCACCACCAGCACGCCGTCCTGCATGTCCTGGATGATCAGCCGGTTGACCTGCTCGAG
>JBEPUI010000103.1:0-8330 GCA_041691615.1 Pseudomonadota bacterium
GGAACGTCAGTAGGACGACGAGCGCTTACTCGATCATTGGAATCGCGCCGGGTCGGGCGTGAGCCGGATCATTCGAATCGCGCGGGGTCGAGCGTGAGCCGGATCATTCGAATCGCCCGGGGTCGAGCCTGATCGTGTGGGTGGCGAGATACACCTCGCGCAGGAAACATGACAGCCCGCAGATCAGCATCAGCATCGCGCCGACGAACAGGCCGCCAGCCACCCACTTGAGGTTGGTGGAAAACAATTCCTCGGCGAACAGCGTCACGATTACCAGGCACACGAGCAGCGCGGTGATCGTGCAGAAATTGATAGACCAGCTGCATACGCGCCGGCGCTTTTCCAGCGTGGCGATTTCGATGCCGGCCAGCGCCCGCGCCCTGGCGTCGAGCGTGGACCACGCCGATTCGAAGACCCGCGCACGGTCGATCACGCGCGCAAGGCGCGTGGCCATCACCCCCAATAGCCCCGCCACGCCCGTCAGCAGGAACACCGGCGCGATCGCGAGCTGAATGGCGTGGGCGATGACGCCGGTGGTGGGATCGATTGGCAAGTGGATGCTCCCCGGGAGTGCGGCGCGAGCGCGCGATCAGTGCGTGCCCAACGCGTGCGCCCGTAGCGCCTCGAGAGGGATCACCGCCAGCGCCTCCTCGTGCGTGGACTCCAGCACGACCGGCGGCGCGATGCCGGCTTCGTAGGCTTGTCGCCACGTCCCGGCGCACACGCACCAGCGGTCGCCAGGCACCAGCCCTGGAAATTCGAACTGCGGCATCGGCGTGATCAGGTCGTTGCCTTGGCGGCGCGCGAATTCCAGGAATTCACGCGTCATCTGCGCACAGATGAGATGCAATCCCTGGTCGGCCGCGCCGGTATTGCAGCAGCCGTCGCGAAAGAAGCCGGTGCGCGGCTTCATCGAGCACGCCGCGAGCGTGCTACCCAGCACGTTGCGGTCGTCGTCGTCCACGTCGCGCGCGGCGCTCAACGGCCGGTCGCGCGCAACGCGTGCGGCGCATAACGATCTCCCGCCGCCTTGCCCGGCGGAATCACGCGGTCGATTCGCGCCAGGTCGTCGTCGGTGAGCCGGACCGACAACGAACCCACGTTCTCTTCAAGATACTTGCGCCGCTTGGTCCCCGGAATCGGCACGATGTCCGCGCCCTGCGCGAGCACCCATGCCAGCGCCAGCTGAGATGGCGCGCAGCGTTTCTCGGCCGCGATCGCGTTGATCTCGTCGACCAGCAGCAGGTTCTTGCGGAAATTGTCGCCCTGGAAGCGCGGCGTGTTGCGCCGGTAGTCATCCGGCTCGAGATCGTCGAGCGACTTGATCTGGCCGGTGAGAAATCCCCTGCCCAACGGGCTGTACGGCACGAATCCGATGCCGAGTTCGCGCACCGTCGGCAGAATCTCATCCTCGGGCTCGCGGCTCCACAGCGAATACTCGGTCTGCAACGCGGCGATCGGGTGAACCGCATGCGCGCGGCGGATCGTTTGCGGCGCCGCTTCCGACAGGCCGAGCCAGCGTATCTTGCCTTCGCGCACCAGATCGGCCATCGCACCCACCGTGTCCTCGATCGGCGTATCGGGGTCGACGCGGTGCTGGTAGTACAAATCGATCACCTCGATACCGAGACGCTTGAGGCTCGCCTCGCAACACTGGCGCACGTACTCGGGCTTGCCGTTGACGCCCTTGAAGCTGCCATCCGGATTGCGCACGTTGCCAAACTTGGTCGCGATCAGGACCTCGTCGCGACGGCCGCGGAGCGCGCGGCCGAGCAGGTCCTCGTTGCGGCCGCTGCCGTACATGTCGGCGGTGTCGAGAAACGTCACGCCGATTTCGATCGCGCGGTGAATCGTCGCGACCGCCTCGGCGTCGTCGCGCCCGCCGTAGAAATCCGACATGCCCATGCATCCGAGCCCGATCGCGGAAACTTGCAGGCCCTGTCCCAATGTTCGCTTTTGCATCGTGTTGCCTCGATGATCGTGATTAAGGAACGTGCCGTTTCAATGGCAGTTGAACGGCAGCACGCTGGGCGGAAGGTTGGTTCGATCTTCCCCAAGCACAGTCATGCCGCCGGGCACCGGCGCGCCTGCGCAGACCCACGCCACCGGCACGACGGGCGCGTCGACGACGATCGCCGGGCGCAGCGTCAGGATCTTGCCGGCGATCATGCTGCTGGCGCTGTTGCCGAACGTGATCTGGATGGCACCGCCCTGCAACGCCACCGAGCTCACGTAGTTGTTGACGATCTTGTCGGGTGGCGGCAAGCCTGCGCCCGCATTGTCGGTGGGCAGCGCCTGCACGGTGGCCCACGTCTGCGCGACCGCCTGCTTCGCGAGATCGGCAAGCGGCACCGCCTCGGCCACCTGCTTGCGCACGATGCTGTTGGTCAGACCCGGAATGGCCATCGCCGCCAGCAGCGCGACGATCGCCACCGCGATCATGATCTCGATCAGCGTAAAGCCGTGTTGACGTCCATCCATTCGCCGCGTGTCCGTGTGTCTTCCATGCATCGCTCGTCCGGCGCCAGCGCCTGCTGCAACGCCCGCACGACCCATGATAGCCGACTTGCGGACGGCGCTGGCCGCTGGCTTTCAGGCCTCGCCGCGCTTCGATCGGATTCGCTCGCGGGCTTCGCGTCCGCGCGACTTCCACTGCGCGAGCTGCTTCTGCCGGTCGAGCGCGCTCATCGTGTCGCGGCGCGCTTCACGCAATAGCTTGTGATAGTTGCGCAGGCGATCGGCATCCACGCCTTCGCGCACCGCGCATCCCGGTTCTGCGATGTGCCCGCAATCGCGGAAGCGACACAGCGCGGCCAGCCGTTCGACATCGTCGAAGCTCGCGGCTACGCTGGCCTCGCCGCCGTCCGGACGCAACGTGCGCAAGCCCGGCGTATCGATCACACAGGCGCCGCTCGCGAGCCGGTGCAGCGAGCGCGACGTCGTCGTGTGCTTACCGCGGCTGTCGTGAGCGCGCACCGCACCCGTGTCCTGTACCGTCCCGCCCAGCAGCGTGTTGGTCAGCGTGGATTTGCCCGCGCCGGACGAGCCGAGCAGCACCAGCGTCTGTCCCCGGCCCGCATACGCCGCGAACAGTGCGGCGCTTGCGGCATCGGTTGCATCGACACAGAGCAGGTCGATGTGCGCGGCGATGCGCTCACGCAGCGCAGCGACGCGCGATTCGCGCAACGCGGGCTCGCGCGCCGCGATGTCGGCCTTGGTCAGCACCACCACCGGCAGCACCGCGCTCGCGTGCACCAGCGCCAGGAACCGCTCGAGGCGGCGCGGGTTGAAATCGTCGTCGAGCCCCATGACCAGCAATGCGGTATCGACGTTGCTCACCACCGCATGGCGACGGCCGTCGCCGTCGCGCCGGGCGATGTGCGACGAAGGGGCAATGCGCTGCCTCGCCCACAGCGCCCCTTGCGCGTCTTCGCCGGCCAGCACCCAGTCACCGACGGCCAGCGCAGTGTCGTCGGCCGCCAGCGCGCGGATCAGCGCCGGCAACGTGCGCGCGTGGAGCTCGTTCTGCCCGTCGTGCAATCGCAGGGTTTCGCGGTGCACTTCGGTGATGCGGAGCAGCCGCTTGGCGGTGTCGTCAGCGGCAGCCGCGGCGGCGGCGCGGCTCGCGAGCGCAGCGTTCAATCCCAATGTCGACAGCAATTCGAAATCGAATTCAAGCATGATGGTTCGTGCCCTCGTTTCACGCGATGCCCGCCCGAGAGGGTCGAGCATCCAAGCGCTCCATTGCGCCAATGCGCGGAGCGACCGATGAGTGGAAACGCCGGCTCGCGCGCCTGAAAATGGCGCGAATGCTGGAAAAACAACCGCGAAACTAGGTGAGTGCGTCGCGTGGCCGCTGCCGCATCAGGCGGCAGGACAGGCGAGCTACAGCGGGGCCAGGAGTCAGGCGGCGGCCGGCGGGAATGAAATGGCAGGATGGTTCATGCGAGGCACCTCCCGTATATCTGCAAGGCGTGGCGGGCACGCCGGGGCGCGCATTCTGTCATGGCGCGGGAAATACCGTCAACCTGCGCCTGCAGCGACTCCCATGCGGCCCACTCCGGGCAGCTTGATCGCCGGATGCTGCACGTCGAGCCCGGTGACGAGGCCCAGAACGTTGAGCTCGACGCCCTCGTCCCAGCCAACGATCATGCCTGCGAGCCCGTACAGCGATACCTGCACGCCGGTGTGGCTCGGCGACCAGCCGACGATCTCGTCGATCGGCACGTAATCCTTGCCGATCGCATTGGACGGCATCGTCAATCGCAGCTCGGGAATTTCCCGCGCCATGAACGCTATGAAAGTATTGCTGTTGGGCCCCGGCCACGCGCGGTACTCGCCGCCGTACGGGTACGCCTTGATCGCGGCAGGCAACTTGGCGATCACCGACGCGGCCTGCGGTCCACGCAGGTCGCGCAGCAATTGCGGCCGGGCGCCGAACCATTCACCGTCGGCGGCACGCGCGTCCGACACCGACATCGCCGATCCGCCGCGGAAAAGCCGCCAACCGATCACTTCGTAGCGCGTGTAGGTGTCGCCGTCCTGCGGCTTGACCGCGAGCCAGGTGTGGACGGCAAACGCCCCGCGCCAGCCGACGGTGCGCGCCGCGTAGGCCTGGACGATGGGCTCGGGGTGCGTCGCCGGATCGGGCGCGAGCCCCACCGACTCCTGCGATGCCGAGCGCCAGTCCCGGCTGAGCGATGCTTCACCCAGTCCGAGCGCGAGCATCGGGCCGCCGAACAGCAGTGCGACCAGCAACCACGGCGCGGTGCGCAGGATCTTTCGCTTGAAGGGACTGTCCGACATGGGGTCACTATAAGACCGCAATGCCGTTGAGCAAGGTCCCGCTTGCCAATGGTTACAGTACGATGCGCGATTGCCGTCGCGTCGCTGCGATGGCCATCGACTGCTCGCCAAGGAAAAAACATGGAATCCGCACGATTCACGACGTCGTCCTCCCGGTCTGCCCGCTCTGCTCGATCAGCGCGCCGCTGGGGTGTCCTGGTGCTGCTGCCGGCATTGTCGGCGTGCATGAGCATGTACAACCGAACGGCCGCCGACGACGCGCAGCGCTATGCGGCGGTGGTCGCAAGTCCCCTGCGCACCGACCAGGACCACAAGACCGACGCGGAACGACATCCGACCGATTTCCTGGCGTTCACCGGCGTCGCGCCGGGAATGCGAGTGCTCGACGTGTCGTCCGGCGGCGGCTACACGTCGCAATTGCTGGCGGTTGCAGTCGGACCCGGCGGAATCGTCTACGCCCAGACGCAGCGGCCAGGTGCGACGCTGACCAAGCGGCTCGAGGATCATCCGCAGGCGAACCTGGTGATCACGACGCAGCCCTTCGAGCAGCTTGTCACCGACGATACACCCAAGCTCGATCTCGTGACGCTGGTGCAGAACTACCACGACATCAGCTACATGAGCGTCGACCGCAACAAGATGAACCGGCGCATTTTCGATGCGCTCAAGCCGGGCGGCCATTACATTGTCATTGATCATTCCGCGCGAACCGGCACCGGCATCGCCGACGGCAAGACGCTGCATCGCATCGACGAAGCGGTCGTGCTTGCCGAAGTGCGGCAGGCCGGGTTCGTGCTGGAACGCGAAGGCAATTTCTTGCGCAATCCCGCCGATGCGCGCGATCAATCTTCGGGCGACTCGAAGATTCCAACCGACAAGTTCGCGCTGAAATTCGTCAAGCCGTGACCGGCGCAGGCGCGCGCCGGCTCGCAACCTGCGCCGGCGCCGCGCTGGACGCGCCGGTCGCCTGTTCCTTTGCCGACTATGTCGCGGGCGGCGATCCGCTGCTCGACCGCGCGCTGGCGATGCCGATGCGCAGGCGGTTCCCCAACGGGTTTTCCTGGCGTTGCCTTAGCGCTTGCGCCACACGCTCGCGAGCCACGGTTGCTGTTCGCGCGGCAAACCGGTGGGACGGTAATAAAGGTCGAGCTCGTCGAATCCTGCGTCGCGCAGATAGCGTTGCCAGGTCTCTGGCAGGTGATAGGCGCCGTAGCGGCCGCGATTCCAGCCTTCGTCGTCGTTGCCGTGCGGATTGGAGCTGAACAGCACGCCGCGCGACTTCAGCGTCGCGTGAAGCTCGCGCAGCACGCGCGGCAATTCCTGCGACGGCACATGGAATAGCGACGCGTTGGCGAAAATGCCGTCGAAGCGTGCGGCGGGAAGGTCGAGCGACAGGAAGTCCTGCTGCCAGACTTCGGCGCCCTGCACGCCGCGCGCCATGTCGACGAATTCCCGCAGCGCCTCGACCCCCACCGGATGGTGGCCGAGGCGCGCGAACGTCGCCAGGTCGCGTCCCGGGCCGCAGCCCAAATCGAGGATCTCAAACGGCGGCGTGCCTTCGATGCGCGCGAGCAGCGCATCGATGTTCTGGCTGACGTCATGGCCCTGTGTACCTTCGCGAAACGACTCCGCGCGCTCGGCGTAGTGCGCCAGCGTGCGCGTCGAAATGTCGGCAAGCTGGTCGGGCGTCAGCATCCGGCGCGCCCGCGATGAACGGCAGACGTCAATGGAGCCTGGCGCGCGAGCGCAACCGCCGTGGCGTGCCTCACGATCGCGGTTATCGGGCGCCTCGAAGGTGCGCGAACCATTCCAACGGGTGTCAGGGGCATCGCCGAAGTATAGGCAAAAGCACAGGCTGCCACGGCCACGGCGCAATACGTTCCCGCGCGACGCCCCACGAAAGCCGGTTTTGTGCTATAGTTCGCGCCGCGGCCCTTGTACCAGTCCCCTTGCCGCAGTCGATTCCGACCTTTCCGTGGTTTCTTCCGTTTGGCTGTGACTGGCCGCTTAAATGAGCGGGCGGCCGAGCACAATCGAAAGCTTCAAATGTCCTTCACCCAACTCGGGCTGTCCGATGCGCTGACGCGCGCGGTCGCCGACCAAGGCTATACCCAACCGACACCGATCCAGGCACAGGCCATTCCGGCCGTGCTCGACGGCGTCGACCTGCTGGCCGCCGCGCAAACCGGCACCGGCAAGACGGCGGGCTTCGTGCTGCCGATGCTGCAGCGGCTTGCGACGCAGCCCCCGCGCCATGGCGGCTCGCGCCGCTCGCCGCGTGCGCTGATCCTCGCGCCGACGCGCGAACTGGCCGCACAGGTCGAAGCCTCCGTGCGCACCTACGGCAAGAACCTCGACATCACGTCAATGGCCATCTTCGGCGGCGTGGGCCTCGGCCCGCAGGCGACGCGCCTGAAGCGCGGTGTCGATATTGTCGTCGCCACGCCAGGCCGGCTGCTCGACCATCATCAGCAACGCAACATCGACTTGTCGAAAATCGAGATCCTCGTGCTCGACGAAGGCGATCGCATGCTCGACATGGGCTTCATTCCGGACGTCAAACGGATCATCGCGCTGGTGCCTAAGCAGCGCCAGACGCTGCTGTTCTCGGCGACGTTCTCGGATGAAATCCGTCGCCTCGCCGGCAGCTTCCTGACCAATCCGCGAACGATCGAAGTCGCGCCGCGCAACTCCACCGTCGAATCGATCGCGCAGCGCATCCATCCGGTGGACCGGGACCGCAAGGCCCAGATGCTTTCGTTCCTGATCGGCCACAATCGCTGGAAGCAGGTGCTGGTGTTCACGCGCACCAAGCATGGCGCCGACAAGCTCGTGCATTCGCTCGAGCGCGATGGCATCGGTGCGGTCGCGCTGCACGGCAACAAGAGCCAGGGCGCGCGCACCAAGGCGCTGGCCGATTTCAAGAAGGGCGCCGTCGAGGTGATGGTCGCCACCGACATCGCCGCGCGCGGCATCGACATCGACCAGTTGCCGCACGTCGTCAACTACGACCTGCCCAACGTGCCGGAAGATTACGTGCACCGGATCGGTCGCACCGGGCGCGCCGGCGCCGATGGCGAAGCCATCTCACTGGTATGCGTCGACGAGCACACGTTCCTGCGCGACATCGAGCGGCTGATCAAGCGCACAATCGTCAAGGAAGTGGTTCCCGGCTTCGAGCCCGATCCGCATGCGCGCGCGCAGCCGGTGTTCGCGCAACGCGGCCGCGGACCGCGCCAGCACACGCCGGCCGCCCACGCGCGTGGCAAGGGCCGCGACGAGCAACGGCCGCACACGAGCTTCAACGCGCGCAACGGCAATGTTCACGAGGCGCGCCGCCACACGCCGGATGATCGGCGCGATCACGGCAACTCGCGTGCGCAACCTGCTGCACGGCCAGCCTCGACGCACGCCCCTTCGTCCCGCGGCCCCGGCGGCGATCGCCGCGGTGCAGGCAAGCCGGGATCGGCGTATCGCGGGCGCGGCTAAGCTGGCAACTAAGCTGGCAACTAAGCTGGCAACTA
>JBEPUI010000104.1:0-8206 GCA_041691615.1 Pseudomonadota bacterium
GCGCCTCGCGGACCTCGGTGTCGGGCAGTCCGACGATGTTGAACGCGGGCAGGCCGTTGGCCAGGTTCACTTCTACGCTGACCGCCGGTGCGTCGAGGCCACGCAGCGCGCGCGACTGGATGACCGCGACGGACATTTTTTTGCACCGCCCGTCGTGGAGGGGTTGGGACGTTGCGGCCGGGTGCGGTGCGCCCTCCGCGGGGAATCAGACCGTCTTGGGGCCTGGTCGCTTGGTGGGCGGCGCTGCCGCGCTTTCGAGCTCGGCGACGCGCTTTTCCAGGACTTCGAGTTTCTCGCGCGTACGCGCGAGCACGTCCTGTTGCACGTCGAAAGCCTGGCGGGGAACGAAATCCAGCCGGGTGAGCCCGCTTTGCAACATCGCCTTGACGTTCTTTTCCACGTCCTTGGCCGGCGAGTTTTCGAACGCCTTGCCGATGCGTGCCGCCAGGTCGTCGAGCGTCTTGCTGTTCAACATGATGCCTCCGGGATATCGCGAGTTCGCCGCCAGTCTAGCAAAGGCCGCCACCGGTGCCGACTCGTCCGTTCGACCGATGCGCGATGAGCGATGCACGATGCGGGGCGCTGGCGCCGACCCGGTCATTCGCGATGGTTGTCGAATCGCAATCACAGCCGCCTGGCGCTATGTTGCGCCGATCTCCAGCAGCAGCTTGCCGCGCGTGCCGCGTGCCTCGATGATCCGATGCGCCTCGCCCGCGTGCGACAGCGGCAGCGTGCGGTCGATGGCGACCCGCAGCGATCCATCGGCGACCGCCGCGAACAGGTCTTCGGCGCGCCCGCGACGTTCTGCGGCATCGGCGAGATAATCGGCAAGATGCGGGCGTGTGAAGAATATCGATCCCGCTTCGGCGAGCTCGATCGGGGCGATCGCGTCGACCTGTCCGGAACTCGCGCCGAACAGCACGCAGACGCCGCGCCGGCGCAGGCAGCGCAGGCTGCGGTGGATCGTGTCGCGCCCCACCGAATCGTAGACGACGTCGACGCCGCGGCCGCCGGTGTACGCCTTCACGGCCGGTTGGAAATCGACATCGCGATAAAGGATGACGTGATCGGCGCCGCAGTCGCTTGCGATCGCGGCCTTGGCGTCGCTGCCGACGGTGGTGATCACCGTCGCTCCGCGCGCCTTGGCGAGCTGGATCAGCAGTTGCCCCACGCCGCCGGCACCGGCGTGCACCAGGCAGGAGTCTCCTTCGCGCAGCGGATACGCGGATCGGCTGAGGTAGTGCGCGGTCGACCCCTGCAGCATCAGCGCGCAGGCGCTGGGGAGCGGCAGACCGTCCGGCACGCGCACGAGCTTCCACGCCGGCACCACGGCGAACGGCGCATACGACCCGCGGCTCAAGCACCAGGCGACGCGCTGGCCCGCTGAGAACTCGTCGACGCCTTCGCCGACGGCATCGACCACGCCCGCGCCTTCCATGCCGGGCACCATCGGCAGCGGCGTCTTGTAAGTGTCGGAACGCGCGTAGCTCCCGTTGCGCATGTAGACGTCGATGTAATTGACGCCGGCGAGCGCCAGCTTGACGCGCACTTCGCCGCGATCGGGCAGCGGAACCGGCATCGCGCGGATCACCAGAGCGTCGGGCCGCCGAAGCGATCGATGACCACGGCTTGCATGGTTGCGGACATCGAATGTTCGTTCATCGACATCCGGCGTCGTGCTGTCCCGCAACGACGCCTGGCACTCGCATGTCGCGATTCAATCGGGCAACAGCGTCGACAGCGGTTCGGAGAGCTCGTACACGCTCTTGATCGCGAGGTCGCGATCGAACGCGACGCCTTCGTTCGCCGCGCGCTCGCGCAATCCCTCATGGTGCACTTCCATCACGTCGGGCGGCAATGGCAGGAACCCCGGATCGAAGATGCGCAGGTAGCCGCGCGCGTCGCGCGCCGGCATCACCCGGCTCTTCACATGGCGGTTGGGCGACCAGGGCACATCCAGCACGCCCGCTTCGAATGCGCGCACGCTGCCGACGGCGACGTCGCCATCACCCATTTCCAGCACCTTGTCGAGGATCGCGCGCACTTCGCGCCCGATCAGCAGTTTTTCCGCTTCGTATTCCGGCAAGCCGGTCAACCGGATGCCGCGCGCGAGATAGATCGCCATCCGCGTGATGCGCAGTCCCTCGGCGTTGGCCTCCGCGGTGGGGATGCCATAGGCCTCGTGCGTCGTCTTCGTGGTGACGCTGGTCGCGCCGCCGATCGCCGCGAGCGTGCCGCCGTAGCTCACGAGCGTCGCGGACTGCGCATCGTCGCGAGGCCATGCACCCATCCAGTGCAGCGACGTCACCGGCGTGAAGACCTCGCGATAGCCTTTCTTCGCGAGATATTCCTGCGCAAGCGATTCGCAGGCTGCGATCGCCGCCGCGTCCTGCACGAGGTGCAATGTCTGCGCAAGCTCGAGCCCGTAGTGCCGCACCCCCTGCGCCGCCGCCAGCAGGCAATCGAGCACGGCGATCGCGATCGCGATGCACGGCGGAATGTTGGTGCCGGTGAGGAATCCGGGCTGGCGGCGGTGCAGCTCGACACCATGCTCGGCATAGAGCGCCGCCAGCCGGTCGAGATACTGGTAGTTGCGAATGCCGTCGGCGATCGACAGCTCCTTGATGTACGACGTCGTGTACGCGATCCCCGAGCCCAGGTAGCCGGTGTAGCCGGCGGCAAAGCCGATTTCGCAGGTGAGCTTGGGCATCGACGTGCCCGTCAGCAAAATCGCCGGCTTGTCGATCGCCGCAATCAGCTCGCGGCAGGCGGCGAGCCCGTAATTGACCACCGGAAAGCCGTTCAGCAGCGAACGCCCCAGGCGCTCCGACTCCTCGACGCCTTTCTGTGCGGCGGCGAATTGCTCGTTGCGCGTGTAGCTGTCGGTGGTGGTCGGCACGATGTCGGCGAGGCCCTGCCTGTCCAGCGCCTGCATCAGCTCCTTCTGCATCGCGAGCGTCGCGACGCCGCCGCGCGGCTGCGTCAGGCAGCGGCCTTCGGCATGCGCGCGGCGCATCGCGGCGGCGAGCCGTTTTTTTTCCGGCAGCGCTTTCTGGTGCGCCACCGCTTCGTCGAAGTCGACGGCCGCTCCAGTGGGCCAGCGCGCGAGGTTGGCGTCGCGCATCCGCCGGAATTCGTCGGCGGATATCGCGACCTCGGACAATGCGGGCGCGAGCGCCCGGGCCTGCACGACGTCGTTCATGTCAGCACTCCTTCGTCGACCACCTGAAGGTGCGCGGTCGCAATGTCGAACGCCGCAACCGGCGCGACCTGCGCAAGCAACCCGGCGGCGTAGAGCAGGTAATGGGTGTCGATCGCGAAGCGCGGAGACTTCGGTCGCAACGACCCGGGCTCGCCGGCACTGGCGGCCGCGACTTCGAGAATCGCCAACGGGTTGCGCGCGTGCACCAGCGCACCGCCGGTGCCGATGACGAGCGTCGCGGCGCCCAAGTCCTTGCCGCGCTGCATGCCCACGGGACCTTGCGCGGTGTACACCGTCTCGCAAGTGCCCGCATGTCGCGTCACCGCGATGCGCACCGCCGCACGGACGAGCGCTTCGTCGAGGCGGTACTGCGCGTCGTCGCCGGGCAGCGCCTCGACGTTCGCGTGAAGCCGCGCGAGTGCCGCTTCGGTCGCGCCGACGCCCATCTGCGCATCGCCGGCGATCGCATCGATGCCCACGGCGGCGACGATGCCCGCCGCGTTGTAGCGCATGCCGAGGTCGCCTTCGACCGTGCGCTTGGCATACGGCTCGGGCAGTCCGTAGCGCACCACGCCGGCAACCGAGGGCTCGCCGCTGCCGATCGAATGCACGTCGGTCGTGGCACCACCCGGGTCGACGACCAGCAGCGGTCCGAGTCCGGGCCGCTGCGGCAAGCCGTCCGCGATCAGGCGCGCGCCTTCAAGCACCGCCGCCGGCGTCGGCATCAACACGTGGTCGAAGCGTGCGCTGGCGCGTTCGATGCCTTTGGCGGCGACGATGCGGTGCATGAAAACATCGCGAATGGCGCCGCGCGCGGGCTCGATGTCGAGCACGTCGAGTCCCGGCAGCACATTGGCGGTGGCGATCGCGGGCCTGTCTGCGCTCGCCACCGTCGTGACCACCTCGTCGGTCGCCTCGCGGTTGCACGCCACGATCACCGGACATTGCAGCGCGCTGCCGGCGAGCGCGCGGGCGTTGTGCAGCACCACGGCGCTGTTGCCGCCGTCGGTGCCGCCACACAGCAACAGGATGTCGGGCGCCAATTCGACGATACGCGCGACATCGCCGGCGGTCAGGCGATAGGCGAAGCTTGCCACCAGGCGTGCACCGGCGCCGAGCGCCGCCTGGCGTGCCGCCTCGGCCGTCAATTCGCGTACCAGTCCGACCGTCACCATCCGCAGCCCGCCCGCCGCGCTGCTGCAGGCAAGGCGATGCTCGAAGCGCGGCAGCCCGCCCATCGTGCGCGACAGCGCGGCCAGCGCGGCGTCGAGGCCGATGTTGACGTCGGTGCCGACCGTCGATGGTCCTTGCGCACTGGCCGCGACCTGGCCGCTGGCGAGGTCGAGCGCGCGCAGCTTGGTGTACGTGCTGCCGAAGTCGATCAGCAGGGCGAGACTCACGGCTTCGCTGCCTTTGCCTTGCCCCCATCGAGGTCGGCGTCGAGCGCGGCAAGCGCATTCTCGACGCGCGTGCCGGGCGGAAAGGCGCGATCGAAGCCCATCTCGAGGAAACGCCGTTCCACCTCGTCCCATGGCTGTTTGCCGACCACCAGGTTGCCGCCGACATAGAGCAGGATGTCGTCCAGGCCCGCTTCGACGCACAGGTCGCGAAAGCCGCGGCAGTCAAGCTCGCCTTGTCCGTACAGCGACGAGATCAGGATCGCGGCGGCGGCGGTCTCGATGGCCGCCTTGATGAAATCGCCCGCCGGCGTCAACGCGCCGAGCGACACCACGCGATAGCCGGCTTCTTCCAGCGCCATCGTCAGGATGCGGTTGCCGACGATGTGCGTGTCGGCGCCGATGACGCCGGTCACCAGCGTGAATCGCGGTTCTTTCGCCGGGGGCGGGACACTGCTCATGTGCGCACCGGATCGTTTCGCGCGTGTATCTCGACGCGATGCGAAACGCGATCCACTTCGTAGCCAGCGACGGCTTCTGCATCGAGCGCCGGGCGAACACCGGGCTCGAGCACGATGTGCCCGCCGTCGAAACGCAACGGCGGGTCGAGGAGCATGCGCTTCGCCTTGAGGAAGCCATTCATCTCGCCGGCGTTGTCGAGGTGGCGCGCGGCGACGCACGCCTCCATCCAGCACGACACGTCGCAGGCAACGCCGTTGCCGAGCACCGGACGCATTCCCAGCGCACGGATGCGCGCGATGGAGGCCACCAGCGCGTCGAGGCTTGCGAATTTCATCAGCTTGACCTTCAGGTGGGTGCAGGCCTTTTCCTGTGCGGCGCGCTCGATGTCCGCCATGCCATAGATCGATTCGTCGAGCATCAGCGGCAGGCCCGCGCGCGCGGCCGCGGCAATGGCGGTGCGATGGGCGACCCAGTCGCCCGCCTCGCAAGGCTGCTCGAACAGCTCGATGCCCGAAGGATCGACGCCTGCGATGAACCCGGCCGCCGCCGCGGCGCCGTAGCCCTGGTTGGCGTCGACGCGAATCGCCGCGCGTCCCGCGACCACGCGCTGGATCCGCGCGACCTGCGCGAGATCGTCGTCGACATCGAACCCGACCTTGACCTTGACGGTGCGGTAGCCATCGGCGAGCAATCGCTCGAATGCGTCCGCGATCATCGCCTCCCCGTCGCCCTGCAACAGCCCCAGGATCGGCACGCGCACCGGCGTGCCGATTGCGAGCAGCGGATGCTCCCGCAGCATGTCGAGCGCCGAGCGGAATGCCGTCGCCACGAACGGCGAGCGCGCAGCCATTCCCTCGGTACGCCGCGCGAACGCTTCGGGATCGAGCCCGGTCAATTCGCGCGCGAGCTCGCACGCCAGCGGCCAGCTGCCCGCCAGCGTCTCGTCGGTGTAGCCGGTAAGCAGCGTCGCCTCGCCGAAACCGCGGCGACCATCAGCAGCGGTGAGCTCGACGATGATCGTGTCGTAATGGTCAACCGGCCCGAACGCGAGCTTGTACGGCGTGGTGAGCGGAACGGCGAGCAAGTGAACGTCGATCGCGTCGATCATGCGCGAAGTCCTCATTTTCCCGCGCGCAGCAGCAGCCCCGCGCCGCCGCACAGCACGATCCACAACACGGCACGGCGAAAGCCATCGCCCGACATCCGGCGGAACGCGGCGAGCCCCGCCAGGCCGCCGACGACGGCGATCGGCAGGCAGATCAGGAGGGCCTTGAGCGTGCGCTCGTCGAACCCGACGAAGCCGATGAACACTGCGACCGTCAGCGCCTGGCTGTAGAAGCCGAAGGATTGCAGCAATCCGCGCTGCACCGGCTTGGGCCAGCCGCGCAAGGCGATCCACAGGCTCGGCAGCACCGCGGACAGGCCGGCGATTCCACCCAGCACGCCGCCGACGAATCCGACGCCGGTGTCGGCGGCGCGTCCCACCGCCGGCGCGAGCTGCCATTCGGGCAGGCGCGGCCGCGACAGCGCGAACACGCTGTACGCGATCAGCAGCACCGCAATGCCGGTGCGCAATAGGCCGGCGTCGAGTCGGGCGACCAACAGCACGCCGAGCGGCACGCCCAGCGTCGAACCGGCGATGAATGGCCACAGCTTCGGGAAACTCACGTCGCGGCGAATCATCGGCAGAGTCACGAGGTTCAACACCAGCGGGCACACGACGGCGAGCGGGACGACCTCTGCCGGCGGCAACACCTGCAGCCAGATCACCGATGCGGTCAGCGCGAACGCAAAACCTGATATGCCGAACACCAGCGAGCCCGCGAGGGCGCCGGCGACCAGCACGGCGGTGTCAGCCGGCGGCACGACGCGCGGCGGGGCTCGCCACGTGCAACGCGAAGATGCCGGACTGCCGCGAGTCCCGGCGTGAAATTGCGGTATTCATGTATATCTCCCGAGCGCCATTATTGGCTCCGTCGCGGTGACGGTCAATCGGCGAAATTGCCGGCGTCAAGGTATATCATGTACATGAATTCGGCGAACGGAGAGGCCTGCGATGCCAAGGCACGTGCCGCTGTACAAGGACGTCAAGCGCCGCCTGACCGATGCGCTGCACGAAGGCACGTGGCGCCACGGCCAGACGCTGCCGCCCGAGCCCGCGCTGGCGGAGCGCTTCCGCGCCAGCGTGGGAACGCTGCGGCGCGCGGTCGGCGAGCTGGTCGGCGAAGGCATCCTGGTGCGCCGCCAGGGCAGCGGGACGTTCGTCGCAAGCCACACGCGCGACGTGATGCTGACGCGCTTCTTCCGCATCGTCGATCGCGAAGGCAACAAGCATTTTCCGCAGTCGCAGACATTGTCTTTTCGCCGTACCCAGGCTGATACGGCGACTGCCGCCGCACTGCGCGTGCGCGCAGGCGCGCCGATCCTGCAGATCGAAGCGCTGCTTTCCCTCGATGGCGAGCCGGTGATCCTCGACCGCATCCGCCTGCCGGCGGCGCTGTTCCCGGACATGACGAGGGAAGTCTTCAGCGAACGCGACATCACGATCTACGCGCTGTACCAGTCGCGCTACGACATCACGGTCGTGCGCATTGAGGAGTCGATCACCGCGGCGGTCGCAGACGCCCGGGTTCGCACGCTGCTTCGCCTGCAGGATCCTGCGCCGGTGCTGCGCATCGTTCGCACGGCGTATGCGCATCGCGATGTGCCCGTCGATACGCGCGTTCGCCATGTCAGCACCGCGCGGCACCGTTACCTGAGCGTGCTCGGCCAGCGCTAGCGCGGCACGCCCCGGCGGCACCGATGCGGGCATCGCCACGCATCGGAGGCGAAAAACCGCCTCACGCGATGTCCAGCAATTTCAGGCGCTGGATCTTGCCCGAAGGTCCCTTGGGCAGTTCACCGACAATGCGGATGATGCGAGGCGTCTTGTAGCGGCCGAGTTCGCGTTCGCAATGACTGCGGATCTCGTCTTCGGTGCATCGACGGCCTTCCTTGAGCACGACGCAGGCGAGGATGTCCTGGCCGTAGTGGGCGTCGGGAATGCCGACGGCCGCGGCTTCGAGGACCGCGTCGTGCGCGAGCAGCGCTTCGTCGATCTCGCGCGGCGCGATGTTCTCGCCGCCCTTGATGATCAGCTCCTTCA
>JBEPUI010000105.1:0-8170 GCA_041691615.1 Pseudomonadota bacterium
TTCGCAGGAATAAAAGCTACGAAGAACCGAGCATTTTGCGGTTGTTCAAAAGGTAGCCGGAAAATTGACCGGTGAAAAGTAGGGTTTCACTTTTCACCGACGACGTATAGGCCAGTAGCTCAATTGGCAGAGCGGCGGTCTCCAAAACCGCAGGTTGGGGGTTCGATTCCCTCCTGGCCTGCCACGGTCAGGCAGGTGATGACGGTGGCAGGTGCCGGAAGTGGATTGGTCACGCGGCGGTCTGCGGTGTCGCAGCCGCCGCGGACAAAACCGCACCGGACCGACGTCGGCTTGCAGGTGCCGGCGAAACGCAACGAATGAAGGACGAGGAGAAGGCAGGCGGCAAATCGAAGTGGCGCGGGATTTGGACGCGCAACCGATGTTTGTGACTGGCTTCCGACCCTGGAATGGATAAAGCAAAAATAGCATTGGCCATCGCCTGCGTCGTGTTCGGCGTGTTCGGCTTCTATCACTTTGCCGAGTCGCTGCCGGCCGTGCTGCGCGTGCTGATGGTGCTGGGCGGCCTCGTCGCGGGCGCGCTGGTCGCCTGGAGCTCGGCGCCGGGGCGCGATTTCTTCGCGTTCGCGCAGGAAGCGCGCGCCGAAGCCGACCGCGTGTCGTGGCCGACGCGCAAGGAAACTGTGCAGACGACGCTGATCGTGTTCGCGTTCGTCGCCATCATGGCGTTGTTCCTGTTTTCGGTCGACACGACGCTCGCGTGGCTGCTGAAGATGCTGACCGGGCGGGGTGAATGATGTCGAAGCGCTGGTTTGTCGTGCACGCGTACTCGGGGTTCGAGAAAAGCGTGCAGCGCACGTTGCTCGACCGCATCAAGCGCTCGGAAATCGCCGACCAGTTCGGCCAGATCCTGGTGCCGGTCGAGGAAGTGGTGGAAATGAAGGCGGGCGCGAAGGCGATTTCGGAGCGCAAGTTTTTCCCCGGCTACGTGCTGGTCGAGATGGAAATGACCGACGACTCGTGGCACCTGGTGAAAAGCACGCCCAAGGTCACCGGCTTCGTCGGCGGCACGGCCAACAAGCCGACGCCGATCACGCAAAAGGAAGTCGACGCGATCCTGCGGCAGGTGCAGGAAGGCGTGGAGAAGCCGCGTCCCAAGGTGCTGTTCGAGATGGGCGAGGCGGTTCGGGTCAAGGAAGGCCCGTTCACCGATTTCCACGGCAACGTGGAAGACGTGAACTACGAGAAGAGCAAGTTGCGCGTGTCGGTCACGATCTTCGGGCGGTCCACGCCCGTCGAGCTCGACTTCGCGCAAGTGGAAAAAGCGTAGCAGTTGAACCGGCGAAGGATCGGGCTTTGCCCGGCCTTCGTCGCTGACTGGACCGATCGAAAGTAGGTTTGCACTTTCGATCGATGTAATGAGCACGGACGGCTTGGGGCGGCCCGGCGTCGTCCGTGTAGAGGAAGCAACGAGGGCTGCCGCACATTCGGGGAGAGCGTTTCGCTCGTTTGAACCCACAGGAGAAATCAGATGGCGAAGAAAATCGTCGGCTTCATCAAGTTGCAGGTACCGGCAGGCAAGGCCAATCCCAGCCCGCCGATCGGCCCCGCGCTGGGCCAGCGCGGCCTCAACATCATGGAATTCTGCAAGGCGTTCAACGCGCAGACGCAGAAGATCGAGCCCGGCTTGCCCATTCCGGTGGTGATCACCGCATTCGCGGACAAGAGCTTCACGTTCGTGATGAAGACGCCGCCGGCGTCGATCCTGATCAAGAAGGCCGCCAAGGTCGACAAGGGCAGCAGCAAGCCGCACACCGACAAGGTGGGCAAGCTGACGCGCGCGCAGGCCGAGGAAATCGCCAAGACCAAGCAGCCCGACCTGACCGCTGGCGATCTCGACGCCGCCGTGCGCACGATCGCCGGTTCGGCCCGCAGCATGGGCATCACCGTTGAAGGGGTGAAGTGATCATGGCCGAGCAAAAGAACAAACGCACCGCGCCCAAGCGCCTCGACGCGCTTCGCGCCAAGGTCGATCGCTCCAAGTCGTATTCCGTCGACGAGGCGCTGAAGCTCGTCAAGGAAACGGCGACCGCCAAGTTCGACGAATCGGTCGACCTCGCGGTCAACCTGGGCATCGACGCCAAGAAATCCGACCAGACGGTGCGCGGCTCCGTGGTATTGCCCGCGGGCATCGGCAAGAAAGTGCGCGTCGCCGTGTTCGCGCAGGGCGACAAGGCGAAAGCCGCCACCGACGCCGGCGCCGACATCGTCGGTTTCGAGGACCTTGCGGCAAGGATCAAGGAAGGCTTCATGGACTTCGACGTGGTGATCGCCACGCCGGATGCGATGAAGGTCGTCGGCCAGCTGGGCCAGGTGCTCGGCCCGCGCGGCCTGATGCCCAACCCCAAGGTCGGTACCGTGGCGGCGGACGTCGTCACCGCGGTCAAGAACGCCAAGGCGGGCCAGGTGCAGTACCGGACGGACAAGGCGGGCATCGTGCAATGCACGATCGGCAGGGCTTCGTTCACCCCGGACCAGCTGAAGACCAATTTCACCGCGCTGATCGAAGCCCTCAACAAGGCCAAGCCGTCCGGCATCAAGGGCATCTACCTGAAGAAGGTGAGCCTCTCGAGCACGATGGGAGCCGGCGTTCGCGTCGACACCACCGGCCTCGCGTCGAACGTGCAGGCGCAATAGCACTACGACACGACCACATACGCAAAAGCGGTAGGCAAAAGCCATACGCAATAGACATACGCAACGATTTTGAGGGAACGGGGGATCGGAACAACGATCCCGCGGGCCGTCAAAGACCGCTGGAGCTGCAAAGCTCAAAACCAGGCGGGATGGGCGCAGGTGAACGGAATGCAGTCGATTCCGGTCAACGGGCTCCCAAAACCCTGGATCCGGCGCAGATGGTGCCCCCTCGGACAGGAAGTTCCTGGACGATAAGGTCACCGCTTCATAGGAGAAGACCTTGAGTCTCAATCTGCAGCAGAAGGAAGCAGTAGTCGCGGAGGTGGCGAAAGAAGTCGCGACCGCGCAAGCCATGGTGCTTGCCGAAAATCGCGGCATGGCCGTCGCCGACATGACGCAACTGCGCGCCAAGGCACGTGCTACCGGCGTCTATTTCAGGGTGGTCAAGAACACCCTGGTGCGCCGTGCGGTCTCGGGCACGCCGTTCGAAAAGCTGGCGGCCAGCATGGTCGGCCCGCTTGCGTACGGCATCGGCCGCGACCCCGTCGCCGTGGCGAAGGTCCTCAACGACTTCGCCAAGGGCAACGAGAAGTTCGTGATCACGGCAGGTGCGATGCCCGGCCAGGTGATGACGGCGAAACAGATCGCCGCCCTCGCTTCGCTGCCGTCGCGCGAAGAGTTGCTGTCGAGGTTGGCCGGCACGATGCAGGCGCCGATCGCCACGTTCGTGCGTACGTTGAACGAGTTGCCGGGCAGGTTCGTCCGCACGCTCGCCGCCGTACGCGATGCGAAGCAGGCGGCCTGACGCCAAACGGCCCGGAATCCGCCCGCAACCCGCGACCCATCATTCAATTTTTCAAAGATCCAGGAGCCCCACATGTCCGCTGTGCAAACTGAAATCCTCGACAAGATCTCGTCGATGTCCGTGCTCGAGTTGTCCGAGCTCATCAAGGCGATGGAAGACAAGTTCAACGTGTCCGCCGCGGCCGCCGTTGCCGCCGCCGGCCCCGCCGCCGCGCCTGCCGCCGCCGTCGAGGAACAGACCGAGTTCACCGTCATGTTGTCGTCGTACGGCGAGAACAAGGTCAACGTCATCAAGGCCGTTCGCGAAATCACGGGCCTCGGCCTGAAGGAAGCGAAGGACCTGGTCGACGGTGCGCCGAAGCCTGTCAAGGAAGCCATCTCCAAGGCCGACGCCGAAGCCGCGAAGAAGAAGCTCGAGGACGCCGGCGCGAAGGCCGAAGTCAAGTAAGGCATTGCAATTCCGGGAACCGGCCGCATATCCGTCAGTTCCCGTCTTCGTCCTCGACAAGAGGGGGCGAAGACGAAATGTCTCCCGCGAGACGTTTCGTCTTCGCTTTCTGACCCGACTGCAGAAAGTGGGCATGGTCGGGCGGTGCCACGAGCAACAGGCACCGCCGTCCGCCAGAGGCTGGTAGAGGCCAGCCGCCAGGCCACGCGTCCAAAGGATCTCCAAGATCCTCAGGACGCATGACCAGTCGATGAACGACGGGCGCTGCACTGCTTTCGCGGCGCCCGGAGCACAGCGACCGGCACGGCCTTCATTCGACCGCCGCGCCGCCGCTGTGGCTTTACGCACCGGAGACGGCATGGCTTCCACGACGACCTACTCATTCACCGAAAAACGACGGATCCGCAAGAGCTTCGCGAAGCGCGCGAGCGTCCTCAAGGTTCCGTTCCTGCTCGAAACGCAGCTCGCGTCATATCGCGCGTTCCTGCAGGAAGGCGTCGCGATGCCTGCGCGCAAGAACGAGGGCCTGGAGGCCGCGTTCACGTCGATATTCCCGATCTCCAGCCACTCGGGCAACGCGCGGCTCGAATACGTCAGCTATTCGCTCTTGCCGCCGGCGTTCGACGTGGTCGAGTGCCAGCAGCGCGGATTGACGTATTGCTCGGCGCTGCGCGCCAAGGTGCGCCTGATCCTGATGGATCGTGACGCGCCCAAGGAGACCGTCAAGGAGGTGAAGGAGCAGGAGGTCTACATGGGCGAGATCCCGCTGATGACAGACAACGGCTCGTTCGTCATCAACGGCACCGAGCGCGTGATCGTCTCGCAGTTGCACCGCTCGCCTGGCGTGTTCTTCGAACACGACCGCGGCAAGACGCACAGCTCCGGCAAGCTTCTGTTCTCGGCGCGCGTGATTCCCTATCGCGGCTCGTGGCTCGACTTCGAATTCGATCCCAAGGACTTCCTGTTCTTCCGCGTCGACCGCCGCCGCAAGATGCCGGTGACGACGCTGCTGAAGGCGCTGGGCCTCACCAACGAGGACATCCTGCGCGAGTTCTTCGTGTTCGACACGTTCCAGCTGTCGGCGAAGGGCGCGCAGCTCGAGCTCGTCGCCGAGCGCCTGCGCGGCGAAGTCGCGCGCTTCGACCTGGCCGGCAAGGACGGCAAGGTGATCGTGCAGAAGGACAAGCGCATCACCGCGCGCCATGTGCGCGAATTGACCGAGGCTGGCGTCAAGCGCATCCCGGCGCCGGACGACTACATGCTCGGGCGGATGCTCGCGACCAACGTCGTCGACAAGACCACCGGCGAAGTCGTGGCCAAGGCCAACGACGAGATCACCGAGGAGCTGCTCGAGAAGCTGGCAGCCGCGGGCGTGGGCGAGATCAAGACGATCTACACCAACGACCTCGACCAGGGCCCCTACATCTCGCAAACGCTGAAGAGCGACGACACGCCGGACCAGTACGCCGCCAAGGTCGCGATCTACCGGATGATGCGCCCCGGCGAGCCGCCGACCGAAGACGCCGTCGAATCGCTGTTCCATGGCCTGTTCTTCTCGGAAGACCGCTACGACCTGTCGGCGGTGGGCCGGATGAAGTTCAATCGCCGCGTCAATCGCAGCGAGCTGACCGGGCCGACCAACCTGACCAACGAGGACATCATCGCGGTGATCCGCATCCTGGTCGAGTTGCGCAACGGCCGCGGCGAAGTCGACGACATCGATCACCTGGGCAACCGCCGCGTGCGCTCGGTGGGCGAGCTCGCCGAGAACCAGTTCCGCTCGGGGCTTGTGCGCGTCGAGCGCGCCGTCAAGGAGCGCCTGGGACAAGCCGAGACCGACAACCTGCTGCCGCACGACCTGATCAACGCCAAGCCGATCTCGGCGGCGATCAAGGAATTCTTCGGCAGCTCGCAGCTGTCGCAGTTCATGGACCAGACCAACCCGCTGTCGGAAATCACGCACAAGCGCCGCGTGTCCGCATTGGGACCGGGCGGCCTGACGCGCGAGCGCGCCGGCTTCGAAGTGCGCGACGTGCACCCGACTCACTATGGCCGCGTGTGCCCGATCGAGACGCCTGAGGGCCCGAACATCGGCCTCATCAACTCGCTCGCGCTGTACGCGCGCACCAACGAATACGGCTTCCTCGAAACGCCCTATCGCAGGGTCACCGACGGCAAGGTCACCGACCAAATCGACTACCTGTCGGCGATCGAGGAAGGCCAGTTCGTGATCGCTCAGGCCAATGCCAAGATCGACGCGAAGGGCAAATTGGCCGACGAGCTGGTGAGCTGCCGCAACCGCAACGAATTCATGCTGTCGAGCGGCGACAAGATCCAGTACATGGACGTGGCGCCGGCGCAGATCGTGTCGGTGGCGGCATCGCTGATCCCGTTCCTCGAGCACGACGACGCCAACCGCGCGCTGATGGGCTCCAACATGCAGCGCCAGGCGGTTCCCTGCCTGCGTCCTGAAAAGCCGCTGGTCGGCACGGGCGTCGAGCGCACCGCCGCGGTGGACAGCGGCACTGCGGTGATGGCCAAGCGCGGCGGCAAGGTCGACTACGTCGACGCGAGCCGCATCGTCGTGCGCGTCAACGACGCCGAAGCCGGCGCCGGTGAAGTGGGCGTCGATATCTACAACCTGGTCAAGTACAAGCGCAGCAACCAGAACACCAACATCAACCAGCGTCCGCTGGTGCGCGTCGGCGACATCATCACCAAGGGCGACGTGATCGCCGACGGTGCGTCGACCGACCTGGGCGAGCTCGCGCTCGGCCAGAACATGATGGTCGCGTTCATGCCGTGGAACGGCTACAACTACGAGGACTCGATCCTGATCAGCGAGCGCGTCGTCGGTGACGACCGCTACACGTCGATCCACATCGAGGAACTGTCGGTCGTGGCGCGCGACACCAAGCTCGGCGCCGAGGAAATCACGCGCGACATAAGCTCGCTCGGCGAGGGCCAGCTCGGCCGCCTCGACGACGCCGGCATCGTCTACATCGGCGCCGAAGTCGAGGCCGGTGACGTGCTGGTCGGCAAGGTCACGCCCAAGGGCGAGACGCAGCTGACGCCGGAAGAAAAGCTGTTGCGCGCGATCTTCGGCGAAAAGGCATCGGACGTTAAGGACACCAGCCTGCGCGTGCCCTCGGGCATCTCCGGCTGCGTGATCGACGTGCAGGTGTTCACGCGCGAAGGCATCGAGCGCGACAAGCGCGCCGCGCAGATCATCGACGACGAGCTCAAGGGCTATCGCAAGGACCTGAACGACCAGCTGCGGATCGTCGAGAACGACGCGTTTGCGCGCATCGAGAAGCTGCTGACGAACGCCACCGCCAACGGCGGGCCGAAGAAGCTCGCCAAGGGCGCCAAGCTGACCAAGGATTACCTTGAAGACGTCAACCGCTACGACTGGTTCGAGATCCGCCTCGCCAACGAGGAGAAGGCTCAGCAGCTCGAGGCGATGAAGGAATCGCTCGCGCAGCTGAAGATCAACTTCGACGCGATGTTCGAGCAGAAGAAGAAGAAGCTCACGCAGGGCGACGAGCTGCCGCCGGGCGTGCAGAAGATGGTCAAGGTGTACGTCGCCGTCAAGCGCCGCCTGCAGCCAGGCGACAAGATGGCGGGCCGCCACGGCAACAAGGGCGTCGTTTCGAAGATCGTGCCGGTCGAGGACATGCCGTACATGGCCGATGGCACGCCGGTCGACATCGTGTTGAATCCGCTCGGCGTGCCGTCGCGGATGAACGTCGGCCAGATCCTCGAAGTCCACCTCGGGTGGGCGGCGAAGGGCCTCGGACGCAAGATCGACGACATGCTGAAGGCCGAAGCCGCCGTCGCCGACGTGCGAAAGTACCTCGAGAAGATCTACAACAGCACCGGCAAGAACGAGGAGCTGGGCCAGCTGGACGACGTCGAGATCATGCAGCTCGCCGACAACCTGCGCGGCGGCGTGCCATTCGCAACACCCGTGTTCGACGGCGCGACCGAAGTCGAGATCAAGTCGATGCTCGATGCCGCGGGATTGCCGCGATCGGGGCAGATCACGCTGCACGACGGGCGCACCGGCGAGGCTTTCGACCGCCCGGTCACCGTAGGCTTCATGCACGTTCTGAAGCTGCATCACCTGGTCGACGACAAGATGCACGCGCGCTCGACCGGTCCGTACAGCCTCGTCACGCAGCAGCCGCTGGGCGGCAAGGCGCAGTTCGGCGGACAGCGCTTCGGCGAAATGGAAGTGTGGGCGCTCGAGGCCTACGGCGC
>JBEPUI010000106.1:0-8111 GCA_041691615.1 Pseudomonadota bacterium
CGATCGTCCCGTTGGCCGATGCCGTGGTCGAGCCGACGGAGACGGTGATCCTCACCTTGCAGCCGATCCCGACCAGCTACCTGGTGGGCGTGCCGGACAACGCTATGGTGAACATCGCGGACGCGGTGAGCGATGCGGCCCCGACGGTTACCGCCACGACACCCGCCAACGGCGCGACCAACATCGACTTCGGCGCCAACATCACGATCAGCTTCAGTGAGCCCGTGTCGGTCAGCGGCAACTGGTTCCAGATCGTCTGCAGCGTCAGCGGCACCCGCACGCCAGCCAACTCGACGGTCACCGGTAACTTCGGCGGCAATACCGGCACCCAGTTCACCATCGATCCGACGGCGATCTACACCCTCGGCGAATCGTGCACAGGTACCATTTTCGCGGCGAATATCAGCGACACCGACACCAACGATCCTCCCGACAACATGGTGGCGAATTTCAGCTGGAGCTACATGGCGGCGACCGACCTCGCGCCTACGGTGACGGCGACGACGCCTGCCAACAGCGCGACCAACATCGACTTCGGCGCCAACATCACGATCAGCTTCAGCGAGCCGGTGTCGGTCAGTGGTAACTGGTTCCAGATCGTCTGCAGCAACAGCGGCACCCGGACGCCGGCCAACTCGACGGTCACCGGTAACTTCGGCGGCAATATCGGCACCCAGTTCACCATCGATCCGACGGCGATGTACACCCTCGGCGAATCGTGCACAGGCACCATTTTCGCGGCGAATATCAGCGACACCGACACCAACGATCCTCCCGACAACATGGTGGCGAATTTCAGCTGGAGCTACATGGCGGCGACCGACCTCGCGCCTACGGTGACGGCGACGACACCCGCCAACGGCTCGTCCAACATTGGTTTTAGCTCAAACATCACGATCAGCTTCAGCGAGCCAGTGTCGGTCAGTGGCAACTGGTTCCAGATCGTCTGCACCAACAGCGGCACCCGGACGCCTGCCAACTCGACCGTCACCGGCAACTTCGGCGGCAATACCGGCACCCAGTTCACCATCGACCCGACGGCGATCTTCACTCAGGGAGAGTCGTGCACCGGCACCATCTTCGCCGCCAATGTCAGCGACACCGACAGCAACGATCCGCCGGACCAAATGGCGTCTAACTTCGTGTGGAACTTCAACGCGCTCATCGACGCCGCACCGACGGTGACGGCAACCACGCCTGCCAACGGCTCGTCCAACACCGGCTTTACCTCAAACATCACGATCAGCTTCAGCGAGCCGGTGTCGGTCAGCGGCAACTGGTTCCAGATCGTCTGCACCAACAGCGGCACCCGGACGCCAGCCAACTCGACCGTCACCGGCAACTTTGGCGGCAATACCGGCACCCAGTTCACCATCGATCCCATGGCAATCTTTACGCAGGGCGAGTCGTGCACCGGCACCATAGTCGCCGCCAATGTCAGCGATACCGACACCAACGACCCGCCGGACACCATGGCGGCGGATTTCGTGTGGAACTTCAACGCGGTCACCGACGCGGCGCCCTCCGTGACAGCCACGACTCCAGCGAACGGATCGACCAACATCGGTTTCACCTCGAATCTGAGCATCTCGTTCAGCGAGCCGGTGACGGTTACCGGCAATTGGTTCCAGATCGTCTGCGCCAACAGCGGTACCCGGACACCGGCCAACTCGACCGTCACCGGTAACTTCGGGGGGAATACCGGCACCGCTTTCACCATCGATCCCGCCGCTATCTTTACGCAGGGCGAGGCGTGTACCGGCACCATCTTCGCTGCCAACGTCGGCGACACCGACAGCAACGATCCGCCGGACACCATGGCGTCTGACTTCGTGTGGAACTTCAACGCGCTCACCGACGCCGCACCCGCGGTTTCGGCCACCTCGCCCGCCAATGGAGCCAACAACGTCGCCTTCACCTCGAATCTGAGCATCTCGTTCAGCGAACCGGTATCGGTCAACGGCAACTGGTTCCAGATCGTCTGCAGCAACAGCGGCACTCGGACGCCGGCCAACTCGACCGTCACCGGCAATTTCGGGGGGAATACCGGCACCGCGTTCACCATCGATCCTACGGCGATCTTCACCCAGGGAGAGTCGTGCACCGGCACCATCTTCGCCGCCAGTGTGAGCGATAGCGACACCAACGATCCGCCGGAAACCATGGTTGCGGACTTCGTGTGGACCTTCAACGCGCTCACCGACGCCGCGCCGACGGTTTCGGCGACGTTCCCCGCCAATGGCTCGACCAACGCGACACCCACCGCCAACCTATCGGTGAGCTTCAGCGAACCGGTGACGGTCACCGGCAACTGGTTCCAGGTCGTCTGTGCCAGCAGCGGCACCCGGACGCCGGCCAATTCGACCGTTACTGGTAACTTCGGCGGCAATACCGGCACCGCATTCACCATCGACCCCACGGCCAACTTCACCCCAGGCGAGGCCTGCACCGGCACAATCTTCGCGGTCAACGTGAGCGATAGCGACACCAACGATCCGCCGGATACGATGACGGCGAATTTCGTGTGGGGCTTCACCGCAGCGCCCTGACCGAGCCTGGTCGTCGCCACGGCGCGGCGAGGATTCGCAGCGTGTAACTTGCGCATACCCTTCGTCGCGGTGGCGTCGGGTGGCCATGCGTAGGCGGCTGCTGGTCTCGGCGCGACTCGTTGCAGCACTTCGGCCGACGGCGCGCCGCGATGCTCCTCGTCAACTCACGTGTACCGCGTTGCGCTGATGTCGGCGTCCCAAGCGGCCCCTTTCCTCCGGAGTCGAATCGTTTATTTAAGTCTCGGAGCCAAGCCGATTGCGATGAGATCCAGGTTCGCGCCGCGAATCCTGCGATCGGAGCCAAACGTCCTGTCGTGGAGGGACCGGCTGCCTGTCTATCAATCAACGCATCCGCGTGGCATCACAACTCTACCTGGATGCGTCACCGTCCGGCATCGGCAATGGAGGCGGGGGTCGGAATCGAACCGGCGTAGACGGCTTTGCAGGCCGCTGCATGACCACTCTGCCACCCCGCCTTAGGGGTGCGCGCCGGCGCGTCGAATGGAGCACGGCGTGTGCGTTTTCGCGGCCGCGCGCGCCGGCCATGCGATGTTGCCACATGGATACTGGCGCGGCCACGCGAACGGAGAGCCGGACTAGCGTGTTACGGGCTCTTCCTTACGAATCTGGAGCGGGAAAGGAGTCTCGAACTCCCGACCTCAACCTTGGCAAGGTTGCGCTCTACCAACTGAGCTATTCCCGCGTCGATGGGATTGGAATTATAACCGATTGCGCCAATTCGTCAAAGACTTGCGCGCGCATTCTCCATGGCGATGGCAGGACGACCGCACATGCGCCCGCAGGGATGGAAAACGGCGCGACGGCTGTTAAGCTCTCGGCCCCGGTATCAATCCGTTCCATGTCAGGCAGCCGATTCATGCAATACCTCCACGCCCGCGGTTTCGTGCCCATCGCGCTCGTCGTCGCGTTGCTGCTCGGTCTGCCGATCGCCGTGTGGCTCGACGTCCGTAGCCTGACCGAAGTGGCATTGCGCCGGCAGGCCTCCGACCTCAATTCGGTGATCTCGAGCGTGCGCAGCTTCTACGGCTCGAACGTCGTCGCGCGCGTGTTGGCATTCCACGGGTCGACGCAGGTCACGCATAACTACGAGTCGATTCCAGGCGCCATTCCGATTCCGGCGACGCTTTCGCTCGAGCTCGGCAAGGTGATCAGCGAGCAGCAGAAGAACATCACCTACAGGTTCGTGTCCGAGTACCCGTTCAAGAATCGCGCGCCGCACGTGCTCGACAACTTCGAGCGCAGCGCGCTGGAGATCCTGCGCGTCCACCCGAGCCTCCAAGTCACCGACGTGTCGACGACGCTGTTCAGCGATCGCGTGCGGCTGGTGGCGCCGATCATCATGGGTGACGCTTGCGTGGCCTGTCACAACTCGCACCCCGAGAGCACCAAGCGGGACTGGAAGGTCGGCGACGTGCGCGGCATCCAGGAAGTTAGCATCACGCAGCCGCTCGCCGCCAACGTTTTCTCGTTCAAGTACCTGCTGATGTATTTCCTGCTGGTGGCCGTTACCGGCGTGACATTCATCCTGCTGCAGCGGCGGCAGGCCGGGCAGATCAGCGGCATGAATCGCGAGCTCGAGACCGCCAACGAGTTCCTGGCCTCGCTGTCGATGAAGATCTCGCGCTACCTGTCGCCGCAAATCTACAAGAGCATTTTCAGCGGGCAGCGCGACGTCGTGATCCAGACCGAGCGCAAGAAGCTGACGATCTTCTTTTCCGACATCAAGGATTTCACGGCGACAACCGAGCGGCTGCAGCCTGAGCAGATCACGTTGCTGCTCAACGAGTATTTCACCGAGATGTCGGCGATTGCGCTGAAGCACGGCGGGACGATCGACAAGTTCGTCGGTGACGCGATGCTGATCTTCTTCGGTGACCCGGAGACGCGCGGCGAGCGGGAGGACGCGATGGCGTGCGTGCGCATGGCGCTCGACATGCAACGCCGCATCGCCGGTCTCAACGTGAAGTGGCGCAACGAAGGCGTGGAAAATCCGTTTCGCGTGCGCATGGGCGTCAATACGGGATTCTGCAATGTCGGCAATTTCGGCAGCGTCGACCGGATGGACTACACGATCATCGGTGCGGAAGCCAATCTCGCCGCACGCCTGCAAGGGATCGCCGAGCCCGGTCATGTGGTGATCAGTTACGAAACCTATGCGCTGGTGCGCGGCATCGTCGACGCGCACGCGCTGCCGCCGATCACGATGAAGGGCATCAACCGCGAGGTCATTCCCTATACGGTCGAGGGCATGCTCGACGCGACCGGGCAGAAGATCGAGGTCTTCAGCGAGCACATGACGGGGCTCGACTTCTATCTCGACCCGACGGTGATCGACGGCCAGTCGTCGGAGCGCATCCGCGGGGTGCTGCGCAAGGCGCTCGAGACGCTTGAGCGCTTCAAGGTCAAGTAGCTGGTTGGCCGCGCGCGGCGACGCCGGTCACGCCTTCGAGACGGTCGCGATCGCGTCGGCGACGTAGTTGATGTTGCGGGAATTGAGCGCGGCGACGCAGATGCGACCCGAGTCGACCGCGTAGACGGAATACTCGTTGCGCAGCCGGTCGACGGCGGCCTTCGTGAGGCCGGTATACGAGAACATGCCGCGCTGCGCGGTGACGAAATCGTAGTTGCCGCCCGGCACCAGCGCTTTCAGCTTGGAATGCAGCAGCACGCGCATTTCGCGGATGCGCTCGCGCATGCCGCCCAGCTCGCTTTCCCACTGTGCGCGCAATGGCGGCGTGTTGAGGATCATCGACACGATCTGGCCGCCATGCGTCGGCGGATTCGACCACAGCACCCGCGCGATGCGCTTCACCTGCGACAGCGTGCGCGCGGCCTCGTCCTTGCTCGCGGTGACGATCGTCAGTGCGCCGACGCGCTCGCCGTACAGCGAAAACGACTTCGAGAACGAACCCGACACCAGCAGCGGGCCCGGCGTCGCGGCGAACCTGCGCACGACCGCGGCATCGGCGTCGATGCCATCGGCAAAGCCCTGGTAGGCGATGTCGAGAAAGGGAATCAGCTGCCGGCCGCGCACGGCCTCCAGTACGCGATCCCACTGCGCGGGCGTCGGGTCGACGCCGGTGGGGTTGTGACAGCAGGCGTGCAGCACGACGACGCCCCCCGGCGGAATCTTCTGCAGCGACGCCAGCATGCCCTCGAAGTCGAGGCCGCGTGTCGGCGCATCGTAATAGCGGTAGGTGTTGACGGTGAAGCCCGCGCCTTCGAACAGCGCGCGGTGGTTTTCCCAGCTCGGGTCGCTGATCCACACCTGTGAACCGGCGGCGAAGCGCCGCAGGAAGTCCGCGCCGACGCGCAAGGCGCCGGTGCCTCCCAGTGCCTGCACGGTGATCGCCCGGCCGGTGGCGACGACATCACTGTCAGCGCCGAACAGCAGCGCCTGCGCGCCCTTGTCGTAGGCGGGAATGCCGTCGATCGGCAGGTAGCCTCGCGGCGACGCCTTGTCGGTCATTTCGCGCTCGGCGAGCTTCACGCATTCGAGCAGCGGGATCTTGCCGTTGTCGTCGTTGTAGACGCCGACGCCCAGGTTGACCTTGTGTGCGCTGGTATCCGCGTTGAAAGCGTCGCTGACGCCGAGGATTGGGTCGCGCGGCGCCATTTCGATGGCGGTCAGGAAAGTGCTGGACGGAGCGAGGGGCGCATTCATCGTTGCAATCCGTGGAATCGGCCAAACCATGTATTTTACGGCATTGTCCAGCCGATGGCTCCCGCATGGCCCGCAACGACACACGCCTCGAACCCGCTCCGCCGATTCCACCCGCCACCGCGCTGCGCACCGTCGCGCGCGTCGGCCGCTTCGTGCGGCCGTATCGACGGCAGGTGACGATCGCGGCGGTCGCGCTGCTGTTTGCCGCGGCGGCGGTGTTGCTGTTCGGACAGGGGCTCAAGTTCGTCATCGACCGCGGTCTCGCGGCAAGCAACGCCGCCGAGCTCGATCACATGCTGGCGCTGTCGCTGGGCGTGATCATCCTGCTGGCGTTGGCCACGTACACGCGCTTCTACTACGTGTCGTGGATAGGCGAGCGCGTCACTGCCGACCTGCGGCGTGCGGTGTTCAATCACCTGCTCGAGCTGCCGCCGAGCTTTTTCGAACAGGCGCGCACGGGCGAGGTGATGTCGCGCCTCACCAACGACACGACGATGCTCGAGACGGTGATCGGTTCGAGCGCGTCGATGGCGGTGCGCAACTTCTTGCTGATGATCGGCGGATTCGCACTGTTGCTCGCCACCAGCGTCAAGCTGACGCTGCTGGTGATGCTGGGCATTCCGCTGGTGGTCGCGCCGATCGTGCTGTTCGGCCGCAAGGTGCGCAAGCTCGCGCGCGCGAGCCAGGACCGGGTCGGCGACGTCAGCAGCTTCATCGACGAGTCGCTGCACGAGATCCGCGTCGTGCAGGCGTATGGGCACGAAGACCAGGATCGCATCCACTTTGCCACGCGCGTGGAAGCGGCTTTCGGCACGGCGACGCAGCGCATCCGCCAGCGCGCGTTCCTCGTCGCCTGCGTGATCACGCTGGTGTTCGGCGCGGTCGGCATCATTCTGTGGATCGGCGGCCACGACGTGATCGACGGCACGATGAGCGCGGGACAACTGTCGGCATTCGTGTTCTACGCGGTGCTGGTGGCGAGCTCGGTGGGAACGATCAGCGAGGTGATCGGCGACCTGCAACGCGCGGCCGGGGCCACCGAGCGATTGTTCGAGTTGCTGGCTGTCGAGCCATCGATTCGCGCGCCGGCGCGTCCGGTGCCGTTGCCGACGCCGTCGACAGGCGCGATCGCGTTCGAGCATGTGACATTCCACTATCCGTCGCGCCTCGATCACCCGGCCCTCGCCGATTTTTCGCTGGACGTGCGCGCCGGAGAAAAGGTGGCGCTGGTGGGGCCGTCGGGGGCGGGTAAGACGACAGTGCTGCAGCTCCTCGCGCGTTTTTACGACGCGCAGTCGGGGACGGTACGGCTCGACGGCGTCGACGTCACGCAAGCCGATCCGCGTGAAGTGCGGCGACGGCTCGCGCTGGTGCCGCAGGATCCGGTGATCTTTGCGGCCAGCGTCGCCGAGAACGTCCGCTACGGCCGCCCCGAAGCAGGCGACGGCGAAGTGCGTGCGGCGTGCGTCGCCGCGTTCGCCGACGAATTCGTTGCACGCATGCCCAACGGATACGACACCTTCCTGGGTGAGCGCGGCGTGCGCCTGTCCGGCGGCCAACGCCAGCGGATTGCGATTGCGCGCGCGGTGCTCGCCGATCGTCCGCTGCTTCTGCTGGACGAAGCCACCAGCGCGCTCGATGCCGAGAGCGAGCGCGCGGTGCAACTCGCGCTTGAAAGACTGATGATCGGCCGCACAGTGGTGATGATCGCGCACCGGCTGGCGACCGTCCGCCACGCCGATCGCATCGCCGTGATGGAAGACGGCCGCATCGTGGCGATAGGTCCGCACGACACGCTGCTGCACGACAGCCCGCTGTACGCGCGGCTCGCATCGCTGCAATTCATCGACTGATTTGGGGTCGGAGTCGCGTTCCCG
>JBEPUI010000107.1:0-8081 GCA_041691615.1 Pseudomonadota bacterium
AACGTGGATGATCGCGGATTTGTGTTCGCATGACCAGCAATCGCGGATTGCTTGCGCCGGACCCGGCCGCGCGGGATGGCCTATGAGCGCTGCCGCAAGCACATATCCGTCGAGCTCGGCGTCGCACCGTCGCGAGAAACGCAGGAAATCCTTCGATCGGTGTTGCGCGCGCGTTGAGCGTGGCCTGGACGCGCCGCGTCTTCACTTCATCAGTACAAATGCCAGCGCGCTCCTGAGCTTCGCCGGCATCACCGGCTTGTGCAGCAGCAGCAGACCGCTGTCCTTGATCCTTGCGAGCTCCTCCACCGAACTCTCCCCGGAAATGAGGATTGCCGGGATGTCCGCCCCCAGCGAATCGCGCAATTGGGCGATGGCGCGCAAACCATCCATTCCCCCTCGCAATCGATAGTCGACGAGCAGCGCTTCCGGTGGTGGCATGCCCGCCGCGATGGCAAGCGCCTCCTCAGGATCGGCGGCGACGGTCGAGCGGCATCCCCACGAGTCGAGCAGGCATCGCATACCCTCGCGTATCGGCGCTTCGTCGTCGATGAACATCACGCGCCGATCCCGCAACGGCGCCGTGAGCGATTCCGGGAGGGCGCGCTCGGCGAATACCGGATGCGTCGCGCGTCGCACCCACACGGCGAAGACGGAACCTCGACCCATCCGCGAGCGCAGCACGATGTCATGGCCGAGCAGCTCGGCGAGGCGCCGCACGATCGCAAGTCCGAGGCCGAGTCCCTGCGATCGGTCCCGTTCGGGATTGCCGATCTGGTAGAACTCCTCGAATATGCGTTCCCGTTCATCCTGCGCGACCCCGGGACCACTGTCCCACACCTCGATGCCGACGCGGCCGCCGCGTCGCCGGCAGCCCATGACGACACCTCCGCGCTGCGTGTAGCGCATTGCATTTGCGACGAGGTTTCGCAGGATCCGCTCCAGGAGCACAGGATCGGATTCCACGACCTCGCGTGTCGGCACGACGACGAATTTGATTCCGCGCTCGATCGCCTCCGGCGCGTAATCGCCGGCGAGTCGTTCGAAAAGCGGTTCGAGCGGCGTCGGTTCGATCCGTGCCTCCACGACCCCCGCGTCGAGCTTCGAGACATCGAGCAGCGCCGACAGCAGGCTCTCGAGCGACGCCACGCTGGTATTGATCCGGCCAATCAGTTGCACCTCCTCGGCACCGTGCACGCGCCGGGATAGCGCGTCGGTGAACAAGCCGAGCGCGTGCAGCGGCTGGCGCAGGTCGTGGCTCGCGGCAGCGAGGAATCGCGACTTGGCGCGATTGGCAGCTTCCGATGCATCGCGGGCGACGCGCGTGTCGTCGAGCTGCAACATTAGTGCCGCACTCTTTTCGGCGACCCGCTGTTCGAGATCGGTGTTGAGCCGTTCAGATTCGTTGAGCGCCAGCACGAAACGATCCACGAGGATCCATGCGACCAGCAACAGGAACGAAAGCGCGGCATACGGCACTAGCCACAACGGACGCAACACCAGCGGATTCTGCGCGATCAGCCAGTCGTGTACCGCCAATGCCGCCGAAATCGAACCGGTGGCGAGCAACAGCAGGCTTTCCGTATTGCGGATGCGCACCGCGTAGCGCGCGACCGCCGCCAGAGCGACGATCACCAGTCCGATCGCGGTGGCACGGACATAGACGGCGGCAGGCACCAGTGCATCGAAGCCGGCCGCCGCGTACAGAATCGGCGCCACCAGGATCACGAACGCGATGACGAAGCGCCGATAGGGCTGCCACCGCACGCCGGCGAACTCGAGGCAGAACAGGCACAGCAGCCCGACGAACGCCATGTAGACCGCGTGCCACCATATCACCCAATGAGGCTGCGGCAGCAACGGCCCAGGCAGCAACGATATCGCCGTATGCAGTCCCCACAGCGTGGCGGCGAACCCGAACAGCCCATACGCCGGGTCGCGACGCCGCAACCACAGCATGATGATGATGAGACCGAGAACCACGATCGTCGTGCTGATGATCGCCGGACCGACGACGAACCACATCAGGTCGGCATAGGCTCGCATACGAATCGCCTGACTGGGTCCGACGAGCACCGGGCCCATGCCGCCAACGCCTGCCGCGCGTTCATGAACGCGAATGGCGATGCGATTGACGCCGGCATGCACGATGCCTGGCGGTAGGAGGATGGCCCTCGATTGCTCCCAGGCGCTGGGCCGCTTCTCGGATGGGGACCCGGTGCTGCCGACCAGCACTTCGTTTACATAGACCTGGGAGGGCATGGTTGCCGCCGTCAGGAAGAGCGACGGGTCGCCATCCAGCGACGGCGGTATCCACTTCAGCAAGTACCAGCCATAGCCGGTCGCGATCGGACGACTCACCTCCCATGCATCCGGAAGGCTTACCGGCATGCCACCCTCTATGGGTGGCGTCGGCATGGCCGACTGGACGAAGCGCGCCGATGTGAGCGTTTGCATGGCATCCTCGACCGCGACGGCGACGCCGCTGCTGGCGAGCAGGATCGCCAGCAACGTGGCGGATGCCATCCGGGCCGCCGCGCCCGATGCGCTTCGCGAATATTCACCTTCTATCGCCAGCATCACGGCTCTATACTCCTTTCGATCCCGATCTGGAACGCGATTGCCGATGAACGAAGGCGCGCACCCGAGCGCACGTCAGATAGGATTGGCCGACGATCACCCGATCGTGCGGGCAGCGTTGATTTCGGCGCTCGCAACGCTTGGTCCGGACGTGGCGTTTTTCGAAGCGCACGATGCGGCGAGCACGCTGGCGCTCGTCGATGGCCATGGCGAGCTCGATATTCTGCTGATGGACCTCAACATGCCCGGAGCGCATGGCGTCGACACCGTGCGGGAAATACGCGAGCGTGCGCCGACGCTGCCGGTGGCGGTCGTGTCCGCCGAGGAAGACAGTAACGTGATGGCGTCGTTGCTCGCAATCGGCGTGTGCGGATTCATCCCGAAGAGCGACTCTCCCAAAGTGATCGTGAGCGCGGTGCGTCTGATGCTTGACGGTGGCACATACATTCCAACGCGAATTCTCAAGGCAAACGGCGTCGCGCGACAACCGCCGACTGTCGAGAGCGCCGCAACTCGACTGGGACTGACCGAACGTCAGGTCGAGGTCGTGCGCCTGCTCGCACGTGGTGAGTCGAACAAGGTGATCGCGCGGCATCTGGGCGTCACCGAAGGCACGGTCAAGGTCCATCTGCTCGCGATCTTTCGCACGCTCAACGTTCGCAATCGAACGGCCGCCGTCATCTCGGCGCAACGCTTCCTGGATTGATCGACTTCCGAGGCGGGCTGCGGACTCCTGGTCGTCGCGACTCCGGGGATTGCGAATCGCGATGTCGCAAGGTAGCAATGATCGCGCGCTTCGTCCATGGCTTCCACCGCCGATCGGCATATGTCGTAAGTACCGGACTGCGACCGCACTCGACTTCCGCATGACCACAAGGTGTGCGAACGTTGAATTCCAGCGTCCACCTTCCTTCGTCATGATCAGCCCCGTCGCACGCAACAATGTGCGCTCACACGGGAGACCGAAATGCTTGATCATTCGCGTTCGAATCGCAAGGAAACCGGACGCGCAAGCCTCGTCCGCGCAACCGCGGTTGCGGTCTGCATGCTGGGCGTAATTGCGAGCATCACGCTGAACTTCCAGCCAGGTGTCAACGATCATCGGCAGTTATCCGATGCGGGTGTTGCGGCCGATCGGCAAGCCGTGCAATCCGCTTTCGGCACCGGCGATTTCCTCCACACGCCGGCCGGCGATCCTTCAGTACCAGCGACTTCGCGCGTGTTCACCAAGGACACGCCGGTGAGCGACGAGATCCCGATTGCGCAGTTTTGATACGGTGATCGACATGCTCATGCACTGGATCGAAAGGTCGCTGGCCGGCGTGCTTTTTTCCGCCATGACGGCCACGATGGCGATCGCGTCTCCGCAGGTCGTCGGTGACGACGCCTGCGAGAAGTACGCAGTGGACATACAGTCGTTCGCGACCTGCGAGGACGGCAAGGTTGTGCGCCCCGAGGCGGATGCGGAGGTTCCCGCCACCGCAACCGGGGCGTTGCAGCGGCCCGCGCCGAAGTCGGCGTCGGCGCGGGCTGCAAAGCTGCCCAACATCGTCACGGTCAGGACCGTGCCCAGCGCCACGGGCAAGCGCAAAGCTGCGACGAAGCTGCCAGGTGGTCGCGACACTGATCACCGATCGCCAGCTTCCTGACGGTTGAATCCGGATTCGTGTGCGGCGGGAAATCTGGCATCCGCCAATGGATGGTGCAGCAGCGCTTGAATCTGTGCCGGCATGGTCGCCGCCATCCGGCGAGCGGCCAACTGCGAAGGAAGCGCCATGAATGCGACGAACCGATACGTCCACTGGCTAGCCAGGATCTTCCGGGAAGTGGCCGTGATCCGCACGGAACACGCGTGCGCGCTTCGCGCATCGGCTGCCGCCGCGTTGCATCGTCGCAACGGTGCGGCACTGCGCGATCTGTACTTCGAACATCGATCCTTGCTGGAGAGCGCCAACGAAGTTGCCGCAGTACCGGCGCGGCCGACACCATCGCCATCGGGTTTGCGGACTTGGCCGCTGCACGGCAGGCGCGCGAAGGCTTCCGTCGCCCGAACTCGCTACCGCGAACGGCAGCCGCGGCCTTTGCCGGAAGTCCTCGCGCCTTGACGCTGACGGCTGGCCCCCTCGTCACCACGTCATCGTGATGTCACAGGTGTCACCGTCATTGTCGACATTCAACTCCAGACCGCAGCAGGCGGCGAGGCCGCGCATCGGCGCATTGGTCGCGACGATCTGCGCGGAAAGTCCGCGCAGCCCCATCGCGCGCGCCTTGTCGATCAGCAGCGCCTGCAGATGTCTGCCCAGGCCGCAGCCTTGCCAGCGGGGATCGACGAGGTAACCGACTTCCGCGAGGCCACTGGTCGGTTCGCCAAAAAAACATGCGCTCGCGATGACGTGCTCGGCTTCGCGCTCACCGGTCACAGCGATGAATGCCGCGTCGATGGCATGGTTCGAGGTGCATAGACGCAGTGCCTCTTCAATCGACAGCGATCGAAGATAGCGGAAGTAGCGCAGGTAGATGTCATCCGCGCCGAAGCGATGAAACAGGCGTTGCAGCGACGGGGCGTCAGAGAGCCTTGCCGGTCGCAGCGTGACGGCGGCGCCGGTTGTTGTCGAGACGACGCGCTCGTCCTCGATCCGGTACGCGCCTCCGTTGCACTTGCTGTAGGCGCGCGGGATGAGACCTCGTGCCTGCGCGCCTTCGAGCAGAGACGACCGGTATCGGGGATCGGCGATTTCGACCATCGCCAGCACGCGCTCCTCCATCGACTTGCCTTGCAGGCTCGCGATGCCGAATTCGGTGACGACGAAATGCACGTTGGCACGCGGAATCGTCACCGCATCGCCGCACGCAAGATCGACGCGCACGTTCGATTCGCCGGCGGAATCGGTCGCATACAGGCAAATGATCGGCTTGCCGGCAGGCGCCTCGGCGGCAGCACGCATGAATTCGGGTTGGCTTCCGAGTCCACCGAACAGCATTTCACCCTGGCGGTCGCAGCATGCCTGGCCGGTGACGTCGATGGCCAGTGCCTGCGTGATCGAAACCATGCGTGGTCGCGCGCGTATGCGCGTTGCGTCGGTAACGACATCGATCGGCCAGAAACTGAAGCGCGGATTGCGCTCCATCCGCGAAAACATCGCTTCGGTGCCGGAGCACCAGGACGCCATCACCGCGGGTCCGTCATCGGCATCGTCGCCGCATACCGCCTTCGATTCCACGAGGTCGACCATCTCCTCGGTCAACATGTCCGTCAGGATTCGCAAGCGGCGGCGCCCGCCGAGAAACCGCAGCGCCCCCGCCGGCACGCGGCCCGGCCCGCATTGCAGCGTGGCGCCGTCCTCGATCAGCCTCGACACGTATCGCCCAATCCGCTGGGACCGTTCGTCATCGCGCGCATGGCGGAACTCTGGCAACGCGTGGTCGCCGCGCACGAGCGCCCTGAACGCAGCAAGCGGCCACAGCGTGTCACCGGTCGTCGCGGGCATCGCCGGCACGAGCTCGGCGAGCGCAAGCGGCACACGCAACATGACGGCCTTGGTAAGTCCGACCGATGTGCCGAAGCTCACCTGCCCATCGGCGTCCGGCAAGCTCGTCGCGACGATCGCGGCATCGAAAACGAGACGCCCGCTTGCAATCAGTTCTCCGGCCTGCGGCAATGACAGCGGCAGATAGCTGACCACGCCAGCGGCCATTTCGCGCGGCAGCGGTTCGCCCACATAAAGGGGCCGATGCCTGATCTGCGGCGCGCGCGCGATCATCGACGCGAGGGTCGTGCCGTCGAGCAGAAAATAGACGAGCTCGATGTCGGGTGTGCCACTCTGCGCAAGAGCGTCGAGCAATGCGATCGGTGTACCGCCGCCGGTGGCGACGTAGACACGCGAGCCTGGCCGGATGAGCGCGATCGCTTCGGCAGCCGCGACCGGCGTCATAGCGAGTTGAGATCGCGCAGCGACCGCATCACGTCATCGTGGCCGCGCCCGGTGTCGCGCAACACTGAAAACAGCGCATGCGAATCGTCGAGCAGCGCGTGCAATTTTTTTATTCCGGCATCGATGTCCGCAGCGGCATGGTCCGAGGCGTTCCCATGGCCGGGCATCAGGTAGTCGATCCGCAGCGACGCAAGCTTCTCGAGCGATGAGATGTAGTCGCTTGCGTTGCCCGAGCCAAGTACTCCACCCAGGATGCCGTTCGCCATGATGGTGCCGGCGGAAAACAGGATGCGCCGCGACGGTTCGAGCAGGCAAATCGACCCCGAGCAGTGGCCCGGCGTGTGAATAACGTGCAGTGCCACGCCACCCGCGTCGATGCAGCACCCGTGTTCGAGCAGGATGTCGATCTGGAAGGCATCGATTTGGGCCGCGAATGCGCGGCTCATCACCGTGAACTCGTCTCGCAGCGCCAGCTTGTTGGCCGCAAGATGATGCGCGGCGATCGGGCAGCACCGTGCGAGTTGCACGGCGCCGCCCGAGTGTTCGATGTGCTCGTGCGACAACACCACGAGATCGAGATCGTCGGGCCTGAGCCCGGCATCCGCCAGCGCAGCGCATAGAAGATCGAACGTGGTCGGCAAGCCCGAATCGATGAGTATGTTGCGACGTGTTCCGCAGACGAGCCACGCGTGGGCGGCCCTGTGCGTGCCGACGACCTGCCAGATTCCCGGAAAGTATTCGATGATGCGAGCGCCGGACGGTGGCGTTTCCATGTGTTCATCACACTCCGGCCGGCGCAGGCGCTGGCATAACGTGCGAATGACCGTCAATGCGAACGCTGGCTGCTGGCTCACCAGGTACATGAATCGCGCGCGGTCGATCTCCGCGAGCCGCGTCGGCGAGTGCGCCGCGAAGACCGCGGCATCGCGAATTCCGCCGTCGACCAGCGCTATTTCACCGAAGAATTCCCCCGCGCCCATCCGCGCGATCACCTTCGGGGTATCACCGCTGTGGTCGACGATGCGCACGGCGCCCTCCAGCACGACGAACATGCTCGTAGCGAGCGCACCCTGCTCGAAGACGAGCTCGTCGGCCGCATACGAACTCTGCAATTTGCGGATGTCGCGCACCGGGACAGGATCGTCCATCGCCAATAGTCGTTGCATGCCACTGAAGTTACAAATGCGTTGGCGTTACGTCAATTGCGCGGAAGGAATACCAAGTCGTACCACCAATGACCAGGCGACGCCGCCGGCGGGCAACTTTCGAATGACTACGGGATCACGCAGCCGCGCGACATGCCGTTCTCGCACTGGCGCGCACTGGGGCGCCGAGATCGACAAGTTGAAAAAGTGTAGGCCGCGCCGATTCCTGATGATCGAAGGCGCCGATCGCTAAAAGTATCTTGCGCTCAACTCTGGCAACAGCAAGTAGCGATCATCGAAGCATTCCCTATCGAAGCGAACGCCGATCGGCGTTGCAGTCGCTGAACGTGCCACTTCACCTGGACGCGCCAGCAGGCGGCTCGCACTGCTTCTGCATCGCCAGCTGCCCGAGGCGCGCGAAGCGTGG
>JBEPUI010000108.1:0-7933 GCA_041691615.1 Pseudomonadota bacterium
CGCCGCCGCGAGCGCGCGCCGCCAGAGGTTGGCATTGCGGTTGCCATTCGGTTGCCATTCTGTTGGCATTCCGTTGCAATTCCCGACCGTCGTGCAGCGAGTCCGAAGCAGGGTTCGCGGGGATTGTTTATCCTTGTAGCCATCCTTGTCGGGTGAACGGATCATGATCAACGACGCGACGCGGCACCTCGCCGGCGACGATTTCCTGTGGCCCGCCGTCGATCCGCACGCATCCGGCAAGCTGCCGGTCGACGCGCGCCACGCGCTGTACTGGGAGGAATGCGGCAATCCCGAAGGCGTGCCGATCGTGTTCGTGCACGGCGGCCCCGGCGGCGGCTTCCTGCCGCACCACCGGCGGTTTTTCGATCCGGCGTTCTGGCGCATCGTGCTGTTCGACCAGCGCGGCGCCGGACGATCGACGCCTTACGCCGAAGTCATCGACAACACCACCTGGCACCTGGTCGCCGACCTGGAGCGCATGCGCGCGCATCTCAACGTCGACCGCTGGGCGCTGTTCGGCGGATCGTGGGGCTCGACGCTGGCACTCGCGTATGCGCAGGCGCACCCGGCGCGCTGCCTCGGGCTCGTGCTGCGCGGCATTTTCCTCGCGACGACGGACGAGATCGACTGGTTCATGTACGGCATGAGGCAGTTCTTCCCGGAAGCCTGGCGCGCGTTCGCGCAGTTCATTCCCGAGGACGAGCGCGGCGACCTGCTGGCGGCGTACCACGCGCGCCTCACCTCGCCCGACCCGGACGTCCATTTGCCCGCAGCCGGCGCATGGGACCGCTACGAAATCGCCTGCTCGTCGCTGTTGACCAGGGCCGATGCCGCGCCGGGCGAGGGCGACCTGCCGTCGCTCGCGATCGCGCGCATCGAAGCGCATTACTTCGTCAACAAGGGTTTCCTGATGGACGATGAACTGATCGGCAACCTGCATCGAATCCGCCACGTGCCGACTACGATCGTGCAGGGACGCTACGACGTCGTCTGTCCCTGCGTCACCGCCGACGCACTGGCGCAGGCATGGCCCGAGGCCGACTACGTGGTCGTCCCCGACGCCGGCCATTCGGTGCGCGAACCCGGCATCACGCGCGAGCTCGTCGCCGCCGTGCGCCGGCTGCGCGATCGCCTGCGGTGATGTCCCTTTCCAGCCGCGCCGACCGCGGCCCGCCCTCTGCGAGATGCGCAGGCTGCGGCCGGCCTTCGGCGCGGCCGGGTCCGGCCCGCCCGGTGCATGCGGGCTTGCGCGTCGCCATCGCTTGCGCGCTGCTGGTGTGCAGTGTCGTCGCCACGAGCAGCGCCGCGCAAACGGCACCGACCGCGCAACCGGCGTCGATCGGCCGTCCGCGCATCGGCCTCGTCCTGTCCGGCGGCGGCGCACGCGGGCTGTCGCATATCGGCGTGCTGAAGGTGCTCGAGCAAATGCATGTGCCGGTCGACTTCATCGCGTCCACCAGCATGGGTTCGATCGTCGGTGGCCTCTACGCATCGGGCATCGATGCCGGCGCGCTGGAAAAGGAAGTCGGCACGGTCAACTGGTCGTCGATGTTCTCGGACTCCCCGGCGCGCCAGGACCTGAGCCTGCGCCGCAAGGAATACGACGCGCACTATTCGATTCCCTTCCAGCTGGGGTTCCGCGACGGCGAGTTCCAGGTCTTCAAGGGCGCGATCGCGGGCGCCAACCTCGAGCTGTGGCTGCACTCGATGACGCTGCGCGACGACACGCTCGGGTCGTTCGACGACCTGCCGATTCCGTTTCGCGCGGTCGCCACCGACATGGTGACCGGCCGCCAGGTGGTGTTCCGCACGGGGTCGCTCTACCAGGCGATCCGTGCCAGCATGTCGGTGCCGGGATTGTTCGCGCCGCTCGAGCTCGATGGCCACGTCTACGGCGACGGCGGACTGGTCAATAACCTGCCGGTCGACGTCGTGCAGGCGATGGGCGCCGACATCGTGATCGCGGTCAATATCGGCACGCCGCTGATGTCGCGCACGCAACTGTCGTCGATCGTGGGCCTCACGTCGCAGACGATCAACATCCTGACCGAGCAGAACGTGCGCGAGCAGCTCGCGCGCCTCGGTCCGCAGGACGTGCTGGTCCAGCCCGACTTGGGCGAGCTGACGTTCCTCGATTTCCAGAAGGCCCCGCAGTTCATCGCGCTCGGCGAGAAAAGTGCAAGTGCCGCCGCCGTCCGGTTGCGGCCGCTCGCGCTGGACCCCGCGGCGTGGGCGCAATACCAGGCGTCACGCCATCGCGTCACGCCGCCGACCGGCGGCAACATCGAATTCGTCGAGATCGAAGGCACCAAGGTCGTCAATCCAGAATCGCTGAAGCGCGAGCTTTCGTCGCTGGTCGGCAAGCCGTTCGACGACGCCCGCACCAGCGACGACCTGGCGCGCCTTTACGGCAGCGGCGACTTCGATCGCATCGGCTACCGCGTCGTCGACCTGCACAACCAGCGCGGCATCCAGTTCGATGTCAGCGAAAACTCGATCGGCCCCACCTACCTGCGCATGGGCCTCGGCTTTTCGTCGGACCTGCAGGGCGACTCGTCGTTCGGCTTGATCGCCGGCTACAAGCGGCGCTGGTTGAACGCGTGGGGCGCGGAGCTGACGGCCGATGCCGAGCTCGGCACCACGCGTCGTTTCAGCACCGAGATCTATCAGCCATTGGGGGTCGCGTCACCGTGGTTCGTGTCCGCCTACGGCCAGGTGGCGCGCGAGCCACGCTATCTGTACGACGGCAATCGCCAGGTCGCCCAGTACAGCCTGTTGCGCGAGCCGGTGGGCGCCGACTTCGGTTACGCGGCGTCGCGCTACGGCGAGATGCGCCTGGGATTTCGCCACACCCACTATCGCGCCGATCCGCAGGTCGGTTCGGAGCAATTCGTCTCCGGCACGCTCGACGAGGACGGCGTGTCGCTGCTGGCGCGTTACGATCGCCTCGATGACCCGTTCTTCCCGCGCGAAGGCACGCGGGCGACGCTGGAGATCTTCAACGGTAACCAGCGCTTCCAGGGGGCGCCGTCGAGCAACGTCACACGAGCGCGCGTCGAATTCCTGCAGGCGTTTCCGCTGACCGAATCCTCGCAGTTCCACGTCGCGGGGCGTTTCGCGTGGCTGTCCGAAAACGACGTGGGGATCGCCGACGACTACCAGCTCGGCGGATTCCTCAACCTGTCGGGCTTGCGTCTCAACCAGCTGAGCGGCGATCACTTGGGCTTCGTACGCGCCGTCTATGCGCAGAAGCTCGGTACGCTGTCGCTGGTTGGCCGCGCGATCTACGCCGGCGGTTCGGTCGAGGCGGGCAACATCTGGGACCGGCGCAGCGACATCGCGTGGAACACCGCGCGCACCGCGGGCTCGCTGTTCCTCGGCCTCGACACCTATCTCGGGCCGCTGTATTTTGCCTACGGCCGCGCATCGGGCGGCCAATCGAGCTGGTACCTGTACCTGGGCCGGCCTTGAGCGCCAACGACGCCTGGCTGGCGCGCAGCCGCGCAGCGATCTGGCATCCGTGCACGCAGATGAAGGTGCACGAGGCACTTGCGCTGCTGCCGATCGCGCGCGCCGAAGGCGCATGGCTCATCGATTTCGACGGCTGTCGCTACCTCGACGCGGTGTCATCGTGGTGGGTCAACCTGTTCGGCCATGGCAACGCGCGGATCGGCGCTGCGATCGCCGCGCAGTTCGCCGACGTCGACCACGTGATGCTGGCAGGGCTCACGCACCAGCCCGCGATCGAGCTCGCCGAGCGCCTCGCAGCGCTCGCGCCCGCTGGCCTTGGCCACGCATTCTTCGCGAGTGACGGCGCATCGGCAGTCGAGATCGCGATCAAGATGAGCGTGCATTGCCAACGCAATCGCGGGCAGGCGCAAAAATGCGGGCTGTTGTACCTCGCCGGCGGCTATCACGGCGAAACGCTGGGTGCGCTGGCAGTGACCGATGTCGCGCTGTTCCGCGACGCCTACGCCGCGCTGCTGGTGGCGCACGCCCGTGTCGATTCGCCGGCGCCGCGCGGCGGCGAGTCGCCGCGCGACGCGGCACTGCGCGCCGCCGACGGGCTCGAGAGCCATCTAGCAACGCACCACGCGAGCATCGCCGCGCTGATCCTCGAGCCGCTTGTCCAGGGCGCGTCCGGCATGCGGATGTACGACCCGTCGTACATCGCACGCGCACGCGCGCTTTGCACGCACTACGACGTGCATCTGATCGCCGACGAGATCATGACCGGATTCGGCCGCACCGGGACGATGTTCGCCTGCGAGCAGGCCGGCGCGGCGCCCGACCTGCTTTGCCTGTCCAAGGGTCTCGGCGGCGGAGTGCTGCCGCTGTCGGCGGTGCTGGCGAGCGACGCCATCTACGCGTCGTTCTACGACGACGACGCCGCCCGCGCGTTCCTGCATTCGCACTCCTACACGGGCAATGCGCTCGCCTGCCGTGCAGCACTCGCGGTGCTCGACATCTTCCGCGACGACGATGTGCTCGCCGTCAACGCACAAACGTCACGGCGCTGGCATGCAATCGCCGCGCCGATCGCGCGGCATCCGCGGGTGCGCGATTTTCGCCAGCGCGGCATGATCATCGCTTTCGACGTTGACTCTGGACGCGGCGATTTCGCGCGCTGGTTCTTCTCCGAGGCGCTGCAGCGCGGGTTGCTGCTGCGGCCGATCGGCGATACCGTGTATTTCATGCCGCCTTATATCGTCACCGACGGCGAATTCTCGATGCTGGTCGAGCGCACGCTGCAAATCCTGGACGCCGCGTGACGCACCGGCCGCTTCTCGCGCTGTCCTTCATCAATCACCTGCCAATACTGGCGCTGGTATGGCTTTGCGGTGGCGCCCATGCGGCGCTGCCGCGGCCGGTCGCGCGCGCGTTCCTCGACGCCGGCGTGCCGCTGACGAGCGTCGCAGTGATCGTGCAGCGCGCCGGCGAGGCCGCGCCACTGGTCTCGCACCAGCCGCAGCGGGCGATGACGCCGGCATCGGTGATGAAGCTCGTCACGACGCTCGCGTCGCTGGAGATCCTGGGCCGCGACTATCGCTGGAAGACCGAGGCGTTCCTGCGCGGCAAGCTGCGCGACGGCAGGCTGGACGGCGACCTCGTGCTCAAGGGACATGGCGATCCCAAGATCACCGTCGAGCAATGGCGGTTGTTCATGGCGACGCTGCGCGGCAACGGCCTGACCGACATCCGCGGCGACCTCGTGCTCGACCGCAGCGACTTTCGCTTGCCGCCCCACGATCCGGCGGCGTTCGACAACGAGCCGCAGAAACCCTACAACGTCGGCCCGGACGCGCTGCTCGTCAACTTCAAGTCGGTGCGCTTCGGCTTCGCCGCCAACAAGCTCGCGACGGCGATCGGCATTGTTATGGACCCCGCGCTGCCCGGTGTCGTGCTGGGCGGCACGCTCGCACCCGATGTCACCGGCGCTTGCGGCAACTGGCGGGACGACGCGGGCGCGGTAATTCTCGACAGCGGGGAAACCGCCGCCGTGCAGTTCAACGGCCGCTATCGCATCGACTGCGGCGCGCGCGACTGGTACGTGGCGCTGCTCGACCACCCGCACTACGTGCAGGGGATGTTCACCACCTATTTCAACGCCGCGGGCGGTCGTTTCGCGGGTGCGGTGCGCGAGGGCCGCGCCCCGCCACACGCCCAGGCGTTCGCCACGCTCGAGTCGCCGCCGCTCTACGACATCGTGCGCGACGTCAACAAGCTGTCGAACAACGTGATGGCGAGCCAGCTGTTCCTGACACTTGCGGCGGTTTCGCAACCGCTGCCCGCGACCCCTGAAAAGGCCGCGGCAACGATCAAGCGCTGGCTCGCGAAGCAGAAAATCGCGATGCCCGAGCTGGTGATACGCAATGGTTCGGGACTGTCGCGCGAAGACCGCGTGTCGGCACGTTCGCTCGCGCGGCTGCTGGCCGCCGCCGATGCGAGCGATGTGCGCGACGAGTTCGCGAGCTCGCTCGCCGTCGCGGCCGTCGACGGCACCGTGCAGCGGCGCTTCCAGAATGGCGACGTTGCCGGGCAGGCGTTGCTGAAGACCGGTTCGCTGGAAGGCGTGCGCGCGCTGGCGGGCTACGTGATCGACGCCGAGGGCGCACGCTGGATCGTCATTGCCATCGTCAACGACCCGCACGCGGCGCGCGCGCAGGCGGCGCTCGACACGCTGGTGCAATGGACGTTCACCAACGCGCAACTGTCGGCAGCCGGCCACTGACGCGAGCACTCCCTTGCACGCCCGCGGCGCCGCCGGCCGGCGACGCGGCGCGCTAGGCGGGTATCGGCTTGCTGTCCTTGAAATACAGGTAGCCGCGCACGATCCGGTAGATGATCCACGCAGGCGTGGCGATCCACAGCAGCAGCGCCACCGGTATCCCGATGAGCGTGATGGCGAATAACCATCCAGCGATCCAGCATACGATTCCGGCGAAGATCGCCCACCAGAACGTGCGGATCAGGTAGCCGAGATGCGACGCCACCCAGGTGCCCTGTGCGTCCGAGCGCTTGACATAGGCGATGACCAGGCCGATCACGCCGATGAGGCTCAGCAGCGGGACGATGTGGAATCCCGCCGAAAACAGCGAAACCGCCGCGGTCAGCGCATACAACGCGTAGACGACCAGCGCCGCGCTCACCGGCGGCTCAGGCGGAACAGAGGGAAGGGCTACCGTCGGCGGAATATCATCGGCCATGGTGAAGCTCCGTTGGGTCGTTCGTGATGCAACGAAAGCAAGGTCGCGCGACGCAGTCACAGGCGCCTGTAGCGCGTGGGGTAGACCCGGCCGGTATTCGAGGCACAATGTAGCAGGTCGTCCGACAGCGTGTCGCGCGCTCGTCGGACAAGACCCGATATGGCGCTTGGCTATAATCTGCCGACCGCCACGAGGTGTTTCAAGCCCCCCCTGGGAGAATTCAATGGCCATCGATATCGAAAAGACGCGCGACCAGCTGGTCGACGACTTCGCCACCGTGCTCGGTGAGGCGGAAGACATGCTGAAAAAGGCCTCGCACGAGACCGGCGACCGGGCGCGTGACCTGCGCGCCCAGGTCGAGGCGAAGCTGCTGGCCGCCAAGCTGCGGCTGCAGGAAGCGCAGGGCGAGGCGATGGACCGGGCGCGCGACGCCGCGCGCGTCACCGACGACTACGTGCACGACAACCCCTGGCAGGCAGTGGGTGTCGCGGCCGCCGTCGGCTTCCTCGCCGGCATGCTGATCAACCGCCGCTGATAAATCGCCGCGATGCTGGCGGCTGCACAACCCGAAACGACCGTGAACAATTCCGCCGCAACGCCCGGCCTGCGAGACTCGCTGTCGCGACTGACCGCCAATGCGCTGTCGCTCGTGCACACTCGGCTCGCGCTCGCCGGCGTCGAGCTTGCAGAGGAGCGCGACCGCCTCAAGTCGACGCTCGGGCTGCTGGTCGTGGGCGTGGTCGCCTCGGCGTTCGCGCTGATGTCCGCGTCGGCGTTCGTGATCGCCTATTTCTGGGACACGCACCGCGAAGGCGCGATCATTGGCCTCACGGCGTTCTACGCGGTAATCGCCGCGGGGTCGCTGTGGCGGGCGACCGCCATTCGACGCGATGCGCCGCCGCCGTTCGCCGCCACGCTGGCCGAGCTCGAAAAGGATCGCCAGCGCTTCGTCCGGCAGCACGTGCCATGACCACGCGGCTCGAGGCCGAAAAGGCCGCGCTTGTTGCGCGCGCCGAGCTCGAGCGGCTGTCGCTGACCGCTGCGTGGATCGATGTTCATCATGCGGTGATGCCGCCGGTCGATTCCGTACGCGCGGCGCGCACGCATCCGATCGCGTCGCGGATGCTGCGTATCGCCATTCCGGTGCTGGGGCTTTCGCGTGCCGGACGCATCGTGCAGATGCTCTCGGTGGGTCTCACCGTTTACCGGATCGTGCGCGGACTGCG
>JBEPUI010000109.1:0-7640 GCA_041691615.1 Pseudomonadota bacterium
GCGACATCTTCGAGATGCGGGGAATCGACCGTGACCAGGGCTGCATGGTCGTCGTGAGGCCGGACCAATACGTCGCGCATGTGCTTCCGTTGCACGGCGTCGACGCGCTCGCAGCGTTCTTCGCGGCATTCATGATCGAGGCGCAATAACGGCGGTGGGGCGACGGTCCACGGCCCAAGGCGCGCATTTCACTTCCCGGGCAGCTGCTCGGCCCTCCACCGCATCGCGGCAAAGATGCGATTGCGTGCGCTCGGATGGCTGTAGAAAAGCCATTCCTCGACGGGCGAGGGATCGAGCTGGCCCGCATCCGCGTCGCGAATCATGAACTCCGCCAACCCCATCGGCTGTTGAGACGCGTTGAGTCCGAAGATATCTGCCTCGGCTTCCTGTTCACGCGAGATGCCGTTGTTCAGCGGAAGCGAAATGAAGCCCCAGAGCAACAGCAGGCCCCAGAACACTGGCATTGCGCCGGTGTCGCCCAGGCCCTCGACGTCCCATTGGCGGCCGTACCGTGCAATCAGCCGCCGCGAGCCCCAGCCGATGAACAGAAACCCCAATCCCATGATCAACGTGTCGAACACGATTTCCTTGGGGATATGCGCGAGCACGTAGTGACCGATCTCATGCGCCATGACGAACCTGAACTCGGGTTGCGGCGTATTGGCGATCGTGCTGTCATCAAGGACGATTTGTGCGGTCCCCCCGATTCCCGAAACGTGCGCATTCAGGAGGACGCTTTGGCGCGAGGCATCGCGTACGAAGACGTCGGCGGCGGGTACGCCGTTGGCCCGTGCAAGCGACAGAATGGCCTGCTTGGCGGCACCGTCGGCCAACGGCGTGATGCGGTTGAACAGAGGCTCGATATATTGCGGCGAGACGAGAACGTAGATGCCGGACAGCACGAAGTAGACGACGGTTGCCCACGCTTCCCAGGATCGCGGCCGCCGGCGGATCAATGCCATGATGACCACCACGCCGACGATGTAGAACACCGTGATCACCGCCCAGTTGAGCGCGGCATCTGAAAGCCAGTCCAAGTAGGTCCGCTGCGAGAATCCCGCATGGCGAAACCGGATGAATCCCGCATAGGTTTCAATGGGAAGGTCGAGCAGGAAAAGGGCGATGAAAAGCAGCAGCGCGAAGAACGCGTCCTGCAGCCAGGCGCGGCGCGACACTCGCCGGACAATCGCGCGCATCGAAGCGGCGGCGCCGGAAAACATGATGAGCGCGACGGACGCAACGATGATTGCGATACGCATTGGAAGGGTGATGTAGCGCGTCGCGCCGAAAGCATCGCCGCGCGCACGAGTTGCGGCAGGTACGCGTTGCAGGTACGCGACGGTCGCCGCCGCCGGATTCTCGGGCAGCGCGGCGTACCAGTCGGGTCCAACCTCCGCTGCCCGTTCCTGTAACCGTGGGGGCGCCGGTTGCATGCTGGCGATTTCGCCCCAGGTGAGCGCCGCAAGCATTGCGGCCGCGGCCACGACAAGCAGTGCCTTCATGCCGGTCCCCGTCGTCCACAAGTGGCGGGCCAGGCAACTGGGCCGACTGACATCGGTGTCCGATCCGCGCAGCTTCGAAACGTACGCATGGCGTCCTTCCGTGATACCCGTCACGGGCGCCGCCATTCTGGGCTGCGCTTTGAGGGAGCGCAACGACGGAATCGACGAAGGCAACCGTTCGTGTCGCCGCATCGAACCGCCGTTCAATCGTGCCTGCCCCCGCCCGCGCTCAGTTCGGCCCAATCGAGCTCCTGCACCAGTACGCGGTAGGCATCGTCGCCGATCACGTCGTCGCGCCGCAGTTCGAACGCGCGCTGTCGCGCCACCGCGATCGCGCGGCGCCTCATTGGGCCGCCCGGCACCTCGTCGACGGCGACGTCCTGCTGCTGGCTGTTGTTCAGCTCGACGACCGCGCCATATTCCTTGCGCAGCAATTTCGCCGCCAGCGTCTCGTCATCCTTGATCGCGTCGAGCAGTGCTTGATACGCGTGTGTACGGCCCAGGCGGATCTCGCGGCCGACGGGATCGTCGTCGGTCAGTTTCATGCGCCGGATCAGCGGCTTCAATGTCAGCCCTTGCAGCACCAGCGTGCCGAGCACGACCGCGAATGCGCAGAGCAGGATCAGGTCTCGATACGGAAAGGGCGTCCCGTCCGGCAGGGTTTCGGGGATCGCGAATGCCGCAGCCAGTGTGACGATTCCCCGCATGCCTGCCCATGACACCACGATGCCGCCGCCCACCGTCGGACGCGGTCGCGCGACCTTGCCCGGACCAGCGCCGGCGCGGTCATGGCGCCAGCGCATCAGCGCGTTGTAGACCATCACCCACGCGAAGCGTGCCGCGATGGTGACGCCCAGGACCACCGCCGCGGTGACGACCGCATCGGTGCGCGCCCCGCCGGCGTCCAATCGCGCCCAGATCGGCCGCAGCTGCATTCCGATCAGTACGAATGCGAACGCATTTAGCACGAAGACCACTGTCTCCCAGACGGCGAAGATCGGCACGCGCATGCGCGCAGGCATCTGCGGGCCACCTCGGCGCGCCATGGTCATCGCGAACGCAACCAGCGTCAGGATACCCGACAGTCCTATTGCTTCGGCCGCGATCCAGACGCCGAAGGTGCAGGAGAACTGGACGATCAGCGAGATCGGCACGTCGCGCAGGCGATTGGTCAAAAACGGAATCAGGTGCCCGCAGGCCACGCCTGCCGCGAGGCTGCCGACGAGCGTCAGCAGGAACACCGGCGCGTAGCTGCCGAAGCCGAGGTGTCCGACCATCATCGCCATGATGGCGAGCCGGTAGACGAGCAACGCGCTCGCGTCGTTCAACAGGCTCTCGCCTTCGAGAATCTTCAGCAGCCTGTGCGGGAGCTTCACCTGCCGCATCACGGCGGTGGCCGCGGCCGCATCGGGCGGCGCAACGATGGCCCCCAGCGCGATGGCGATGGGCCAGGGCATCCCCGGTACCAGCCATCGCGCCGCGAGCGCGACCGCCACCACCGTCGTGCCGACTGCCGCAATGACGAGCCCGGTGATCGGCCGCCAATTGCGGCGCAGGTCGCGCAGCGACGTGTCGTATGCGGCGTCCACCAGCACAGGCGCGACGAAGAGTGTCAGCGCGAGGTGCGGGTCGAGTGTCCAGCCCGGACTCGCGGGTATGAACGCAAGCAACGCGCCGCCGAGCGCAAGGAACGTCGGATAGGGCGCGCCCATCCGGCGTGCCAGTGCGGCAAGCAGGGCCGCGCCGAGCAGCAGCACGATGATCCATTCGAACGTGGCCATGATTGTGTCGGGTTCCTGTTCCTGTCCCTCGGCCGCTGCAGCGCGGCGCTGTCCTGCGCGGATCGCCCGCGCACCGTGCTACCATTTTCCACCGCATCGCAACAGTCGGCGACATCTCCCGAGGAATCCAGTCGGCGACACTTTCGGAGGAATCATGTTTCGCCTCGCCCGTTCCGCGCTCGCTGTGCTTGCATGCATCGCGCTTTCCGCGTTCGCAGCCGACTGGCCCGAGCGTACCGTCACGATGATCGTGCCGTTCCCGCCCGGCGGCGTTGCCGACACCGTCGGCCGGCCGGTGGCCGAGGCACTGTCACGCGCGCTCGGACAATCCGTGGTAATCGAGAACAAGGCCGGCGCCGGCGGCGCGATCGGCATGGGCTACGTCGCCAAGGCCAAGCCGGATGGCTACACCATCCTGATGGCATTGTCATCGCTCACCGTCCTGCCCGAGGCCGACAAGGTGCTCGATCGCCAGCCGCAATACCAGATTGCCGACTTGAAGCCGATCGCCCGCATTACTGCCGATCCGACGGTACTCGCCGTGCGTGCCGACTCTCCCTGGAAGACCTACGAAGAATTCATCGCGGACGCGAAAGCGAACCCCGGCAAGTTCAACTATGGCTCGTCGGGCAACTACGGCACGATGCACATGCCGATGGAAATGTTGTCGGAAGCCGCCGGCATCAAGCTCACGCACGTGCCGTACACCGGCGCCGGGCCCGCGATCGTGGGCCTGCTGGGCGGCCAGGTCCAGTTGCTGTCAACGGGACCGGCGTCGATCCTGCAACACGTCAAGGGCGGCAAGGTGCGCGTGCTCGCGCAATGGGGCGATGCCCGGCTGGTCGCGCTTCCCGATGTGAAAAGCCTCAAGGAACTCGGTGCCGACGTCCAGTATGCGCAGTGGTCCGGCATTTTCGTTCCGTCGGCGACGCCGGACGCCGTCGTGAAGCGCCTGCGCGAAGCCGTGCGCGTCGCCGCCAATGATCCGAGGGTCAAGGAATCCTTGCTGTCTTCCGGCAGTCCCGTGCTTTACATGGATGCGCCGGAGTTCCAGCAATACGTCGACGCCGACGCGACCAAGATGGCCGGCGTCGTCAAGCGGGTGGGCAAGCTGGAGTAACGTCTCGAAGTTCGCCGCCAAAATCCTCTAGCGAAAGACCGCAACCAGCAGCAGCACGAATCCCGCCACGGCGATGGCCGCATGGCCGACCATCAAGCCCGTGGGCAGCGGCAGCATTTTCCAGTGGTAATTCAAATTGAGAAACGCCCCGCCTGCAGCTGCGACCAGGAACAGCAGAAGCGCCCAAGCCGCGAGCGCGGGAATGCCGACGGTGAAATAGGCATACAGCAACAACGTCACCGCGGATCCGGCGAGCAATCCGTGCACCATGGCGAGCCACGTCGGCGGCTGTGGTTTGCCCGCGAAGCGCATGCCGGCCATGGTGATTCCGCCAAGCGCCGTGATGGCAAGCAATGCGCACGCCGTTCGCAGCATCAGTGCTGGTTCCATGGGTTCCTCCGAGTCGATACCCCAGGGCGGGGGCGACCATCTTGCGCGCGGTGGCCGGCAATCGCAATGAGAATGGCCATTGAATTTTCCTAGCCGTTCAACGTTCGTTCGCCCCGCTTCAGCGCAAGCACGTCCAGCGTTTGGCCGATGACGCGCTCCAGCGCCGCGACGATGTCCGTTCGTGCGCCGGCGCCACTGACGACCCCAACGTCCAGCGTGCCTGGGTCAGGGAAGTCCCTGGTCTTTGGCAGCATCTGCATGTCGGGCAGCAGCGAGGATCGGGGCAGGATGGAAATGCCCAGACCGGCGCGCACGGCTGCTTGCACGCTGACCATGCTCGACCCCGTGAACGCGATTCTGAAGGGGCGCTTGCGGCGCCTCAGTGACTCGAGCGCGAATTCGCGCAGCACACACGGCGCGGCCAGCAACGCCAGGGGTATCACCGCGCCGCGCGCGAGCGCGAGATCCCTGGACGCCACCCAAACCTGGGGTTCGCTCCAAATCGCATTGCCGCGTTCGCGTCGCGCGAGGCGGACGATCACGGCATCGAACGCCTTGCGAGCGAGTTGCTCGCGCAGGTCCCGCGACAGTCCCATCCGCACTTCCAGGCGCACGCCGGGGTAGGCCGCGGCGAAGCGCGCGAGAATGACCGGCAGGTTGTTCGGCACGAAATATTCGGTGATGCCGAGGCGGATTTCGCCCGTGACCGGCGGCTCGGCGATGTCGCGGATAGTCTCGTCGTTGAGCGCGAGAATGCGCCGGGCATAGCCCAACAGGGTTTCGCCCGCGGGCGTGAGCGCCAGCGACCGGCTGGTGCGCTCGAATACCCTGCGGCCGACGATCGTCTCCAGCCGCTTGACCTGGACGCTCACGGCGGATTGCGTGCGCGCAACGAGCTCGGCGCCCGCCGTGAAACTGCCGGTGTCGGCGACGGCGGCGAAGCTGCGCAACAGGGCGATCTCGAGATTGGCTGCGTGCATGATTGATGAATGAATGGAATAGATTGGATTCGAACAATTCATTTAACAAATATATTCTGCGGCTCTACAGTGACGCTGTCAATCCCATGAAAGGCGTGCCATGCCGCTCGTAACGCTCACCGTACAGAAACCCAAGACCGCGGCCTTCAAGTCGGCCGTGCTCGGCGCAGTCCACGCAGCCCTGGTCGCTTCAGGCGTTCCAGAAAAGGATCGCTTTCACCGTGTGCTGGAGCTCGACGCCGAGAACTTCCGCTACGACGGCGAGTATCCGGATCTCGCGTCGCCGCGCGGCGAGGATTTCGTGCTGGTCGAGATCCTGCTTTCGGTCGGCCGCAGCGCGAAGATCAAGCGCAAGATCCTCGCGGACCTCATGGCGGGCCTCGCGCGCGACCCGGGCCTCGACCCCGAGCACGTGATGGTCTGCTTCAAGGAAACTCAGTGGGAGAACTGGTCATTCGGTGGCGGCCGCCTGATCCATGCGTAGCGCACGGTGGCGACCGCCTGGACATTGCGTCGACCGGCCGCGAAAGCGCACACTGCCGACGTATGTTCGCCAAGCTACTTCCGTTGCTGCTGTTGTGCGCCTGCGCGACGACGTCTCCACTGTCCGCGCCGGACCAGCCGACGCTCGCGCGACTCTCGGCGCCGTACGCCGATCAATTGCGCGCGGTGGGCATCACGCGCGTCAGTTCGCCGGGCAATGGCGCGATGGTCCGGGCGGATACCAGCTATGGGGCCGTGTACGTTCGCTACCCGCAGGGTGTCGACGCGCTGGCCTTCGTGCTGGAAATCGGTGACGGCACCATCAAGGCGAAGTCCGCGATATTGGACGAGGTCCACTTCACGCGCCTGTTCGCCACGCTGATGCCTGAAGTCGTGCGCGCGACCGAGGACAACAATAAATTGGGTTGGATCAGGGCGAACCCCGTCAATTGAAACGCGACGGCGGCCATCTGCCGCCAGCCGTGCGGGGCTGTGCCCAGCCGCTGTCGAGATCGCGCGCTGCGAGCGCGCCGTTGAGGACGCCGGTGAAGACAATCTCCCGGCGACCGGTTGCACCGCCGCGCGACCAAGCGCTGTCAGGCAGATATGTCGAAGCGTCGTCATTTCGTTACGACAACCCGCCCCTCCGAAACATGCCGGAACGTAACGCCTTCCGCGCTGTAGATTTGCCCGGCCGCCAGCCTGGCTACGAGCGTGGTGTCGCTGGGACCCTGCGGCGCCGCGACGTGTTCGCGTTTGCTGACCCAGACTTCGTGCCAGTCATCCAGGTATTCGGCGATATACGCACCACAGCGAATCGCATCGGGATAGACGTAGATGCTGCGCAACTTCGCGCTGGCGCAAGCGCCTGGCTTCAACACGCCCAGCATCTCCTTGTGATCGGCCATGATGTGATTCAACTCGGGCCGCGGCCCGCTCATGATGTCCGCGCCATTCCCGTACAGCACGAAGCCTTCGGGCAGGATGTGCCGCGCGGCATGACCTAGTCCGAATTGGTGTCCAAGCTCGTGCGCGTATTCGGGCAGGCTGTCCTGCGATGTGCCCCACGCTGCAGTTGCCGGTCCGCCAGTCTCCATGTGCGATGACCAGCAAGCATAGGTGGTGACGAAGATCAGCCGATCCGCATTCGTTCCCCTGGCAGCCGCTACGCCCGCCTCGTAGATGCCGTGGAAGTCGCAGGATTGCGCCACGCTGTCAATATTCACCGCCGGCAGCACAGTCACGTTGAGCTGCTGCTGCCCATACGTTTCCTTGCTCCACCATGCCGGAAGCGCCGCCAGTGTCTTCTGCAACGCCGCCTGTGTCACTTTCGGCAGCGATGTCATGTACGCGGCATAGGCGAATCCGCCCGGAACATTCGGCG
>JBEPUI010000110.1:0-7620 GCA_041691615.1 Pseudomonadota bacterium
AACGCCGCGCACGATAACGCCGCGCACGATAACGCCGCGCACGATAACGCCGCGCACGATAACGCCGCACGCGGGAAGCGCCGCGCAAAAACAAACGGCCGGCGGGCCCTTGTCGGGTCGCCGGCCGCGTTCGATGTCGTGACGCTTATTTCAGGTGATTCGAGACCAGCTTGGTCATTTCGAACATCGAGACCTTGCCTTTGCCGCCGAACACGGACTTCAGCTTGTCGTCGGCGTTGATCATCCGGCGATTGACCGCGTCTTGCAGCTTGTTCTTCTTGATGTATTCCCAGATCTTCTTGGTCACTTCGGTGCGCGGAAGTGGCGAACTACCGATGACGGCAGCGAGCATCGACGAAGGCGTCATCGCCTTCATGAACGCGGCATTGGGTTTGCGCTTGGCAGCCGGCTTTTTCGCAACGGCCTTTTTCGCAACGACTTTTTTCGGTGCAGCCTTCTTTGCGGCAGGCTTTTTCGCGGCCGGCTTCTTGGCAGCGGTTTTCTTCGCCGCCGGCTTCTTCGCGGACTTCTTCGCAGCTTTTTTCGCAGTAGCCATGGTTCTCCTTCCTGTCAGATGATGCGAGCGGACGAATCCGTTCGGTCTGGAGCGCCCCGTCCTGTCACGGGCACATCACTCCATCGGCGGCGACTATACCGCATTTTCCTGCGACGGAAGGCATTTTCACGAGTGAGGGCGGTGCATTGTTGTAACGCTGCACCGCGTGTGCGCCGGGTGCAGCGCCGAACGCCGTCGTTGCGGTTCGCCAAAGACCGCGCCATGCGCGCTAGAATCGGACACATGTGCGTCATCGCTTTTCGATCGGCCGGCGCCGCGGCGCGGCTCGCCTGGTGACCGCGCCCGCCGATCTCGCCGACCTGCGCTCGGAATACAAGCGCGCGACGCTCGACGTCGCCGACGTCGATGCCGATCCCCTGCGCCAGCTTGAGACGTGGCTCGCCGATGCGCAGCGATCCGCGGCGATCGAGCCGTCGGCGATGACGCTCGCCACCGTCGACGCTGGCGGCCGTCCGTCGGCGCGGATGGTGCTTCTGAAGGCGCTGGACGCGCGCGGGCTCGTGTTCTACTCCAGCTTCGACAGCGCCAAGGGCCGCGACCTGGCCGCCAATCGGCACGCCGCGCTGGTGCTGTTCTGGGCGGAGCTCGAGCGCCAGGTGCGCGTCGAGGGCGATGTCGAGTTCGTCGCCGCCGCCGAGGCCGACGCTTATTTCGCGCGCCGCCCGCGCCAATCGCGGCTGTCGGCGGCGGCGTCGCCGCAGAGTTCCACGGTGCCCGATCGCGCGTGGCTCGAGGCGCGCGTTGCCGAGCTCGCGCGCCGGCACCCCGGCGACGACGTGCCGCGCCCGCAGCGCTGGGGTGGCTACCGGGTCGTGCCGGTCGCCGTCGAGTTCTGGCAGGGACGGCCCTCTCGGCTGCACGACCGCATCCGCTACACCCGCGACGCCGGCGGCTGGTCACGCCTGCGGCTCGCGCCGTGAACGAAGGCGAGCGCCGCGCAACGCAAACGCTCTACGGCCTGATCGCGCTGTGCATCTGCAACCACATGGTGCTGGCCGGCACACGCGTGGTGGTCACGTTGGCTGCGCTCGCGCAAGGCGCCAATGCCGGCGAAGTGGGCATCCTGCTGGCGCTGTTCGCGCTGCTGCCGATGCTGATCGCGGTGCCGTCGGGACGCTGGTCGGACCGGGCAGGCGTGCGCCTGCCGATGCTGATCGGCTCGATCATGCTCGCGTGTGCCGCCGCGATTCCCTGCGTGCTGACAGGGTTGTGGCCCCTCTATGTGGCGGCGCCGCTGATCGGCGTGGCGTTCAGCGTATTCCAGATCGCGGCGCAGAACGCCACGGGTGAATTGGGCGGACCGCTGCTGCGCTCGCGCAACTTCGGACTGCTGTCGCTCGGCCAGTCGGTGTCGATGTTCATCGGCCCGTCGGTTGCCGGCATTTCCATCGACCAGCTTGGATACCAGTGGGCTTTCGGCGTGCTGGCGGTGGTGCCGCTGGTGCCGGCGATGGTGCTCGCCGGCGGGTGGTTGCCGGCGCTGCCCGGTCCGCATCCGCAGCAACAGCAACTGTCGCGGGGGAGCGCACTGGCACTGCTCGGCATGACCGACCTGCGCCGGCTGTTCGCGATCAATGCGCTGTTTTCGCTGGGCTGGGAGCTGCAGACGATCTTCATTCCGATCTACGGCGATTCGATCGGCCTGTCGGCTTCGGCAATCGGCGGCGTCATCTCGGCGTTCGCGGCGGCGACGTTTGTGGTGCGCTTTGCGATGCCGCTGTTCGTCCGGCACGCGTCCGAACACCAGGTGCTCGCCGGTGCGCTGGTCATCGCGGGCGCCGCGTATTGCACGCTGCCGTTCGCGCGCAGCGCCGCGGCGCTGACGGCGGCGTCGTTCGGCATCGGCTTCGGCCTGGGCGGCGGCCAGCCGATGGTGATGTCGCTGCTGCATTCGCGCGCCCCGGCGGGAAGGATGGGCGAGGCAGCAGGCATCCGCATGTCGCTGATGCAGTCGATGGCGGTGGCGGTCCCGCTGATATTCGGTGCATTCGGCGCCACGTTCGGCCTGGCGCCGGTGATGTGGTCGGTCGGTGCGTGCCTGACCGCCGGCGGATGGCTCGCGCGGCGCGGCGTTTGAGGAAGACCGGCGCTCAGGCGCGCTTCAGCCGATCGGCGTACTGCTTGCGAAACTTGGCGACCTTGGGCGCGACCACCGCCATGCAATAGGGCTGGTTGGGATTGCGCTCGAAATAGTCCTGGTGGTAGCCCTCGGCGAGGTAATAAGGCACGCCATCGACCAGTTCGGTGGTCAGCGGCGCCGGCCACAGCTTCTGCGCGGCGACCTCGCGCATCACCGCGTCGGCCGTGGCGTGCTGCGCCGGCGACTGCGCGAAGATCGCGGAACGGTACTGGGTGCCGACGTCGTTGCCCTGGCGATTGAGCGTGGTCGGGTCGTGGATCGTGAAGAACACGCGCAGCAGGTCGGCATAGCTGATCGCCTGCGGGTCGAATTTGATGTCGACCACTTCCGCGTGGCCTGTGCTGCCGCCGCATACCGCGTCGTAGGAGGGATTGGCGACGTGACCGCCCGCGTAGCCGGATTCCACCTTGATGACGCCCTGCAGGTCGCGGAACACCGCCTCGAGGCACCAGAAGCAGCCGCCCGCGAGGATCGCGTGCTCGACGTTGTGGGAAGTGGTTTCGCTCATGGACGGCTCCGGGTGGTTTTTCGGCGTGGATAAAGGATTGGGGATTGTCGTACGGAATCTGTCGCGCGCGCGAACCAGGCGCTTACGCGTCGCATGCCATAATTTGCGATCGACGGACCCATTTCCAAGGCCCGCATGCCGCTTCTCCCGCGCGAAGGCCGTTTTTTCGACTATTTCAACCAGCACGCCGCCTTGAGCGTCGCGGCGTCGCGCGAACTGGTGGCGCTGTTCGCCGACCTCGCAACGCTGGAAGCTCGCAGCGTGGTCATCCACCAGTACGAAAAGCAGGCGGACAAGATCACGCACGACACCGTGCACCTGCTGCACCAGACGTTCATCACGCCATTCGACCGCGACCAGATCCACAACCTGGTCACCACGATGGACGACATCCTCGACCTGATCGAGGACATCGCCGAGTGCCTGTTCCTCTACGACGTGCGCCACATCGGGCCCGAGGCGCAGCAGCTGGCGTCGATCTGCGTCGAGTGCACCGAGCGCGTCAAGGCGGCGGTGGCGATGCTGTCGTCGATGGACAACAGCGACGCCATCATCGCCATCTGCGGCGAGATCGACCGGCTGGAAAGCCACGCCGACGGGGTGTTCCGCACGGCGCTCGGCAAGCTGTTCCGCGAGGAGCCGGACGCCAAGGAGGTGATCAAGCAGAAGGAAGTGTTCCAGCTGCTGGAGGAGGTCACCGACCGCTGCGAGGACGTCGCCAACCTGATCGAGGGCATCGTCCTTGAGTCGGCCTGACGGCGCCCGATGAGCGTGGCGCCGATCGGCCTGCCGATGGCCGTGTTCCTGATCGCGCTGGCGCTCGCCTTCGACTTCATGAACGGCTTTCACGACGCCGCGAACTCGATCGCGACGGTGGTGTCGACGCGCGTGCTGCGGCCGCAATGGGCGGTGGCGTGGGCGGCGTTCTTCAATTTCATCGCCTTCCTGTTCTTCGGCCTCGCCGTCGCCGGCACGATCGGCAAGGGCATCATCGAGACGCGCATCGTCGACCAGCTGGTGCTGATCGGCGCGCTCACCGGCGCGATCACGTGGAACGTGATCACGTGGCTGTTCGGCTTGCCGTCGTCGTCGTCGCACGCGCTGATCGGCGGGCTGGGCGGCGCCGCGGTGGCCAAGGGCGGCTTCGGCGTGCTGGTGGGCGAGGGCTTCTTCAAGATCGGCGCGGCGATTGTGCTGTCGCCCGCGCTCGGCTTCGCGCTCGCGATGATCCTGATGACGGCGGTGTCGTGGATCTTCTTCCGCACGCCGCCGCAGCGTGTCGACAAGTGGTTCCGGCGGCTGCAGCTCGTGTCGGCGTCGCTCTACAGCCTCGGCCATGGCGGCAACGATGCGCAGAAGACGATCGGCATCGTCGCGCTGATCCTGGTAGCGTCAGGGTCGCTGTCGGCCGATTTCGCGACGTCCGATATCCCGCTGTGGGTCGTGCTCGCGTGCCAGGCGGCGATCGCGCTCGGCACGCTGTTCGGCGGATGGCGCATCGTCAAGACGATGGGAATGAAGATCACCAAGCTCAAACCCGTGGGCGGCTTTTGCGCCGAGTGTTCCGGCGCGCTGACGCTGTTCCTCGCCACGCACCTCGGCATCCCGGTGTCGACCACGCACACGATCACGGGCGCGATCGTCGGCGTCGGCGCGACGCGCAAGCTGTCGGCGGTGCGCTGGGGGATCGCCAGGCGAATCGTCTGGGCGTGGTTGCTGACGATTCCGGCATCGGCGGCGATCGCCGCCTGCACATGGTGGCTCGCCTCGCGCGTCGCGTGATGGACCTGCCCATGTCCGGCTTTGTGCGCACTCTGGTCACCGGCCTGCGCGACCTCGACCTGTCGCGCACCGCGGCCGCGCTGTCGTTCACGACGCTGGTCGCGCTGGTGCCGCTCGCGACCGTCGCGGTGGCGACAGTTGCGCGCTTCCCGGTGTTCGAGACCTGGATTGATGCGCTGGAAAGGTTCCTGCTGCGCCACATGCTGCCGGGCAGCGCGTCGACGATCGTGCACACCTATGTGCTGGGATTCGCCTCGCGCGCGTCGCAATTGCGCGGCATCTCGATCGCGGTGATCGCGTTCACGGCGATCCTGCTGTTCGCGATGATCGAGAGCGAATTCAACATCATCTTCCGCGTCTCGCGCGGGCGGCCGCTGCTGCGCCGCGCGCCGGTGTACGTGGTCGGGCTGATCGCCGGACCCATCCTGGTGGGCGCGAGCATCTGGCTCACCACGTGGATCATGACGGAGTCGCGGTCGATCATTCCGCGCGAGACGCTCGGGCACTGGGTCGTTGCGCCGCTGCCGATCCTGCTGACCGCCGTCGCGCTGGCGATGATGTACAAGTTCGTGCCCGCGCGGCCGGTGCGCTGGCTGCCCGCGGTGATCGGCGGCGTGCTCGCGTCGGTCGCGTTCGAGATCATGAAGCACGGGTTCGCGTGGTACCTGTCCGCCGTGCCGACCTACGAGCTCATCTACGGCGCGCTCGCCGTGCTGCCGGTGTTCCTCATCTGGCTGCACCTGTGCTGGACGATCGTGCTGGCGGGCGCGCTGCTGACCGCGGCGCTCAATGGCGGCCGGTGAACCCTCGCGCCATGGGCGCCCCGGGGAATGGGTTAACATTCGACGCGTCATGGGCGAAGGAGTGATTTGATCGTGTGGTCCCTCATCGAAGCGGCGGGTTGGCCGATCTGGCCGCTGATACTCGCGTCGGTCATCGCCTTGGCGCTGATCATCGAACGCCTGTGGACGCTGCGCCAGAAAAACGTCGCCCCCGCAGGACTTGTCGACATCGTGCTGAAGGAATATCGCGAACGCGGCGCGACGCCGGAGCTTTTCGCCCGGACGGCGCAGCGCGGGCCGCTGGGGCGCGTCCTCGCCGTCGGCCTCGCCAACAGCACCAGCCCGCGGCCGGTGATGAAGGAAGCGATCGAGGAAATGGGCCGCATGGTCACGCACGAGCTCGAGCGCTTCCTGCCGACACTGGGCACGATCGCCGCGATCTCGCCGCTGCTGGGCCTGCTCGGCACGGTGATCGGCATGATCGAGATCTTCGGCTCGCAGGGAACCAGCGGCTCCAATCCGCTGCAACTCGCGCACGGCATCTCGATCGCGCTGTACAACACTGCTATGGGCATCATCGTCGCCGTGCCGAGCATGATCTTCTATCGCTACTTTCGCGCCAAGGTCGACGCGCTGGTTGTGGAAATGGAGCAGCAGGCGATCAAGCTCGTCGATTTCGCGCACAATGAGCGCAAGTAAGCAGGTGCGCCGGAGCGGAGCGCCGCACCGATGAACCTGCGCAGCAGCCGCGAGCGCGACGAGCCGGAGATCAACTTCGTGCCGCTGATCGACGTGCTGCTCGTCATCCTGATCTTCCTGATGGTGACGACCACCTACCAGCGCGTCGCCGAGCTGCAAATCACGCTGCCCGAGGCGCAGGCCGACGCGGTCAAGCAGCGGCCGAAGGAAATCAACGTCGGCGTCGACGCGCAGGGCCGCTACGTGATCGACAAGGACGTGTTCACGTTCAGCACCGCGGCGGCGTTTGCCGACACGTTGCGCCGCGCCGCGGGCAACGACAACGACGCCGTGGTGATCATCAACGCCGACGCCAACGCCACGCACCAGTCGGTGATCCACGTCATGGAGGCGGCACGCCTCGCGGGTCTCGTGCATATCACCTTCGCCACGCAGTCGTCGCCTGGCGCGGCCCCGCCCGCGGCCAAGTGACCCGCTGATTCCACGCGGCCACGCATGACGGCGGCAGCGCGGCTCGTCGATGCGTGGTACCGGCCTCGATTGACGGCGCTGACCGCGCCGTTGGTCCCCCTGTCGTGGCTGTTCGGCGTTGCCGCAAGCCTGCGCCGCGCGCTGTATGCCCGCGGCATTTTCGCGCGCCATCGTGTCGCGCGTCCGGTCGTGGTCATCGGCAACCTGACGGTCGGCGGAGGCGGCAAGACGCCGGCAACGATTGCGCTGGCACGCGCGCTGGCGGTGCGCGGCGCGCAGCCTTGCATCATCAGCCGCGGCTACGGTGGCAGCGCGCATGCGCCGCGGATGGTGAGCGCGGGCGACGATCCCGCGGAGGTCGGCGACGAGGCGCTGGTGCTCGCCGATGCCGGTTTCCCCGTGGCAGTGGGCCGCGACCGTGCCGCCGCCGCCAACGCGCTGCTGGCCGCGCATCCGGAATGCACGGTCATTCTGTGCGACGACGGCCTGCAGCATTACGCGCTCGCCCGCGACGTCGAGATCGTCGTCGTCGACGGATCGCGCGGATTCGGCAACGGCCGCCTGCTGCCGGCCGGCCCGCTGCGCGAACCCGTGTCGCGCCTTGAAAGTGTCGACGCGATCGTGCGGCTGGACCCGTCGGTGCCGCTGGACCCGTCGGTGC
>JBEPUI010000111.1:0-7602 GCA_041691615.1 Pseudomonadota bacterium
CGAGCAGCGAGCCAACGCCAAGCGCGAATCCTTCGAAATTTCGGCGGGCTGAGGAACTGCTTCGATCAACCATTGCACAGAAGCGATCAGTGATCGCGTTTGCGGAGGAGCAATGAACCCGCTCCGGCGAGCATGAATGCGAGAAGCGCCAGACCCCACTCAGACACGGTCGGAATCGCCGTCGACGACGCCGGAGGCGGAGGCGGAGGCGGCCCCGAACCCAGCGTCGCCTGGAACGTGAGCGGCGGCGAAGAAAACTGCAGTGTGCCCGCCGTGGTGGCTACGCCGCCCCTGACGTCCAGTGCCCCCGTCGAAGGTCCGATCGAAGTGACCAGCCCATAGGTTGCCGCCGCTGGGTCGTCGACATCCAGCCAGTCCTGCAAACCGCTCGCGCAGGTGCCATTCTCGAACCCCCAGACGCTGCTCGTATGATTGGAAAATATCAGGTTGGCACCCGTCGTTGTTGCGGAGCCCACGCCTGCGATAACGATCGTAACGACGCCCGTCAAGTTGATGCAAGGATCGGACCCGTTGGTCGTGATGTTCGCCGTGTCGGCGGTGCCGGTAACCGTCGTCTGGGCGCCTGTGAACGGGGTTGCGCCCAAAGTCCCGGATGCCTGTCCACTAAATACATAGGTGATCGGCGCTCCCATCGCGGCCGGCGCCGCGAGACACAGGAGAACCAATACGCTGGAAATGCGGCTCCAGAACGGCCTGCGAATGCTCAAGTTGCATTGCATTGGCTCTCTCCCCATTTCTTCCGATTGGAGTCAAATTACCGGCGCGGCTGTCAGTAGGCGGTTGTCGGGATTGTCGCGGCGAGAGTCTAGCAGCGCCGAAGTCTGGGCGGGCAGGTATTTCAATTGCGCGAATCTGTGGGTTGGGAGTTTGGGCGCGCGGTTCAGTGGTCGGTTTTCAGCGTCAGCGGGGTGGATCGCGTCAACCCGACACGGGACGTAATGCCGTGCTCTCTTCCACAACGCCTTCTGCCGCGAGCTCGTCGATTTCCCGGTCATCGTAGCCGTGCTCGCGCAGCATCTCGCGCGTGTGCTCGCCGAGCAGCGGTGCAGCGCGCGTCACGTGGGTGGGGGTCAGCGAAAAATGCACCGGACAGCCGAGCGCCTTCGTCGGCCCGGCCGTCGGATGCACGAGGTCGACCACCATGCCGCGCGCCAGGGTTTGCGGATGGCTCAGCGCTTCGCCGATCGTGTGCACCGGGCCCACCGGCACGCCGGCCGCGTCGAACGCCGCGATCCACTGCGCCTTGGTGCGCGTCGCAAGCACGGCGTTCATCGTGTCGGCCAGCGTCGTCAGGTGCTGCATCCGGTCCGAATTGGTGATGAAGCGCGGATCGTTGCGCCACTCCGGATGTCCCATCACGTCGGCGATGCGCTCCCAGTTCGCCTGATTGGCGCCGCCGATGTTGATCCAGCCGTCGCTCGCCCGAAATGCCTGGTACGGCGCGGTGAGGAGGTGTGCCGACCCGGTCGGCCCCGGCGATTCGCCGGTGGCAAAATGGATCGCTGCGTGCCAGTAAGTCTGCTGCAGCGCCGCTTCCATCAGCGACGTGTCAACCACCTGCCCCTGGCCGGTCTTCAGCTTGTGCGCGTACGCGGCGAGCACGCCGACGACGGCGAGAATGCCGGCGTTGATGTCGGCGACCGAATTGCCGTCCTTCGCGGGCGGCCCGCCCGGCTCGCCGGTGATCGACATCAGTCCCGCAAAGCCTTGCGCGATGAGATCGAAGCCGCCCTTGTCGCCGAGCGGCCCATCGCGGCCATAACCCGACACCGCGCAATAGATGAGACCCGGATTCACGGCTGCGAGCACGTCGTAGCCGAGGCCGAGTTTTTCGAGCGTGCCGCGGCGATAGTTCTCGGTGAGCACGTCCGCATTGCGCACCATCCGCAACAGCACTTCGCATCCGCGCGGATGCTTCAAGTTGAGCGCGATGCCGCGCTTGTTGCGATTGAGGATCAGGAATGGCGCCGACACGCCGTTGATCTGCGGCTCGCGATAGCCGCGCGCGTCATCGCCGCCGGGCAGCTTCTCGACCTTGATGACGTCGGCGCCCATGTCGGCCAGCATCATTCCGCACGTGGGACCCGCCATGATCTGCGCGAGCTCGAGCACGCGCATGCCGGCGAGCGGACCCGGATGGGAGCCCTGTCTTGAATCCACGGTGCCCGCGCCCGTGCGGGTCGAAGCCGGCGCCGCCACGGTCAGCGTCCCGCGAACGCGGGTTTGCGCTTCGCCAGGAACGCCGCGTAGCCGATGCGAAAGTCCTCGGTATCGAAGCAGTCGAAGCATTCGTCCTGCTCGGCCGCCGTCAACGGCGTGCCTTCGGCGAGGCGGCGCGCGAATTTCTTGTGCCACCGCGCGACGAGCGGCGCACCTTCGGCGATGCGCTCGGCGGTGGCGCGCGCTTCAGTGGCGACGTCGGCATCGGGCACCACGCGCGTGACGAGACCCTTCTCCTTGGCCTCGGCGGCCCCGAAGACCCTGCCTTCCAGCACGATCTCGAGGGCGACGCTGGCGCCCGCCAGTCGCACCAGCGGCGCCATTTCGGCATACGCCATCACGAGTCCCAGATTCTTGATAGGCACGCCGAAGCGGCTCGACTCGCCGCAGATGCGCAGGTCGCACAGCGCGGCGATCTCGAGGCCGCCGCCGACGCAGATGCCATGGATCTGCGCGACCAGCGGTACGGGGCACGCCGCAAGCGCGTGCGCAGTACCGTGCATCGCGCGCCCGTACTCGATCGCCTGCGCCTTGTTCGCGCGCTGCGTCGCAAATTCGCCGATATCGTTGCCCGGCGAGAACGCCTTCTCGCCGGCGCCGCGCAACACGATGCAGCGCAGCGTGGCATCGGCGGACAGCCGCGCGATCGCCGTGCCGAGGTCCACCCACATGCTGCGTGTCAGCGCATTCAACTTGGCGGGCCGGTTGAGCACCACCGTGGCGATGTCGCCGTCGCGCGAAACTTCGATCTGATCGTTCATCGCCCAATCGCTCAACGGTAGAAAAATTCGACCAGGCCGAGACCGGTCACGGGCACGTAGGTCACGAGCAGCAGCACCGCGACCAGCACCGCGATGAACCAGACGTTGACGCGCGTGACCGCCCAGATCGACTCCTTGGCGATCGCGCTCGCGACCATCAGCACGCTCGCCACCGGCGGCGTCTGCTGGCCGATGCCGAGGTTGATCGTGGCGATCAGGCCGAAGTGCACCGGATCGATGTGCGCCGCGTGCACCAGCGGCATCACCACCGGCACGACGAGGATGATCGCCGCGGCGGAATGCAGAAACATTCCCAGCAGCAGGAACAGGCAGTTCAACAGCGCCAGCACGACCCATTTGTTCTGTGTGAACTCGGACACCGCGTGCGCGAGCGCCTGCGGCGCCTGGACTTCGGTGAGATACGTGCCGAGCAGCGCGCTGGTGGCGACGAGCAGCATCACGACGGCCGTCTGGATTGCGCCTTCGAGCACCGCCTTGCGCAAGTCGCCGAGGTGCAGCTCCCGGTAAATGACGAGGCCGACGACGAGCGCGGCGACCACCGCCAGCGCGGCACCCTCGGTCGCCGTAACCACGCCGCCGAATATGCCGCCAAGGATGATGATCGGCAACAGGAAGGCCCACAGCGCGTCACGCCCGGTGCTGCGTACGCGACGCCATGAAAAGGCCTCCTCGCGCGGCAGGTTGTAGCGCCGCGCCAGCGCGTATGCCATGCCCATCAGGCCCGCGCCGCCGATGATGCCCGGCACGATGCCGGCGACGAAGAGCTGCACGACCGACGTTTCCGCCATCACCGCGTAAAGGATCATCGGTATCGACGGCGGAATGATCACCGCGAGCGTCGCCGCGGACGACATCACCGCCGCGGCCATCGGCGCAGGATAGCCCTTGCTTTTCATTCCCGGGATAAGGATCGAGCCGAGCGCTGCGACATCGGCCACCGCCGAGCCGGAAATTTCGGCGAAGAACAGCGACGCTCCGATGGAGACGTGCGCAAGCCCGCCGCGGATCCATCCGAACAGCGATGACGCGAAGGCGATCAGGCGCCGCGAGATGCCGGACGCATTCATGATCGCGCCCGCCAGGATGAACAACGGGATCGCCAGCAGCGGAAAACTCGTCGCCCCGTTGTAGGTGACGATGACGAGGTTTGGGAGCACGCCCCAGCCGTGCGTGACGATCATCGCAGTCAGCGCGACGATGCCGAGCGCCACCGCGATGGGCACGTTGATCAGGATCAGCGCCAGCACTGCGGTGAAGAGTCCCAGCATGATTCCCATGGGCAATCCTCAGTGCAGGCCGTCGGCCAGCGCGATTCCGCTTTCCGTCGACGACGGCGGCTTGGCGCCGGTGACCAGGTCCACGAGATGCGTGATCTCGGCAATGATGATCAGCAGCGCCGACACCGGGATCACCGACTGCACCAGATTCATCGGGATCGGCACGCTGACGAGCGTGTCGCCCGTGAGCACCGGCATGATCTGCACGCCGACGACGCCCAGGATGGCGAAGAAGCCGATCACCAGCAACTGCGCGACGATGTTGAGCGCGCGCCGCAACCGCGGCGGCGCCTTGTCGACGAGCTCCGGGCAGCCGATGTGCGCGCGCCTGACCGACGCGAGCGCGGAGCCGTAGAACGTCAGCCACGCCAGCAGCACCGATGCCAGCTCGTCGTACCAGATCAGCGAATGGCCAGTCATGCGGAACACCACGCCGACGGTCACCTCGACGAACAGGATCACCATCAGCGCGCCGACCACCCACTCCAGCAGGTGGCCATAGGCGTCGCGAAAGCGCTGCATCGTGCTGCCCCCGCGCGGCACTTGCGGATTCGCCGCGCGGGGTGTCCCGGCCTCGTTACTTGCCAAGGGCCACCGCGCGATCGATCAGCTCCTTGGCGCCGGCGACTTCCTTGCCGAACTCGTCGTAGATCGGCTTGCTTGCGTTGATGAACGCCGTCTTGTCGACGTCGTTGACCTGCATGCCGTCCTTCTTGAGCTTTTCGAGCAGGTCGCCTTCGTCCTTGACCGCGGTCTCGTAGACGTAGGCCTGGGTGTCTTTCGCGGTGTCCTCGAGCACCTTGCGCACATCGGCTGGAAGCGATTCCCAATGCTTGCTGCCGACGGTCAGGTAGGCGGGCGTGTACACGTGTCCCGACAGCGACAGGTACTTCTGCACTTCCTGCAGCTTCGCCGAATAGATCTGCGTCAGCGGATTTTCCTCGCCGTCCATCACACCGGTCTGCAGCGCGGTGAACAGCTCCGAGAATTTCATCGGGCTCGGATTCGCGCCGTAGGCCTCGAACATCTTGACGCGCCACTTGCCTTCGGGAACGCGCAGCTTGATGCCCTGCAGGTCCGCGGGCACCTTGATCGGGCGCTTGTTGTTGGTGATGTGGCGATAGCCGTTCTCCCACACCGCGACAACCTTGAGGCCTTTCTTTTCCGCGGCCGGTTCGAGCTTGGGCCAGAAGATCTCCTTCTCGATGCGCGCCATGTGCGCGCGATCCTTGACGATATAGGGCATCTCGAACATGCCGAAGAGGTCGACCTCGGAACTCATCACCGTCGACGGCAATGCCATGTCCAGCGTGCCCAGCTTGAGCTTCTGGATCATTTCCTTGTCGCCGCCGAGCTGGCTCGAGCCGTAGGTGACTACCTTGGCCTTGCCCGCGAGCTTCGCGTTGGCGCGCTTGGCGAATTCGTCGGCGCTTTTCTGGAACAGCGACCCCGGCTCGCCGACGTGGCCAAGCTTGATCGTCAGGTCCTGTGCGGCGGCGAGCGGCAGGTAGATGCCAGCAGCCAGCGCAATGGCGGCGCCCACGCCGCGCAACAGCGCGCGACGGCGCCTACGCAAGATCGGATTGATGTTCGTCATGGTGATCTCCTAGGGTTGGGTGTCCGTTGTCGTTGAGAGTCCGCCTCTGCGAGCCGCGCGCCCGGACTGCGCGCGACCTGTTGGGTTGCTTTTCGTCACGCGGCGCGCGCCAGCGTCGCCGCCGGTGTCGTGGCGAGAAAGTCGAGGGCCGCCTGCACGCCGCCCTTGCGATGTGGCACGCCCGCGGCGTCGAGGCCCATCTCCACGCCGCACAGCGTGCCGCACAGCATCAGGTCGTTGAACCAGCCGAGATGGCCGATGCGAAACACCTTGCCGCTGATCTTGCCAAGCCCCTGGCCCAGCGACATGTCGAAGCGGTCGAGCACGACACGTCGAAACGTGTCGGCATTGCTGCCTTCCGGCATCAGGATCGCCGTCAGCGCGGCGCTGTATTCAGCAGGCTCGGCGCACCACAGCTCGAGTCCCCACGCGCGCACCGCGCGCCGCGTCGCTTCTCCGAAGCGGATGTGGCGCGAGAAGACGGCGTCGAGACCTTCCTCGAAAAGCATTTCAATCGCCTCGTGCAGCCCGTACAGCAGGTTGGTGGATGGCGTATACGGGAAATAGCCGGTGGCGTTGCTCGCGAGCATGTCCGCCCAGTCCCAGTACGCGCGTGGCAACTTCGCGGCCTTCGACGCCGCAAGCGCTTTCGCGCTGATGGCGTTGAAGGACAGGCCGGGCGGCAGCATCAGCCCTTTCTGCGAGCCGGCGACGGTGACGTCGACACCCCATTCGTCGTGACGATAGTCGATCGATCCGAGCGACGAGATCGTGTCGACCATCAGCAGCGCAGGATGTCCCGCGCGATTCATCGCCTCGCGGATCGGCGCAATGCGCGTGGCGACGCCGGTCGAAGTCTCGTTGTGCACGACGCATACCGCCTTGATCGCGTGCGTCGTGTCGGCGCGCAACCGCGCGTCGATGTCGCCGGAACTGGCGCCGTGGCGCCAGTCGCCCGGGATCATGTCGACGACGAGGCCGAGGCGTTCGGCAAGCCGCTTCCACAGCACGGCGAACTGCCCCGTTTCCGCCATCAGCACGCGGTCGCCAGGCGACAGCGTATTGACCAGCGCCGCCTCCCACGCACCCGTTCCCGATGCGCCGTAGATCACGACGTCGGCGTCGGTCCTGAACACACGTTTCATGCCGGCGATCACCGCCTTGCCGAGCTCTCCGAACTCCGGCCCGCGGTGGTCGATCGTCGCACGATCGATCGCGCGAAGTACGCGGTCGGGCACGTTGGTGGGTCCCGGAATCTGCAGGAAATGACGGCCCGATGGTCGACGGTCGATGGGATTCATGCGAGGTCCGGGATGTCGGCGCCGATGGGCCACTGCGCACGACTGGTATACAAGTCGGCATCGTAACGGCATTGGCGTCGCGACCGCAAGAGGCATTGTTGCAGACGGTGCGTATAATCGTGTTGATTCAAGCGCATTCGCGCAAGAACTTAGTTGGCGCTCCACCAAGGGGCAGCTGCACGATGAGCATCTGGGTATACCGATGACCGTCCCCGACGACATTGCACGGGCCGAGATCGAAGGCATCACGCGGCCGGACGTGGCGACGCCGTTGCGCGATCCGGCACGATTGCCGCCCGCCGCCGAAGGCGTGACGCTGCCTGCCACTGTCGCGAATCACCTGCGCGAGCTCATCACCGAAGGCGAGCTCGCGCCTGGCACGCGCCTCAACGAGCGCGCCCTAG
>JBEPUI010000112.1:0-7525 GCA_041691615.1 Pseudomonadota bacterium
CGCCACCGCCACCGCCACCGCCACCGCCACCGCCACCGCCACCGCCACCGCCACCACCACCACCGGATACGGTCGCAGTGGTCGAATACCATCACGCGCAGTGGAATCACTACTTCATGACCGCGCTCGCGGACGAGATCGGCATCCTCGACCGCGGCGAGATTCCGGGCTGGACGCGCACGGGTCGGCAATTCCGCGCCTATGCGCTGACGGCGTCGCAGGGGACAGTCGTGTGCCGGTTCTTCAGCACGTCGTTCGCGCCGCGCAGTTCGCACTTCTACACAGCGCTTGCGAGCGAGTGCGCGGTGCTGCAGCACAATGCCGACTGGACGCTGGAAGGACTTGTGTTTCGTGCCGCACTACCCGCCGCGGACGGCGGCTGCGCGACCAACACCGTACCGCTCTATCGCGTCTACAACAACGGCCAGGGCGGTGCGCCGAATCATCGCTATACGACAGACATCGGCGTGCGCAACTCGATGATCGGCGAAGGCTGGGTGCCGGAAGGCTATGGCGCGCTGGGTGTCAACGCCTGCGTACCACTCTGAACACGCGACACTTTGCATGGCGATGCGATCGAACGCGGCATTTGTAGGTCGCAGCCGACATCGTGTCGCAGGTTCTGCCTATGGGCACTCGCGCGGCACACGCGGAAGATGGGAATTGGCCGTACCGAGGTGCGGCATCCCTTCATCCACAAGGAGTCTTCATGGCGAATCAATATTCGAACCAGGACAACAAAAAAGGCCAGCAGAACCAGCAAGGCCAAACGGGCCAAGGCGAAGTCAAGGCGGGACAGGACATGCGCCAGCAGGGCCAGTCGGGCCAGGGCCAATCAGGTCAGGGTCAACAAGGACAGCAAGGTCAACAAGGCCAGCAAAACCGGCCGCAACAGCAGAACCAGCAGGGCCAGTCGGGTGGAAAGCAGCAAACCGGCTCGTCGGACGATCGCAAAGGGACGGGGCAGGGCGGCAAGGACGATTCGCTGAACACCAATCAGTCGTCAGACAAGCGCTAGTCGACGGCCGTTGATGAATCGTCCGGGCAGACGCTTTCGAAGCGACTGCCCGGACGCGTCTTGCGCGCACACTTCGCGGCGGCGCTTTCCAAGAGCGCCCGAGTGTGGAAAAATCGGGCCAACTTTTGTTTAGCAGGGGCAGCGATGCTGGATCGCGACGGGTATCGCCCGAACGTCGCCATCGTCATCGTCAACGCCAGGAATCAGGTTTTCTGGGGCAAACGCATCCGCGAGCACTCGTGGCAATTTCCACAAGGCGGCATCAATTCCGGTGAAACGCCCGAACGGGCGATGTACCGCGAACTGCGCGAGGAAGTCGGACTGCTGTCCCAGCACGTGAGAATCCTCGGCCGAACGCGAGACTGGCTACGTTACGAAGTACCGCAGCATTGGATCAAGCGCGAATGGCGCGGCAGTTACCGCGGCCAGAAGCAGATCTGGTTCCTGTTGCGCCTCACGGGCCGAGACAATGACGTCAGCCTGCGGGCGAGCGATCATCCTGAGTTCGACGCGTGGCGCTGGCACGAATACTGGGTGCCGCTCGAAAGCGTGATCGACTTCAAGCGTGACGTCTACCGGCGCGCGCTTAACGAGCTCGAGCGCTTCCTGCACGGACGGCCACAGACCCGCCGCGAGCGGTTGTTCGGACACGGCCATGCGGATCGGCCGAACGCGTATTCCGACATCGACGCCGAGGGCGACGCCGAGCGCGAGGAAACGCCCGGCTGATACGTCGTAAACGCCAGCGTCCGACCAAGACGCTGCGTCGCGAAACTAGAAACCGCCCAATCGCGGGGCGCCTACTCCCCCGGGCATGCCGAGCATCCCGAACAGGATCCGGCTCATGATGTATCCGATGACGATCGCGCACAGCAGCAGCACGATCGTGTACGCCACCGCCTTGTCGCCCGAGCATTTGTTCAGCACCGGCGCGCCGAGGAACAACAGGTAGACCGAATAGATCGCGCCGGCGAGCACGATGAACACGCCGAGGATCGGCACGATCAACCCGATCTGCGCGATCCAAACGGCGGTGGCGGAATACGCAACGAGCTTGAGCGCGGCGAGATAGTCGCGCGTGCCGCCGAACGTCGGTGCGATAAGGTCCGCGATCAACGCGACGATCGCCACCCCCACCAGCGTGTTCACGTACGTGGCGATCGCGGTGCTGATGCCGAAGCCCGTCGCGAAGAGTCCCATCAGCAGCAGCACGGCGATCGGCCCGATCAGGCCGAGAATCAGGATCCATCCGGTGTAGACGCTCTGCACCGTCGCCGGCTCGGCGGCAACCCTTGGCCACTCGGCGCGCGGTGCAAGCAACATGCCCTTGACTCGATCGATGATTGCCATTGTCGTTCTCCGTGTGAGGGTCGCAGTACGGCGCCGGCGCAGCGCCGGGATTCGAGCCGGAGTGTAGGGGTTTTGGCGAGTGCTGCAAAGCGCGCCGCGCGACGCAGGCGCCGCTACAGCAGCACGAGATTGTCGCGGTGGATGAGCTCGGGCTCGTCGACGTAGCCCAGCACGCTGCTGATGTCCGCCGAGGCCTTGCGGGCGATGCGTGCGGCGTCCGGCGCACTGTAGTTGACGAGCCCACGCGCGATCTCGCGGCCGTCGCCGGCGAAGCAGCCGACGATCTCGCCGCGCTCGAACGCTCCCGTCACCGCGACGACGCCGATCGGCAGCAGGCTCTTGCCGTCGCGCGTCAGCGCCCGCACCGCGCCGTCGTCGAGCACCAGCCGACCGGTGATCTGCACGTGATCGGCAAGCCATTGCTTGCGCGCCGCGAGGGTCGGCGTGTCGGCGTAAAGGTGCGTGCCGATCGCCTCGCCGGCGGCGAGACGCGACAGCACGTCGGGCTCGCGGCCCGACGCGATCACCGTGTGCGCGCCGGAGCGTGCGGCGCGCTTCGCCGCGAGCACTTTGGTCAGCATGCCGCCGCGACCGATCGCGCTGCCTGCGCCGCCCGCCATCGCCTCGAGCGTCGCGTCGCCGGCACGCGCACGATGCACGAACGTCGCCGCCGGATGCTTGCGCGGATCGGCCGAAAAGAGCCCTGGCTGGTCGGTCAGCAGCACCAGCGCGTCGGCTTCGATCAGGTTGGCGACCAGCGCGCCGAGCGTGTCGTTGTCGCCGAGGCGGATCTCGTCGGTGGTGACCGTGTCGTTTTCGTTGACGATCGGAATCACCGACAGCGCCAGCAGCGTGCGCAGCGTGCTGCGCGCGTTCAGGTAGCGCCGCCGGTCGGCGAGATCGTCGTGCGTCAGCAGCACCTGCGCGGTCTGCAGCGCATGCTGCGCGAACGCGGATTCCCACGCCTGCACGAGACCCATCTGCCCGACCGCGGCGGCAGCCTGCAACTCATGGATCGCCTGCGGGCGCTGCGACCAGTTGAGACGTTGCATGCCGGCCGCGATCGCCCCCGACGACACCAGCACGACCTGCGTGCCAGCGTGATGCAGCGCCGCCACCTGGCCGGCCCAGCGGGCGATGGCTTCAGCGTCGAGGCCGCGCCCGTCGTTGGTGAGGATGCTTGAACCCAGCTTCACCACCAGGCGCGCGGCACCGACGACGAGTGATCGCGTCGCCACGCTCATGACGCGTCATCGGCACTCGCGGGACGCCGCACCCGACGCGCGCGCACCGGCGCGGGCTTGACGACGAGTGGCGCTTCATCCAGCACTTCGGCAACGCTCTTCGCCGGCGGATGCGCGTCGAGCCAGTCCTGGATCGCGAACGTCAGCGCGCGGCAGCCTTCACCGTTGACGGCGGCGATCGCGAACACCGGGCCTTTCCACTTGAGCGACTTGACGAAGGCCTTGACGGTCTTGTCGCGCGCGTCGGCATCGAGCAGGTCGATCTTGTTGATCACCAGCCAGCGCTCCTTCACGAAAAGCGATTCGTCATAGCGCTTGAGCTCGTTGGCGATCGCGCGCGCATCGGCCACCGGATTGGCATCGGGATCGGGCGGCAGGATGTCGATCACGTGCAGCAGCAGGCGCGTGCGCTGCAGGTGGCGCAGGAACTGGTGGCCCAGGCCGGCGCCTTCCGATGCGCCTTCGATCAGGCCGGGAATGTCGGCGACGACGAAGCTGCGCCGCTCGTCGGTGCGCACCACGCCCAGGCTCGGCGCGAGTGTGGTGAAAGGATAGTCGGCAACCTTGGGGCGCGCCGCCGACACCGCGCGAATCAGCGTCGACTTGCCGGCATTGGGCAAGCCGAACAAGCCGACATCGGCGAGCACGCGCAGCTCGAGCCGGAGCTTGCGCGATTCGCCTTCCTCGCCAGGCGTGCACTGGCGCGGCGCGCGGTTGGTACTCGACTTGAAGTGGATGTTGCCGAGGCCGCCCTTGCCGCCCTTGGCGAGCAGCGCTTCGGCGCCATGGTGCGCGAGATCGGCGATCACCTCGCCGGTCTCGGCGTCGGCGACGACGGTGCCGACGGGCACGCGCAGCGTGATGTCGTCGGCGCCGCGTCCGTACTTGTCGGCGCCATGGCCATTTTCGCCGCGCTTGGCGCGATGGATGCGCGCGTAGCGGTAGTCGATCAGCGTATTGATGTTGCGGTCGGCGATCGCCAGGATGCTGCCGCCGCGACCGCCGTCACCACCGTCCGGACCGCCGCGCGGCACGTATTTCTCGCGCCGGAACGACGCGACGCCATTGCCGCCGTCACCCGCATGCACTTCGATGGTTGCCTCGTCGATGAACTTCACTTGCCGTCCTTCATGTACAGCGCGAAATGCTCGGTGTCGTCACCGCGCCGCTGGCCTTCCCAAACCACATGCCAGCCCTTGATCGCGTCGGGGAACTGGCGTCCATATTGCACGAGCAGCGCGTCGCACTTGTCGGCACCCGGTGTCTTGTCGGCAACCGTCGTGAGCCCGCTGAAATAGTGCAGCAGCGCGCGCTGCGCGTCGCCGAGGTTGCGTCCCGTCACGCAGCCCTGCGTCGGCAGGAAGCGGGTCAGTTCGGTCGCCATCGAGCGGTAGCTGCGACGCGAGTCGAGGTACGGCAGCCAGATCGTCGAGTAGAGGCCCCACAGCAGCACGACGCCCGCCGCCCAATTGAGCAGCACGCGGCGGTTGGACTTGCGCGCGGGACGCACCAGCGCGATCCACAGCAGCGTGAGGAACAACGCAATGAGCATCGCCCACAGCTTGAACGACGGCCGATAGCCGAACTCGGTGTCGCGGAAAAAGCGTGCGACGGCGGGCGACATGCTGTTGATGTACGCGTCGATCCACAGGAACCACAACAGTGTCGCGACGAGCCCGAACGTGAGGATGCCGAACCAGTCGAGCGCGCCGGAGAACCCGCGCTTCAGCGAATCGACTTCCAGCGAAGCGAGTACCGCGAGCGGCACCAGCAGAGGCAGCATCGCCGTGAGCGTCGGACCGGACATCGCCACGGCGCCCCCCAGGATCACGATCGACATCACCAGCGGAATCTGCACGCCCGGTTGCGCGAGCCCCCCGTTGAATCCGCGACCGCGGATCCACAGCGTCCAAAGCACCAGCGGCAACGCCGGCCATGCGAACCACAGCAGGTTCTTGAGCGCGTAGAGCGGATCGAAATCACCCGTGTCACCCATCCAGCCGAAATAACTCGACAGTCGCTCGGCGTCGCGCCACGCGCCATACAGCGAGGTGTCGCGCATGTACATTGCGAACGGCCACAGCCCGCCCAGCACCGCGCACACGGCCGCGCCGATGGCGACGGTGGCCGCGAACGATCGGGTGCGCCACGCCGCACCTGCGAGCGGCATCAGCAGGCACGTAAAACCGATCCACAGCGGCACTTCGAAGCCGCGCGCCAGGAAGCCGATGGCCGCGCCGATACCCACGGCGACACCGCCGCCGATCGGACTTCGCAGCGCGAGCGCGAGCCCGTAGAGCGCGACCGCCACGCCCAGCGTCGCACCGACATCGGCTGAAAGCGCGTGTGCACGATCGAAGAATCCCACCGATCCCACGAGGATCAGCACGGGCAGCCAGCGATAGACGATGCCGTTGAGCTCGCGCGCTGCCATCGACGCGAACAGCAGGATGAACACGAGCAGCACTCCCACCGCGAGACGCGCACCGTTGTGGGGCGCGAGTGGCGGCGAGAACAGCGACTCGGTGAGCGCCGCCAGCGCGGGCACGAGAATGCCGTGGTCGAACTCCGGCGCGCCGACAAGAATGGGCGCGACGATGTCGCCGCGATCCTGCATTTCCGAGGCGATGCTGAACGTCACCGCATCCTCGGTCTTCCATGGATCGTGTCCGGTGAGCCCGAGGCCGATCCACGCGACGCAAAGCAGCATCAGCCCGAGCTGCTTCAATGCCCGCTGCGGCGCCGATGGCGAAAGAGTCTCGGGATCGACGGGTTCGTCGAGGCGAGGACGGGGAGCGAGCACGGGGATCGTCAGGCGCTAGTGTGCGGGAACAAAAAAGGCAGCCGAAGCTGCCTTTTTGGCGCAAACGCTACGCGCGGTCAAGCCGATACGGTCGCGCGCTTGCTGCCGTAGCGCTGGCGGAACTTGTCGATGCGGCCTGCCGTGTCGACGACCTTCTGTTTGCCAGTGTAGAACGGATGGCAGGCCGAGCACACTTCGACGTGAAGGGGCTTGTCGACCGTGGAGCGCGTGGCGAACGTGTTGCCGCAGCTGCAGGTCACCTGGATTTCGCTGTAGTTCGGATGCGTTGCGGATTTCATGGCGTTCTTTCGTTTGGGGTCCGGAAACGCGCAACTGGCGCGCTACACCGGCCCGACGTTGGCCGCTTTCAGCGCGCGGGCGGCAGGCGCGACACGCGAAATGCGGCGGAATGGAGCCTCGAATTATCCTCGATTTCGTGCTGCATTGCAAGGTGGGGGCAGCCGAAGGAAATTAAAGGCTGCGCAGAAATTGTCAGTTAATCAATTACTTACCAACGGTGACTGCTTCCCTCGCCCCAGCCTGTCCCGCTTCGCTGACGAGGGAGTGCGCAGGGTGGCCGGCGTCCCTCACTCCGGCCCCCGAGGGAGTGGCAGTGGGAGCGGCTTGGGCAGATCCCCGGCGCCGCCAATGCAGCGGCGCTCGACGCCGCCGGGCCCTGTCCTTGAGGGCAGAAGGGCGGCGGACCAGGCGTCAGGCTCGTGGAACGCCTTCCTTGACCATCTTGCGGATGTCGTTGCGCAGGTCGGGCGAATCGGCGTGCTTGTGGACCCTCATCGCATGCTGCGCGGCGGCCTCTACCAGTTCGTCGGCATTGTCGGCGGAAATCGCGACCGTGCACTTGGAATCGCTGGGCATCTCGCGACAGTCGATGTATTTGCGTGCCATGGACACCTCCTCGGGAATGTCGGTCCCGTACGCCGGCGGCGTGGGGACCGCTGTATCGTCCGCCGAAGGAGGCGCGCGAACAATACGCAGTTCGGCGTATGGCACGCGCGGGCGCGGACTAGGCCCGGCGCATCGAGTCGAAGAACTGCGATGCGACCCCGGAGGCGGATGCCGGAGTTCTGCGTGACGCCTAGCCCCGGCGCA
>JBEPUI010000113.1:0-7394 GCA_041691615.1 Pseudomonadota bacterium
TTACCAAAATGACAAGGGCGCCTACGGCGCCCTTGCACGACCAACCACGCAGGAATCCTTGGAACTTCGCCGAGGGACGGCCGAAACTCCTTGAATTATAGCGTATTTTGCATTTTCAGGCGAGCGGATTCGAAAGCGCTGCCAGCACCTGCCGGACATCCAGGAAGTGATGGCACAGCTCGCGCCCCCGCTCCGTATCGCCGTCGAGCAGGACGGGTACCGATTCGCCATATCGGACTTCCAGGTCGGGATGCGCGTCGACGTCCACTTCCAGCAACTCGACGCCGTATTGGCCGACCATCGGCAGCACGGCGGCGCGCATGTCGTCGCACAGGTGGCAATACGCGCGCGTCAGCAGCGTCCAGCGGCGCGGATAGACCAATGCGTCCTGCGTGCCGCCATCGCGCACGACGGCGGTTTGGATATCCGTCATTCGGCATCCGTCGCGAGCGGGCGTACCGTCGCGAAGAACTGGTTGTCGCCGCGCTTCAGCTGCAACGTCACCGGCGCCGACTTGTCGACCTTGGCGAACAGATCGTTCAATTGCGTGGCGCTCCTGGCTTCGGTGGGCACGCCACGGCTGATGATCGCCAGAATGACGTCGCCCGGCTGCACGTTGGCGCGCACCCCGCCGGTGACCGACTCGACGACGACACCGTTCTTCACCTCGAGGTCCTTCTTCTGGTCGTCGGTCAGGTCGGACAGCACGAGGCCCATGCGATTTGGCTTCGCCCTGTCCTTGGGCGACGGCGAGCCTCCACGGCGCGAAGGCGTTTCGGCGTCTTCCTTCAATTCGGCGACCGTCACCGAGAAATCCCTGGGGGCGTTCTTGCGCAGCACGCTGATCGTGGTCTTCGAACCCGGCCGGATGGCGCTGATGATGCGCGGCAGGTCGGTGCTCGAATGAACCTCGCGCCCATCGACCTTGGTGATCACGTCGCCGGGTTCGATGCCCGCCTTTTCGGCAGGACCGCCCTTTTCCACCGAGCCGACCAGCGCGCCACCCGACTGCTTGAGATTGAGCGACTCCGCGACATCCTTGGTCACCTCCTGGATGCCCACGCCGATGCGACCACGAGTCACGCGGCCCTTGTCCTTCAACTGCGAGGCTGTGTTCATCGCCACGTCGATCGGGATTGCGAACGCGAGGCCCATGAAGCCGCCGGTGCGCGAGAAGATCAGCGAATTGACACCGATCACTTCGCCGCGCATGTTGAACAGCGGTCCCCCGGAATTGCCGGGATTGATCGCGACGTCAGTCTGGATGAACGGCACCAGGTTTTCCTGCGGCAGGTCGCGCCCCTTGGCGCTGACGATGCCGGCGGTCATCGTGTTCTCGAGGCCGAAGGGCTTGCCGATCGCGACTACCCATTCGCCGACCTTGAGCTTGTCAGGGTCGCCGATCGTCACGCGAGGCAGGTTGCCCGCCTCGATCTTGATCAGCGCGATGTCCGTGCGCTTGTCGACGCCGATCACCTTGGCGGTGAACTCGCGCTTGTCGGTCAGCGTCACCTTGACTTCATCGGCGCCGTCGACGACGTGCGCGTTGGTGACGATGTAGCCGTCCGCACCGGTGATGAATCCGGAGCCGGCGGCCTGCGCGAATTCCTGCTCGGGCCCGCGCCGCAGCTGGGGTCCGAAGCGCTTGAAGAACTCGTAGAACGGATCGTCCTCGGACAGGTCCGGGACATTGCGCGCACTGCGGCGAATCTTCTGCGTGACGTCGATCGACACCACGGCCGGCCCCTGCTTCTCGTAGAGCTCGGTGAAGTCGGGAAGGCCCGCGCGCACCTGCGCGAAGGCCAGGTTGGCGGTCAGCGCCAGCGCGCCGGCCACGACCGCGCAAGCCGCGGGAACTGCACGAAACGAAATCCGGGACATCAATGACCTCTCCTGGGATGTTCTCTTGATGCTTGGCAAAATGCCGGCAACGGCCGGCGCGCTAGCGATGCGTTACCGAAGACGCGATCTGGCGAACCGTGGTTCCCGGGACCTCGCCGAGCGCCGTCACCAGGTTGTCGTCGAGCCGCACGCTGTAGACGTTGACGCCGCCCTGCTGGCTGAAGCCTGCGTGCGCGGGCGCGGTGGTCACCGGCTCGACGAATACGCTGACGGCGACCAGGCCGTCGGAAAATACCAGATGTGCGACCGGGTCGGGCTTGCCGCGCAGGCGCCGGAAGCCTTCCATGATCTTGACGAAGCCCGGCGGCAACCGGCTGACCAGCCAGCCGGTGTCGCGCGGCGCGGTTTCACCGGCGCTGCCTTCGCGAACCTGCCAGTCGGCGGGTGTCGCGGGCCACGTCGGCTTGACCAGCGAGCGGTCGACCGGACCGCCGATGGTGATATCCATGAACGCGAACTGCTCGACGACCTCACCACCCTCGCCGAGCAACCGCGCCTTCAGCAGCAGACCCGTGCCCGCTTCGGCCCAGAACTTGTGGCCGTAGCGCAGGCCATCCTTGGGCTCGAATACCCACGCCTGCGCATCGTAGCCGGCGATGCGCGCCTGCTCGGCCTTGCGAAAATCATAGTATTGCGCGAGCGCGCGCTGTTGCTCGGCGGACAGCGACGGAAACACGTTGCGGATCGTGCGCGGCTCGACCCGGACGATTCGAGAATCGGGGTAGTAGCAGCGCACTTCGCCCGCACTGCGGATGATCTCCCGCGCCGGACCGTCGAGGCTGACCAGCCGGTCGAGCTCCTCGCCGTTGTCGAACATGTGCGCGAGGCGCGAAGTCTCGACGTGCCCGGCATGCTGATAGACGATCGTCCCGACGTAGTTCTGCGCGCGCGCGGCATTGGCGGCGCGGGCGAGCCACTGCGCGACGTCCTGCGCCTGGCACAGCGACGCGGCGCCGATGATCCACGCCGCGGACGGAATGAGGACGTAGCCGCGCAGGCGGCGTTTGAGGGAAGGAGTGGCTGCGCGCATGAAGTCCCGGGCGAATCAGCGTTGTGCGTCGCCCGCAGGCACGGCAACCGCGCGCAGGTATGGACCGGCACCCTGCATCGCCGTCGCCGGCGAGTATTCCTGGTGCGCGAGCAGGTAGTCCGGCGAGATCGCTTGCGGTCGCAGTTGTGCTGCGCGCACGTCGGCCGCCTCGCGCGCCCGCGCGATCGCGGTTGTCGGCGCGTCGGTGAGCGACACGGCCGTCCAGCCGACGACCGCGACGGCGGCGACGGTGGCAGCGATCGCCCAGCTGACACCCAGCCGGTGAGTCAGGCGCGACTGCGGCGCGAGGATCGTCGGCTCGGCGGCGAGCATCGCGGCAAAGCGTTGCGAAAATCCGGGCGCCGCCGACGTTGCTTCGGACACTGAGCCGCGAAGCGCGTCACCGATCATGTGGTAGCAGACCCAGGTTTCCATCACGGGTCCGGTCGCGCATCCATGACAAACGCGCTCCACCTCGGATTCGTCGGCATCGCCATCCATCAAGCGTGAAATCTGTTCGTTCATCACCATCTCCGATTTTCGTCGGTACCTAGCATGGGCCGCAATTCTGCGGCAATCGCGTCGCGCGCGCGAAAAATCCGCGAGCGCACTGTGCCGATCGGGCAATTCATCACGTTGGCAATCTCTTCATAGCTGAGGCCCTCGATTTCACGCAGCGTGATCGCGGTGCGCAAATCCTCGGGCAGCGCTTCCATCGCGCGATTGACGGTGTTGGCGATCTGCTTGCCGATCAGCTCGTCCTCGGGTGTCGACGAATTGCGCAACCCTTCGGCATCCTCGAACGACTCGGCTTCCTCGTGATCGAAGGTCGTCGACGTCGGCGCGCGCCGCCCCATCGCCACCAGGTAGTTCTTGGCGGTGTTGATCGCGATCCGGTAGAGCCACGTGTAGAACGCGCTGTCGCCGCGAAATCCGGGCAATGCACGATACGCCTTGATGAATGCTTCCTGCGTCACGTCCTCCACCTCCGCCGGGTCGCGCACCAGGCGCGACAACAACCGTCCCAGCTTGCGCTGATATTTCATGACCAGCATCTCGAACGCGCGCTTGTCGCCCCGCTGCGCGCGCTCCACGAGCTGCTGATCGACTTCGCGATCACCCATTCGCGGGTCTTCCGTCCCTGATTGCAATCGTTGTTATGCCCGTCGAACGACAGGCGCAGCGCCGTTGGGCGGGCCGTTCCCGCCGCCCCGGGCGGCAGGCGCGAACCGATGGCGCGTGCATGCGTTGGTTGACCGCCGGCGCGGTCAATAGTTCAGTCTGCGGCATGCGTTTGGCCCGCGGCCGACAGCTCGACGGCCGGCTCGATCCTGCCGGTGCGCAATCCGGCGAAATTGGCGATCGACGGCGCTGCCCAGTCGGCCAACGTTGCGCGCGCTGCATCGTCCAACAGCCCCAACGTGTCGAGTACAGCCACGGTCGCCGGATGCAGGCCGCGGGTATTGCCGTCGGCGACCTTGATCGCTATGCCCACGCCACGGCTCGTCACCCCGAGCGCCTGGACGCCTTCGGCGCCGATCTTGCTCACCCAGTCGCCGCGCCCGGCCTGCATCAGTGCCAAGTCGCTGCGGCGTTGGCCCGAGACCATCTCGGGATGCGCGACCATCGCCGACGCCAGGGTCGACAGCGGCGCGGCAAGGGGATCGGCCGGCCGATGGCTATCGGTGGCCGTGGCGTCGTCGTTCTGGCGGGCCGCGGCGAGGCGCGCATAGGCATGCGCAAGTCGCGACAACGGCACCGCGTAGTTCGGTGCCGAGCAACCGTCGACCCCTGCCACCAGCTCGTCCGCCCCCACGCCCGTCGCGCCGGCCACTGCGCCGCGAATCGCGGCCTGCAACGGATGGTCGAACGCCAGGTAGTCGTCGCGCGACCAGCCATGCAGAACGCAACAGGCGAGCATTCCGGCATGCTTGCCCGAACAGTTGTGGGCGAGCGGCGAATAGGGCGGAGGCGGCGGAAAACGGCCGATGCGCTCGTAGAATCGCGGAACGTGCGATCCGCACTGCAGCTCGTCGACCCGCGTGCCGCTTTTCGCCAGCATGTCCGCCACCGCCTCGACGTGCCGCGGCTCGCCGGAATGGCTCGCGCAAAGCAGCGCCACCTGCGACCGCGAAAAGCCGAAGTGTGCGTCGCCGCGTGCCTGCACGAACGGCAGCGCCTGCAGCGGCTTCAGCGCACTGCGGGTGAACGTGAGAATGCCGGGATCGCCGGCCGAGTACAGCAGTTGTCCGTCGCGGTCGACGACTGCGACGTGGCCGACATGCGTGCTTTCCACCGCTTCGCCGCGATAGACGCGGGCCAGCGGAGCGGCACGCCGGGAAAGCGCATCTTGTTCCATCGATGACCGTCAAAAGGAGGACCGCGCATTATCGCCGATCCGGCGCGCGCGCCTGCCTGTCGGCAAACGCGACGGCTAGGACTTCGCTGCGAGCGCTGCGCGGATCTGCTCGAGCGCCGCAGGATCCTCGATCGTCGTCAGATCGCCCGGGTCGCGACCTTCGGCCAGCGCCTGCAACGAGCGGCGCAACAACTTGCCGGAGCGCGTCTTCGGCAGCAGGGTGACGAAATGCACCGCGCCCGGGCGCGCGATCGCACCCAGCTCGCGGTCGACGGTGTCCATCACTTCCTTGCGCATCGCCGCGGCCGCGTCCGGTGTGGCCACCCGTGCGCGGTCCCTGACCACGGCGAACGCCACCGGAACCTGGCCTTTAAGCGGATCGGCGACGCCGACGACGGCGACTTCGGCGATTCCGCTGTGTGCCTGCACCGCTTCCTCGATTTCGCGCGTGCCAAGACGGTGCCCGGCGACGTTGATCACATCGTCGGTGCGCCCGAGCACGAAGTAGTAGCCGTCCCGGTCGCGGGTCGCCCAGTCGAACGTCGAATACACGAGCTTGCCGGGCACGGTCCGGAAATAGGTTTCGACAAAACGCGAATTGTCGTCCCAGATCGTCGTCATGCAGCCGGGCGGCAACGGCGGATTGAGCGTGAGCACGCCTTTGTGATCGGCGCCGAGTTCGCGCCCGGTGCCGTCGTCCAGCAACCGCACGTCGTAGCCCGCGGCCGGGAACGACGGGCTGCCGAACTTGCGCGGCAGGTCTTCGATCCCCGGCTGCGCGGACAGGATTGGCCAGCCGGTTTCGGTCTGCCAGTAGTTGTCGATGATTGCCACGCCGCCCAGCGCATCCGACGCCCAGCGCGCCGTTGGCTCGTCCAGCGGCTCGCCTGCGAGGAACAGATAGCGCAGCGAAGACAGGTCGTGGCCTTGCATGTATTTCGGGTCTTCCTTCTTCAGCACGCGGATCGCCGTGGGCGACGTGAACATCGTGCGCGCGCCGGTCTCGGCGACGATCCGCCACCAGATCGACGGATCCGGACGGGTCGGCAGTCCTTCGTACATGATCGTCGTGCATCCGTTGAGCAGCGGTCCGTAGATGATGTACGAGTGACCGACCGCCCAGCCGATGTCGCTCGAGCAGAACATCGTCTCGCCGGGCGCCAGGCAGAAGATGTCGCGCATGCTGGCGAGCAGCGCCACCGCATGGCCGCCGGTGTCGCGCTGCACGCCCTTGGGCTTGCCGGTGGTGCCCGAGGTGTACAGGATGTACGACGGCTCGCTCGATTCGAGCCACACGCAATCGACGCGCGCGTCCAGGTGCGCCTTGCGCAGTGCCACGTAGTCGTGGTCGCGGCCGGGCACGCGCGTCATCGTCGGGTCGAGCCCGCGGTCGAAGACCACCACGTGCGCGGGCGGGTGCCTGGCGAGCGCAAGTGCTGCGTCGGTCAGCGGCTTGTACGCGATCACCTTGCCGCCGCGCATGCCGGCGTCCGCGCTGACCAGAACCTTTGGCCTGGCGTCGTCGATGCGCGTGGCGAGCGATGCGGCGGCGAAACCGCCGAACACCACCGAATGAATCGCGCCGAGACGAACGCAGGCGAGGATCACGAACACGGCTTCGGCGATCATCGGCATGTAGACCAGCACGCGATCGCCGCGGCCGACGCCGAGCGATTGCAGCATCGCCGCGCAGCGATTGACCTCGGTTGCGAGCTCACCGTAGGTGTAGCTCGCGCGCTGCCCGGTCTCGGTGGAGATGTAGATCAGCGCCGGCTGCGACGCACGCGTGGCGAGATGCCGGTCGACAGCGTTGTGGCACAGATTGGTCGTGCCGCCGACGAACCAGCGCGCGAACGGCGGGTTCGAATAATCGAGCACCTGCGCGAACGGCGTGTGCCAGTCGATCGCCGACGCGCGCTCGCGCCAGAAGCCCTCGCGATCGTCGATCGAGCGGCGATGGAAGTCGGCGTAGTTGCCCATCGCGGATACCCTACCCGGTTCGCCCGCGCGTACGGCTGACGATCGTCAAGGATGCGTGTCCGCGCCGATTCGCACGACCGTGCGGCCACGCACCATGCCCTTGATGTAGGCGTCGAAGTGCGT
>JBEPUI010000114.1:0-7328 GCA_041691615.1 Pseudomonadota bacterium
GTCGCGGTGTGCACGAATCGCGCCGGCGATCGCACGCAACGCGTGGTTGCGCACGGCCGTGGGCGAACGCGCCAGCGCGCGCGATGCCTCGCGCGCAGCCGCGCCCACGTCGTGCGCATACTGCGCGAAGTCGGTGATGGCGGCGGGTGCGCTCGCGAGGTCGTTCATCGCGGCATTGTACCGTTGCCGCCATTGGCGAGATCGCCTTCAGCGCCGCGCCGCGATTCGCATCAGCGCCGCGGCGTGATCGTCGCCACGCCTTGGTCGCTGCCGACCAGGATCACGTCGGCGCCGCGGCGCGCGAACAGACCGACGCTGACCACCCCTGCGACCTGGTTGAGGGTGGACTCGAGCGCGACCGGATCCAGGATCGAGAGGCCCGAGACGTCGAGGATAAGGTTGCCGTTGTCGGTGGTGAAGCCCGTGCGCAGCGCCGGGCGCCCGCGCAGCTTGACGATCTCGCGCGCGACGTAGCTGCGCGCCATCGGGATGACCTCGACCGGCAGCGGAAAATCGCCGAGCACCGGCACGACCTTGGTGTGATCGACGATGCACACGAACTTGCGCGACGCCGCGGCGACGATCTTTTCCCGGGTCAGCGCGCCACCGCCGCCCTTGATCATCGCTCCGTGCTCGGTGACTTCGTCGGCGCCATCGATGTAGACGGCCAGTTCGCCCGCGTTGTTGAGCTCCTCGACGTCGATGCCGTGTGCCTTTAGGCGCTCGGCGGACTTTAAGGAACTGGCCACGCCGCCCTTGATGCGGTGCTTGATCTTCGCGAGCTCGTCGATGAAATGATTGGCGGTGGATCCGGACCCGATGCCGATCCATGCGTCGTCGACGACGTACTTGATCGCCTCGCGCGCGACCGCCAGCTTTTGCTCGTCCAGCGTCATGGCTTGCGGCGCGGCGGCGGCAGGTCGGTGCACACACCTTCGTGCACTTCGGCGGCGAGTCCCACCGATTCGGACAATGTCGGATGCGGATGGATCGTGCGGCCGATGTCCACCGCGTCGGCGCCCATTTCGATCGCCAGCGCGATCTCGGCGATCAGGTCGCCGGCATGCGTGCCGACGATGCCGCCCCCGACGATGCGATGCGTCGCCTTGTCGAACAGAAGCTTGGTGAAGCCTTCGTCGCGGCCGTTGGCGATGGCGCGGCCGGAAGCGGCCCACGGAAACATCGCCCTGTCGATCTCGATGCCCTTGGCCTTCGCTTCGTCCTCGGTGACACCCGCCCACGCGATTTCGGGATCGGTATACGCGACCGAAGGGATTACGCGTGCGTCGAAATACGACTTCTGTCCTGCCGCGGCTTCGGCGGCCACGTGCCCCTCGTGCGTCGCCTTGTGCGCGAGCATCGGCTGGCCGACGATGTCGCCGATGGCGAAGATGTGCGGCACGTTTGTGCGCATCTGGTTGTCGACGTCGATGAAACCCCGCGCATCGACGGCGACGCCGGCCGCATCGGCGCCGATGTTGCGGCCGTTGGGTGCCCGCCCGACGGCTAGCAGCACGAGGTCGTAAGGCTGCGGTCCTTCGGGCGCCGCCGCGCCTTCGAATGAGACATGGACCGCATCCTTGCGCGCGTCGATCGCCGTGGTCCTGGTCTTCAGCATCACGCGATCGAAGCGCGGCTTGTTGACCTTCTCCCAGACGCGCACGAGGTCACGGTCGGCGCCGGGCATTAGGCCGTCGAGCATCTCGACCACATCGAGGCGCGCGCCGAGCGTCGAATACACGGTGCCCATCTCGAGGCCGATGATGCCGCCGCCGACGATCAGCATGCGCTTGGGAATCGCCTTCAGTTGCAACGCACCGGTGGAGTCGACGATCCGCGGATCGTCGGGAGCGAACGGCAGTCGGATCGACTGCGAACCGGCGGCGATGATCGCCTGGTCGAAGCGCACCACGACCTTCGCGCCGGTCGTCTGTTGTGCGGTCCCTTCGGTGACGTCGACTTCGAGGTGATGCGCGTCAATGAAGCGGCCGATGCCGCGCTGCACGCGCACGTTGCGCATCTTGGCCATGCCGGTCACGCCGCCGGCCAGCTTGGCGACCACCTTGTCCTTCCACGCGGCGAGCTTCGGCAGGTCGATCTGCGGATCGCCGAAGGCGACGCCATGGGCCGCGAGCGCGCGTGCCTCGTCGGCGATCGCCGCGACGTGCAACAGCGCCTTCGATGGGATGCAACCGACGTTGAGGCACACGCCGCCCAACGCCGCATAGCGTTCGACGAGCACGGTCGCGAGTCCCAGGTCGGCGGCACGGAATGCAGCGCTGTAGCCGCCCGGACCCGATCCCAGTACCAGCATCTGGCATTCGATATCGGCCTTGCCGGCAAATACCGCGGCGGCTTTTGGCGGAGGCGTTGTCGACCTCACGGCCTGTGCAGTCAAGTTCGCCGACGCCGACGCAGAAGCAGACAAAGGCGCAGCAGCAGACGCAGTAGCAGCAGACGCAGTAGCAGCGCCCGCGCGGGCGGGGGCAGGGGCAGGGGCAGGGGCAGGGGCCGGGGCCGGCGTCGTCGTCGTCGCCGGCGCGGGCGTTGCTTTTGCACCAACGGGCGCGGTTGGCACATGGGTGGCGGCGTCGATGTCGATCGTCGCGATCACCGTGCCCTCGCTGACGCGATCGCCGACCTTGACCGCGATCGACGCGATCACGCCGGCCAACGGCGAAGGCACTTCCATCGTCGCCTTGTCCGATTCGAGCGTGACGAGCGGGTCCTCGACGTTGACGCGATCGCCGGGCTTTACCAGCACTTCGATGACCGGGATGTCCTTGAAATCGCCGACATCCGGCACTTTGATGGTTTGCGTGGTCACGGGATCGTGCGCGAATAAGGTTGGCCGAGCATGAATTGCTGCATCACCGCCGCGACCTGCGCGTCGAGCCCGTAGAAACCGTGGGGCGCGAGCGGGTCGCAGGGACCGCTTTCCGGCGCATTGCCGCCCTTGGCCGACACCAGCGGCAAACGCGTCGCCAGCGCCGACGCACCGGCGTAGGGGCTGGTGAAACAGCCGTCGTCGATGTGGTGGATCAGCAGCGTCGGCACCTTGACGGTGGTGAAATCGAAGTTCGAAAGCGCGAGGCCCATCTTGTCCGAATGAGTGACCGTCGACGACAGGATGATGCCCGCGATGGCGTCGGGCATCGCAATGGCCAGATTGGCCGCGGAAATCGTGCCACGGCTCGTGCCGACCAGAAAGAATCTGGCGTCCGGATAACGCTTGCGCACGTCGGCAATGACCGCGCGGATATCGGACGCATGTTCGGCGCCGGCGCGAAAGAAGTCGTTCATGCCGGCCTGCTGGCGGTCGGACGGCGAATCGACGATCACGTCGGCGATATCGGCGTTGACCAGCAGGTTGCGGATGCGCACCAGCGAATTGGTGTCCTTGCCGAACACCAGTGGCGGATGCTCGCCGCGCCGGGCGAGCCGCATCAGCCCCGGGCCGCCGACGAATGTCACGACCACCACTTTCTTCGGCGCATCATCGGTGGCGAGCAGGATGTAGCTTTCGGTCACGTCCGCGCGCGTCGGGATCGTGACCACGCGTTCGTCGGCAAATGCGCACGTGCTCGCCAGCGTCAGAACGGCTACGCCGAAGAGCCGCGCGCGATTCACAGCAGCGAGCGGCGCAGGTCGCCGAGCACTGCGGACAGGTAGGTCGTGAATCGCGCGGCGGATGCGCCGTCGATCACGCGATGGTCGTATGACAGCGACAGCGGCAACGCGAGCCTCGGCACGAATGCCTTGCCGTCCCACGAGGGCTTCATCGCGCTCTTCGACACGCCGAGGATCGCGACCTCGGGCGCGTTGATGATCGGCGTGAACGCCGTGCCGCCGATGCCGCCCAGCGACGAGATCGAGAAACAGCCGCCCTGCATGTCGGCGGGTCCGAGCTTGCCGTCGCGCGCCTTCGCGGACAGCGCCGCCATCTCCGTGGCGATCTGCAACACGCCTTTCTGGTCGGCGTTGCGGATCACCGGCACGACGAGGCCGCTGGGCGTATCGGCGGCGAAACCGATGTTGAAGTACTTCTTCAGCACCAGCTCGTCGCCACCGGCCTTGGCCACCAGAGACGCGTTGAAGTCGGGAAAGCGCGCGAGTGCCGCGACCGACGCCTTGATCAAAAACGCGAGCATCGTGATCTTGGGGCCGGTCTTTTCGTTCTCCTTGTTGAGCGTCGTGCGCAGCACTTCGAGTTCGGTGATGTCGGCCTCGTCGAACTGCGTGACGTGCGGGATCATCACCCAGTTGCGCGCGAGATTGGCGCCGGAAATCTTCTGGATCCGCGACAGCGGCTTCACTTCGGTCGCGCCGAATTTGGCGAAATCGATCTGCGGCCATGCGAGCAGGTTGAGCCCAGTGCCACCGCCAGCGGCGGCGGCGGGCGCGGCAGAATTGGATCTGGCGAGCGACGACTTCACGAAATTCTGCACATCCTCGCGAAGGATCCGGCCGCTGGGTCCCGTGCCGGCGACCCTCGACACGTCCACGCCCAGTTCGCGCGCGAACAGCCGCACCGACGGCGACGCGTGCGCGCGCTTGAACGCCGCGGCATCGACCGGCAGCGGCGCAGTGGCGGGTGCGGCAGTGGCTGCGGCGTCGTCGTGTGGTGCTCGCGCAGGCGGGGATTTTATGTCTTTCGCGGCGGCGGTCGTTGCCGTGGCATCGTCCTGTCGTCCCCGCGCAAGCGCGGATCCGGCGTCGAGCACGCCGCTGACAGCCGGGGCGATGTGCGCACCCGGTGCCTCGGCGGCCGCCGACAGCGTGCAAAGCACGCTGCCTTGCGCAACCTTGCTGCCGACCGAAACGCGCACGCCCTGCACGACGCCTGCGGCGGGGCTCGGCACTTCCATCGTCGCCTTGTCGGACTCGAGCGTGACGATCGGGTCGTCGATCTTGATGATGTCGCCCGGCTTGACGAACACCTCGATCACCGGCACGTCGTCGTAATCGCCGATGTCGGGGACGCGGACTTCGATGCTGGTGACGACCGGTGGGCTGGACGACGGTCCCTCGCCGGGCAGGTCGCCATGCGTGAGCCCGACGCCGTTGGTTGCGCGCGGCGGCGTCGGATTCGGAGCCTCTGCGGCGCGCGATGCTGGGGCCGGTTGAGGCGGCGCGGCGCGCGTTGTCGCGGCAGGTGAGGGTGCGTCAGCGCGTGACGGTGCCGCGTTCGGAGGCTCGGCGGCGCGCGCGGGCGCCGCGCGTTCGCCCTTGGGTTCGAGCGCCAGGATCAGCGATCCTTCGCTCACCTTGTCGCCGACCTTCACCGCGATTTTGCCGATCACGCCTGCCGCGGGCGACGGCACTTCGAGCGTGGCCTTGTCCGACTCGATCGTGATCAGCGAGTCCTCGGCCGCCACCGTGTCGCCGGCCTTGACCAGCACTTCGATGACCGGTACGTCCTTGTAATCGCCGATGTCGGGGACTTTGACTTCGAGCATGCGCGGCAAGCCTTAGGAAGCGTTAGCGGTTCAGACAGTCCAGGGCGCCGGCTTGGCCGGATCGATTGCATACTTCTTCATCGCGTCGACGACGTTTTTCATCGGCATCGCGCCGTCGTCGGCGAGCGCCTTCAGCGCCGCGATAGTCACATAGTAGCGGTCCACTTCGAAGAACTTGCGCAATTGTTCGCGCGTGTCCGAGCGACCGTATCCGTCGGTGCCGAGCACGACATAGCGGCGCGGAACGTATGCGCGGATCTGCTCGGCGAACGCGCGAATGTAATCGGTGGCGGCGATCACCGGGCCTTCGGTGCCGGCGAGGCAGTTCGCGACGTGCGAAGTGCGGGGCTTGGCGGATGGATGCAGCAGGTTGTCGCGCTCCATCGCGCGTCCGTCGCGGGCGAGCTCGTTGAAGCTCGGGCAGCTCCACAGGTCCGATTCCACGCCCCAGTCGCTCTTCAGCAACTCGGCGGCGGCCATCACTTCCCGAAAGATCGTTCCCGAGCCCAGCAGTTGCACGCGTGGCACGCCTTTTTTCACGGCAGTCGGCTGCGCCATCCGGTACATGCCGCGCAGGATGTCGGCGGCGGCACCGTCGGGCATCGCCGGCTGCCTGTAGTTCTCGTTCATCAGCGTCAGGTAGTAGTAGACGTCCTCCTGGTCGCTGACCATCCGCCGCAGCCCGTCCTGGATGATCACCGCCACCTCGTAGCCGAACGTCGGATCGTAGGCGATGCAGTTGGGGATCGTCGACGCGACCACGTGCGAATGACCGTCCTCGTGCTGCAGGCCCTCGCCATTGAGCGTCGTGCGACCGGCGGTGCCACCCAGCAGGAAGCCGCGACAGCGCATGTCGCCGGCCGCCCACGCGAGATCGCCGACGCGCTGGAAGCCGAACATCGAATAGAAGATGTAGAACGGAATCGTCTGCACGCCGTGCGTCGAATAAGCGGACGCCGCCGCCATCCAGTCGCACATCGCGCCCGGCTCGTTGATGCCTTCCTGCAGGATCTGGCCGGTCTTGCTTTCCTTGTAGAACATCAGCTGGTCGGCGTCCTCGGGCGTGTACAGCTGGCCGAGCTGGTTCCAGATGCCGAGCTGGCGGAACATGCCTTCCATGCCGAACGTGCGGGATTCGTCGGGGACGATCGGCACCACGTACTTGCCGAGCGTCTTGTCGCGCACCAGTATCTGCAGCGCCTGCACGAACGCCATCGTGGTCGAGATCTCGCGGTCCTCGGTGCTCTTCAGCAGGCGCTCGAACGTCGCGAGCGGAGGTATCGCCATCGGCTCGACGCGTTGGCGACGCTGCGGCAGGTAACCGCCCAGCGCCATCCGCCGGGCGCGCATGTACTCGAGTTCGGGCGAGCCTTCCGGGAAGCGCACGTACGGCAGCTTCTCGAGGTCGCCGTCCTCGACGGGAATGCGGAAGCGGTCGCGAAAATGCTTGAGCGACTCAACCGACATCTTCTTCTGCTGGTGCGTGATGTTCTGCGCTTCTCCCGAGTCGCCCATGCCGAAGCCCTTGATGGTCTTGGCCAGGATCACCGTCGGCTGTCCCCTGTGGTCGACGGCGGATTGGTACGCGGCATAGACCTTGTACGGGTCGAGTCCGCCGCGGTTGAGATGCCAGATTTCGTCGTCGGTCCAATCCCTGACTAGGTCGAGCAGCTCTGGGTACTTGCCGAAGAAATACTTGCGGACGAACGCGCCGTCCTTGGACTTGAACGTCTGGTATTCGCCGTCCACCGCTTCCATCATCCGCTTGCGCAAAAGCCCGCCCTTGTCGCGCGCCAGCAGCGAATCCCAGCCGGTTCCCCAGATGACCTTCAGCACGTTCCAGCCGGAGCCGCGGAAATCGCTTTCCAG
>JBEPUI010000115.1:0-7162 GCA_041691615.1 Pseudomonadota bacterium
CGCGGGGATGACAGCGTCACTTGCGCGGGGATGACAGCGTCACTTGCGCGGGAAGGAGAGCGTCAGCCGCGGCCGACTTCGAGCAGGATCTTGCCGATGTGCTGCGACGTCTCCATGCGCTGGTGCGCCGCGGCCGCATCGGCAAGCGGATAGGTCGAGTCGATCACCACTTTCAGCTTGCCGGCACCGAACAGCGGCCACGCGTTCGCCTGCAGTTCGCGGGCGAGGGTGGTCTTGCGCTCGAAGGGGCTCCTGCGCATCGTCGAGCCGCTGACGGTCAGGCGCTTGGCCATGATCTGCACCCAGTCGCATTCCACGCGGCTGCCTTTCTGGAACGCAATGATGGAGAGGCGCCCATCGTTGGCGAGCACCTTCAGGTTCTTTTCGATGTAGTCGCCGCCCACCATGTCGAGCACGACGTTCACGCCGCGGTTGCCGGTGATCCTCGCGATCTCGGCGACGAAATCCTCGCGCCGGTAGTCGATCGCGTGATCGGCGCCGATGCTGCGACAGAACGCGACCTTTTCGGCGCTGCCCGCGGTCGTGAACACCGTCGCGCCGAACGCTTTGGCAAGCTGGATGGCGGTGAGGCCGATACCGCTCGAGCCGCCATGCACCAGCACCGATTCGCCCGCGCGCAGTTGCGCACGATCGAACAGGTTGTTCCAGACCGTGAAATAGTTTTCCGGGAGCCCACTGGCTTCCTTGAGCGCAATGCCCAGCGGCACGGCCATGCACCATGCCGCAGGGGCGGCGCAGTATTGGGCGTAGCCACCGCCCGCAACCAGCGTGCACAGCTTGTCGCCGATGTTCCACTGCGTGACGTCGGCCGCCCGGGCGACGACTGTGCCGGAGATCTCGAGGCCGAGCACGGGAGACGCATCGGCCGGCGGCGGATAGCTGCCCGCGCGTTGCGAGATATCCGGACGGTTGACGCCGGCCCAGGCGACCTCGACCAACACTTCGCCGGGCTTGAGGACCGGCAACGGCGCGTCGACGACGGACAGCATATCGGCGCCACCCGGCTCGCGAACCGAAATCTGGCGCATTGTCGGGGGAAGATTCATGGGGGGCTCGTTTCCGGGAATATTTTGGAGAGTCGCAGCGCGACCAGCGCAGCCAACGCCATCGTACATGCGGCGAGGCCTAGCACCATTTGCGGACCGCGGTCCTGGACCAGGTGACCGGCAACGGTCGCGCCGATGCCGAGGCCACCGAGTATGCAGGTCGAAGACCACGTGAACGCTTCGGTGGCGTAGCGCTCCGGTGCGTGCTTGCTGATCAGCAGCATCACCGACGTGAGTGCCGGCGCTATCAGCGCGCCCGCGCAGAACGCCAGCACACCTAGCAGCCACGGGTTCATCGTCAGCGTGTGAAGCGCCAGCGGAACCACCATGATCGCCAGCACGCGCGGCAGCAGCCGCTCGGGCGGCGTCGCCAGGTGCAGGCCGCCGTAGGCGAAGCCGCCGATCGCGCTGCCCACCGAATTGCTCGCCAGCAGCAGGCCGCCGATGGCGACGATGCCCATCGTCGCGCCGAAGCCCGGATAGCCGACTTCGATGCAGCCGAAGCCGAACGCGATGACCACGGTCAGCGCGAATATCCACAACAGCCGCGTGTCGGCGATGGGGCCGAGCAGGCTGCGCGCGACGCCGGATTGCGTCTGCAGGTAGTTGAGCGAGCGTGACATCACGAACATCGGCACGGCGAGAATCGTGAACAACCACGACATCGCCAGCGGTGCATGCTGCGACCCGGTGAGCAGCATTGCAGCGACGAGCAGCGGGCCGAGCGTGAAGACCATCTCGGCCAGCACCGAATCGAGTGCGAACGCGCTGCGTTGCTTCGCGGCGTCGCCGAAGCGCTGGCGCAGGATCGTGCGCGACAGACCGGCGATCGGCGGCGAAAAGATGCCGGCGCATGCCGCGGCGAGATGCACGCCCGGTATCGGCAGGCCCAGCGGCTGCGAGAACAGCAACACGCCGACGCTGGCCGGATAAAGGATGCCGGTGACGACGAGCGGCGTGAACGCGCCGCGCTTGTCCACCCACCGACCGACAACCGGCGCGGTCAGCGCCGCCGCGGTCAGGAACGCGCCGACGGTCGTACCGGCCACGGCGAACGATCCGGTGACGGCCCGAACGTGCAGCAGCATCGACAGCGTCAGCGTGCCGATCGGCATGCGCGCGACGAACGTCATCGCCATCATGCGCGCAACATCGGGCAGCCGCAGCAGCGCGGCGTAGCGCGCGATCAGGGCGGACGGCATTCGGTCAGTAGACGATCGTGACGTTGGATGGCGACAGCCAGTCACGCAGACGCTCGACCAGCGCGTCGTCAAGCGTGACGCGCCAGGCCTCGGGCAACTCGACGTCGCCGCAAACGCCATTGTTTTCGTAGTGCACGCTGATCGGCGTCGGGCCCTTGCGGTAGGGCGCGAGGATCGACTCGAGCTTGTCGCCGGCAGCGTTGCCGTTGCACGCAAGCGAGAGCCGGCGCGCGAAGCGACGGCGCGCCTCGGCCAGGTCGAATACGCTTTCCACGAGCACACGCAGTCCCTGCGTTTCGCCTTCGTCGGAGACACGCTGCATCACCTTGACCTCGGCGATCACCAGCGTGTCCTCGCGCAGCAGCGCGCGGGCGTTCTCGAACATCTCGTTGAACACCACCACTTCGACCGACGCCTTGCCATCGTCGAGCGTGACGAACGCCATCTTGCCACGGCGGCTCACCTGCGTACGCACCGCGGTGACGATGCCGGCGATCAGGTAGCGCTCGTTGCGCGGCTCGATGTCGGCGATGCGCGTGCGCACCAGTCCCGCGAGCTCTGCGGCGACGGCGTTATACGGGTGGCCCGACACGTAGAAGCCGAGCGCGGTCTTTTCATGCGCGAGGCGCTCGGTCTCGGTCCAGTCCGGAGTGGCCGGCATTGACGGCATCGCGTCCGCGACGCCTTCGCCGAACAGCGAGTTCTGCGCCGCATGCGCCTGCGCGCGCTCGGCCTCGGCGAGCGTCACGCCCACCGCCGCCAGCAATGCCGCGCGCCGCGGCTCGATAGCATCGAATGCGCCGCCCTTGATGAGCGCCTCGACCGCACGGCGGTTGACGATGCGCTTGTCGATGCGGCGGCAGAAATCGGCGAGGTCGCGAAACGCGCCGTCGCTTTCGCGTGCGGCGACGATCGCCTCCACCGCGTGCGCGCCGGTGCCCTTGATCCCGCCGAGCCCATAGCGCACCTGCTTTTCGTCGACCGGCTCGAAGCGGTACGCCGACTTGTTCACGTCCGGCGGCAGCAGGTCGAGTCCCTGGTCGATGGCGTCGGCATAGAGCGCGCGCACCTTGTCCGTATCGTCCATCACCAGCGACAGGTTGGCGGCCATGAACGCCGCGGCGTGATGCGCCTTGAAGTAGGCGGTCTGGTAGGCGATCAGCGCGTAAGCAGCTGCGTGCGACTTGTTGAATCCGTAGTCGGCGAACTCCTCCATCTGGTCGTAGAGCTGCTGTGCGCGTCCGGCGGATACGCCATTGTTCCCGGCGCCGGCGACGAAGACGCTGCGATGCTTCGCCATTTCCTCTTTTTTCTTCTTGCCCATCGCGCGCCGCAGCAGGTCGGCCGCACCCAGCGTGTAGCCGCCGATCGACTGCGCGATCTGCATCACCTGTTCCTGGTACACCATGACGCCATACGTGGGCGCGAGGATGGGCTCGAGGCGCGCGTCGACGTACTCGAATCGGCGCCGCCCCATCTTGCGCTCGATGTACTCGGGAATGAGCTTCATCGGTCCGGGGCGATACAACGCGACCAGCGCGATGATGTCCTCGAAACGCGTCGGGGGCGCGCGCAGCAGCAGGTCGCGCATGCCGCGCGATTCGAACTGGAACACCGCGCTCGTGTTGGCTGTCCGGAAGATCTCGTAGGCGCGCTTGTCGTCGAGCGGCAGCGATTCGAGGCGCACGTCGTTGCCCGGGTCGAGCTTGCGCACATAGCGCATCGTCCAGTCGAGGATCGTCAGCGTGGTCAGGCCCAGGAAGTCGAACTTGACCAGGCCCGCGGCCTCGACGTCGTCCTTGTCGAACTGCGACACCAGCGCCTCGGCGCCGGGTTGCACGAACAGCGGGCAGAAGTCGGTGAGCTTGCCCGGCACGATCAGCACGCCGCCCGCATGCATGCCGACGTTGCGCGGCAACCCTTCGAGCTCTTCGGCAAGCGACAGCAGCTCGCGCACTTCCTCCTCGGCGGCTTCGCGCGATTCGAGCATCGGCTCGGCTTCGCGCGCATAGATGACATTCGCGTCGCGATCGGCGCCGGGGCGCTTCAGCGTGATCGCGCGGCCGGGCTGGAACGGAATCAGCTTGGCGATGCCGTCGACGAACGAATAAGGCAGGTCCAGCACGCGGCCGACGTCGCGTACCGCGGCCTTGGCCGCGAGCGTGCCGAAGGTTGCGATTTGCGACACCGAATCGGCGCCGTACTTCTGCTTGACGTAGTCGATCACGCGCTCGCGCGTGTCCTGGCAGAAATCGATGTCGAAGTCGGGCATCGACACGCGATCGGGATTGAGGAAGCGCTCGAACAGCAGGTTGTAGCGCAACGGATCGAGGTCGGTGATGCCGAGGCTGTAGGCGACCAGCGACCCGGCGCCCGAGCCACGGCCCGGGCCCACCGGCACGGCGTTGTGCTTCGCCCAGTTGATGAAGTCGGCGACGATCAGGAAGTAGCCGGCAAAACCCATCTGCACGATGGTCCCGATCTCGAATGCGAGGCGCGTCACATATTCGTCGCGCCGTTGCTCGCGCGCGGCTTCGTCGGGAAACAACCGGTGCAATCGCAGCTCGAGGCCGGCCTCGGCCTCGAGCCTCAAGTGTTCGTCGAGAGTCACGCCTTCGGGCGTCGGGAACGCCGGCAGGTGGTTGCGGCCGATTTCGATCGCGGCATTGCAGCGCATCGCGATCGCCACGCTGTTGGCGAGCGCCTGCGGCAGGTCGGCGAACTTGGCGGCCATCTCGGCCTGCGTCGTGAAAAATTGCTCCGGCGAAAAACGCCGGGGACGCCGGGAATCGGCCAGCACCTGGCCTTCGGCGATGCATACCCGCGCTTCGTGCGCGCGAAAATCGGCGCGGCGCAGGAATTGCACCGGATGCGTCGCCACCACCGGCAAATCGAGATCGGCGCCCAGCCGAACGGTGGCGTCGACGAGCATGTCGTCGTCGGCGTGGCCGGCGCGCTGGACTTCGAGGTAGTAGCAATCGGGGAAGCGCGTTGCGGCCGCGCGTGCGGCGCTGGTCGCCGCAGCGGCGTTGCCGTGCAGCAGGCCCTGCCCGACGTCGCCGTAGCGCGCGCCCGACAACGCAATCAGCCCGCCGGTGCCTTCGTCGAACCATTCGCGGCGAAGCTCAGCGCGGCCGCGATGCTGGTTGCTGCGATACGCGCGCGTCAGCCACGTGCACAGCTTGAGATAGCCTGCGTGCGCGGTCGCCAGCAACAGCAGGCGATACGGCTGGTCGCGCAGCGACTCGTGCGTCACCCACACGTCGCAGCCGATGATGGGCTTCACCCCGGCCGCCCGTGCCGCGCGGTAGAACTTGACCAGGCCGAACATGTTGGAGAGGTCGGTCAGCGCGAGCGCGGGCATCGAGTCGTCGAGCGCCGCGGCGATCGCCTCGTCGATGCGCACGGTACCGTCGACGATCGAATACTCGCTGTGCAGGCGCAGGTGGACGTAGGAGGGTGCGTACATGGGTGTCGATCGCGGTGTTAGAATTTTACCGCGCCAATGCGTGCGCCGATTCGATCGTCATGCCAAATCCATTCCGCGCCGCGCATCGCCTCGCGCTGGTCGCTGCCATTGTGCTCGCAAGCGGCTGTGCGAACGTAGTCACGCCGCCCGAGCCTGTGGCGCCCATTCCGCGTACCGTCGAGCCGCCCAAGCCCACGATCAACCTCGACGGCTTTCCGCTGCCCTATCGCCAGGGCTACGCCGATGGCTGCGCCAGCGCCACCGGCGCCGAGCGCAAGGATGCGACACGATTCGCCGGCGACGGCAACTATCGCGTCGGCTGGACGGACGGTCGCGGGCTGTGCGCCCGCAAGTAATCGTCGGCATTTCGCGCGGTCGTCCCCGGCGCGGCCCGCATACGCGAAGGGTGTACTCCAGTAGCGTTGCGCGCGCTGACCCGGCCGGCTCCCGCGCAGCACCTTCGCCATGACGTCGCCCCGGGTTGCGGCGCACGCGCACGTGGTCGACGTGCGCGGCACCGACTATCACGTGCTGGAGTGGGGCGATTCCACGGCGCCGGTGCTGGTTCTGCTGCACGGCTGGATGGACGTCGCCGCGTCGTTCCAGTTCCTGGTCGATGCGCTGCAGGGCCGCTGGCGCGTGATCGCGCCCGATTGGCAGGGCTTCGGCGGCACCGCGTGGCGGCGCGACGGCTACTGGTTCCAGGATTACGTCGCCGACCTCGATTTCCTGTTGCGCGCGCTCGTACCCGACGATGCGGCGCACCTCGTCGGCCACAGCCTGGGCGCCAACGTCGCGATGATCTACGCCGGCGTCCGCTCGTCGCGTGTGCGCTCGGTCGTGGCGCTCGATGGGTTCGGCATTCCGGCCGGCAACGCGGACGATGCGCCCGACAAGATGACGGCGTGGCTGGATGCGCTCGCGCATCCGCCGCAGTTGGCGCCTTATCCCGGCCTGGCGGCGGTGGCCGATCGACTACAAAAAAATAATCCGCGACTGACGCGCGACAAGGCGGAATTTCTCGCGGGCGCATGGGCGATGATGTTGCCGGATGGCAGCGCGCGTCTGCGCGCCGATCCCCGCCACAAACTGCCTTTTCCCACCGTATACCGGATGGACGAGATCGAAGCCGTGTGGCGCAGGATCTCGGTTCCCGTGTTGTGGGTGATGGCCGCGCAATCGCGCATCCCGCGGTGGCTGGCGGGCAACGAAAACGCAGACCCAACTGCCGAGATCGAACGGCGGATGCGCAATGTCGCCGACGCGAGGCGCGTGACCATCGACGACGCCGGTCACATGCTGCATCACGACCAGCCGCGTGCCGTTGCCGAGGCGATCGAGCATTTCGTCGGCGGCGTGATCGCGCGCGGGGGGCTACGAAACTGAGTACGCAACCGAGTACGCAACCGAGTACGCAACCGAGT
>JBEPUI010000116.1:0-7160 GCA_041691615.1 Pseudomonadota bacterium
CACGCCGATCATCACCTTCGTCAACAAGATGGACCGCGAAGTTCGCGAGCCGCTCGCGCTGCTGCAGGAGATCGAGGAAGTGCTGGGGATCGATTGCGCGCCGGTGAGCTGGCCGCTCGGCATGGGCAAGTCGTTTCGCGGCGTCTACCAGCTGCAGAACGATCGCCTGCTGCGCTTCTCGCCCGGCGAAGAGCGGGTCTCCGCCGACAGCGAAATGATCGAAGGCATCGGCAATCTGCGGCTCGACGAGCTTTTCCCCGGCGAAGTCGCCGCACTTCGCCACGACGTCGACCTGTTGCGGTCGGCGAGCGAGCCGTTTTCGCTCGATCGTTTTCTCGCCGGAAGGCAAACGCCGGTGTTCTTCGGCTCCGGCATCAACAATTTCGGCGTGCAGGAAATCCTGCAGGCGCTGATCGACTGGGCGCCACCGCCGCAGCCGCGCGACGGCGGCACGCGCGACGTGCAGCCGGGCGAGACGCCGTTCTCGGGATTCGTGTTCAAGATCCAGGCGAACATGGACCCGCGCCACCGCGATCGCATCGCTTTCTTTCGAGTCTGCTCGGGCCGCTACCAGCCCGGGATGAAGGTGCGGCACGTCCGCGAATCCCGCGAAATCAAGATCGCCAACGCGCTGACGTTCATGGCCAACGAGCGCGTGGCGAGCGCCGATGCCGTCGCCGGCGACATCATCGGCATCCACAACCACGGGCAACTGCAGATCGGCGACACGCTGACCGAAGGCGAGACGCTGGGATTCAAGGGCATTCCGTACTTCGCACCGGAAATGTTCCGCGTCGCGCGTCCGCGCGACCCGTTCAAGGCCAAGCCACTGTCGAAGGGCTTGCAGGAGCTCGGCGAGGAAGGCGCGATCCAGGTGTTCGCCACGACTTCGGGCAACACGCTGCTGCTGGGTGCCGTCGGCCAACTGCAGTTCGAGGTCGTCGCCGACCGCCTGGCGCGCGAATACGGCGTCGATGCGATCTACGACAATGCGAGCGTCGCCACGGCGCGCTGGCTGGTGTTTCCCGATGCCGGCACGCGCCGCGATTTCGAGCGCGAGCAGGCCGCGGCACTGGCCACCGACGTCGACGGCAACGCCGTATTCCTCGCCACCAACAAATACAACCTGCAGGTGACGATGGAGCGCTGGAAGAAGGTGGGCTTCCACGCCACCCGCGAGCACGGGCAGCGGCTTTGACGACGATGTGGTGCCGCGTAGAATGGCCCGCGTGTCGTTGACCAGGCGCCTCGTTGCGATCGTCGCCGCGCTGCTGCAGCTCACGCTGCCGCTCGCCGGGTATGCGCGAACGGCGTTCGCGCCCGGCGACGCCGACATCTGTTCGGCCAACATCCGTCGCAACGGCGACCATCGCCCGGCCGGCGCGCCTGCCGGCAAGCACGCTTCAACTCATTGCGCGCTGTGTGCGCACGCCACGCCACCCGCGCTGCCGATGACGCCGCCTTCGTTGCTCCCGCCCGCGTGCGCCGTCACGCTGCGCACCGTCGCGGCACCGCTGCTGCTGCCGCAGCGTTTGCCGACGCCCGCCAACGCGCGCGCACCTCCCGGCCCCGCCACAGTGCCCACCTGACGCGTCGTGCCCTTCCATCGCGAAAGAGCCGGCGCACCGCCGCAATTCGCTGGAAGGAATACGACATGAAGAGCCTCATTGCAGTCCTGGTGGCACTTGGCATCAACGTGCTGGCAGGCGCCGCCTCGGCGCACGACTACACCCTCGCGACGCTCGCTATCGACCACCCGTTCGCCCGCGCGACGCCGCCCGGCGCGCAGGTCGGCGGCGCGTACATGACGATCGACAACAAGGGCACGGCAAACGACAAGCTGCTGCGCGCCTCGTCGCCGGCCGCGGCACAGGTGCAGATCCACATGATGTCGATGGACGGTAACGTGATGCGCATGCGCGAAGTGGCGGGCCTGGACGTTCCCGCCGGCAAGCAGGTCGCGCTGTCAACCGGTGGCTATCACCTGATGATGATCGACTTGAAGAAGCCGCTCGCCGTCGGCGAACGGGTGCCGATGACGCTCACCTTCGAGCACGCCGGCACGATCGTCGTCGACGTCGCCGTCGAGTCGATGACCGCGGCCGACCACCCGGCGCATTGAGGCCTGCGATGATCGGGCTTCGATTTCGCGACGTTGCGGCGGCGCTCGCCGCGTCGGCGTTTTCTGCCGCCGCGCTCGCCTGCTCGAGTTGCGGCTGCACGCTGAGCTCGGACTGGGGGACCCAGGGCGCCGGTGCGGGCGACGGCTTCACCTTCGACCTGCGCTACGACTATTTCAACCAGAACGACCTGCGCTCGGGTACGGATAGCGTCGATCGCGGGAGCCTCGAGATTCCCAACGAAAGCGAGGTCCAGCAAACGACGATCAACCGCAACTACACCGCCAGCTTCGACTACAACGCGCTCGACTGGGGCGTCAACGTGCAACTGCCATGGTTCGACCGCTACCATACGACGATCGCCGAGGGCGACACCGCGATCTCGACATCGCACTCGCGCTCGCTCGGCGACCTGCGCGTGCTCGCACGCTACCAGGGGATTACCGATGACCACAGCATCGGCGTGCAGGCGGGGCTGAAACTCGCCACCGGCGCCATCCACGAAAAGTTCATCGACGGACCGCAAGCCGGCGAGGATGTCGATCGCGGATTGCAGCCGGGCACCGGCACCACCGACCTGTTGCTCGGCGTCTACAACTTCGGGGCGCTGAGCCGCGACTGGGACTATTTCGCGCAAGGCATGCTGCAGATTCCGCTGGCCGAACGCGAGGGCTTCAAGCCCGGCGCGGGCATCAATGTCAACGCCGGCTTGCGCTACATGTCGTTCGAGCACGTCGTGCCGCAGATCCAGCTCAATGTCCGCTCGGAAAAGCGCGAGTCGGGTGTCAATGCCGACGTCGACAACAGCGGCGCGACGCTGGTGTACCTCAGCCCGGGCGTCACCGCACACTTGACGCACGAATTGCGTGCCTATGCGTTCCTGCAGGTTCCGGTCTATCAACGGGTGAACGGGCTGCAGCTCGAGCCTCGCTATACCGTTTCGGTCGGATTGAGCTACGCGATGTGACGTGCGGCCCCGCGCGCCGCTATCGCCGCGCGAGCAGCGGCGACACGATCCGCTCGAGCGACGCCGCGCCGATGCCGGGGTCTTCGTACCAGTCGTCCTTGCGCAGCACGCCGCCGCGGTCGACGACGAAGGTCAGCGGCAGCCGCCAAATTCGGCCGTAGTCCTTGAACGACGCCTCGCGCGCGAACGCGCCGGCGAATGCGAAATCACGCATCAGCTCGCGCGCCTTCGCTTCGTCGGCCGGCCGGTCCATGCTCACTGCCAGCACCACCAACCCGTCGCCGCGACGCTGCCGGTAGTACGCGTCGATCGCGGGCATCTCGGCGCGGCATGGCGCGCACCAGGTTGCCCAGAAATTCAGCACGACGACCTTGCCGCGCTGCGCAACGAGCGAAAATTCGCTGCCGTCGAGCAACGTCGCGGCGAACGCCGGCGCCGACTTGCCTTCGCTGATTGCCCACGCCGATTGGGCGCCGAGCAACGCCGCTCCCGCCACTGCCAGTACCTGTCTGCGTTGCATGGATGCATTGTAGCGCCGGCCGTTTTGGCCGCGCGCTAAAATTGCAAACCATGCACGCCGCGTCCCCTTCGTTTTCCGCGCCGCTGCTCGCCGTCGGGCAGACGGCGTCAGGGCGCGCGATCGCGCTGTGGCTCTTCGCCTGCTGCGCACTGGTGTTCCTGATCGTCGTGGTCGGTGGCGTGACGCGCCTCACGCATTCGGGACTGTCGATCACCGAATGGCAGCCGATCGTCGGCACGCTGCCGCCGTTGTCGGCGGCGGATTGGCAACTGGCGTTCGGCAAGTACCAGCTCACGCCCGAATTCCGCGACGTCAACCACGCGATGACGCTGGCCGCGTTCAAGCCGATCTTCTGGTGGGAGTACTCGCACCGGCTGCTGGGCCGCGCGATCGGCGCCGCATTCCTGCTGCCGTTCCTGTACTTCCTGGCGCGCCGGCGCATCCCGCGCGGATTCGCGAAACCGCTCGCCGTGATCTTCCTGCTCGGTGGATTGCAGGGCGCGCTGGGCTGGTACATGGTGCAAAGCGGCCTGGTCGACGATCCGCGCGTGTCGCAGTTCCGCCTCACGGCGCACCTGGGCCTCGCGGTGCTGATCTTCGGCGCGATGCTGTGGACGGGGTTGTCGTTGCTCGACGCATCGCCACCGCCCGCACGCGCTTCGGTCAACCTGCGGCGTTTCGCGTACGGCGCGTGCGCGCTGGTTTTCGCGATGATCCTGACTGGAGGGCTCGTCGCCGGTATCCGCGCCGGCTTCGCGTACAACACCTTTCCGTCGATGAACGGGCATGCGGTTCCGCCGGAAATCCTGATGATCACGCCGTGGTGGCGCAATTTCTTCTGGAACATGGCCACCGTGCAGTTCGACCACCGCTTGCTGGCGTACACGCTGGCCATCGTGATCACGTGGCTTGCTATTGCGCTGAATCGCCGCAACGACGTGCCACGCCGCGCGCGTATCGGCAGCCGCCTGCTGCTGGCGATGCTCGCGGTGCAGGTGGCGCTTGGCATCACGACGTTGCTGCTGGTGGTGCCCATCCCAGTCGCGGCATTGCACCAGGCCGGCGCGGTGCTGGTGTTCGCCGCGGCGATCAACGTCGCGCACGCGTTGCGCGGGCGACGCGATATCCCGCGATGACGCGCGAAGGTCCCCTGCCATCGCCGCCAACGATGACGCAGGATGATCGCGAGCGATGGCTCGACGCGATGGCCGCCGTCCACGGGCTGGTGATCGATGCCGCGCAGCGTCCGGGTGTGCTGCTCAACCTGGCCCGACTGGCCGAGCAGTACACGCTGCTCGCGGATTTCGACCTCGAATCGGCCAAAAGCATGCCGGCGCGCTTCGAACCGTGAGTCCGCGGGATTATGCGACGCTAGGCGCAACGGCCATCGCCGATGGCGTGCGCCGCGGCGACTTCACCGCTCGCGACGTGACCGAATGCGCGCTCTCGCGCATCGAGGCGCTCGATGCGCGTTACAACGCCTTCACGACGGTCACAGCGGCGCGTGCACTGTCCGCCTCCGCCGCCATCGATGCGCTGCGCGCGCGAGGTGGCGTGCTGCCACCGCTGGCCGGCGTGCCGTTCGCCGCCAAGAACCTGTTCGACATCGAAGGTGTCACGACCCTCGCCGGCGCCAAAATCGAGGCACTGCGCGCGCCGGCCGCCGTGGACGCGACGCTCGTCGCGCGCCTTGCGACGGCGGGCTGCGTGCTGGTCGGCGCGCTCAACATGGAAGAGTACGCATACGGCTTCGTCACCGAGAACGCGCACTATGGCGCGGTGCGCAATCCGCACGACGTTTCGCGCGTGGCCGGCGGCTCGTCGGGCGGTTCGGGCGCCGCACTCGCCGCGGGGCTCGTGCCGCTGACGCTCGGCACCGACACCAACGGCTCGATCCGCGTGCCCGCCGCGCTTTGCGGCGTGTTCGGACTGAAGCCGACCTACGGCCGGTTGTCGCGCAGCGGCGTGTTCCCGCTCGCGGCGAGCTTCGATCACGCGGGGCCGCTGGCGCGCAGCGCCGCCGACCTCTCCGCCGCGTATGACGCGATGCAGGGGCCCGACGCGTCCGACATAGCGTGCGCACAGCGCGATTCGCAGCCCGTGTCGGCGACGCTTGCCGACGGCATCGGCGGGTTGCGCATCGCCGTGGCCGACGGCTATTTCCACGACCATGCGAGCGACGATGCGCGCGCCACGCTGCGCAACGCCGCCGATGCACTGGGCGCCACCCGCACCGTGACGCTCGCGGAAATCGGCCGCGTGCGTGCGGCGGGCTATCTCATCACCGCAAGCGAGGCCGGTGAGCTCCATCTCTCCAACCTGCGTGCCCGCGCCAACGACTTCGATCCGGCGTCGCGCGACCGCTTGCTGGCCGCGACGATGGTGCCGGCCGCGTGGTACCTGACCGCGCAGCGCTTTCGCGCATGGTTCCGCGAGCAGGTGCGTGAAGTCCTGCAATCTGTCGACGTGATCCTCGCACCGGCGACACCGGTCGCGGCCACGCCCATTGGCGCGACGGCCTTCGAGCTCAATGGCCACGAATACCCGCCGCGCACCCACCTGGGCATGCTCACCTACCCGTTCTCGTTCCTCGGCTTGCCGGTGGTCGCCGTGCCGGTCGCGCGTCGCGGCAAGCTGCCGCTCGGGATCCAGGTTATCGCGGCGCCATGGCGCGAAGATCACGCGCTGCGAGTCGCACGCGCGCTGGAACAGCGCGGCGTCGCGCGCTCCGAAGTCGCTGCCGGCGCGATGCGCTGAATGCCGCGCTCACGTCACAAGGGTTTGCGGCACCTGAAAAGGACGCTCCCGCAATTCTGCGATAATCGTCGTTCCTGCAACACGAAGCCGATGGCCGCCATGGCTGAACCACGCACGCTGGATGAACCGCTAACTGATATCGAGCTCGATGAACTCGAGTCATTTCTCGCGTCGGATTCGGTCCCGCAGGATTGCATGGACCTGGAAATGCTCGACGGTTACCTGACGTCGATCGTCAGCGGTCCCGAGGACATCCAGCCGTCCGAGTGGCTGCCCGGCGTCTGGAGCGAAGGCGGCAAGAGCGCGTCGCCCGCCTACACGTCGAACGAGCAGGCGCAGCGCATCATGGCGCTGGTGCTGCGGCACATGGTCGGCATCCAGCGTACGCTGGCCGAGTCGCCGACGCGCTTTCGTCCACTGCTCTACTACGCGGACGATCACGCGCAAAAGGAAAAGGCGCCCGCCGAAGCGGCTGCATGGTGCGAAGGCTATGTCGCCGGTGTCAAGCTGCGCGAGGACGACTGGCAGCCGCTGTACGACGCCCACGACGCGCGCGACTGGATGTTTCCTGTCGAAGCGTTGGCGTTCGGCGATCACGATCCGGAATTCGCGGAGTGGATAGACGACAAGGAGCGCCGCGCCTCGCTGGTCGAGGAGCTGGCGGTCGCCAGCGTGCTGATTTACCGTTTCTGGCAGGAACGCCGCCGCGGCACCGAAACGCGCGGGACCGGCAGCCGTCGCGTAATGTCGGACAGCGCGCGCAAGTCGCGTCAGCGACTGCATTGACGTAATCGCG
>JBEPUI010000117.1:0-7113 GCA_041691615.1 Pseudomonadota bacterium
TTCGGCAGCGATGTCATGTACGCGGCATAGGCGAATCCGCCCGGAACATTCGGCGGAGGCTGGTAGCGTATCGGGACCACGACCACGCGAAACGTGGCCACCGGGCCCGCAGGCGATGCGTTGGGCGGCACGGCTGCTGGCGCCGCTGCAACGACTGCCGGAGCCGATACCAACTCCAACGCCAACGCCAATGCCAACGCGACTACCAACGCACACGCGCATCCGCAGATGGCGAAAGCAGGGCGGCGTTGTGGCGCGAAAAAGGTGACGGTCGGCGTTCGGTTAATTGGCAGCTCCCTGGTTGCCGGGGTCCGCAGACGCGCTGGTCTTCCCGGCGGAGGTTGCCTCGCCCATACCCGGGTCGGCGAAGCGTGTGCCCGCGCCATCCCGGAATGTCTTTTCGGTTTGCGGCTTCACGAACAACGCCATGACCTCGGGGTGGGCGCTGCGGATCGCGCGCTCGAGACTCAGCACGTAGTCTTCGATGTCCGGCGCACGCAGGCTGTCGGCGAATTCGAGGCTCAGCGCCACCACGATCTGATCGGGCGCCATTTGCACCGTCATCAGGCCGTTGGCGCGCGCTGCGGGACGTTGCGATTGCGCGATGCGCATGATCGAGGCGCTCAAGTCGCGGTCGGCGCGCTCGCCGATCAGCAGGCTCTTGCTTTCGCGCGCAAGCAGGCTCGCGGTCACCGCGAGCATCATTCCGATGAGGATCGAGGCGATGCCGTCGGCTTCCGCCATGCCCAGGGTGGTCGCCGCATAGGTGCCGACCGCCGCGATGACGATGCCGAGCAGGGCGGCGGTGTCCTCGAACAGCACCATGAACAACGGCGGATCCTTGCTGCGGCGGAAGGCCTCGTAGTAGCCCATCTCGCCTTTGGCGGCATTGAATTGCCGCAACGAAACCAACCACGACCCGCCTTCGAACATGAAGGCGAATGCGAGCACGACGTAGCTCACCAGCGGGCTGCTGATCGGCTGCGGCGAGCGGACGTGCACGATGCCCTGGTAGATCGACACGCCGGCGCCCAGTGCGAATACCATCAGCGCGACGACGAAACTCCAGAAGTACAACTCGCGGCCGTGGCCGAGCGGATGGTCGGCGTCGGCGCGTCGTGATGCGCGGTGCATGCCGTACAGCAGCAGGAGCGCGTTGCCGGTATCGACGAACGAGTGGACGGCTTCGCTCAGCATCGCCGAGCTGCCCGTCCAGACGGCGGCGACTGTCTTGGTCGCCGTGACCAGCAGGTTGCCGGCGAGGGCGGCGTAGACGCTGAGGCGCGTCGCGTCTTTCTGCACCAAGGGAGGGTTCACATCCGGGCTCGAATTCATGCGCAAAGTACGCGGGCGTTACGGCATCATGTCACGCGTGGCAGGAAAAATCAGCGCCGGCCTACTCCCGTTTCGCCGCACCCATGGCGTGCTCGAGGTTTTCCTGGTGCACCCCGGGGGTCCATTTTGGAAGAACCGCGACCTGGGGGCGTGGTCGATCGCCAAGGGCGAGGTGGCCTCCGGAGAAGATCTGCTGCATGCCGCGAGGCGCGAATTCAGCGAAGAAACCGGCGTGACGCTTGACGGCGAGTTCATTGCGCTCGCGCCGGTGCGGCAGCCAGGCGGGAAGCTCGTACACGCATGGGCGATCGAGGGCGACTTCGATGCCGATGTGATCGCGAGCAATGAATTTACTCTCGAGTGGCCGCCTCGTTCGGGGTTGCTCCGGCAATTTCCGGAAGTCGACCGCGCACAATGGTTCGGCGTCGCCGAAGCCGGCACGCGCGTGCTCGCCGGCCAGCGCGGCCTGGTCGACGAGTTGCAGCGAATGATCGCCGGCGCATCCGCCGCACCTCGCGCGTAGTTTGCATTCACGTGTTGCGTGTACCGCGCGCGGCATCCGGTCGACGGCGATCCTCAAGCCGCGTGTTGCGTTCTAAATAGTAATGCGTATAATTCGCAATACCATTTAGATTTATGCAACGTCGATGCCGGCCCGCCGCCGCCACGGGCGCGGCGCCGAGCGCTGCGACGGCCGATCGACCAACGAGTGCAAGGACGTGCGATGACTCCGCCGATACGGCTGCGACCGGTGAGCGCCGCAATTCTGGGTTCGCGCGATGCATTTTCCGTTGATCCCCTATCGAATGTACGGCCGGGCACCATTGGTTTTGCTGACGATCGTCGTGCAGTTATGCGTCATGGCTGGCTGCCTGTCGGCGCGCTGGTCGCGGGTCTTGCCTTCACGCCCGGCGCCGTGTTCGCCCAGCGGGCCGCGGAACCTCCGGTTGCCGAGGCGGTGACCACGCTTCCGCCGATCAGCGTCGTCGGCACGAACAGCAAGGACTATGCGCCAGTGACTTCCACCATCGGCGGCAAGATCGAGACACCGCTACGCGATATTCCGCAATCGGTAACCGTCATCGACAGGGCGGTGCTGGACGCCCAGGGCGTCGCGTCACTGCAGGATGCGCTTCGCTATGTGCCGGGCATCACGATCGGCAGCGCGGAAGGCGGCTCGATCGGCAACAACATCAACCTGCGCGGGTTCTCCGCGCGCACCGATATCTATCTCGATGGCATGCGCGACCGCGGCCAGTACTACCGCGACACGTTTTCGCTGGACTCGGTAGAGGTGCTCAAGGGTCCGTCGTCGATGCTGTTCGGCCGCGGCTCGACCGGTGGTGTCATCAACCAGGTGAGCAAGGTGCCGTCGTTGCAAGCACACAACGAGGTGACGGCGACGGTCGGGAGCGACGACTACTATCGCGCGACCGGCGATGTCGATGTTCCGCTCGCCGGCACGTCGGTGTTTCGCCTCGCGGTGATGGGGCAGGACATGCACACCACGCGCGACGTGATGAGCAACCAGGATTTCGGCATCGCGCCGTCGTTTCGCGCGGGCATCGGCACGCCCACCGAATTCACGCTGTCCGCGCTGGTGCTGCACAACCACGACATGCCCGACTACGGGCTGCCGCCGCTCAACGGAGCGCCGGCGCCGGTGTCAATGTCCAATTTTTACGGCCTGACCGACGACCGCACCGTGCAGGATGTCGATTCGGTCACGGCGCGCATCCGCCATCGCTTCGACAACGGCGTGAGCTTGCGCAACCAGACGCAGTACAACCACTACACGACCGACGCGCAGGAGACCGGCCCCAATCGCGTGGGTACGGCGGCGAGCAACGTGTTCACCGGATTGCCCACCAGCGCGATCGGCAACATCACCGACATTCCCCCGAGCCAGTTGTACGTGCTGCTGGGCAGTCACGATCGCCACATCACCGACAGCAGCATCTACAACCAGACCGACCTGGTCACCAGGTTCGACACCGGGCAAATCAGGCACTCGATGGTGGCGGGTCTCGAGCTTGGGCGCGATCGCTACACCAACCAGAGCTATTCGCGTGTCGACCCGACGATCACCGGCGGCATCCCCGGACTTGCGCTGGTGCCGCTGGAAGATCCCGTCTACCACGGCGCGCCGGCCAACGCAGTGCGCACCGCGACCAATCGCGCAAATTCCAAGGCGGACACGATCGGCGTCTATGTCAACGACACGATCGAGTTGGCGCCGCAATGGAAAGTGATCGCCGGCGTGCGCGAGGACTGGTTCAAGGCGACGATCATCAATTCGAACAGTTTGCCGTCATCGGCATCGCAGGACGTGAGCTTCACCAGCGTGCGCGCGGGCGTGCTGTACCAGCCCACCGAACGCGAGTCGTACTACGTTGCCTACGGCACCTCGTTCGATCCGTCGCTCGAGGCGCTGACGTTGACCAACGGCCAACAGAACGTCCCCCCGGAAACCAACAAGTCGTACGAAGTCGGCGCCAAATGGGACGTGTTGCAGGGCAACCTGCAGCTTGCCGCAGCGCTGTTCCAGGTGGACAAGACCAACGCACGTTCGCAAATCGAGACCGGCGTCTACGACGTCACCGGCGCGGTGCGCGTGCGCGGCGGCGAGGTCAGCGCTACCGGGCGGCTTACGTCGCGCTGGCAGCTCATCGCAGGGTACACGTTGCTCGACGCGGAGATCGTCAGCGCGTCGGCGCTGGACGGGACGCAGGGCAAGGTCCCGGCCAATACGCCGCGCCATGCCGCGTCGCTGTGGACCACCTACAATTTCGCGCCTCAATGGGAGGCGGGCGTCGGCATCACAGGCACGTCGAGCGTGTACGCCAGTAACACCAACGTCATCACCGTGCCCGGATACGCGCGTGTCGATGCCACGCTCGCGTATCACCAGCCGAAGTACGACATACGGCTCAACGTCGTCAACCTGGCGGACAACGACTACTTCGCGTCCGTCATACCGTCCGACGGCGGCCGGTCGGTGCCGGGCGTCGGTCGTACCGGCATCATCACGTTGGCCTACCGGTTCTAGTCCAGGTCGACTCGCGATGCTCGTCGACATTCCCGGGGTTCTCGATGCGGACCGGCTGCAAGCGATCCGCCGCGCGCTGGTCGAACGCAAAGACGCGTGGGTCGATGGCCGTACGACGGCCGGCCACCAGGGTGCGCAAGTGAAGCGCAACCTGCAGACTGAAGAAATGAATCCGGTCGCGCGGGCTTTAAGCGACATGATCGTCGAAGCGCTGGAGCGCAACTCGCGTTTCATCAGCGCAGCACTTCCCAATCGCGTGTACCCGCCGATCTTCAATCGTTACGAAACGGGCATGCAGTTCGGCAGCCATGTCGACGGCGCAGTGCGGATCGTGCCTTCGACCGGGTCGAAGATCCGCACCGACCTGTCGGCCACGCTGTTCATCAGCGATCCCGAGTCCTACGACGGCGGTGAATTGCTGATCGAGGATACGTACGGCGTGCACAGCGCCAAGCTGCCCGCCGGCCATCTGGTCGTGTATCCGGCGACCAGCCTGCACCGCGTCGCACCGGTCACGCGCGGGACGCGCCTGGCCTGCGTGTTCTGGGTGCAAAGCCTGGTTCGCGACGACGGCCAGCGCGCACTGCTTTTCGATCTCGACAACGCGATCCAACGGCTCAATGCGACGCAGGCCGACGAGACGGCACGCACGCACCTGACGGGCTGTTATCACAACCTGCTGCGGATGTGGAGCGACGTTTGATGGAAGGCGCGCGTTCGCACCGGCGGCAGATCGCGTCACGCATGGCGTCACGCATGGCGTCGCGCATGGTCTCACGCATGGCATGGCGTATTGCGTCGCGCATGGCGTCGTGAAGCCCGATCACAACGAGCAGTCGCGCGGCGCCTGGCTCGCGGTACACCGCTGGCTGGGACTGACGCTCGGCCTGGTCGGCGCGTTGCTGGGAATCACCGGCAGCCTGCTGGTCTTCGACGGCGAGATCGACGCTCGTCTGACTCCGCAGCGATTTGCGGTGAGCGGCAACGCGGTGCGGCAGTCCATGGCGACATACCTCGATGCGGCCACGCAAGCGGCGGACAACGACGCACGCCCGGTCGCATTGCAGCTGCCTTCGGATCGAGGCGGCGCAGTGGCGGTCGTGATGCGCGGCGCCGACGGTTCGGCGCCATCGCGCGTCTATCTCGACCCGCCGACGGCACAAGTGCTGGACGTGGCGCGGGGTGGTGGTTTCCTCGAATGGCTGCACCGGTTTCACGGCTCGCTGATGCTGCGCGATTTCTGGGGTCGCGAGTTCATCGGCGTCGTCGGTCTCGCGATGCTGTTCTCGGCGCTGAGCGGCATCTACCTGTGGTGGCCGGGGCGCGCGCTGGCGGTGCGCGCGCTGCGCTTCCGGCCGCGCGTGACGGCGTCGCGCAACCTGCATCATGTGTGCGGGTTCTACGTCTCGATCGTGCTCGCCGTGCTCGCCTTCACCGGCGTCTACCTTGCGTTTCCGAATGCGTTGCGCAGTGCGGTCGAACTATTTTCACCGGTGTCGCTCGCCTTGCGTGGCGGGCCTCCGCCTCCGTCTCCCGCGAGCAGCGCGCGCGGCGGAGGTACCACCGGCCCCGGTACAGCTGCCGCGAATGGGGTGCGCAGCGTGGATGCCCCTATCGGGCCCGACCGCGCGGTAAAGATCGCGCGCGCGCTGGTTCCGGGCGCTGCGATCGCCGGCGTCGGACTACCCGGCGGCGCGGACGGAACTTATCGCGTGACGATGCGCGAAGCGCGCGACCCGCACACGCTGCACGGCGGCAACACGCTGCTGCTGGTCGATGCACGCAGCGGGGCGGTGCGCAAGCGCGTCGATGCGACCACACGCACGGCCGGCGACACGTTTCTGGCGTGGCAAGCACCGCTGCACACCGGCGAAGCGTTCGGACTCGCGGGCCGCGTGGTCGCGGCGATCGCCGGGTTGGCGCCCGCGCTGCTGTTCGTCACCGGCAGCGTGATGTGGCTGCGCCGGACGCGCCGTGCGCGCCAGCCGAGGCTGGCCGATGCGCTGCCCGGCGCTGCGGCCGGCCGCTGATCGCCTGGCGAAACGCTGGCCGGCGCCGCAGCCGACCGCTGATCGCCCGTCGCTGCGCAGGACCGCTGATCGCCCGGTGCTCCGGCCGGCCGCTGATCGCCCGTCGCTGCGCAGGACCGCTGATCGCTTTCGTGCGCGCTTGCGTGCGCCATTCCCCGCGTCGCCTGGCCGTTCACCGCCATGATTGAGGGTCGCGAAATTCGCGCGTCCCCTTGATCTTTCGCCGTCACGATTGCAGGTTGCGGAATTCGGACACTCACTTGGCCGTTCGCCGCCACGTTTCGCGGAACTGCGCGACCAGGTCGACTCGCGCGCCGTGGCTCGCGATCGGTTGCGCGCGCGGTGGCGCCGACGGCCAGGTCTCGGCATCGAGGTGACGACAAACCTCGTCGGTCAGGAAGCGGCTCTTCGACGCATAGACGTGGCGCTCGCCGGCCGCACCCTGCTGCCGCGTGTAGAATCGCTGCGGCAACATCAGTGCGAGATGATCCTTCGCGCGCGTCATCGCGACATAGAGGACGCGACGCTCCTCCTCGATTTCCTCCAGCGTACCGGTCGACATGTCCGACGGAATGCAACCGTCGACGCACTTAAGAACGTGTACCGACTTCCATTCCTGCCCCTTTGCCGAATGAATAGTTGACAACGTCAAGTATTCCTCGTCGAGGTGAGGAACGCCGGCCTCGTTGCTGGAGGCGG
>JBEPUI010000118.1:0-7053 GCA_041691615.1 Pseudomonadota bacterium
TGATCGGCATCGTCAAGAAGAACGCGATCATGATGATCGACTTCGCGCTCGACGCGGAGCGCGAGCAAGGCAAGTCGCCGCGCGACGCGATCTACGAAGCCTGCCTGCTGCGCTTTCGCCCGATCCTGATGACGACGATGTCGGCGCTGCTGGGCGCGCTGCCGCTGATGCTCGGCACCGGCGTGGGCTCCGAGCTGCGCCATCCGCTCGGCATCACGATGGTCGGCGGCCTGCTGGTGAGCCAGGTGCTCACGCTGTTCACAACGCCGGTGATCTATCTCGCTTTCGACGACCTGTCGCGGCGGTGGCGCGAGCGCGCGCGGCGCGCTGCGGACGCGCCCGCATGAACCTGTCACGCCCGTTCATCGACAGGCCGGTGGCGACGACGCTGCTGACGCTCGGCGTCGCGCTGGCGGGGGCGATGTCGTTCGGCCTGCTGCCGGTGGCGCCGTTGCCGCAGGTGGATTTTCCGACGATCTCGGTGTCGGCCAGCCTGGCGGGCGCGAGCCCCGAAACCATGGCGGCGACGGTGGCGACACCGCTCGAGCGCGCACTGGGACGCATCGCCGGCGTCACCGAGATGACGTCGTCATCGGCGCTCGGTTCGGCGCGGATCACGCTGCAATTCGACCTGTCGCGCGACATCGACGGCGCTGCGCGCGACGTGCAGGCGGCGATCAACGCGTCGCGGAGCTCATTGCCGAGCGGATTGCGCAGCAATCCGACTTATCGCAAGGTCAACCCGGCGGACGCGCCGATCATGATCGTCGCGTTGACGTCCGAGACGATGACGCGCGGCCAGATGTACGACTCGGCATCGACGATCCTCGCGCAGAAGCTGTCGCAGGTGAACGGCGTGGGCCAGGTCCAGGTCGGCGGGAGCTCGCTGCCGGCAGTGCGCGTGGAAATGAACCCGACGGCGCTCAACCAGTACGGCATCGGCATGGAGCAGGTGCGCGCAACGATCATGAACGCCAACGCCAACCGCCCGAAGGGTGCGCTCGAGGAGGGCGACCGGCGCTGGCAGATCGGCGCCAACGACCAGTCGAAGCTGGCGCGCGACTACATGCCGTTGATCGTCAGCTACAAAAACGGCGCGGCGGTGCGGCTGTCCGACATCGCCCAGGTCGTCGATTCGGTCGAGGACCTGCGCAACGACGGCTCGTCGAACGGCAAGCCGTCGGTGCTGCTGATCATCAGCCGCCAGCCCGGCGCCAACATCATCGAGACGATCGACCGGGTTCGCGAGCTGCTGCCGTCGCTGACCGCGTCGATCCCGCGCGCGATCGACGTCAACGTGGTGATGGACCAGACGACGACGATCCGCGCATCGCTGAAGGAGGTCGAGCGCTCTCTGATCATATCGATCGTGCTGGTGATCCTGGTGGTGTTCGCGTTCCTGCGCAACATTCGCGCGGCGCTGATTCCGAGCATCGCCGTGCCGGTGTCGCTGGTGGGCACGTTCGCGGTGATGTATGTCTGCGGCTTTTCGCTCAACAACCTGACGCTGATGGCGCTGACGATCGCCACCGGTTTCGTCGTCGACGATGCGATCGTCGTGCTGGAGAACGTGTCGACGCACATCGAGGACGGGATGAAGCCGTTCCAGGCAGCGCTGGCCGGCGCGCGCGAGGTGGGTTTCACGGTGCTGTCGATGAGCCTGTCGCTGATCGCGGTGTTCATCCCGATCCTGATGATGGGCGGAATCGTCGGGCGGCTGTTCCGCGAGTTCGCGGTGACGCTGTCGGCGGCGATCCTGGTGTCGCTGCTGGTGTCGCTCACGACGACGCCGATGATGTGCTCGCGCGTGCTGCGCGCGCAGCCGCGTCGCGAAACCCGGCGCTGGGCGATGCGCGTCGAATCCGCGTTCGACCGGCTGGCGCTGGCGTATCAGCGCTCGTTGGCAGTGGTGCTGCGCCATGGCGTGATCACGATGCTGGTGCTCGCGGCGACCGTTGCGCTCAATGTCTACCTGTACGTGATCATTCCGAAGGGATTCTTTCCGCAGCAGGACAACGGCCGGATGATGGGCTTCATCCAGGCCGACCAGGGCTCGTCGTTCCAGGCGATGCAGGGCAAGATGGCGTCGTTCCTCGAGATCGTGCGCGCCGACCCCGCGGTGGAGAACGTGGTCGCGTTCACCGGCGGCGGCCAGCGCAACGGCGGCTTCATGTTCGTGACGTTGCATCCGCTCGCACAGCGCCATGTGAGCGCCGACCAGGTGGTTGCACGCCTTCGCACCCAGACCGCCGACGTCGCCGGTGCGAGCCTTTTCCTGGTGCCTGCGCAGGACATTCGCGTCGGCGGCCGGCAGAGCCAGGCTGCGTACCAGTACACGTTGCAGTCCGACGACTTGGCCGAGCTGCGGCTGTGGGAGCCGCGCATCCGCTATGCGCTGTCGCAGCTGCCCGAGCTCGCCGACGTCAACACCGACCAGCAGGACAAGGGAATGCAGACCACGGTGACGATCGACCGCGACGCCGCGGCGCGCCTCGGCTTGTCGACATCGGATGTCGACACGGCGCTCAACGACGCGTTCGGGCAGCGCCAGGTGTCGACGATCTACAACCCGCTCAACCAGTACAAGGTGGTGATGGAAGTGTCGCCGGAATTCTGGCAGTCGCCCGAGGCGCTGAAAGGCGTCTATGTGCACCGCGCCGACGGCAACGAGGTGCCGCTGATGGCGTTCGCGCGTTACGGTCCGACCAGCACGCCGCTGTCGGTGAACCACCAGGGCCAGTTCGCGGCGTCGACGATCTCGTTCAACTTGCCCGAAGGCCTCTCGCTGTCGACGGCGCAAGCCGCGATCGACGATGCGATCGCCAAGCTGGGCGTGCCGAACACGGTGCACGGGTCGTTCCAGGGCACCGCGCGCGCGTTCCAGGAAGGACTCGCCAGCCAGCCGTGGCTGATCCTGGCGGCGCTGATCACGGTCTACATCGTGCTGGGCGTGCTGTACGAGAGCTACGTGCACCCCCTGACGATCCTGTCGACGCTGCCGTCGGCCGGCGTCGGCGCGCTGCTGGCGCTGCTGGTCTACCGGATCGAGTTCAGCCTGATCGCGCTGATCGGCGTGATTCTTCTGATCGGCATCGTCAAGAAGAACGCGATCATGATGATCGATTACGCGATCGCCGTGGAGCGGAAAAAAAAGCTCGCGCCGCGCGACGCGATCTTCGAAGCCTGCCAGCGGCGCTTTCGCCCGATCATGATGACGACGCTCGCCGCGATGCTGGGCGCCGTGCCGCTTGCGATCGGCTTCGGCGAGGGCGCCGAGCTGCGCCGTCCGCTCGGCATCTCGATCGTCGGCGGCCTGCTGCTTTCGCAGCTGCTGACGCTGTTCACCACACCCGTCGTCTACCTGTATCTCGACCGTTTCCGCTTGTGGTCGATCAGCCGCATGCCGCGCCGGCGCGGCCTGGTCGCAACCCATGCGCCCGCGCACGCGCCGACGTTGCCATGATCGCGCGCCGCTTGCAAAACTTCCTGCCGGCCACCGTCGCGGGCTTGTTCGTCGCGGCGCTGGCTGCGTGCACGGTCGGGCCCGACTACGTGCGCGAAAGCGCACCGGTCACGCCGGCGTACAAGGAGGCCGGCGACTGGAAGAGCGCGGCACCGGCCGACCAGTTTCCGCGCGGGGAATGGTGGCGCGTGTACGGCGATGCCGAGCTCGACCGCCTGGAAGCCGAAGCGGCCGCGGCCAACCAGGACATCGTCGCCGCCGACGCGCGCTATCGCCAGGCGAAGACTCTGATCGACCAGGCGCGCGCAGGATTTTTTCCGCAAGTCGGCGTGGGCCTGTCGGAGTCGCGCGCCAACAGCACGGCGAGCGCGGTGGGCGGCGTGCGCAACACGGTCAACGCGACGGTCGATGCGAGCTGGGAAATCGACCTGTGGGGCCGCGTGCGCCGCGCGGTGGAAGCGAGTGAAGCGAGCGCTGCGGCAAGCTCGGCCGACCTCGAGTCGGCACGCCTGTCGGTACAGGCACAAGTGGCGTTCGCCTATTTTTCGGTGCGCACCGCCGATAGCGGGCAGCGTCTGCTCGATCGCACCGTCGATGCCTACCAGCAGTCGCTCAAGCTGACCAACAACCGCTACGACGCCGGCGTCGCGGCGCGTTCCGAAGTCGTGCAGGCCGACGCGCAGGTCAAGTCCGCGCAGGCGCAGGCGGTGGACAATCGAGCGACCCGCGCCGGATTCGAGCACGCGATCGCCGTGCTGACCGGACGCGCGCCGGCGCAGTTCTCGCTGGCGGTCGCCGAGGACGTGCCGCCGCCGCCCGACATTCCGCCCGGCGTGCCATCGCAGTTGCTGGAGCGGCGGCCCGACATCGCGGCCGCCGAGCGACGGATGGCCGCGGCGAATGCGCAAGTGGGCGTGGCCACCGCCGCATTCTTTCCGGCGTTGAGCCTGTCGGCGAGCGGCGGCTTCGCAAGCTCGGAGCTCGCGCACCTGCTGTCGCTGCCCAACCGATTCTGGGCGATCGGCGCCAATCTCGCCGAGCCGCTGTTCGACGCGGGGTTGCGCAGCGCGCAGCGTGACCAGGCGGTGGCGGCGTACGACGAGTCGGTGGCGAATTACCGGCAGAGCGTCCTCACCGGTTTCCAACAGGTCGAGGACAACCTGTCCACGCTTGCCGTGCTGAAGGACGAAGCGACGATCCAGCAGCAGGCGGTGGACTCGGCGAGGCGGTCGGTCGAGCTCGCGACCAACCAGTACAAGGCGGGGATCGTCGGCTACCTCAACGTCGTCGCGGCGCAGACCATCCAGTTCAACAACGAGCGCACGCTGGTGTTGCTGCGCGGGCGTCAGCTGCAGGCGAGCGTCGCGCTGGTGCAGGCGCTCGGCGGCGGCTGGACGGCCCCGTAGGAGCCGCGGCGCGAGGCCGGCCCGGAGGCACGCAAAAGTCTGCGCTGCGAACGCAACGCCGAGCGCCCCCGCCGACACTGCGCGCGGCCGTCATGGGGGCGCGCGATGCACGCAACGGCCGCGCGCCAGGCGTCTTCAGAACTTGAACGAAACGCCGAGCATCGGCCCGCTCAGCTTGATGTTGGCCAATGGCTTGTCATCGTGGAAGTCGTATTCGAGATGGCGATAGGCGAGCAGCAAGTCGCCCCAGCCGAAGCGGTAACCGATGGCCCCGATCGCCTGCCACGTCGACTGCCCGTTGCCGGCGCCGCCGTCGACGTAATAGCGGACGTCCCAATTGCCGCCAAGGTTCGCCGTTCCGCGAAGGCCGATGACGGCATCGTAGAAATCGCGGGACTTCTCGACGCCGCCATTGAGATCGAGTCCACCCGTGGGACCACTCAGTTCCCAGTCGAGCTTCGCGTTGACGTGGGCGTAGCGCGCGCCGGCGATCACGTCCGCGCGGGCACCGGGGCTGTCGAACACGCTGTACCCGCCGACGAGCGTGCCGACGAAGCCACTCAGTTCGGTGCGGGTTCCGACATCGATCGGATGGATCGTGTCACCGCCTGGCGTGTTGATCGACGTGACTTTCGACTTCAGGTCGCCGAAGTTCACGTAGACAGCGTCGCCGGTCACCGACCAGGGCCCGCGCCGCGCCTCGAGCGTCCCCATGAACGCGAACTTGAGCTTGGAAAGCGCACCGCCGTTGTCGGAATCGGCACTGATGCCGCCGCCGCCGGGAAGGTCGAATTGCGTTGACGTCTTGGCGCCGGCACCCCAGCCGTAAATCGTGCCGCGCCAGTTCCAGCCGTATGCATCGTCGGCGTGCGCGGCGGGTGCAGCCATCAGGCAGGCGGCGGCGAGCGTGGGAGCGAACAGTCGCGCGACAATGCGGCGTTGCGCAATCGCAGAACGCGGGCTGATGTCAGGGGAGCGTCTCATGGGGTCGTTCCTTTGGTGGGCGTTCGCGACGGATTGGCGAAGCCGCCGAATTATATCTGCCGAGGCTGAATCGACCGGCGAGGGCTGGCGCTGCGGCGCATAGGCGAAGCGCTGACAGGGCTGCCGCGGCCGGGTGGCAGGGCGCGCCTGCGAGTGCGAATCCCCGAAATCGGTTGCAATTTAGGGTATGAGCCCGTATTATTAGCACTCGCAGCCGTTGAGTGCTAACAACGCGACAGGCAACGCCATAGTCCGACCAGGCTTGGCGCGCGCTCCGCCGGCGAAATCCCAGCAGTTTTCTTCAAACCGAATACATGGAGTGAGTACTTACCATGAAGCTGAAGCCATTGCATGACCGCGTGATCGTCAAGCGGCTCGAAGAGGAGCGTAAAACGGCCGGTGGCATCGTAATCCCCGATACCGCCGCCGAAAAACCGTCGATGGGCGAGGTCATCGCTGCCGGACCGGGCAAGACCGACGACAACGGCAAGTTGCTCACGATCGGCGTCAAGGCCGGCGACAAGGTGCTGTTCGGCAAGTACTCGGGCCAGGAATTCAAGATGGAAGGCGCCGATTACCTGCACATGCGCGAAGACGACATCATCGGCATCGTCGGCTGATCTCGCTCTAGCCGCCTCGCACAACGCTCACGATAAACGCATCAGGAGAAACGAATCATGGCAGCCAAAGACGTCCGCTTCGGCGAGCACGTACGCAACAAGATGGTGAGAGGCGTGAACATCCTCGCCGACGCCGTCAAGGTCACGCTCGGCCCCAAGGGCCGCAACGTCGTGCTCGAGCGCAGCTTCGGCGCGCCGACGATCACCAAGGACGGTGTGTCGGTGGCGAAGGAAATCGAGCTGAAGGACCGCTTCGAGAACATGGGCGCGCAGATGGTCAAGGAAGTCGCCTCCAAGACTTCCGACGTCGCCGGTGACGGCACCACCACCGCGACCGTGCTCGCGCAATCGATCGTCGCCGAAGGCATGAAGTTCGTTGCCGCCGGCATGAACCCGATGGACCTGAAGCGCGGCATCGACAAGGCGGTCATCGCCATGGTCGAAGAGCTGAAAAAGATCAGCAAGCCCTGCAGCACATCGAAGGAAATCGCGCAGGTCGGCGCGATCTCGGCCAACGCCGACGAATCGATCGGCAAGACGATCGCCGAGGCGATGGACAAGGTCGGCAAGGAAGGCGTGA
>JBEPUI010000119.1:0-6747 GCA_041691615.1 Pseudomonadota bacterium
GACACCGGTCCGTGCGGACCCTGCTCGGAAATCTTCTACGACCACGGTCCGCAGGTGTGGGGCGGTCCGCCGGGATCGCCCGAGCAGGATGGCGACCGCTACATCGAGATCTGGAATCTGGTGTTCATGCAGTTCGATCGCGACGCGAAGGGCGTGCTGACGCCGCTGCCCAAGCCCTGCGTCGACACCGGCATGGGCATCGAGCGGCTCGCCGCGGTGCTGCAGCACGTGCACTCGAACTACGAAATCGACCTGTTCCAGGACCTGATCCGCGCGGCGGTGCGCGAAACGCACGCCAAGGACGTGCTGTCGCCGTCGCTGCGGGTCATCGCCGATCACATCCGCGCGTGCGCGTTCCTGATCGTCGATGGCGTGATTCCCGGCAACGAAGGCCGCGGCTACGTGTTGCGGCGCATCATCCGCCGCGCGATCCGGCACGGCTACCAGCTGGGACAGAAGAAGCCGTTTTTCCATAACCTGGTCGAGGACCTCGACCGGCAGATGGGTAACGCATACCCGGAGCTCACGCGCGAAAAGATTCGCGTCGCGCAGGTGCTCAGGGCCGAGGAAGAACGGTTCGGCGAGACGCTCGAAAATGGCATGCGCATACTCGAGGACGCGCTTGCACGGATGAAAAAGTCGGGGGACACGACCTTCGACGGCATCACCGCATTCACGCTGTACGACACGTTCGGTTTTCCGCTCGACCTGACCGCCGACGTCTGCCGCGAGCGCGGCGTCGCCGTCGACGAAGCGGGGTTCGACAAGGCGATGGACGAGCAGCGCACGCGGGCACGCGCGGCGTCGCAGTTCAAGATGGGCGATTCGCTCGCCTACGACGGCCCGAAAACCGCATTCCGCGGTTATGAATCGCTGGCCGACGAGGCGCGCGTGGTGGCGCTTTACAAAGGCGGCGTGCAGGCCGATTCGCTGTCGACCGGCGATGCCGGCGTGGTGGTGCTCAATCGCACGCCGTTCTACGCCGAATCGGGCGGGCAGGTGGGCGATCGCGGCGAACTGTCGCGCACCAGCATGTGCCTGACACTGTTCGCCGTGACCGACACCCAGAAGATCCAGGCCGACGTGTTCGGTCACATCGGCGAAATGAAGAACGGCGAGCTGAAGGTCGGCGATACGATCGGCGCGGCCGTGGACAGCGAAGCGCGCGGCCGCACGATCCGCAACCATTCCGCCACGCACCTGATGCACAAGGCGCTGCGCGAAGTGCTGGGATCGCACGTGCAGCAGAAGGGCTCGCTGGTCGACGCCGACAAGACGCGTTTCGACTTCGTGCACAACGCGCCGATGACCGACGCCGAGATCCGCCGCGTCGAGAGCATCGTCAACTATGAGATCCTGGAGAATCATCCGACACAGTCCAAGGTGATGCCGATCGCCGACGCGCAGAAGCTGGGCGCGATGATGCTGTTCGGCGAAAAATATGGCGATGACGTGCGTGTGCTCGATATCGGCTCGTCGCGCGAGTTATGCGGCGGCACGCACGTCGCGCGCACCGGCGATATCGGCCTGTTCAAGATCGTGTCGGAAGGCGGCGTGGCCGCCGGCATCCGGCGCGTCGAAGCGATCACCGGAAAGGGCGCGCTCGCGTATGTGCAGCAGCAGGAGCAGGCGCTGCGCAGCGCGGCTGCGACGCTGAAGGCGCCGGTCGCGGAGCTCGACACCAGGATCGTGCAGCTGATCGCGGAAGCGCGCGCCGCGGAAAAAGACCTGGCGCGCCTCAAGGCCATGGCCGCGTCATCGGCGGGCGACGATCTCGTCGATCGCGCGGTCGACGTCAAGGGCTCAAAGGTGGTGGCCGCGGCGATGGACGGCGCGGACGTCAAGGCGCTGCGCGAGACCGTCGACAAGCTGAAGGACAAGCTCAAGAGCGCGGCGATCGTTCTGGGCAGCGTCAGCGACGGCAAGGTCACGCTGATCGCCGGTGTCACCGCCGACCTGATCGGCAAGGTCAAGGCCGGCGATCTCGTCAATCATGTCGCGCAGCGCGTGGGTGGCAAGGGCGGCGGCCGACCCGATATGGCGCAGGCGGGCGGCACCGATCCGGCCGCGTTGCCGGCGGCGCTCGATTCGGTCAAGGCGTGGGTGGAGGAGCGCCTTTGAGCGAGCAACCGCATTGGCGCGGCGGCGACTCGCGCGCGCCGCAGTTCGCCAGCGACAACAACGCGGGCATCTGTCCCGAAGCATGGGCCGCGCTGGCCGAGGCGAATGTCGGCCATGCGGCCGGCTATGGCGACGACGACTGGACGCGCAAGGCCGAAGGCGCCGTGCGCGCGGCGTTCGACGCCGACGCGCAGGTGTTCTTCGTGTTCAACGGCACCGCCGCCAATTCGCTCGCGCTGGCGGCGATCTGCCGAAACACCGACGCGATCGTCTGCCACGACTTCGCGCACGTCAACGTCGACGAATGCGGCGCGCCGGAATTCTTCAGCGGCGGCGCCAAGCTGCTGACGGTCGACACGCCCGACGCCAAGCTCTCCTGCGACGCGATCTCGTCGCGCGCGGCAATCAACCACGGCGAGCATGCGTCGCGGCCCCGCGCGGTGTCGCTGACGCAGGCCACCGAGCTTGGAACGCTGTACAAACCGGCCGAATTGCGCACGCTCACCGCACACGCGCATTCGCTTGGGCTCAAGGTGCACATGGACGGCGCGCGCTTTGCCAACGCGGTGGCGGCGCTGGGTTGCGCGCCGGCCGACATCGCGCAGCGCGCCGGAGTCGATGTGCTGTCGCTGGGCGGCACCAAGAACGGCCTGCCGTTCGGCGAGGCGGTGGTGTTTTTCGATCTTGCGCTCGCCGACGAATTCGCGCGCCGGCGCAAGCAAGGTGGACAGCTTGCTTCGAAGATGCGCTTTCTCGCCGCACCCTGGACGGCGATGCTGCGCGGCGGCGCGTGGCTTACGCATGCGGCGCACGCCAACGCGATGGCGCGTCGCATGGGCGACGCGCTCGCCAAGGTTCCCGGTGCGCGTTTCATCGCGCCGGTGGAAGCCAATGGCGTGTTCGTGCACCTGCCGCCCGACGTGATCGCCGGGCTGCAGCGGAACTGGCGCTTCTATGTGTTCGTCGGCGACACCGGATGCCGGTTCATGTGCGCGTGGGATACGCCGGTTGAAATGGTCGACCGCTTCTGCGCGGATGTGCGCGAGCTTTCGCGCAATGCGGCGTGATCGGCGGCGATCCGAGAATTCCCGCTTTCGCGGGAACGTCGGCGGAACCGCGATATCGGATGGCGAACCGTGCATTTCCGGGAATGAAGACGGCTAAAAGGGGATCAGCATGGGATTGCGTTCCGGAGTGACGCTCGAATTGGCCAACGCCCGCAGCAAGGGACGCTTGCCGGAACTCATCGGTTTTCGCGTGACGCTGATCGAGGATGGTCGCCTCGACGCCGAGCTGGACATCCGACCCGAGATCCTGGCGCCCAACGGTTACCTGCATGCGGCCACCATCGTCGCACTGGCGGACACCGCGTGCGGGTACGGCTGCCTGTGTCACTTGCCCGACAACATGGCCAACTTCACCACGATCGAGCTCAAGACCAATTTCATCGGCACTGCGCGCGAAGGCACGATCGCCGTGATCGCGAGTCCTGTGCACCAGGGGGCCACGACGCAGGTTTGGGACGCGACGGTGCGTCGCCAGACCGATGGCAAGACGATCGCGTTGTTCCGCTGCACGCAGATGCTGCTGCCGCCGCGCTGAGCCTGCCGCCGGTTACCCGAGCCGACCGTTACCGCAGCCGACCGTTACCGCAGCCGAGCGTTACCGCAGCCGCCCGTTGCCGCAGTCGCCCGTTGCCGCAGTCGCCCCGTCTTCGACGTCTCATCCCGAAAGAAACTGCATGCCGTTACCTGTTGATCCCGCGCTCGTCGAGAAGGTGGTCGTCGCCAATCGCATCCTCGCTCGCTACGGCATCGTCGACGGCTTTGGTCACGTCAGCGCCCGCATGCCGGCGCCGGAGGAGGGCTTCCTGCTGTCCCGAAGCCTGGCACCCGCGACGGTCACGACCGGCGATATCATGCGTTTCGACCTGGACGGCAATGCGCAGGACGGCGATTCCAGGACGCCCTACCTCGAGCGCTTCATCCACGGTGAAATCTATCGCGCCCGTCCCGATGTTCAAGCCATTGTTCACAATCATTCGCCGAGCGTGATTCCGTTCGGCGCAACCCGCAAGCCGCTGCGGCCGATTTATCACATGAGCGGGTTCATCGGCCCGGCGTCGGCATTCTTCGAAATCCGCGACGCGGGCGGAAATACCGACATGCTGGTGCGTGACCGTCCCTTGGGTGCCGCGCTGGCACGCTCGTTGGGCGCGAAATCGGTCGTGCTCATGCGAGGTCACGGCTGCACGGTCGTGGGGGTGTCGGTCGAGCAGGTCGTGTATCGCGCCATCTACACGGAGATGAACGCCAAGCTCCAGCTTCAGGCATGCACGCTCGGCGAACCGGAATTCCTCAACGACGAGGAAGCGCAGAAGGCCTCGCGTCTGCAGGATGGCACGATGATGAGGTCGTGGAATCTCTGGTTGTCGGAAGTCGGACCGATCGGGTAATTCAAAAGGATCAACCGTGCGAAAAGCCACACTGATGGTCACGTTCTTGGCGGCGGTGGTCGCCGTTCCACTCGCTTTTGCGCAAGCGCCTGCCTATCCGAGCAAGCCGATTCGCCTCATCGTTCCTTTCTCGCCTGGCGGCGCTTCCGATCTCACCGCGCGCACGCTCGCGCACAAGATGGGCGAGTCGATGGGCCAGACCATCGTCGTCGACAACAGGCCCGGTGCCAACGGCGTGCTCGGCCTCGACCTCGCGTCGAAGGCGGCGCCCGATGGATACACGCTGGTCCTGACCGACCGTGGCTCGCTCACCGTCAATCCGAGCCTTTACCGGCAACTGGCGTACGACCCGATCAAGGACTTCAGCTACATCGGCATCGCCACCGACGGCCCGTATGTGCTGGTCGTGAATCCGAAGCTCAACGTGAGCACGGTCAAGGAGCTCGTCGCGCTGGCGAAGGCGAAGCCGGGCACGATCAGTTATTCGAGCTTCGGCATCGGCAGCATGGCGCAGCTCAATCTCGAGGCGTTCAACCAGAAGATGGGCACTGACATGCTGCACGTGCCGTACAAGGGCGCGTCACCGGCGGCGCAGGCCGTGGTGGCCGGCGACGTCGGCGTGACGATTGCCGCCGTCCCCGCGGTGCAGGGCTTCATCAAGGATGGCCGCCTGCGCGCGCTCGCGGTCGGCGCGGACAAGCGCTTTGCGGTGCTGCCCGACGTGCCGACGATGACCGAGGCCGGTGCCGGCAACGACATCCTCGTGCCGACCTACTTCGCGATCCTCGCGCCCGCGAACACGCCGGCGCCGATCGTGGCCAAGCTGAACACTGAGCTGAAGAAAGCGCTCGCCGACCCCTCGGTGGCCGACACGCTCGCGGGCGCGGGATTGGTACCGGTGGGCAGCACGTCCGAGGCGATGGCGGCCAGTGTCAAGCAGGATCTGCCGCGCTTCGCCGAGCTCGTGAAGAAGATCGGCATCAAGCCGGAGTAGGCGCCACCCGATCACGCATGCAGTTTCACCTCAACGGCTACAAGCCCGGCGACCCTAAGCGGCTTCCGGCAGATCCGCGTGCAATGCGCGCGTCGGAAGGCGTCGCCGACGAAGTGGATGTCCTCATCGCCGGTTGCGGACCTGCCGGTCTCGTCCTGGCTGCGCAACTGGCGGCCTTTCCCGATATCAAGACGCGGATCGTCGAGCGCAAGTCCGGCCCGCTCGAGCTAGGCCAGGCCGACGGCATTGCCTGCCGCACCGTCGAGATGTTCCAGGCGTTCGGATTCGCGCAGCGCCTGCTTGAAGAAGCGTACTGGGTCAACGAAACCGTCTTCTGGCGTCCGGATCCCGACGATCGCACGAAGATCGTGCGCAGCGGCAGGATCCAGGACACCGAGGACGGCTTGTCCGAATTCCCGCACGTGATCGTCAACCAGGCACGCGTGCATGACTACCTGCTGGAGGTCATGCGCGAATCGTCCACCAGGCTGGTGCCGCACTACAACAGGCACGTCAAGAACGTCGTCGTGGGCGGTGCGGGCGATCACCCGGTCCTCGTCACGCTGCAGCGAACGGATCCGGACGGTCAAGGGCAAGAGGAAACCGTGCGTGCCCGCTATGTCGTCGGCTGCGACGGCGCGCGCAGCAGTGTCCGGCAATCGATAGGCAGGGCGCTGGTCGGCGACGTGGCCAACCAGGCCTGGGGCGTGATGGATGTGCTGGCGGTCACCGACTTCCCGGATATCCGCCTCAAGTCGGTGATTCACTCCGCCAACGAAGGCAACGTGCTGATCATCCCCCGCGAGGGCGGTTTCCTGGTGCGCTTCTACATCGAGCTCGAGAAGCTCAATCCCGACCAGCACCTGACCACCAAGGACGTCACCACTGACGCGCTGATCGCCGCCGCCAACCGGATCATTCATCCGTACACACTGGATGTGAAAGACATCGCGTGGTGGTCGGTCTACGAGATCGGCCAACGTCTTTGCGACAGGTTCGACGATGTGCCGCAGGACGCGATGAATTCGCGCTTGCCGCGAGTGTTCATCGCCGGCGATGCCTGTCACACCCACAGCGCGAAGGCAGGCCAGGGCATGAACGTGTCGATGCAGGACACGTTCAACCTGGGATGGAAGCTCGCGGCCGTCCTGCAAGGCAAGAGTGCGCCGGAATTGCT
>JBEPUI010000120.1:0-6567 GCA_041691615.1 Pseudomonadota bacterium
CGCTACGAAAAGCGCGAGGGCCGCGACATCGTCGCGCGCGAGGACGACCGCAGCGCGCTCACCTGGTACGACGAGGACGAGATTGCCGCGCTGCTGCGCAGCGCCGACTATCGCGACGTCGAGGTAATGGCCGCGCCATGGGAAAGCCGCGACGGCGCCAGGCGATTCATCGCGATCGGCAGGATTTGACGCCGCGTGCCCGGATCGGGACGCGCTCGACGTAGGGGGCTCGAACGGGCTCACAACTAGTCGACGCAACGGCGCGCTTGCCTTGGTCGACGCAATGGCGCGTGCCGTAGCCGAAGTTATGGTGCGCTTGCCGTTGTCGGCGCTCAGGCGCGCTTGCCGTCGATCAACAGGTGCTCGAGCCACGCCTCGGGCAGCAGTTCGCGCAGCGTCTTGCGCGCGCCCGCGGGCATCAGCACGACGCAATCCATGTTGCGCCGGTCGATCTGCACCAACAGCTCGCGGCAGCGCCCGCAGGGCGCGACGATGCGCTCGTCGTCGACGGCGACGATACGGCGCACGCAGGTCTCGCGCTGCTTAAGCATTTCGGCCACCGCCGAGTGCTCGGCGCAAAACCCGATGCCGCAGGCGAGATCGAGGTTGATGCCGGTGTAGAGATGTCCGGCGTCGGTGACGAGCGCCGCTCCCACCGCCGCCGCGGTCAGCGACGGCTTCAGCAACGCGAACTCGCCGACGAGGCGTTGCGCCTCGCGGGTAAGCTCGACGTCGGTCAACTCAAGCGGCCTTGTCGCATCCACCGATCTTGATGTCCGCACCCGGATAGGCGGGCTGCAGGTCCTTGAGCTTCGCCACCACCGGCGCCTGCGGATCGCGCACGACGATGAAGGTTTGCGACAGCGTCTGCTGGCGCGGCACGATGCGCGCGTTGGCGGTGCCGAACGAATCGGCCAGCGCGATGCGCGCGCGCGCCGCGTCCTCCGAATGGAACACGCCGAGCGACAGGCCGAATTCGCCCTTGCCGAGGTCGAGCACCGCGGCTTCGCCGCCGCCTTTGCCGCGCAACTCGGTCGCGCGCCGCTCGGCATTGGCGCGGCTCGTGAATCCTCCCGCCACCACGCCGAACGCGCCGGCGACTTCGGCGCGCTGCTGCGTCAGCAGCGTGCCGAGCGCAAGCGGCGCGAGATCGCTCATCGCGCGCGTGCGGTCGGCGTCGCTGAACGGTCCCCATTCGACGCAAACGTCGGCGAGTGCCGCCACCTTGGTGGGTCCGAGTGCGGCGACTTCGCGCGGCGGCAGCAGCTTGATCTTGTCGGGCAGCACCTGCTGGGTCAGGCGCACGCCTTCGCCGCCGCCGATGCCGTCGAGCCGCGTGTACCCGAACAGCGTCAGGTTGGCGAGCAGCAGCAGGACCAGGATCGTGCGCATTGATTCGTCTATTCGGCGAGGGCGAGCACGCCTTCGAGGACGAGATTATCCACGACCACGACGGGCGGTGCGAGATGCGGCGCGATTTCGCTCGCAGCACCCCCGCCGATGAAACAGCGCGCAGCCACATCGGCATCGGCGATCGTCGCGCGCGAGCTCTCGATCGCACCGCACACCGCACGCACGACGCCGGTGGCCGCGCCGTCGGCGTCGTTGACGGGGGACGACTGCCACTGCCCGCCGTCGATGTGCGATTGCGGCAGCGCGTTCTGCAATGCCGACAGCATCGCGCGCAGTCCGGGCATCATCACGCCCGCGCTGAAGCGGCCGTCTGCCAGCAGCGTGTCGATGGTGATCGAGCGGCCGGCATTCACGACGACGCAGGCATGCACGCCTTCGCCGTCGCGTGCGCGTCGCCGTGCCGCGATCAGCGACGCCCAGCGATCGGGCGCCAACTCGCCTTGCAGGTATTCGTTGATGACCCCGCCCGCCTTGGCGACGGGCTTGATCCAGTGCACTCGCGAGCGCCAGCGCGCGAGCTGGCCTTCGACACGTACACGCTGCGCTTCGCCCGCTGAATTGACGCCGACAACGCGCGACGGACGTGGCAGGTTTTGCCAGTCACGCAGCGTGAGGGTGCCGATTTGCGCGTGCGCAATGTCGCCGTGCTGCAGCCATCCATGCGGACCCGCGAGTCCCCACTTCATCCGGCTGCCGCCGACGTCGATGCACAGGATCACGCGCGGCGGAGGGAGATCTCGCCTGAAAGGAAACGCGAACGCCGCGGGCCGTCGGCGAGCACCAGCGCGCCGCTCGCATCCACGCCCGCGACCGTGCCCTTGACCGCGGCGCCGTCGGGAAGGATCAGCTTGACCGGCTTGCCCTGATACGCGTGACGCTGCTGCCACTCGGGCGCGAACGCCGCGAAACCGCCGTCCGCGTAGCGCGCGAGTGTGTTGGCGACTTCGTTGGCGACACGCCCGAACAGGCGATTGCGGTCGATCGGTGGCGCCCCGCGTCCGGCCACGGCGCCGAGATCGGTCACCGCCTGCGCGATGTCCTTCTTGGCTTCGCGCGGCAGGCGGATGTTGAGGCCGACGCCGACGACGACTGTCGACGGGCCCAGCGCATCGCCGTTGAGCTCGACCAGCACGCCGCCCAGCTTGTGGTGGCGGTAGATGAGGTCATTGGGCCACTTGAGCTCGACGCCCTCGTAGCCTTCCTTCTCCAGCGCGCGGGCCACGGCGACGCCGATGGCGAGCGACAGGCCGGCCAGGAATCCCGCGCCCTGCTCGAAGCGCCAGCCCAGCGAAAACGTCAGGCTGCCGCCGGCGACGGCAGTCCAGGTGCGCCCGCGGCGGCCGCGACCGGCGGTCTGCCATTCGGCGGCGAGCAATGCGCCATGGATGTCGCGGCGCTGGCTGCGGCGCAGCAGTTCGGTGGATGTCGAATCGAGCTGGTCGACGAGCTCGACCTGCAGCGCCGGCGTCGAATAGTCGCCGCTCGGCGGCTCGACGGCGTTGAGCCCGAGGTCGTCTTCGATGATCGGCTGCGGCTTGGGCGTGATAGCGCCCGGCTTGGCCACCTTGGCGCCGAATTCGACCAGCGCCCGGCGGACCTCGTTGACGTCGAGGAAGTCGGGGGCGGCGACCAGGCGATAGCCACGGCCTCGGATGCGCTCGAGCGCCAGACCGGCGGTTTCGGCTTGCTTCAGGACCTGCGAAACGCGGGCGCGTGTCAGCCCCACTTTGGCAGCCAGATCCTCGCCGGAGTGGAAAGCGCCATCAGACAGTTGGCGCAGTAACGAAAAACCGATGGGAGTAAGCACTAACCTACCAGCCTCAGCGCAAGGGTGTGAATTTTAACCGATTTTCGATGAAATTGCACCCCCATGAAGCAAAAATTGCTGCGGGCGCACCTGACAACGGTCCATCTGCGGGCGGCGCTTGCCGATTACAAGTGCCGCGCTCCGATTTGCCGCAACTACAGCACGCCGCGGCGTACCTGGTCGAGTTCAATGGACTCGAAAAGCGCCTGGAAGTTGCCTTCGCCGAAGCCTTCGTTGCCTTTGCGCTGGATGATTTCGAAAAAAATCGGCCCGATCACCGTCGCTGTGAAGATCTGCAGCAGCATTTCGTCGTCGGCCGGCGCAGCACCCTGCGGTGACGATTGGCTCATCGCCGACGCCTGATTGGCTGAAGTCGCGCCGCGAGTCGAGGCTGTCGCGTCGCGAGTTGCGGCTGCAGTCGCGTCGCGAGTTGCGGCTGCGTCGTGCGAGACCGAAGCCTCGCGCATCATTTCACCCGCCTGCTCGGCAGTGCGTCCGTCGAGCAGGATGCGATTGGCGGCCAGCCGCGTTGCGTCCTCGTGGTGGCCGGGCAGCCGCGTCCCGAGCATTTCGTAATAGGTGTCGGGCGTGTCCTGGAATGCGACGCGCTGCCGGCGCAGCGCCTCGACGGTCGCGTAGATGTCGCGCGTGTCGAGCGCCACGTGCTGGATGCCCTCCCCGTGATACGCGACCAGATACTCCTGGATCTGGCTCTTGTCGTCGCTGCTTTCGTTGATCGGGATGCGAATCCTGCCGCAAGGACTGGTCATCGCTTTGGACTTGAGGCCCGTCAGCTTGCCTTCGATGTCGAAATAGCGCACTTCGCGGAAATTAAAGAGCCGCTGGTAAAAGCCCGCCCACTCGTCCATCCGCCCGCGATGCACATTGTGAGTCAGGTGGTCGATCGACAGCAGGCCGGCGCCCGCCGGGTGCTGGTCGACGCCCGGCAGCGGCACGAAGTCGATGTCGTAGATCGACACGCCGGCGCCGTTGCGCGAATAGCGGTCGACGAGATAGATCAGCGAGTCGCCGATGCCCTTGATCGCCGGGATCGCGAGCTCCATCGGCCCCGGGTGGCTGTCCACACCCCACGCGCCGTTAGCGACGCACTGCTTGTACGCCAATGCCGCGTCGCGGACGCGAAATGCGATCGCGCAGATGCTCGGCCCGTGCACGCGCGCGAACGACTGCGCGAACGAGTCCGGCTCGGCGTTGACGATGAAATTGATGCCGCCCTGGCGGTAGAGCAGGACGTTCTTCGAACGATGCCTGGCGATCGCCGTGAAGCCCATCTGCTCGAACAGCTTGCCGAGCGCCTGCGGATCGGGCGCCGCGTATTCGATGAATTCGAAGCCGTCGGTGCCGAGCGGGTTCTCCCACAACGATTGGAATTGGGACTGCGGATGCGGATGCGGTTGCGCTTGCGCGGGTGTCGTGGCCATGGCGTCCGGGCGCCGCACGGGCGCCTCAAGGGAGGGCAATCGCAAAGTCTATCGCGCGCCGCGCCGCCGTCGCGAATGTAAATTGCTATTTTTTATGTATCTACGCAATATAATTGCTGATTTTCCGCTCCGAGGAACATCAGGATGTCGTCATTCGCCGTTCCAGCCGCTCGTCCCGCGTTGCCCGAGCTCGATCGCACCGACCGCAAGCTGCTGGAAATCTTGCAGGAGCATGGCCGGATGCAGAACAGCGACCTCGCGAAAAAACTGTCGCTGTCGCCGGCGCCGTCGTTGCGGCGATTGCAGCGGCTCGAGGCCGCCGGCGTGATCACGCGCTATGCGGCGATCGTCGATCCGAAGAAGATCGGCCTGGGCGTCACCGCGCACCTCGACGTGATGCTGGACAAGCAGGCCGAGCACGCGCGTTCGACGTTTCGCAAGGCGGTGCAACGCTGGCCGGAAGTGCTGACCGGCTACGCACTGACCGGCCAGTGGGACTACTCGCTGAAGGTCGTCGCGCGCGACCTCGAGCAATACGCGCATTTCCTGATGGAAAAGGTGCTGGCGCTGCCAGTGGTCGTCAACGTGCAGTCGGCGTTCGTGCTGGAGACGGTCAAGGACACGACGGCGCTGCCGCTCGGGTGATCCGCGGCGTTGCGCGACCGCGATTCACGTCGCGCCGCGACGCGGTATTCTTGCACGCACACTCGCGTTTCGCGGACCCTCACCGACATGCAACCTGCAGACATTTCACAATCGCGTCCACAAGCAAAAGCCCCGCCGCGGGCGCCGTTGCTGCTGGCGCAGATCTCCGACCTGCACGTGATGCCCAAGGGGCAGGTCGCCTACGGCCGGGTGGACACGGCGGCGATGCTGCGCGATGCCGTCGCGCATCTCAACCGGCTCGATCCGCAACCCGACGCGGTGCTGATCACCGGCGACCTGGCCGATCGCGGCGAGCGCACTGCATACGCGCACCTGCGCGAAATCCTGGCCGAGCTGCGCGCCCCGTTCTACGTGATACCGGGCAATCACGACCGCATCGCCGAATTCCGCCTGGCGTTTGCCGACCAGCCCTATGTGCCGATGATCGGCGAATTCATCCAGTACGCGATCGAGTCGCTGCCGGTGCGCCTCGTCGCGATCGACTCGGTGGTCCAGGGACGCACGCGCGGCGCGCTGTGCGACGAGCGCCTCGACTGGCTCGATCGCACGCTCGCGCAGCGGCCCGATGCGCCGACGATCGTGATGATGCATCACGCGCCGTTCGCGTGGGACCTGCCGCACTACGACGAGATCGGCATGGATGGCGGCGAGGCGTTCGAGCGCGTGATCGCGCGCCATCCGCAGGTCGAGCGCGTGATCGGCGGCCACGTCCATCGTGCGACGCAGATCCGCTTCGGCGGCACGATCATGTCGACATGCCCGAGCACCGCGCATCAGGCGGCGCTCGATTTGCGCCCGGACGGCATCGATGCATTCACCTTCGAGCCGCCGGGCTTTCAGCTTCATCGCTGGACCGGGCGCTTGCTGTTCACGCATACGCTCAGCATCGGACATTTCGACGGGCCGTTCCCGTTTCATCCGGTTGCGGCCAGCGCGACATCTGCATGACTTGAGGCTGGAGGGGACGCGTGGTCGGTGGCGCTGGGCCCGGTGCGCGGTCGCGCAAAGCTCGTGGGACCTCTGCACGACTTGCGTCTGGAGGAGACGCGTGGTCGGTGACGCTGGGCCCCGGTGCGCGAAGGGCGCAAAGCTCGTCGCCGAGCGGGTGACCCGGCTTGCGACAGCCACTCAACACAAGAGTGACTGCCGCAACCCCCCCCCGTAACCGCGCCAGGCGCCGACGCGCCCCCGGGCCCCCCGCCCCCCCCCACGCCGCACACCTAGCCCCCAAACCAACCG
>JBEPUI010000121.1:0-6435 GCA_041691615.1 Pseudomonadota bacterium
GCATCAAGCGCGCGACCGACGTGATGATCGCGGGCAAGATCGCGCTGGTCAACGGCTATGGCGACGTCGGCAAGGGATCGGCGCAGGCGCTGCGCGCGTTGTCGGCGCAGGTGTGGGTGGCCGAAGTCGATCCAATCTGCGCGTTGCAGGCGGCGATGGAAGGCTACCGCGTCGTGACGATGGACTACGCGGCCGACAAGGCCGACATCTTCGTCACCGCCACCGGCAATATCGACGTCATCACGCTGGCGCAGATGCAGCGGATGAAGCACAACGCGATCGTGTGCAACATCGGCCACTTCGACAACGAGATCGACGTCGCGGGCCTGAAGCAATTCAAGTGGGAGAACATCAAGCCGCAGGTCGACCACGTGATCTTCGCCGACGGCAAGCGCATCATCCTGCTCGCCGAAGGGCGCCTAGTGAACCTCGGCTGCGGCACGGGCCACCCGTCGTATGTAATGAGCTCGTCGTTCGCAAACCAGGTGCTCGCGCAGATCGAACTGTGGACCGACGCCCAGGCGGGTGCGAAGAAATACCCGGTGGGGGTCTACGTGCTGCCGAAGCACCTCGACGAGAAGGTCGCGATGCTGCAGTTGACCAAGCTCGGCGCGCAACTCACCGAGCTTTCGAAATCGCAGGCCGACTACCTCGGCGTCAACGTCGCGGGACCGTTCAAGGGCGATTCATACCGCTATTGATCTCCCGCGCCCCACCGCGCTCATTCTTCCGCCAAAGGAACCCATCGTGCGCCTCCTGCTCGCCTGGATCATCAACGCCGTTGCGCTGTTCGTGCTGCCGTACGTGTTTCCATGGGTCAAGATCGACGATCCGATGGCGGCGATCATCGCGGCACTCGTGCTGGGCCTGATCAACACGTTGATCCGGCCCATCCTCGTGCTGCTGACGCTGCCGGTCACGCTGATCACGCTGGGGCTCTTCATCTTCATCATCAACGGCTTGTTGTTCTGGGCCGTGGCGCACTGGGTGAGCGGCTTCCACGTCACCGGCTTCTGGGCCGCAGTGTTCGGCGCGATCGTCTACAGCATCATCTCGTGGGCGCTGTCATCGATCCTGCTGAAAAAGAAGTGACGCTGCACGATCGGGCGGCGCCAGCGTCGCCCGCGTACAGCCTCGAATTCTTTCCGCCGCGCACGCCCGAGGGCGTGCACAAGCTGGGCGCGGTACGCCAGCAGTTGAAGGCGCTGTCGCCGGCGTTCTGCTCGGTGACTTTCGGCGCCGGCGGATCGACGCGCGAAGGCACGCTCGATACCGTGCTCGCGTTCCGCGGCGATGGCTTCACCGCCGCGCCGCACCTTTCGTGCATCGGCGCGACCCGCGAGCGCATTCGCGCGGTGCTCGAGCAATACCGTGCCAGCGAAGTCCGCCACCTTGTCGCGCTGCGCGGCGACCTGCCGTCGGGGGACGCGGGCGCCGGCGACTTCCGCTATGCGAGCGAGCTGGTCGCGTTCATCCGCAACCAGATGGGCGACTGGTTCCACATCGACGTGGCTGCCTATCCGGAAACGCATCCGCAGGCACGCTCGCCGCGCGACGATCTCGCCAACTTCAAGCGCAAGATCGACGCCGGTGCCAATTCGGCGATCACGCAATATTTCTACAACGACGAGGCCTACTGGCATTTCGTAGGCGAAGCGCGCGAGATCGGCATCGATGTGCCGATCGTGCCCGGCATCATGCCCATCGCCAGCGCGTCGGGACTGGCGCGCTTTTCCGACAACTGCGGCGCCGAGATCCCGCGCTGGATACGCCGCAAGCTGGAGTCGTATGGCGACGACGCGGCGTCGATTCGCGCGTTCGGCCTCGACGTCGTCACCGACCTGTGCGCGCGGCTCGTCGCGCGCGGCGCGCCCGGACTGCATTTCTACACGCTGAACCAGGCACCGCTGACGCTGGAAATCATCAGGCGGCTCGCGATCTAGCTGGCTGGTGGTGCGAGGTGGCGTGGCAAAACGCAACCGCGCCCGCCGCCCGATCGACGACAGGCGCATCTGCGCGATTCGTAGCTACACTCGCCGGATTCAACCTTGTCGCGCGCGCTGTTCCGGCGCGTCGATCCCCAGGGAGACTTTCATGTCGAAAACTCAAGCCATGCTGTTCGCGCTGCTGGCATCGGCTGCGTGCGCGCTGCTGGGCGCTGACGCCTAGCGCACGCGCGAGTAAGCCGTGAGCGCGATCGTCGAGTGCTGCGTGCGCACGGCGATCGGATCGCGGCCGCCTTTTTCGGTGTACTGCGCTTCCTTCGATTCCTGGATCATCGCGCCCACCGCCGGTGCGTACCACAGCCCGTAGTTGCATTCGGTCGGCCAGCGCCAGAATTCCTCGTCGTCCATGCGCATCAGCACGTTGACATAAATGGCGTCGAACGTGCCGGCGCCCACCGTGATCGATTTCCACCCGCCGACGCGCGCGTAGTAATTGAACTGGCCCGGCTTCTTCGAGAACTCGTTGTAGTTGTCGACGTATTGCGACCAGGTCGTTCCCGGCGTCAGCGGAAAACGGTAGCGTTGCAGTGGCGTGGTGAAGCGTCGCGTCTCGATGTCCATCACCGCGCCGACGCGAACCAGGCCTGGCGAGATCCAGTCCTCGGTGCGAACGACGTCGGTGTTCGAACCCTTGCAGGTAACGCGCACGGTGATGCCCTGGGGTCCCGCGGCGGTGACTTCGTGCGTCTCATCCCAGATATCCGCGACGCGAAAGCCCTCGACGCAGTGATAGACCCAACGGTCGCCGACACGTACGTCGGGCGCCGGCGCCGGCGGACCCGGCTCGCCGACGATGCCGCCCGGACCACCTGAGCATCCGGCCAGCAGCCCCGCGATTCCCAGCACGATGTCGCGGCGACGCGCGTCGATGGTTTGCATGGGTATTCTCCTCGGCGTCCTGCCAAAGCGCCAATCCGGCGCCTCCGATTCTATGCCAACAGTCGCGCGGTGCTCCTTGTTCCGACGTTCAACGCGAATTCGCGCACGCGTGCCGGTCCGCGCCGTGCGACCGCAGGACGTTCACCTGTGCTGCGCGCGCAAGACTGCGCGCTGCTTCACACGAAACGTCTGCCGACTCGGCCCAAATCCCCCGGCCGTCGCGCGCGTCAGGCGGGATCCTTGCGGACGTCGGCTACGCGCCCACCGCTGATCGCGACCAGGTCCTGCGGCCGGATCGGGAACATCGCGTTGGGTGTGCCGCCGGCGGCGTGCACCACCGCGAATTGCATCAGGTCACGGTCGACGAGTGTGGCCGAAGGGCGCGCGTGCGCCATCGGCGGGATGCCGCCGATGGCATAGCCGGTCACGTCGCGGACGAACGCCGCGTCGGCCTTGCCGATCGGTTCGCCCAGCAATGCGGCGATCTTCGACTCGTCGACGCGATTGGCGCCGCTGGCGATCACCAGCACGGCGTCGCCGGATGCGCGACGAAAGATCAGCGACTTGGCGATTTCGCCGACGCTCACGCCGAGCGCGCCAGCCGCTTCGGCCGAAGTGCGCGCCGCGACCGCGTGCTCGACGATCGTGCAATCGAGTCCGGCGTCGCGCAGCGCCTGTTGCACGCGCGTCGCCGACGGCGACAGCGCGCTCAAGCGGCGCTCATGTGGCACCTACGCGCAGGCCGACCACGCCCGCGATGATGACGACGATGCTGGCGATCTGCACGCCGGTCAGCGATTCCCTGAACCAGCCGACGCCGATCAGCGCAATCGATGCGGTGCCCACCGCCGACCAGATCGCGTACGACACGCTCATGTCGATTCGCCGCACCGCAATGGTCATCATCGCGAACGAGCACGCGTAGAACACGAACAGCATGATCGACGGCAGCAACACCGTGAAGCCGCGCGACATCTTCATCGACACCGTTCCGGCGATCTCCAGCGCGCTCGCGCCGACCAGGCACAACCAGTACACCATGGCGAAGCTCCTCGGGGCGGCGTGGCTGCCGCGATCAGCGCAGCACGACGAGCGCGGCGTCGTCGACCCACAGCGTGCCCGCACCTTGCAGCATCGCGCCGACCTCGACCACGCTGGCGACGCGCGGCATTTCGAGGCGGATCGTATAACGCTTCCAGTCGCGGCTTCCGGTCACGGCGGGCGCCATGAACACGACCCTGTCGACCGCGCCGTTGGCGAGCGTGCGCATTACCAGCGCTGCGCCGTCGCCTTCGACATGGTCGGTACGAAGCCATGCGGAGAATTCCACCGTGCGCCCGGTCAGTCCCGCCGCCGGCAGCGACTGATGGACCATTCCCCAGGGCTCGTCGCCGGTACGGCGAATGCGCATGCTTGCCTTGCCGTCGTGCCGCACATCGCTGTCGAGCTCGAACGCATAGGCGTTCGCGGTGGCGTGCACCGACGACGCCCAGCCTTCGGCGGGCGCCGAGTCCACCGGCTTCGCTTCGAAACCGGGATTGACGAGCACGATCGCAATCGCGTTCGGCGTCGTCGTCACGCCGGCGGCAGTGGCGACAGCCGCCGCGCAACAGCACACCAAGACGGCCAGCGCACGCACGGCCAGCGCGGGCACGGCGCGCGATGCGCCGGTGGTCGCCGCGTCCGGAAGGCGCGCGCGAGTCACGCGGCCGGCTGCGTCATTCACCGCCATCGGTGATCGCGCCTTTGCTGGCAGTCGACACGAGCCGCATGTACTTGGCCAGCACGCCGCGCGTGTAACGCGGCGCCGGCGCCCGCCATTTCGCGAGGCGGCGTGCGATCTCGGCGTCGTCGACATTGAGTTGCACCAGCAGGCGATGCGCGTCGATCGTGATCGAGTCGCCTTCCTCGACCAGCGCGATCAGTCCGCCGGCCTGCGCTTCGGGTGCGACGTGACCGACGACCATGCCCCACGTGCCGCCGGAAAAACGCCCGTCGGTGATCAGTCCCACCGACTCCCCGAGTCCCTGGCCGATCAGCGCCGATGTCGGCGCCAGCATTTCCTGCATGCCGGGACCGCCGCGCGGGCCTTCGTAGCGGATCACCAGGACGTCGCCCGCGTTGATCCTGTTGGCCATGATCGCTTCCATGCATTGCGGCTCGCCGTCGAACACGCGCGCCGGGCCGGTGATCGCGGGATTCTTGAGGCCGGTGATCTTGGCGACACAGCCTTCGGGCGAGAGATTGCCGCGCAATATCGCGAGATGGCCCTGCGCATACATCGGTTTGTCGAACGGCCGGATGACGTCCTGGCCGGCGCACGGTGTCGCGGAAACCGGCTGCAATTCCTCGCCAAGACGGCGTCCGGTGATCGTCATGCAATCGCCGTTCAAAAGGCCTTTGTCGAGCAGCATTCGCAGCACTTGCGGCACGCCGCCGGCAGCGTGGAAATCGGCGGCGACGTAGCGCCCCGAGGGTTTCAGGTCGCACAGCACCGGCACGCGCTTGCGGATGCGCTCGAAGTCGTCGATCGACCATTCCACTTCGGCGGCCGACGCGATCGCGAGGTAGTGCAGCACGGCATTGGTCGAGCCGCCGGTCGCCATCACCAGCGAGATCGCGTTCTCGATGGCCGCGCGAGTGACGATGTCGCGCGGTTTCAGGTCCTTGGCGATCGCGTCGATCAGCACGCGCGCCGACTGCGCGGCCGAATCGGCCTTCTCTGCGTCCGGCGACGCCATCTGCGAACTGCCGAGCAGGCTCATGCCCAGCGCCTCGAACGACGAGCTCATCGTATTCGCGGTGTACATGCCGCCGCACGCGCCGACACTCGGGCAGGCGTTGCGCTCGATGCCGTCGTAATCCTCCTTCGCCATCTTGCCCGCGGTGAATGCGCCGACCGCCTCGAACGGCGACACGATCGTCAGCGTCTGGCCCTTCCAGTGTCCCGGCCTGATCGTGCCGGCGTAGACGTAGATGCCCGGCACGTTGACACGGGTGAGCGCCATCATCCCGCCCGGCATGTTCTTGTCGCAGCCGCCGACGACCAGCGCGCCGTCCATGCATTGGCCGTTGACGGCGGTCTCGATCGAGTCGGCGATGACTTCGCGCGACACGAGCGAATACTTCATGCCTTCGGTGCCCATGCCGATGCCGTCGGTGACGGTCGGCACGCCGAAAACCTGCGGCATCGCGCCACCGTCGTGCAACGCGGCGATCGCGCGGTCGACCAGCGGCTGGATGCCGGCGTTGCAGGGATTCATCGTGCTGTGGCCGTTGGCGACGCCGACGATCGGCTTGTCGAAATCGGCATCGCCGAAGCCGACGGCGCGCAGCATCGCGCGGTTGGGCGAGCGGGCGATGCCGTGGGTGATGATGCTCGAGCGGCGGTTGTTGGGCACGACGATGTCCTCTTATCTCGGATGACCGCGACGCGCTACGGGCGAAAAAGCTGGCGGGCGTCGGCGCGGATGAGGGGAACGCTCTGCGACTGGTGGAACGCTCTGCGACTGGTGGGAACGCTCTGCGACTGGTGGGAACGCTCTGCGAC
>JBEPUI010000122.1:0-6375 GCA_041691615.1 Pseudomonadota bacterium
CAACGCGAGTCGTGTAGGCGGACCGACGATATCGACGCGCGGCATTCTCCGACTGCTGCCCGACCCGAACACGGGCATAACCTCGGTCATGGATAAACTCATCGCAGGCCGATTCGTCGAACAGGCGCAGACCGACGAGGCATCGGCAAAGCTTGCCCAGGCCGGCTTTGCGCCCGCACGCGTCGCCGTGTTTTTCGTAAACTCCCCGGGTCAGCACGATCGTTATCCGATAGGCGGCGACCGCGACGAATCGCCCGGCACGCGATCGGCCGCTGCAGGCGCGGCCGCGGGCGCCGCCGGTGGTGTCGCGCTCGGCGCGGCTGCCGGCGCCTTGTTGGGCCCAGCGGGCGCCTTGGCGGGCGCAGCAGTCGGTGCTTACGTAGGATCGCTGCCAGGAGCGCTCGACGACATGCAAGCGCAACGCACCGGCGGCCGTGGCCTCCATGCCGACGACGTTCCCAGGATTCGCGAGGCGGGAATGCTGGTTGCGGTTGTAACCCCCGACGACGCCAGTGAATCCCGCGCGATCGAGGTCCTGCGTAGCGCCGGTGCCACCGACATCGAACGCAACACCGGCGAGATCCGCGATGGCGATTGGGTGGACTTCGACCCGCTCGCGAAACCAGGTACGTTGATCCAGGAACCAGGCGTTCGCGGGTAGCAACCGCTAGACACGGTTCTCCGGATAGGCACGCTGGCCATTCGCCCTACAACCGATCAGGCGAGCGGCGCGACCTTCATCACTTCTTCGGCGGTGGTCATGCCCGCCGCGACCTTCTGCGCACCGGACACGCGCAATGGCCGCATGCCGTCCTTGAACGCCTGCTCGCGAATGCTCGAGTCGTCGGCGTCGGCGTGCACCAGGCTGCGAACGCCCGGCGTCATCAGCATGATCTCGTAGAGGCCCATGCGGCCGTAATAGCCGGTCATCCGGCATTCGAGGCAGCCGCCGACACCCATCACCTGCGGCGGTTTCTCGGCGCGCCATGGCGCGGTGATCATCCGCCAGGTCTCGTCGTCCGGCGGGTCGACCGGCTTCTTGCAATGCGGGCATAGCGTGCGCACCAGCCGTTGGGCCATGACGCCGAGCAATGTCGAATTGATCAGATACGGCGGGATACCGAGATCGAGCAGCCGTGTCACGGCCGTAGGCGCGTCGTTGGTGTGCAGCGTCGACAGCACCAGGTGGCCGGTCAGCGCGGCCTGCACCGCCATGTCCGCGGTGTCGCGGTCGCGGATTTCGCCGACCATGATGATGTCGGGGTCCTGGCGCAGCAACGTGCGCACGCCTGTAGCGAAGTCCACGCCGATCGCCGGCTGCACCTGCATCTGGTTGATCGACGGCTCGATCATTTCGATCGGGTCCTCGATCGTGCACACGTTGACTTCCTGCGTCGCCAGAATGCGCAGCGTCGAATAGAGCGTCGTCGTCTTGCCCGAACCGGTCGGGCCGGTCACCAGGATGATGCCGTGCGGCTCGCTGGTCATCTTCTCCCAGCGCGTACGGTCATCGGGTGTGAAGCCCAGGTCGGTGAAATCGCGCACCAGCACCTCGGGCGTGAAGATGCGCATCACCACCTTCTCGCCGAACGCCGTCGGCATCGTGGCAATCCGCAACTCGACCTCCTGGCCGGCGGGCGAAACGGTCTTGATGCGGCCGTCCTGCGGGCGCCGGCGCTCGACGATTTCCATCCGCGCGAGCAACTTGATTCGCGACGTCATCGCCACCAGCACCGGCACCGGGATCGTGTAGACGGTGTGCAGCACGCCGTCGATGCGGAAGCGCACGGTGCCGACGTCGCGACGCGGCTCGATGTGGATGTCCGACGCGCGCTGGTCGAACGCGTATTGCCACAACCAGTCGACGATGTGCACGACATGCTGGTCGTTGGCATCGAGGTGCCCGTGGCGACCGAGCTCGACCAGTTGCTCGAAGTCGCGCGCGAGCGAGACATCGCCCTTTTGCGCGGCCTCGGCCTTTTTCATCGACCGCGCGAGATTGAAGAATTCGCCCAGGTAGCGCCGGATGTCCGCGGGATTGGCGAATACCAGCTCGATGCTGACCTTCAATATCTTCTCGAGCTCGACTGTCCAGGAGCGCACGAACGGCTCGGCAGTGGCCACCCGCAGCACCGCGCCTTTCAATTCCACCGGCAGGATGCGATAGCGCTCGGCGTAGGCGTTGGACATCGTGCCGGTGACCGCCTTGAGGTCGATTTTCAGTGGATCGATGTGCCAGTAGCGAACGCCCAGCTTGCCTGCCAGCCATTCCACCAGCCATTCCAGCGTCAGCGCGGGATTGGGCGCCCTGGGCGACTTCAACTTCTGCGCCGCGATCAATTCGAGCGGATGCTCGTACTGGCGGGTGCGCACGCGCGCCAGCTTGTCGGCTTCGGCGGCGGAAATATGGCCGTCGATGACCGCGAGCTTGAGGATGTCCTCGATGCGCAGTCGGCGGTCGCCGTCCGTGGACGGGTCGCGGCTGCCTGACGCGCTTTTGGCGGTAGAGACGGGTGTGGCCATTCGGCTACTATAAACCGCCGTCCCCCTCGCAGCCACCAAACCGCTCCTCCGCGCATGCCCTTGTTCGAAGCCCGTCGCGTGGACATCACACGCCTCGACGTGGACGCCATCGTCAACGCCGCCAATACCTCGTTGCTGGGCGGCGGCGTCGACGGCGCGATCCACCGCGCCGCGGGCCCCGAATTGCTGGCAGCCTGCGAAAGCCTTGGCGGATGCCCGACCGGCATGGCGAAGATCACGCCGGGATTTGACCTGCATGCACGCTGGATCATCCACGCGGTGGGTCCGATATGGCACGGCGGGAAATCGGGCGAAGCGGACCTGCTTGCCGGCTGTTACCGGCATTCGCTCGCGCTGGCCCGCGATCACGGCGCGCGCTCGATCGCGTTTCCGGCGATCAGTTGCGGTGTCTACCGCTATCCGCTCGACGAGGCGGTGGCGATCGCGGTGCGCGAAGTGCGTGCTTTCGTCGCGGATGACGACTCGCTCGACACCGTCATCTTCGCGTGCTTCGGCGACGACGCGCTCGCGAGCTACCGGAAAATGCTGGCGAGCGGATGACGCGCATCGGTCAGGCCGGCTGAGGCGTTACCGGCACCTGGAATACCTCGCGCAGGTAGGCGACATACGACGGGTCGTAGTCCATCGACTTCGACGGCTCATCGCTGATCTTGGCCACCGGCTGGCCATTGCAGCGCGTCATCTTGATGACGATCTGCAGCGCTTCGTAGCCCAGGTCGTTGGTCAGGTTGGTTCCGATGCCGAAGGCAGTTTGCGCACGCCCCTTGAAGTACTCGAACAGCGAAATCGCCAGCGGCACGTCGAGCGAATCGGAGAACACCATCGTCTTGGCCCGCGGATCGATGCGCAGCTTGCGGTAATGCGCGATCAGCTTCTCGCCCCATTCGAACGGGTCGCCCGAGTCATGGCGCACGCCGTCGAACAGCTTGCAGAAGAACAGGTCGAAGTCGCGCAGGAACGCGTCCATCCCGCAAACGTCGGAGAGCGCGATGCCAAGGTCGCCGCGATACTCGCGCGCCCACATGTTGAACGCGAACGTCTGCGAATCGCGCAGCCGCGGTCCCACGGCCTGGCATGCCTGCAGGTACTCGTGCGCCATCGTGCCCAGCGGCGTCAGGTCCTGCTGGAAGGCGAAATGCACGTTGCTGGTGCCGACCAGCCGCGCGCCTACGCCGTCCTTCAGCGTGCGCACCACCTCGTCCTGCCAGTCGCGCGAAAACCGCCGGCGGGTGCCATAGTCGGCGATGCGGAAATCGGCGTCGACGACGTTGCGGATCTGGTCCATCTTGGCGGCAAGGCGCGCACGTCCGGCCTCGAAATCGGGCCTGGGATGCCGGTTGCGGTTGTAGACCTCGGACACGATCGCCAGCACCGGCACCTCGAACATGATCGTGTGCAGCCACGGGCCCTTGATCGTGATGTCGATCTCGCCGGGCGAATCGTCCCGCGCGCTGACCCTGACGAAGCGCGCATCGAGCTTGAACATCGCCAGCAGGTCGACGTAGTCGCTCTTGAAAAATCGCCACCGCCGCAGGTACTGCAGCTCGTCGGGCTGGAAATGCAGCGAGCACAACGCCTGGATCTCGTCCTCGATCTCGCGCATGTAGGGCCTCAGGTCGACGTGCGGATTGCGGCACTTGAAGCGGTACTCGACCTGCGCGCCCGGGAAATGATGCAGCACGACCTGCATCATCGTGAACTTGTAGAGGTCGGTGTCGAGCAGCGACTCGATGATCATCGTGGGCGAATTCCGGCAAATGGGACGGGGCACTGCGATGTTACCGTGCCCGCCCCTGGCGGCATCGCCGCGCGAACATTGCCGGCGGGATTCCATCGGCGCGCGGCCGCGGCTATGATGCGCACCATGCTCGTCAACTGCGTCGCCTACCAGGACGGCCGCAAGCTCGCGGATATCCCGATCGAGGACATCTCCGACTACGTGAGCAGGCCGGATTGCTTCGTGTGGGTCGCGCTGTTCGAGCCGACCGAGGCCGAGCTCGCGCTGATGACGGAGGAATTCGGGCTTCACGAGCTCGCGATCGAGGACGCGCGCCAGAACAACCAGCGGCCGAAACTCGAGGAATACGGCGATACGCTGTTCGCGGTGGTGCGCACGATAGAGCATGGCGCGCCGCCCGACACCGAACTGCATGAAGGCCAGCTGTCGATCTTCGTCGGCGCCAACTACGTGCTGTCGATCCGCCAGGGAACGCACCAGAGTTTTGCCGGCGTGCGTGCGCGCACCGAACGCGAACCCGAGCTGCTGAAGCAGGGATCGGGGTACGTTCTCTACGCGCTGATGGACCAGGCGGTCGACCGGTATTTTCCCATCCTCGACGGCCTCGAGACCGAGCTAGAGCGTCTGGAAACGTCGATCTTCGAACGCACACCCACCCGCCAGAGCGTCGAGTCGTTCTACGACCTGAAGCGAGACTTGATGACACTGAGGCACGCGGTCGGGCCGCTGGCCGAAGTGGCAAGCAAGCTGCAGGGAGGCCGCGTTCCGCACGCATGCCTGGGATTGCAGAATTATTTCCGTGACGTGTTCGACCACCTGATGCGCCTCAACGCCGAGATGGAGAGCATGCGCGAAATGCTGCAGACGGCGATATCAGTGACGCTGACGCTGATCAGCATCGCCGAAAGCGAGATCACCAAGCGCCTGGCCGCATGGGGCGCGCTGATCACCGTGCCGACGCTGGTCGCGGGCGTCTACGGCATGAATTTCCACCAGATTCCCGAGCTCTCCTGGACGTTCGGCTATCCGTTCGCGCTCGCGTTGATGACGGTCATCGACGGCGTGCTGTGGGTGCGCTTCCGCAAGGCGGGATGGGTTTAGCGAAGACGCGTCAGCCCGGCGACTTGTCGTCGCGCAGCAGCACGGGAATGACGCGCTTGCCGACAGGTGCGGCGTGCGGCCAATCGGGTTGCAGCGTGACGTGCGTGATGCCGTAGCGCTCGCGCAGCAGGCGCTGCGCGGCAGCAAGCGTGGCAAGCCATCGGCTGCCGTCGTCGATCGCCACGTGCGCCGACAGCGCAACGTCGTCGCTGCCCATGTGCCACACGTGCAGGTCGTGGACGTTGGAGACGCCGGGAAGTCGCGACAGCGCAGTTCCGATCTCACCGTAGTCGAGGTGCGCCGGCACGCCTTCCATCAGCACTGCCGAAGTCTGGCCCAGCAACCGCCAGGTCGAGCGCAGGATCAGCAGCGAGATCACGATCGATAGCAGCGAATCGATCGGCACCCAGCCGGTAAAGGCAATCACCGCGCCCGCGACGATGGCTGCGATCGATCCCAGCAGGTCGCCCATCACATGCAGCAATGCCGCGCGCGCGTTGATCGACGACTGCGCACGCGACAGAATCACCGCGGCCACCACGTTCACCAGCAGGCCGATCCCGGCGATCACCAGCACCAGCATGCCCGCCACCGGAGACGGGTTGGCAAGCCGGCGTACCGCTTCGTAGATGATGGTCCCGACGATCAGCAGCATCGCCAATGCATTGACGAAGGCGGCCAGCACTTCGGCGCGTGCGTAGCCATAGGAAGCCCGCGCCGACGGCGGGCGCTGGGCGACTTTCTGCGCGATCAGCGCCACGCCCAGCGCCGCGGCGTCGGTGATCATGTGCCCGGCGTCGGACAACAGCGCCAGCGAACCCGAGACCCAGCCGCCCGCGGCTTCGACGAACGCGAATCCCGCGGTGATCGCGAATGCGATCGCGAGCGCGCGGGTCGACGTGGTGGCGTGGGCGTGGCTGTGGTCGTGGCCGGCGTGGTCGTGGCCGGCGTGGTCGTCGCCGAGGCGGTCGCGGCCGGCTTGGTCGCGGGCC
>JBEPUI010000123.1:0-6359 GCA_041691615.1 Pseudomonadota bacterium
GCTTGGAGCGCACGGCGCGCGGCTGGTTGGCCTTGGTGATCAGGTCGCGCTTGCTGCGCTTGGCATTGACCGGCACGGCGACGCGATGGCCGACGGCCGTCTTGGTGCCGCCTGTCTCCTGGCGCGCCATGAAGCCGGCGAGCTGGCCGACGCCGACGATGGCCTCGGGCCGTGACTTGGTCGCCGGCGTGATCTTCACGCTGTTCGGCACGAACGGCCGGCGGATCGTGAAGTGGTGGGGAAGATCGGCGCGGACGTCGCGTTGTGCGTCGAGCGCGGTGCGGGTCAGCGCGCGGGCCAGGGCGAAGGGGACCTGACGCTTGCCCGCGTCGTCCATGCCTTGCGTGAAGCGGGCGACGTCGGAATGGACACGGATTTTCATCGGCGAGGCCTTTAAGATGAAGCGGGCGGTGCTTGGGGTGCTCGCCAGCGCGCGAAGCGTCGACGATGGCAGATTTTTACTCTCAAACCGTCCGGTCTGTCCGGGTCATTTTGTTGCGTTTTCGAACACTGCGCGCCAGCGGTTGAATGCCAGCACGTCGACCGGCTGTTTCGAGACTTGCCAACGGGCGGCCAACAGCCGGCGTTCGGCGATGTAGCGGTCGTGCACCGCGCTCTTGCCGAGGCCGAGCCGCTTGCCGATCTTCCGCACCCCCCAGCCGAAGGCGCTGCAGATGCAAATGGCCCGCTCGGCTTCCGGCCGGGTCATAACCTGGCGGAACGTCCAGTCGGCCAAGGTGATCGCAGCCGGCGTCGGACGATCCGGTCGAACGCGCGGCTCGTCGTCGTCGAGAACCGACAAAGGCAGCACGGCGGCGAAGCCTTTCATCAGCGCGCGGGGCAGGCGGTTGAAGGTGTCGCCCATGTCGAGCAGCCGGCAGTGCACCAGGTCGGGCGTCCAGCGCGTCCCGTTGCGATGGTCCCATATCGGGTCGGACAGGCGCGAAACCTCGTCCTCGCGCTCTAGCGGCGCCCCTGGCGTATCCCACACGGCAGACCGCGAGCTCACCAGGACGGCGCGGGCGGCCGGATCACGAACCGGCGTGGTGAAGCGGCGCACGACTTCGGCGCTTTGCGCCGCTGTAACCGCCCGGTTTTTCTGTTCCGCTTCCGTTACGTCCTGCTGTTCCGCCTTAACCATTTGATATCCTTTTATTAATTAGACAAACGGAACAACGAAACGGCATGGACCCGACGTCTCATGTGCGCGCACGCGCACATCCACGGTTGCCCCTGTCACTCTGTTTCGTTGTTACGTTTCGACGGTTTGCCTTGTCATTCCCGTCACTTAGGCTGGAACAGCAAGGCGTAACCGCCGTGTAACAGGGGCGAAACGGTCTATCCGTCGACCTCACTCGGAAGGAAGGCCGGTGGGATCAAGACATAGCGGGACGCCGCGCCGGCGAAGCGGGCGGTGCCCTGCGAGCGCGTCGCGGCGATCGTGACCTTGCCGTCACTGCGGCGAAGCTGGCGAAGGATCTGCGCGCGCTTCGATCCGCGATAGGTCGGGTGGTTTGTGAACAACCGATCGAGGCCGACGTGCTTGGACGCCACCCAAAGCCATGCCTGCGCCCACGTCTCGCCGGCCTGCTTCTCGAGCCGCAAGCCGTTGGGCGGCAGTGCCCGGCGCCATTGCGACGCCTCAGGATCCTCGGTGCGCGCCTTGGCAATCATCTGCCCGATCGTGAGTCGCTCGCCGCTACGCCACAAATCCGGCGCCGTGCTGAAAAGCGTGTTGAGTAGATCGTGCGGCGCGTCGTCGGCGTCGTCGGCTTCCGCCAGCGACATGATGAAAGGCCGGAACCGCTCGAGCTGGTCGGCCTCGCCAAGATCGGCGTCGCTGGTCATCGTTTTCCAGCCGGCGATCAGGTGGCCGACCTGGTCGGCGTCGCGCGGCTGGCCGCCCATCTCGAGGATTGCGGCGCGCGCGATCGTGAGGTTGCGCTGGAACAGGTCCCACGTCTCAACTGCTCGAGCGCGCAAGGCCGGCGAAAACTCGGCGGCCTGCTTAAGCTGGGATTTGAGCTGCTCCGGGGGTGCGGGGGGTTGATCGGTGCGGTCGGCGAACGGCCGGATCTCGAGCAGGGTGATGCGCGACCGATCCTGCGGCTTCCATTCCTCTGTGAGCGTCGCCGCCATGGTGACGGTGCCGTGCACATCGATCTTGCGCGCCTGGCCGCTGGCCGAGCCGCGGCCACCTTGGGCGCCGTCGTCGCTCAGCAGCCGCACCATTTCGAACAGCGACCGGATGCGGCCGCCGTCCTCGTCGCTTTCGGCCTCGTCGAGATAGAACGCGCAGCCGGTGCTGGCGAAATTCTGTTCGAACCACGCCTTGGTGTAGGACTTCTGTACGTCGTGCGCCGAGGCACCGACCAGCGCGCGGGCATACTCGAGCAGCGAGCTCTTGCCCGAACCCTGCGGCGCTACCACGAATTTGTGAGGCAACCACGAAAGAGACGAGCAGAGCATGTCGCAATGCAGCCCGCCGAGGAAAAGGTCGAGTGCTTCGGCACTGTCCCATACCCATTCGCCAAGGTGCGCCGCCACGGTGCGGCCGACCGACCCGCCGGCCGGCAGCCAGCGATAGCCGCGGCCATAGTCGCCAATCGGCGAGAACGACGGCGCCGCACGCTTGCCACCGACGACGTAGAAGATGTCGCCGATCTCGTCGCCCGGCCGGTAAATCTTGCCGTCGTAGAAGATCGAGTCACCGGAGTGAACGACGGGGCGATCGTTCGGCCCTTGCCAGGTGCCGACCTTGCGCAGCTTCTTGGTGCCGTCGTTGTATTTGGCGAGGCCCGACTCGCGAATGAAATAGGCGACGCACTTCTCGCGCTGGATTTTTCCGACCAGCGCCTTCTTCTCGAGATCGTATTTGCGGAAGTGGCGCAGCATCCACCAGAACTCGCCGCCGAACAAATCCGGCAGGCCGGCCCGGCTGTGCAGCTCGCCCGACCGGAATACGCGCGCCTCGCCGAACGCCGTGATGAAATGGAAATTGCCGTCGACAAAGCCGCGGCACCGGACAGGGCAGGGGTCGGGGCGCCATTTGCCTTCGTCGTCGCGCCACCACCACGACTTATCCTCGCGGTTGCGCCAGCTCGGCGGCTCCCAATCGTCCGGCGGCCGGCCGCTCTCGGCCGGCTCGCCGTAGTCCGACTCGCCGAAAAGCAGAGCGTCGTCTTCTTCCGGCTTACTCATGACGCCCCGACTTCGTTTTCAGTGTGCCAACGCGTTCCGGCGGCGGCAGCGCGGTCGCGATGCCGAGCGCGAGCAGCTCGACACGGCGGACCAGGCGGCCGTTGCAGCGATAGGCGCCGACCCGGATGTAGCCCTTGCGCGCCAGGCGGCCGATGTCGCGCTCGACGACGAGCCAGGAACACTCGAGCAAGGCGGCGATCTCGAGCACCGGCGGCCACACGTCGCCGTCGCGCGCAGTCTGCTCGGCGAGCTGCAGGAGCAAGGCCTGCCGGGAGGAGAGTGCGTTGGCGTCTTTCACCGGCGGCCGAACGGCGTTCGGAACCGCCGCCGGCGGCAGCGGGTGCGCTGGCTGCAGCTGGTACTCGAGCACCAGGCGGCGGAACTCGGCCTCGCTACCGGCGATGCGGAACAACACCGCGTCGCTGGCGCCGCGGCGCATTTGCCCGCGCAAGGCAGTGACCGTGAGCGGCTCCTGCCGCGGTCCGCCGCCGAGCTGGTCGGCGCTGGCGATAAGGGCGGCGCGGGTCACGCGGACTCCATCGGTACGAAATTCGCCGGCATGGCCGGTTCGATGCCGCGCGCCTTCTGACTGGCGAGCGCGCGGGCGATCGGTGACGGCGCGGCGGCGATCCTGGCCTGCTCGAGCAGAACGTCGTTGAAGTCGGCGGTCTCGGCGGCCAGGCGCGGCACCAGGACGGCGATGGTGCGGCCGGCCTTGTTCAGGAGCTTGCCGGCGAAGGCCGCTCGCTCGCCCACCCGCGACTTGGTCTGGTCCGGGTGCCGCTTGTTCTTGTCGGCCCAATAGATGAAGTCTGCGACGGCCAGCGGCAGCTCGAAATTCGACATGCCGGCGCGCGCCCCGAACGCCAGGCCGGCGCGCTTGAACATTTGCATAGCGGCCAGCGTCGTCTCGATGCCTTCGCCGCCACCCATCTTGTCGACGATCGGCGCCAGGAAGATGGCCGAGCCCTTGACGTCGCCGAACATCGCCTTGTCGGATACCGTGCCGGCCTTAACGACGGAGCCGTCGGCGTTGATCTTGAAAAACGTGCGGTGCACCGCGGCCAGGCTGCCATCGGTCCGCCGGAAGGCGGCGACCATGCCCGGCATGCCGCGCTTCTCGAGGCTGTGCCACAGGCGCGGCGCAAAGCGCAGGCTGTCGGGCCAGCCGGCATTGAGCTCGGCCGAACCGATACCGTAATCCGCCGGCGGCACCAGGAGGCGGCCGCGCAGGTAGCGGTCGACCGGGTCGCCGGCGACAAGCGATCGCGCCTGGTCCCAATACTGCGCGACCCTGGCGAGCCGCGACAGATCCTCGGCTTGTGGCACCTTCGGCGGCGCCGGCGCGATCGTCGCGCGCTCGAGGTTGCGCAGGCCGTTCTCAGACTCGAGCAGCTCGATGGCCTCGCGGAACTCGAGATCCTGGCGGCGCCGAATGAAGGCGATGACGTCGCCCTTTTCCCCGCAACCGAAGCAATAGAAAAACCGCTTCTTGTCGTTCACGGTAAACGACGCCGTCGCCTCATTGTGAAACGGGCAAATGCCGAAGTGATCGGCCCCGCGCTTTTTCAGCGCGACCACGCGGCCGACGACGCTCGAGACGAGCACGCGCTCGCGTATCTGGTCGGCGCGCTCGATCAACGTCGCGCCGCTCAAGCCGGCACCGCGAGCCGCACCAGCCGTTCGCCGCCTTGCGGACCAGGCGAGCCGGTCGCGACCTTGCCTTCGCCGCGCAGCCAGTCGATGTCGCGTTCGATGGTATAGGGCGACACGCCGAGGAAAGCCGCGATCGCCGACGCCGGCGGGACACGCCGGCGGTTGCGGGCATGGTCGACGACGATTTGCATGAACAGAATGCGCCGCTCGTCGTCCGACAGGACCGCGTCGAGCCGCCCTTCGAAAACCAGCGCCGGACCCGGCGCCGGCTTTTCGTCGCCGAGGACTTGCGCCGACAGCTTGTCGAGCATGGCGATCGCGGCCGCGACGGTGCGGCTGTCGATATCCCAACAGAGATTGACGGCGCGATAGTTGGCCGAGCCGCCGGCCAAGCGATGCAGGAGAGTCGGCGACGCGCCGCGGCGGTGATAGTGGCGCAGGGTGGTGACGATCGGCGGTTCGTAGCGCGGCCGGTCGACCGGCAGCGCGCCAATGAGAACGCCGCGCAAGTGATCGCGCGGCAGGCAGCCGTCGGAGTCGGCGGCGCTCACAGTCGGAACTCGGGGAACAGGCGCCCGAAGCGGCGCCCGAACTCGTATACGGCCTTGTCGTGGTCCCACTGGCCGATGGTGACGCCCAATCCATCGGTACCGACCCAACGAGCGAGATCGAGAGAATGAGCGGAAAAGAGCGCGCGACGCTCGTCGCCGATGATAGCAGTGTCGGCCGCTTTCACGGCGGCGGGCAGCGTGCGCGGCAACCCGAACCGCAGCCAAATCATCTGCTCGAGAGGCGCCTCGATCGCGGCGAACTCAGGCAGGTTCGGTTTGATCGGGCGGATCAGGTCGCCGATGTACGCCTCGGCGGCGTCGTGCAGGAGAGCCGCGCGCGCGTAGCCGGTTTTGTCGACCGAGTGACCAGGCCACGGCCCGGTGAAAAAGTCTGCCAGGTGGCAACAATGCTCGGCGACGCTGTAGTGCCCTAGCACGGCGCCGCCGTAGCGACACACGCGCGCAAGGTGGTGAATGATGTCAGCGATATGGATTTCGTTGGGGCGCGGGTCGAGCGGATAGAAGCGGGTGCCCGAGCGGGTCATCATCCAGTCGCCGATACGCTCGGCCGCCTTCGTCTCGTTCATTTGTCAGAGCCCCCCGCTCCGTCGACTTGGTGGCCGGACTATTCCGGCGGCCGTTTGACTTCGTCGTCGACGACGGCGCGTAGCGCGGTGAAGGCACGCAACGCTTCGTCGATTTTCGCCAGCGCCTTGGCGGCGCCGCTCTTGTTCAATTTGCCGGCGTGCAGCTCGGCGAACACGGTGGCCATGGCCTCGCCATGGGCGCGCGCGTCGTCGGCGCAGAGCGTGTTCAAGTCGGCATGCTCGGGAACGATCGGCAGGAACACACCGCCGGCGAGCAGCGCCAGGAACTCGGCCGGCGCCGTGACGCCCGGCTCGGTCAGGGCGGCCACGCGGGCGAAAGAGATTTGATCGGGCGCCGTATCGT
>JBEPUI010000124.1:0-6326 GCA_041691615.1 Pseudomonadota bacterium
AGTTCTTCGACTCGATGCGCCGGGGCTAGGCGTCACGCAGAACTCCGGCATCCGCCTCCGGGGTCGCATCGCAGTTCTTCGACTCGATGCGCCGGGCCTAGTCCGCGCCCGCGCGTGCCATACGCCGAACTGCGTATTGTTCGCGCGCCTCCTTCGGCGGACGATACAGCGGTCCCCACGCCGCCGGCGTACGGGACCGACATTCCCGAGGAGGTGTCCATGGCACGCAAATACATCGACTGTCGCGAGATGCCCAGCGATTCCAAGTGCACGGTCGCGATTTCCGCCGACAATGCCGACGAACTGGTAGAGGCCGCCGCGCAGCATGCGATGAGGGTCCACAAGCACGCCGATTCGCCCGACCTGCGCAACGACATCCGCAAGATGGTCAAGGAAGGCGTTCCACGAGCCTGACGCCTGGTCCGCCGCCCTTCTGCCCTCAAGGACAGGGCCCGGCGGCGTCGAGCGCCGCTGCATTGGCGGCGCCGGGGATCTGCCCAAGCCGCTCCCACTGCCACTCCCTCGGGGGCCGGAGTGAGGGACGCCGGCCACCCTGCGCACTCCCTCGTCAGCGAAGCGGGACAGGCTGGGGCGAGGGAAGCAGTCACCGTTGGTAAGTAATTGATTAACTGACAATTTCTGCGCAGCCTTTAATTTCCTTCGGCTGCCCCCACCTTGCAATGCAGCACGAAATCGAGGATAATTCGAGGCTCCATTCCGCCGCATTTCGCGTGTCGCGCCTGCCGCCCGCGCGCTGAAAGCGGCCAACGTCGGGCCGGTGTAGCGCGCCAGTTGCGCGTTTCCGGACCCCAAACGAAAGAACGCCATGAAATCCGCAACGCATCCGAACTACAGCGAAATCCAGGTGACCTGCAGCTGCGGCAACACGTTCGCCACGCGCTCCACGGTCGACAAGCCCCTTCACGTCGAAGTGTGCTCGGCCTGCCATCCGTTCTACACTGGCAAACAGAAGGTCGTCGACACGGCAGGCCGCATCGACAAGTTCCGCCAGCGCTACGGCAGCAAGCGCGCGACCGTATCGGCTTGACCGCGCGTAGCGTTTGCGCCAAAAAGGCAGCTTCGGCTGCCTTTTTTGTTCCCGCACACTAGCGCCTGACGATCCCCGTGCTCGCTCCCCGTCCTCGCCTCGACGAACCCGTCGATCCCGAGACTCTTTCGCCATCGGCGCCGCAGCGGGCATTGAAGCAGCTCGGGCTGATGCTGCTTTGCGTCGCGTGGATCGGCCTCGGGCTCACCGGACACGATCCATGGAAGACCGAGGATGCGGTGACGTTCAGCATCGCCTCGGAAATGCAGGATCGCGGCGACATCGTCGCGCCCATTCTTGTCGGCGCGCCGGAGTTCGACCACGGCATTCTCGTGCCCGCGCTGGCGGCGCTCACCGAGTCGCTGTTCTCGCCGCCACTCGCGCCCCACAACGGTGCGCGTCTCGCGGTGGGAGTGCTGCTCGTGTTCATCCTGCTGTTCGCGTCGATGGCAGCGCGCGAGCTCAACGGCATCGTCTATCGCTGGCTGCCCGTGCTGATCCTCGTGGGATCGGTGGGATTCTTCGATCGTGCACACGCGCTTTCAGCCGATGTCGGTGCGACGCTGGGCGTGGCGGTCGCGCTCTACGGGCTCGCGCTCGCGCTGCGAAGTCCGATCGGCGGCGGTGTCGCCGTGGGTATCGGCGCGGCCATCGGCTTCCTGGCGCGCGGCTTCGAAGTGCCGCTGTGGATCGGTTTTACGTGCCTGCTGATGCCGCTCGCAGGTGCGGCGTGGCGCACCCGATCGTTCGCGGCCACCGTCGCCATCGGCGCGGCCGTGTGCGCGGTGCTGGGCGGGCTGTGGCCGTTCGCAATGTACATGCGCGACACCTCGCTGTATGGCGCGTGGCGCGACGCCGAGCGACTGTCGAGTTATTTCGGCTGGATGGGTGACACGGGTGATTTCGATCCGCTCTACGCGCTCAAGAACCTGCTGTGGTTCGCATGGCCGGCGTTGCCGCTGGTGCTTTGGACGCTGTGGATCCGCGGTCGCGGATTCAACGGGGGGCTCGCGCAACCGGGCGTGCAGATTCCGCTGGTGATGTCGATCGTGATCCTGGGGGGCGCCGTGGCGATGTCCGGTCCGACGCTCACGGCGATGCTGCCTCTGCTGGTGCCGCTCGCGGTACTCGCTTCGCTGGAAGTCGATTCGCTGAAGCGCGGGTTCTCCGGCGCGCTCGACTGGTTCGGCATCCTCACGTTCGGGCTCGTCGCGACACTGTTGTGGTTCCTGTGGATCGACGCGTACATCAACAGCATGTCGCCCGCCGTCGCACGCTTTTTCCGCGACACCGAGTTCGGCTATCGGCCGTCGTTCAAGCTGTGGGCGATGCTCATTGCGTTGTTCCTCACGCTGCTGTGGATCGCGCTGGTGCGTCCCGCGCGCAAGTCCAACCGCCGCGTGCTGCTCAATTGGGCGGCGGGCGTCGTGCTGCTGTGGGGCCTCTACTCGACGATCTGGCTGCCGTACCTCGACTCGCGTCGCAGCTACCGCTCGATGGCGACCGAACTGACCCGCTTCCTGCCGACGCAGGGCTGCGTGACGGGACGCAACCTCGGCGACGCGCAGCGCGCGCTGCTGCACTATTTCAGCGGGCTCACGACGGTTGCCGACAAGACACCGGGTGCCGACAAGTGCGACGCGCTGCTCGTGCAATATGGACGCCAGTTCCCCGACGCGATCAAGGGCTGGCATGTGGTTTGGGAAGGCCAGCGGCGCGGTGACGACACCGAGCATTTCGCGCTGTACATGAAGGACGGCAAGTGAAGTTCATCGACGAGGCAACCATCGAAGTGCATGCGGGTGACGGCGGCAATGGCGTCGCGTCGTTCCGGCGCGAGAAATACGTGCCGCGCGGCGGTCCGGACGGTGGTGACGGCGGTCGCGGCGGCAGCATCCTGGCGATCGCCGACCGCAACATCAATACGCTGATCGACTACCGCTACGCGCGCATCCATCGCGCCAAGCGCGGCGAAAATGGCCATGGCGCCGACAAGTACGGACGCGGCGCCGACGACATCACGCTGCGCGTGCCCGTCGGCACCGTCGTCGCCGACGCCGAGACCGGCGAGGTGATCGCCGATCTCGCGCACCATGGCGCCGAAGCGCTGCTCGCCAAGGGCGGCAAGGGCGGCCTCGGCAACATCCACTTCAAGTCGAGTACCAACCGCGCGCCGCGCCAGTGCACGCCTGGCGAGGAAGGCGAATCGCGCAAGCTCCGGCTCGAGCTGCGCGTGCTCGCCGATGTCGGCTTGTTCGGCTTGCCCAATGCCGGCAAGTCGACGCTGATTCGCGCGGTGTCGGCGGCGCGCCCCAAGGTTGCCGACTATCCTTTCACCACACTCGCGCCGAGCCTGGGCGTGGTGCGCACCGACGAGCGGCGCAGCTTCGTCGTCGCCGACATTCCCGGCCTGATCGAAGGCGCATCGGAAGGCGCCGGCCTGGGCCACCAGTTCCTGCGCCACCTGCAGCGCACGCGCCTGCTGCTGCACGTGATCGACATCCTGCCGCCCGATCCCGATGCCAATCCGGTGGCCGATGCGCGCGCGATCGCCAACGAGCTCAAGCGCTATGACGAATCGCTTTTCGTGAAGGAGCGCTGGCTGGTGATCAACAAGATCGACCTGCTCGATGCCGACGCGCGCGACAAGACCGTCAAGGCCTTCGTCAAGTCGCTCAAGTGGAAAGGCCCGGTGTTCGCGATCGCCGCCGTCAACGGTGAAGGCTGCCGCGCGCTGACGTTCGCGATCCAGGACTGGCTCGACGCGCATCCGCCGGCGAAGAGCGTTGCCGAAGTGCTGGATGAAGCGCCACTCGTCGTCAAGCCCGCGCCGGTGCGCGCGCGTCGGGTGCGGCGTCCCGCGAGTGCCGATGACGCGTCATGAGCGTGGCGACGCGATCACTCGTCGTCGGTGCCGCGCGCCTGGTGGTGAAGCTGGGTTCAAGCATCCTCACCAACGACGGGCGCGGCCTCGACGCTGAAGCCATCGCCCGCTGGGCCGGCCAGGTGGCGGCGCTGCATCACGCTGGCACGCAGGTCGTGCTGGTGTCGTCGGGGGCGATCGCGGCCGGCATGCAACGTCTCAACTGGTCGCAGCGCCCGCAGGCGATCCATGAGTTGCAGGCTGCCGCCGCGGTCGGGCAGATGGGTCTCGTGCAGGCGTGGGAATCCGCGTTCGCGCAGCATGCGCTGCAGACCGCGCAGGTGCTGCTGACGCACGACGATCTCGCCGACCGGCGGCGCTACCTGAACGCGCGCAGCACGCTGCGCACGCTGCTGGCGCTGTCGGTGATTCCGATCGTCAACGAAAACGACACGGTCACCACCGACGAGATCCGCCTCGGCGACAACGACACGCTCGGCGCGCTGGTCGCCAACCTGATCGAAGCCGACGCGCTGGTGCTGCTGACCGACCAGCCAGGGCTCTTTTCGGCCGATCCGCGCAAGCATCCGGCGGCGACGTTCGTGCATCGTGCGCGTGCCGGCGACGCGACGCTCGAGGCGATGGCGGGCGGCGCAGGCAGCGCGATCGGTCGCGGCGGCATGCTGACCAAAGTGCTCGCGGCGAAGCGCGCCGCACGCTCCGGCGCGCACACGGTGATCGCGTCGGGCCGCGAGCCCGACGTGCTGTCGCGTCTCGCCGCCGGCGAGGCGATCGGCACGCACCTTTACGCCGACACGCCGACCCTCGCGGCGCGCAAGCAATGGCTTGCCGATCACGTGCAGATCACCGGTCGGCTGGTGCTCGACGACGGCGCGGTGCGGGCGCTGACGCGCGACGGCAAGAGCCTGCTGCCGATCGGCGTCGTCGCGGTGACGGGAGCGTTCGAGCGCGGCGAGATCGTCGGCTGCTTCGCCGGCGACGGCCGCGAGATCGCGCGTGGGCTCGTCAACTACAGTGCGCCGGACGCCGCACGCATCGCCCGCAAGGCCTCGGCGGACATCAGCAGCGTGCTGGGCTACGTCGACGAGCCCGAGCTCATCCACCGCGACAATCTCGTGCTGCTGTAGCGGCGCCTGCGTCGCGCGGCGCGCTTTGCAGCACTCGCCAAAACCCCTACACTCCGGCTCGAATCCCGGCGCTGCGCCGGCGCCGTACTGCGACCCTCACACGGAGAACGACAATGGCAATCATCGATCGAGTCAAGGGCATGTTGCTTGCACCGCGCGCCGAGTGGCCAAGGGTTGCCGCCGAGCCGGCGACGGTGCAGAGCGTCTACACCGGATGGATCCTGATTCTCGGCCTGATCGGGCCGATCGCCGTGCTGCTGCTGATGGGACTCTTCGCGACGGGCTTCGGCATCAGCACCGCGATCGCCACGTACGTGAACACGCTGGTGGGGGTGGCGATCGTCGCGTTGATCGCGGACCTTATCGCACCGACGTTCGGCGGCACGCGCGACTATCTCGCCGCGCTCAAGCTCGTTGCGTATTCCGCCACCGCCGTTTGGATCGCGCAGATCGGGTTGATCGTGCCGATCCTCGGCGTGTTCATCGTGCTCGCCGGCGCGATCTATTCGGTCTACCTGTTGTTCCTCGGCGCGCCGGTGCTGAACAAATGCTCGGGCGACAAGGCGGTGGCGTACACGATCGTGCTGCTGCTGTGCGCGATCGTCATCGGATACATCATGAGCCGGATCCTGTTCGGGATGCTCGGCATGCCCGGGGGAGTAGGCGCCCCGCGATTGGGCGGTTTCTAGTTTCGCGACGCAGCGTCTTGGTCGGACGCTGGCGTTTACGACGTATCAGCCGGGCGTTTCCTCGCGCTCGGCGTCGCCCTCGGCGTCGATGTCGGAATACGCGTTCGGCCGATCCGCATGGCCGTGTCCGAACAACCGCTCGCGGCGGGTCTGTGGCCGTCCGTGCAGGAAGCGCTCGAGCTCGTTAAGCGCGCGCCGGTAGACGTCACGCTTGAAGTCGATCACGCTTTCGAGCGGCACCCAGTATTCGTGCCAGCGCCACGCGTCGAACTCAGGATGATCGCTCGCCCGCAGGCTGACGTCATTGTCTCGGCCCGTGAGGCGCAACAGGAACCAGATCTGCTTCTGGCCGCGGTAACTGCCGCGCCATTCGCGCTTGATCCAGTGCTGCGGAACCTCGTACCTCAGCCAGTCGCGCGTCCGGCCCAGTATCTTGATGTGGTGCCCACTTAGCCCGACTTCCTCGTGCAATTCCCGGTACATCGCCTGCTCGGGCGTCTCACCGGGATTGATACCACCTTGTGGAAATTGCCACGAGTGCTCGCGGATCCGTTTGCCCCAGAAGACCTGGTTCCTGC
>JBEPUI010000125.1:0-6303 GCA_041691615.1 Pseudomonadota bacterium
CCGTCGACTTTGTGACCGGACTATTCCGGCGGTCGTTTGACTTCCTCGTCGACGACGACGCGCAACGCGGTGAAGGCGCGCAACGCATCGTCGATTTTCGCCAGAGCCTTGGCGGCGCCGCTCTTGTTCAATTTCCCGGCGTGCAGCTCGGCGAACACGGTGGCCATCGCCTCGCCGTGCGCCCGCGCGTCGTCGGCGCAGAGCGTGTTCAGGTCGGCGTGCTCGGGAACGATCGGCAGGAACACGCCGCCGGCGAGCAGCGCCAGGAACTCGGCCGGCGCCGTGACGCCTGGCTCGGTCAGGGCGGCCACGCGGGCGAAAGAGATTTGATCGGGCGCCGTATCGTCGGTGAAGGCGTAGGCGGTCGACTTGCCCACCCCGATCTTGACCATGACGCGATCGACGCCGCCGGCCTGGCGGTACGTCTCGGCCACCACGGCCTTGGGCGTGCCGATCTTGCGCGGCTTGACGGCGAGGAAGGGCGGCCGGCTCACGCGGCACCGCCGCGGCGCGCCACGCGCTCGGCGCGCGGCTCGACGTCCGGGCGGATCGCCGGCGGCGCGTCTTTGAAGGCGACGGCGAGAAGGCGGACCGGCCGGGCGACGGCCGAGCGGATCATCATTTCGGACGCGGCCGGATCGGTCGAACGGTGATAGGTGAAAGCCGGTTCGCTCACTTGGGCACCGCCGTCGCGGCGGTCGAGCCGAGCAGCTTGCGGCGGAAAGAGCGCGATGCGTTCCGGGCGACGCCGGCCGGCAAGGCGACCATGTCCCTTTCCATGAGAAACAAACCCAACGAGACGAGCGCGCCGGATTTTCCGGGCGAGGCGGGCTTGGCCAAAACGACGGGGCGCGAGGGCTCGAGCAGCGGCAGGAACAGCGCGGCCGAGGCGAGCGCCACACGCGCGCGGAAACTCACGCTGCTTTCCTCGCCGTTGTCCTGGCACCTTGGTCGGCGCCAGGAGCCGCGCCTTCGGTTGGAGCAGCCTTCCCGACTTTCCGGCTCGCGGCGAACTGTGCGAAGGCGGCGAGCGTGACGCCGTCGATCGAGGCCGCAGCCGCCTTTTCCACAGCCGCCGACCAGTATTCGGCGGGGATGGAGTCGCGGTTATTCCACTGGCGGACCAAGTTGTCGTTTACCGTTGGATCGTTCAGCAGCGCCGCCATTTTGGCCGGGCCGCCGAACGCTGCGATCACTTCGCGGAAGCTGTTCATGGGCGGTACGTTACATTTTGTATCGCTACGCCGTCAACACCTTTTGTAACGCACGTTTTGTTACGCTTGCCGCATGACCGTTGCCGCCGACCGCCTCCGCGCCCTCGCCGAACTCGCCGGATATGAGTCGCTCGCCGAATTTGCGCGCGCGGCCGGCATCCCCGAAGGAATGATGCGCCAGCACATCGCGCGCAACTCGATCCCTAAAGACGCCGGCGCGGCGTACGTCGACAAGGCGAAGAAAACCGGCGCGACTGTCGAGTGGTTGATCTATGGCCGCGGCCCCGCGCCGAACGGCGTTCGGCCCGAGGAACGGCCGACGGGCGAGCGCCACAACGGCCGCCTCGATCGCGACGCCGTCGCGATCTACCAAATCGACACCGGCTCAATGGCCGGACTCGGCAGCGGCAACGAAGTCGAAATCACGCAAGCCGACGCCGACGCCGTTTTCACTTTCCCGGCCACCGGCTTTCGCGAGCAGTATGGCGCGATGCCGGAAGGCGTGATTATCGACGAAGTGCGCGGCGACAGTCAGACGCCGACGCTCAACCCCGGCCAACGCATCATGATCAACTTGCGCGACCGCAAGCCGAGTCCGCCGGGTTTCTTCCTGGTGTGGGACGGCCTCGGCATGGTGCTGAAACGCATCGAACTGATACCGGGAAGCAACCCACCGACCATTCGACTGCTGAGCGACAACCCGCGGTATCCGTCTTACGAGCGGACGCTCGACGAAGCCCAAATCAGCGGCCGCGTCATCGGCCTATGGTCGCGCCTGTAGTCGTCTAGCGCTTGAACTGAAATTGGCCGTTCGATTTTGCCGCGCCCTGTTCCTGCCGCACGCACGCCGACAGCATTGAGAACGAACCGTCGCCGCCGACGCGCGCGATCCTGTCGCAATAGCTTTTCATCGTCGCCGGCAACGTCTCCCATTTTTCCTTGAGACCATCGTACGCCGTCTGCTCCTGCCCGAAGCAGGCGCCCTTCATGGATTGCGACGGGGCGCCGCCGACGGCCGCGATGCGAGCGCAGTACGCCTCGGTGTTGTAGTTGGGCATTTCGGCACGGACAGGTGCCGCGACGATGCACGCGGCCGCGGCAAGAGCCGCAACCGCCGATAGCTTCCGATCAGTCCGCACCGAGCATCTCCTTTGTTAAAGTAACCGTGCCGTTCTCAATGTCTCGCACCCGGACCACCGGATAACCGACGGTCGCCGTCGCGCTCGCGGTCCAGGCATCGACGATCATGTCGCGCAGCGCACTGGCGCCGGCCGCAAGCCGCGCGGTGGTGAAGTCTATTCCGCGCCGGTCGCCGTGCCTGAAGGCACCGGCCTTCTCGAGTTGGTAGAGCGGGACGACTTGCGCCGTGCTCGCCAGAATGAGCGCCGCGGTCCGTTGCTCGAGCGAACAACCGCAATCGTCATAAGCAGTGACGGCCGCCGCAACGGCCGCGCGCGATAAGTTCTGCCGGACGAACGCGCTTTCAAAGGCCGAATGGATCCCCTTGGCGGTGCGGTAGCCGTCCGGGTTGGGATATGCGCCCCAGCCATTGAAGTGCACCGAGACGTGCAACGGCTGCGAAGCGTCCCCGACATAGTGACTCCAGACGCCGATGTCGCGCACCGTGAGCCGCTCGCGCAAGTCGCGATCGGCAGCGAACCAGGCGCGCAGCGCCGGGTCGGTGGCGGTCGCTTCGCCTTTTAGATCGGCGCGCCAGTAGGCGAAGTCCTTAACGATTTGTTCCCACCCGTCGACGATCGAATAGGGCAGATAGCCCGCCTTGTATTGCGTCGAGCCTGCCGCCCGCAGGCGCGTGTCGTATTCCTCGCGCGTGACCGGCAGCGTCGTGATCGGGACGGCGCCCATGGCCGCGCCGTTGTCGTCGACGTCGACGAAGTGGCCGGGGTCGCGCTCGGCATCGTGCATCCGGCCGGCGCCGCGCGATCGGTCGAGCTCGCGCCCCATGGTCGCAATATCGGCAACCGCCTTCGGATCGCGGACGAAGGCCGGCATCTGGTCGGGTAGTTTTTCAATCGCAATGCCGCTGACCCATTCGTGACCCGTCGCCCCCCAGCACCAGGCCGGCGCCGGCGGGGCAATGCCGACGACGATGGCAAAAAATAGCGACGCGGCGGCATTTCCGGCTTTCATGCAGTCCCCTTTGAGGTGCCGACTCTACCCGATAACGGCACCTTTTCAGCCGGAGCGTGTGTAACGCTTGCGAGGTGGCGTTACGTTTTGTAGTTGACCGGGCCGTTACGTTTTGTAATAGCTTGCGACGTCGAGCCGGCACCCGGCCCGACCGGCGGCCCTGGTCACAGCCTCACAAGCACACCGTGACCCGAGCCGCCGTTCCCTTTCAGGAGCGCGCCCGTGTCACTCCCCATTGCACCAGAGGCCGAACGCCGTTCGGGCGACGACGCCTTCACCATGAGCGTGGCCGCGATGATCGGCCGGCTCGCCGGCAACCCCAAGAGGTTGCGCGCCACGCTCAATGGCCTGGCCCTCGACGGCAGCCTGCAGCGCATGCAGTTGCCGGCCGGCCTCGCGCCGATGATGCGCCTGCCTGGCCCCGAGCCCGAGCGCGTCGTCCGCGCCCGCATGGCCGACCTGATGCTCCGCCGCTTCTCGGCGGACGGCAACGTCACGCACGACGACTTGCTCGCCGGCGGATTTTCCGGCGCCGAAATCACGAAGCATCGCCGCGACGCCGCTCGCATCGCCGGCCTCGCGCGCATGACGTCCTGACCGATCACCAACCCGGAGGTATCCATGGACACGTTCTTTCCTTCACCGACCGCCGCCCACGGTGAACCGACAACCACCGGCGTCCGTCTCTTGTCGCCGACCATGCCGATGACGGCCAAGGAACGCGACACGCTGCGCGCACTCGCCCGCGCCGCTCGCATGATTGCCGACAACGTCGAGGACGCGGTGCGATCGAACCGCGTCGACCTCGGCCTCGAGGCCTGCAGCCGCGCCGGCGAGCTCGGCGAAGTCGGCGCCCGCGCCGCCGCGCTGCTCGGCGGTGCCCGCTAGTGGAAGCGCTCGTCCTGATACTCGTCGCCGTCGGCCTGCTCGGCTGGTTGTGCGAAGCGCTCAGCAGCAAATGACCGGCGCGCGTCGCTTCCTGACTTTTGGCGGCGTCGACGTGGCCCCGATCTACCGGCGCGCCGATGGGCGCACCGTCGTCGTCTATCTCGACCGCCATGGCCGGCCGACGACGGCAACCGCCGAGGCCTGGCCGCACGAATTGCGCGGCCTCGGCTGGCACCTTTCCGAAATCAAACGGCTGCTCGAGCAGTTGCCCGCCGAGGCACCGGCGCCATGCCGCGGCCTCACCGCGGCGATCCCACCTCAACCGTCGTCCGCGTCCCGTCCGTTTCTCCACGCCCATTTCACCGCACCAAAAGAGGACTAGCCATGGAATCGTTTTCAGTTACCAAGCCGGCCACCGACGACCAGCTCGCCAAGATTTTGCCGCCCGTTGCGCCCGCCACCGCGCCAGGCGGCAAGGGCGGCGGGCGCGCCGATCTTCCGGCGTCGACCGTCGAGTTAGTCGCCCTCGACAAGATCCACGCCTCGCCGTTCAACCCGCGCAAAGACTTTGCCAAGGAAGGGCTGGCCGAGCTCGCCGACAGCATCCGCGAGCGCGGCCTCCAGCAGAACCTCACCCTGCGGCCGCACCCGAAGAAGGCCGGCCACTACGAGCTGATGGGCGGCGAACGCCGGTGGCGTGCGCTGCAGACGCTCAAGGCCGAGGGCGCGATGTGCAAGATCACGACGGCGACCGATGCCGAGGCGCTCGCCACGCAGATCGTCGAGAACCTTCAGCGCGCCGACCTCAAGCCGCTCGAGGAGGCCGCGTCCTACGTCGCGCTGCAGAAGATGGACCCGAAAAAGTGGACGGCCGCCGCGATCGGTCGATCGATCGGCAAGTCGGACCGTTTCGTCGCCCAGCGCATGGCCCTGGTCACTCGCCTCGACCCCGGCTTCCGCAAGATGGTGGAGAAGGGCGAGCTGTCGGTCGACAAGGCGCGGGTACTCGCCGCCGCGCCGGCGCACGTCCAGAAGGAGATCGCGGAAGAGTACGAGATCGACGGCATGTCGGCCGACGATTTGCGCCAGCATATCCTCGAAGAGCTGGTGCCGGCCGAAACCGCCGCGTTCGATCTCGCCAAGTACAAAGGCGGCTGGCACGACGAAGGCAAGAAGCGGTATTTCACTGACGTCGAGCAATTCAACAAGCTGCAGGCCGCGGCGCGCGACGAGCTGCTCGCCATGCTGCGCAAGGAGTGGCCGGGCGCCAAGATCATCGAGGCGTTGAACGTCTACGACTGGCGTTGGGCCGATACCGGCGGCTACGTCGGCAACGACGAGAACAAGGGCAACGCCGCGGGCAAGTTCAAGGTCGCCCGCGAGAAGTGCACGGCGATCGTGTGGCTCGATCGGGCAGCCAAGCTGCGCAGCGCCGCGGGCGTCGCCCTGAGCGGCGCCTTCCCGAATACGAGCGTCTCGACGTCGAGGCCCGGTGCCAGCTCGGGTGGGCCTGCCGGCGAGCCGGCGCACAAGAAGCGCTATCGCATCGCCTACAACGACGCGGTGCGCGCGTCGGTCGCCGCCAATACCGACCTCGGCCTGCGCATTCTGCTGACCCGGTTCATCGACGGCACGACGCGGGCAACCTACGACCACGGCGCGCTCAAGAAGGCGCACGAGGCGATCCTGCCGAAGGACCTGGTGCCGAAGGCGAACGCCTATCAAGAGCGCGAGAAATTGACCATCTGGAACGGCGTCGCCAAGCTCAAGCCCGGCCAGGTGGTCGAGGCGTTGGCTAAGTACACGGCGCTGTCGCTCGATTGGAATTACCAATCCTACGGCCCGAAGGGACCGTCCGCCCTCACTCTCGAGGTCGCGCGCGTCGCCAAGACCAAGCTGCCGAAGCCGGGCGACTTCAAACCCAAAGCCAAGGCCAAGGCGGCACCGAAAGCCAAGACGAAGAATACGGCGGCGACGGCAAAGCCGAAGCCCGCCGCGAAGAAGCCCGCGAAGAAGAAGGCGGCGCGCAAGTGAGCGCACAGCGCGCGGT
>JBEPUI010000126.1:0-6155 GCA_041691615.1 Pseudomonadota bacterium
CGGTCGCGCGCGGCCGGCCCTTCGGGACTCGGCTCACGCCCCGCGCGCTCACTCGTCCTCCTCATGATGATGGGTGGAGAGGCTGCGCCAGAGCAACACGGGAATGATCAGCGTGAAGACGATCACTTCCTTGTAAGCGCTCGCCCAGAACGATGAATAGGCCTCGATCAATCCCACCAGCAACGCGCCAGCGGCGGCGAGCGGATAGCTGACCAGGCCGCCGATGATCGCGCCGACGAACCCCTTGAGCGAAATCAGGAAGCCCGAGTCGTAGTACATCGTCGTGATCGGCCCCACCAGCACGCCGCAGAAGGCGCATAGCAACGCGGCGAGCGTGAACGTCAATGCGCCGGCGAAATCGGGCGAGATGCCGCACAGGCGCGCGCCGAGGCGATTGACGGCAGTGGCGTGCAGCGCCTTGCCGTACACGGTCCGTTCGAAGAACAGGTAGAGCGCGACGATGGCGAGCGCGCTGGTGGCGATCACCATTACGCTCTGCATGCTGACGTTCATCGACCCGATCGAGAACGACGCGCTGGAGAACGCAGGTGTTCTCGAGCCCTCCGCGCCAAAGAAGTAGAGCCCGAGGCCGGTCAGCACGAAGTGCACGGCGACCGACACGATCAGCAGCACCAGCACCGACGCGTCGGCGATCGGCTGGTAGACGACGCGCCAGATCAACGGCCCCAGCACGCCGGTGAGCGCGAGCGCGACCGCGATTTGCGCAGGCAACGGCAGCTTCTGTGGCGACAGCCACGCGGCGGCGGCCGCGATCGCCAGCGGCACGCCGCTCCAGAACGCTAGGCGCAGCGGGATCCGCGCGAATTCACGGCGGCCGATGCAGCTGGCAGCGTCGACCACGCCGGCCAGCACCGCGCCGCCGATCACCAGCTTGATCGTGCCGGGCATGTGCCCCTGGTCGAGCGCCGCCAGCGTCAGCGTGCCGATCGTTAGCAGTTCGCCCGCGGGAACGAAGATCACGCGGGTGACCGCGAACACCAGCACCAGCGCGAGCGCGAGCAGCGCGTAGATCGCGCCGTTGGTCAGGCCATCCTGCGCCAGCAGCGCGGCGATCGACAGGTCCAAGCGGCGGTTACTTTTGCAGCACCCACTTGCCGTTGTCGATCCGGACCATCACGCGGCCGCGATTGTCGAGGCCGTTATGATCGTGTGGCGTCATCACGAACACGCCGTGCACGCCGACGACATTGGCGGACTCCAGCGCATCGCGCAATGCGGTGCGGAAGGCGGGCGTGCCCGGCTTGGCTTTTTGCAGCGCCACCGGAATGGCGTAGTTCAGCAGTTGCCACGCGTCCCAAGCATGACCGCCGAACGTCGAACGCGTGCCGAACTTCTTCTCATACTGCGTCACGTATGCGGCGGCGCTTTTCTTCAGCGGATTGGAATCGGGCAGCTGCTCGTACACGAGCATAGGTCCCGACGGCAGCAGCGTTCCGTTGCCATCGTTGCCGACCACGCGCAGGAAGTCGGCGTTGGCGACGCCATGCGTCTGGTAGATCTTGCCCTTGTAGCCGCGCGCGACCAGTTCCTTTTGCGGCGTCGCGGCGGGGGTTCCGGACGCGCCGACGAGGATCGCGTCGGGATTGGTGGCGATCAGTTTCAGCACCTGGCCCGTCACCGACGCGTCATTGCGGTTGTATTTTTCGGCATCGACGACCTCGATGCCCGCGGTCTTGCCAGACTGCTTCATCTCGGCAAGCCAGCTGTCGCCATAAGCGTCGTTGAACCCGATGTAGCCGAGGCGCCTCACGCCGTTGGCCTTCATGCTGACGGCGATCGCGTCGGCCATCAGCGTGTCGCTCTGCGGCGTCTTGAACACCCAGTGGGTACGCGGATTGGTGGGATCGACGATGCGCGCCGAGGCAGCCATCGAGATCATCGGCACGCCTGCGTCGGCAACGATGTCCACCATCGCCAGCGAGTTGGGCGTGACCGTCGAGCCGATGATCACGTCGGCCTTGTCCTCGGTGATCAGCTTGCGGGTGTTGGTGACAGCCTTGGTGGTGTCCGACGCGTCATCGAGCACGGTCCAGTTGATCTTCTCGCCGCCGATCGATTGCGGCAGCAGCTCGAGGGTGTTCTTCTCCGGGATGCCCAGCGACGCTGCCGGTCCGGTTGCCGACAGCGTGACGCCGATGTTGATGTCGGCTTGCGCCGCGCTCGCCATCGACACGACGGCGGCCATGGCCAGCCACTTTACGAATGCCTTCATTGCTCCTCCGTGATAAACGTCCATCGGGCGGCTTCGCAGGCGATCGCGAAGCCGCGGACTTGTTATTTTTGCAGCGAATCGCGAATTTGCCGCAGCAGCACGATGTCCTCGGGCGTCGCAGGCGCCGCAACAGGTGCGTCGAGCCTGCTTTTCATCGAATTGAATTTCTTGATCATCAGGAAAATGATCAGCGCCAGGATCGCGAAGTTCAGCAGTATCGTCAGGAAGTTGCCGTATGCGAACAGCGGCACGCCCGCTTTCGTCAGTGCATCGTAGGTCATCGGGCCCGTGTATCCGGCCGGCGGGGCTGCGAGCATGATGAAGTAACTGGAGAAATCGAGGCCACCGAAGATCCGCCCGATGACCGGCATAATCAAGTCCTTGACCAGCGAATCGACGATCTTGCCGAACGCCGCGCCGATGATCACGCCGACGGCGAGATCGACGACGTTGCCTTTCAATGCGAACGCCCTGAATTCCGATCCGAATGACACAACGACCCTCCCGCATGGGCGCCGCGGTATCGCACCGCGCGACGCGTTGAAAAGTCAGATCGCGTCGTCGCCCGACTCGCCGGTGCGAATACGGATCACCTGCTCGACGGGCGTCACGAAGATCTTGCCGTCGCCGATCTTGCCGGTGCGCGCCGCCTTGACGATCGCCTCGATCGCGCGGTCGGCCAGCGCGTCCTGGACGATCACCTCGACCTTGACCTTGGGCAGGAAATCGACGACGTATTCCGCGCCGCGATAGAGCTCGGTGTGACCTTTCTGCCGGCCGAAGCCCTTGACTTCGGTGACGGTCAGCCCGGAGACGCCGAGTTCGGAAAGCGCCTCGCGCACCTCGTCGAGCTTGAAGGGCTTCAATACCGCTTCGATTTTCTTCATGGCTGGCGCGAACCCTGGCGTATCGGCGCGAGCTTACACCAACGGCGCGGCGCGCGGCGTGCCCGGCGCCGTGTCGATCGTGCGCCAATCGTTCCATGCCGACGTGATCGGATAGCGCCAGTCCTTGCCGAAACCGCGGGGCGTGATGCGGATGCCCACCGCCGCCTGGCGCCGCTTGTATTCATTGATCTTGATCAGCCTCACGACCTTGGCGACGTCTTCCGCCGCATGGCCGCGCGCGACGATCTGCGCGGGACTCTCGTTGTGCTCGACATACGCCTCGAGAATGGCGTCGAGGACGTCATAGGGCGGCAACGAGTCTTGGTCTTTCTGGCCGCTGCGCAGCTCGGCGGACGGCGGTCGCGTGATGATCCGCTCGGGGATGACGCGGCCCGCTTCGTTGCGATAGCGCGCGAGCCGGAAGACCAGCGTCTTTGCGATGTCCTTCAGCACCGCGAAGCCGCCGGCCATGTCGCCGTAGAGCGTCGCATAACCCACCGCCATCTCGGACTTGTTGCCGGTGGTCAGCACGATCGAACCGTGCTTGTTCGACAACGCCATCAGCAGCGTGCCGCGGATGCGCGCCTGGATGTTTTCCTCCGCGGCGTCGATGGGAAGGCCGGCGAAGTCCGTGGCCAGCGCCGACAGGAACGCGTTGAACGGCGCTTCGATGGCGATTTCGTCGTATCGCACGCCGACGATGGCGGCCATCTCGCGCGCATCGTCGAGGCTGATCTGCGCGTTGTAGCGCGACGGCAGCATCAATGCGCGCACGCGCGCCGGACCGAGCGCATCGACGGCGACCGCCAGCGTCAGCGCCGAATCGATGCCTCCCGACAAGCCGAGCAGTACGCCTGGAAAGTGATTCTTGTCGACGTAGTCGCGCACGCCCATCACCAGCGCCGCGTAGACGTTCGCCTCGAGCCGCGCATCCAGGTCGCCGCGCACCGGCTTCCAGGCTCCGTGCTCAAAATCGGCGATTGCCAAGGTTTCCTTCCACGCCGGCAATTGCTGCGCGACCTCTCCGGTCGCCGTGAGCGCAAACGATGCGCCGTCGAACACCAGCTCGTCCTGTCCGCCGACGCGATTGACGTAGAGCAGCGGCAGTCCCGTTTCCTTCGCACGGGCACGAACCTGCGCCATGCGTTGTGCCTGCTGCCCCGTGTGCCAAGGCGAGCCGTTGGAAACGACCAGCAATTCGGCACCGGCGTCGCGCGCTTGCCGTGCGGGCCCATCGAACCAGATGTCCTCGCAGATGAGGAGACCCACGTTTACGCCGCCGACTTCGATTACGCAGGGCGAGGTCCCCGGCTCGAAGTACCGGTCTTCGTCGAACACCGTGTAGTTGGGCAGGCATTGCTTGCGATAGACATCGATCACCTGCCCGTCGCGGATCACGGCCAGCGCGTTGGCGCGCCCACGTTCGTGTCGCTCGGGAAAACCGACCAGCAATGTAGTACCCCGCACGGCTGCGGCAAGCGCTGCGAGCTCGCTGGCGCAGGCATCGACGAATGCCGGGCGCAACAACAGGTCTTCGGGCGGATAGCCGCAGAGGGACAGTTCGGGGGTCACCACCAGGCCGGCGCCGGCGCGCGCGCCAGCGGCCGACGCGTCGAGAATGCGTCGCGCATTGCCGGGTAGATCGCCGATGACCTGATCGAGTTGCGCGATCGCGATCTGCATGCAGGCAATGTTAGCAGATGCGCGTCCATCGCCGCGCGCTATGCTTGGCGCTTTCGGGACCGCACCCGCCGCATCTCTTGGCTGTCAACTCCAACCCTTCGAACGCGGCGCCGCAACCGCAGCCGCACAGGCTGCTGATTCGCGACGACGTCGACGTGACCGATGTCGACGCCGATGCATGGAACCGGCTGTCGGGCTCGCATCCGCTGTTGTCGCATGCATTCCTCGCGGCGCTGCACGAATCCGGATGCGCGTCGCGCGACAGCGGCTGGGTACCCCGCTATCTCACCGCGTGGCGCGCCGATGCGCTGGCCGGTGCGATGCCGCTGTACGCCAAGTCGCACTCCTACGGCGAGTACGTGTTCGACTGGGCGTGGGCCGACGCCTACCGCCGGCATCGCCGCCGCTATTACCCAAAGCTGGTCAGCGCAGTGCCGTTCACGCCGGTAACCTGCGATCGCTTGCTGGGCGAAGGGGAAGCGACGCGCCAGGCGTTGCTCGCGCGTGCACTTGCCGATGTGCGAAGCGGCGCCTTCTCGTCACTGCATGTGCTCTTCACGACGGCGCGCGACAAGGCGACCTGCGATGGCGCCGGCATGATCGCGCGCAGCGGCACTCAGTTCCACTGGTCGAATCGCGATTATGCGAGCTTCGACGACTATCTCGCGGCGTTCAACCACGACAAGCGCAAGAAGATTCGCCAGGAGCGTCGCAAGCTGGCCGAGCAGGGCGTCACGTTCGAGCGCCGTTGCGGCGACGATATCCGCGCCGCCGACTGGGCGCTGTTCTACCGCTGCTACCAGAACACCTACGCGGCGCACGGCTCGACGCCGTACCTGACCGCCGATTTTTTCGCGCGCCTCGCCGCGACCATGCCGCAACACCTGCTGATGGTCATCGGCCGCTTGCAAGACCAGCCGGTATGCGCGGCTTTCGATATCTTTTCCCCGACCACGCTATGGGGCCGCTACTGGGGAGCGCTTGGCTATTTGCCGGGGATGCACTTCGAGGCCTGCTACTACCAGGCGATCGAGTTCTGCATCGAGTCGCGGATCGCGACGTTCGAAGGCGGCGCGCAGGGCCTGCACAAGCTCGCGCGCGGATTGACGCCGATGGCCACGCATTCGGCTCATGCAATTGGCGACGCCGACTTCGCGGCCGCAATCGCCGAGTTCTGCGCCAGCGAGCGCGTCGACATCGCGCACATGCGCGACGAGCTCGAGCGTGCGACACCGTTTCGTCAAGACGACTGACCTACGCGACCCGCACCTGGGTAGAAACCACGATCTTTGCTGCACTCGATCGATGGATCGGAACCAGGCTCGATCGATGGATCGGAGCTGGACTCGATC
>JBEPUI010000127.1:0-6152 GCA_041691615.1 Pseudomonadota bacterium
GCGCGGCGCGGCAGCATCCGCTTCTTCGGACGCCGCGGACCGCCGCCGATCGCCCGCGCGTTGCACGACCGTACTGGTCGAATCCGATGGACGCCCCCATGTGGCTGGCGTATCATGCGCGCCGATCCTCCGCCCCGGCCACAAGCCGCGGTTGCGAGCACACCTGCCGAGGCCTACGCTATGGCCGTTAGCGGGTTCTTCGAAACCACGAGTTTACGAAAGTCCGACCGATGTCATCTGCTGCAACCGCCGTTGCCAATCCCGTCGCGCTGCGCGACGTTTCCCTCGACGACAAATACGCGCTCGACACGGGCCGCGTCTACCTGACCGGCGTGCAGGCGCTGGTGCGCCTGTTGATGCTGCAAAAGCAGCGCGACCAGGTCGCCGGGCTCAACACCGCGGGCTTCGTTTCGGGCTATCGCGGCTCGCCGCTGGGTGGTCTCGACCTGGCGCTGTGGAGCGCCTCCAAGTTCCTCGACCGCGCCAAGGTCAAGTTCCAGCCCGGCCTCAACGAAGACCTGGCCGCGACCGCGATCTGGGGCTCGCAGCAGGTGAACCTGTACCCGGGCGCGAAGGTCGATGGCGTGTTCGCGATGTGGTACGGCAAGGGTCCCGGCGTCGACCGCTGCGGCGACGTGTTCAAGCACGCCAATTTCGCCGGCACCTCCAAGCATGGCGGCGTGCTGGTGCTCGCGGGCGACGACCACGCGGCCAAGTCGTCGACGCTGCCGCACCAATCCGACCACCAGTTCTCTGCGGCGATGATTCCGGTGCTGTACCCGTCGTCGGTGCAGGAAATCCTCGACCTCGGTTTGCACGGCTGGGCGATGTCGCGCTATTCGGGTTGCTGGGTCGGCTTCAAGTGCGTGTCCGACACCGTCGAAAGCTCCGCGTCGGTCTACATCGACCCCGCGCGCGTGCAGATCGAAATTCCCACCGACTTCCCATTGCCGCCCGACGGCGTCTCGATCCGCTGGCCCGATGCATTCCTCGCCACCGAGGCGCGGATGCAGGACTACAAGATCTACGCGGCGTTGCACTACGCGCGCGTCAACCAGCTGAACCGCATCGTCATCGACAGCCCGAAGCCGCGCCTCGGCATCATCACCAGCGGCAAGAGCTACCTCGACGTGCGCCAGGCGCTCGACGACCTCGGCATCACCGAGGCCGACGCCGCCGATATCGGCATCCGCGTGTTCAAGGTGGCGATGCCCTGGCCGCTCGAGCCCGAAGGCGTGCGCCAGTTCGCAGAAGGCCTCGAGGAAATCCTCGTCGTCGAGGAAAAGCGCCAGCTCGTCGAGTACCAGCTGAAGGAACAGCTCTACAACTGGCGCGACGATGTGCGCCCGCGTGTCGTCGGCAAGTTCGACGAAAAGGGCGAATGGACACGACCGCACGGCGACTGGCTGCTGCCTGCGTCGTCCGAGCTCACGCCGGCGATGATCGCGCGCGTGATCGCGCAACGCATCCAGCGCCTGGACCTGCATCCGCGCACGATGGAAAAACTGCGCGCGCGCGTCGACTGGATCAACCAAAAGGAAGCCTCGCTCGCTCGCACCAGGATCGCGATCGCGCGCACGCCGTGGTTCTGCTCCGGCTGCCCGCACAATTCGTCGACGGTCGTCCCCGAAGGCAGCCGCGCCACGGCGGGCATCGGCTGTCACGTGATGACGATCTGGATGGACCGCGACACGTCGACGTTCACGCACATGGGCGGCGAAGGCGTGCCGTGGATCGGCCAGGCGCCGTTCACCGAGACCAAGCACATCTTCGCCAACCTCGGTGACGGCACGTACTACCACAGCGGCCTGCTGGCAATCCGCGCCGCGGTCGCCGCCAAGGTCAACATCACCTACAAGATTCTCTACAACGACGCAGTCGCGATGACCGGCGGCCAGCCGGTCGATGGCCCGCTGTCGCCGGCCGCCATCGCGAAGCAGGTCACCGCCGAAGGCGTCACGCGAGTGGTCGTGGTCACCGACGAGCCGGAGAACTATCCGGCCGGTCACTTCGATTCCGCCATCAAGGTCCACCATCGCGACGACCTGGACACCGTGCAGCGCGAGTTGCGCGACACCGAAGGCTGCACGGTGCTGCTGTATATCCAGACCTGCGCTGCCGAGAAGCGCCGCCGCCGCAAGCGCGGCAAGCTCGTCGACCCGCCGAAGCGCGTGTTCATCAACGAGCTGGTATGCGAAGGCTGCGGCGATTGCGGCGTCAAGTCCAATTGCGTGTCGGTGGCCGCGGTCGAGACCGAGTTCGGCCGCAAGCGCGCGATCGACCAGTCGTCGTGCAACAAGGACTACTCCTGCGTCAACGGCTTCTGCCCGTCGTTCGTCACCGTCGAAGGCGGCACGCTGCGCAAGCCCGCGAAAGCCGACGCCGGTGAATTCCCGGCGATGCCCGATCCTGTGATCCCGGACACCACGACGCCCTACGGCATCGTCGTCACCGGCATCGGCGGCACGGGTGTGGTGACGATCGGCGCGCTGCTCGGCATGGCCGCGCACCTCGAAGGCAAGGGTGCATCGGTGCTGGACATGACCGGCCTCGCGCAAAAGAACGGCTCGGTGGTGTCGCACATCCGCATCGGCGACAAGCCCGAAGACATGTACGCGACCCGCATCGCCGCCGGCGAAGCGCGCGCGGTGCTCGCCTGCGACATCATCACGGGCGTCGGCGAGGAACAGGTCGCCAAGATGCAAAAGGGCACGACGCGCGCACTGGTCAACACCGCGCTGGTGATGCCCGCAGATTTCACGCGCAAGCCCGACCTGGTGTTTCCGCGCGGCTCGATGGAGCAGGAAATCCAGGACTCGGTGGCGCCTGGCGACGCCGAGTTCCTCGATGCGACGCGCATCGCCACCGCGTTGATGGGCGACTCCATCGCCACCAACCTGTTCATGGTCGGCTATGCGTACCAGCGCGGACTGATCCCGCTGCACGAGGCGTCGATCATGCGGGCGATCGAACTGAATGGCACGGCGATCGAATCCAACAAGCGCTCGTTTCGCTGGGGACGCTTCGCGGCGATCGACCTGCCCAAGGTCGAGGCGGCTGCATTTCCGCGCGAAGCGCGACCGCAGACGCAAGTGCTGTCGCAGTCGCTCGATGAAATGATCACGCGCCGCGTCGCGTTCCTGACCGACTACCAGGATGCGGCGTATGCCAAGGTGTATGCGGACCGTGTGGCGCGCGTGCGCGAAGTCGAGGCGGCGAAGGTGCCCGGCTCGACCAAGCTCGCCGAGGCGGTGGCGCGCTACGATTTCAAGCTGCGTGCGATCAAGGACGAGTACGAAGTCGGCCGGCTGTATGCACAGACCGACTTCCTCGCGCGCGTCGACGCGCAGTTCGAAGGCGACTACAAGATCACTTATCATCTCGCGCCCCCGCTCACCAACGGACCGGACCCGCACACCGGCCGCGTGAAGAAGTCGCAGTACGGCCCGTGGATGATGTCGGCGTTCCGCATGCTGGCGCGGCTCAAGGGTCTGCGAGGCACCGCGTTCGACATCTTCGGCCGCACCGCCGAGCGCAAGATGGAGCGCCAGCTGCTCGCCGACTATGAGGCGCTGATCGACGAATTGCTGGGCAAGCTGTCGCCCGCCAATCACATGCTCGCGGTCGCGATCGCCTCGTTGCCGGAGCACATCCGCGGCTATGGCCACGTCAAGGACAAGTTCGTCGCCGAAGTGAAGGCGCAGGAGGCGGAACTTGTCGCGCAATGGCGCTCGCCGGTGATCCCGATTGCCGCGGTGCGCTCCGAGAAGGTCGCCGCATAGGAGCCCGCGCGCACCTGAATGGTCGCCGTCCGGTAGGATGAGCGCGGCGCCGCCAACCGTCGCGGCGGCATTGCCTCGGGAGAGTCCGGATGAAGCGCAGCACCGAGCGGTTCCTCACCACGCACACCGGCAGCCTGCCGCGCCCCGACGACTTGGTGCGCGCGATGTTCGCCAAGGAAGAAGGCGTGCCGGTGGATGCTGCGGCGCTGTCGCGGCAGATTGCGTCGGCCGTGGCGGACGTCGTGCAAAAGCAGGTCGCCGCCGGAATCGACATCGTCGACGACGGCGAGATGAGCAAGCCCAGCTACGCGACCTACATCAAGGACCGGCTGTCGGGATTCGGCGGTGAAGGCAACACGTTCGTCTACCAGGATCTCGGCGACTTTCCGCGGCTCGCCAAGCGCGTGTTCGGCGACCCGGGACGCTCGCGGCGCAAGACGCCCGCCTGCAATGGACCGATCACCGTGCGCGACGAGCGCGCGGCCGCCACCGACGTGCTGCATCTCGACGCGGCACTTGCCGCGGCTGGCGCCACCGATGCGTTCCTGACCGCCGCGTCACCGGGTGTCGTATCGCTGTTCTTCCGCAACGAGCACTACCCGAGCGAAGAGGCCTACCTGTTCGCGATCGCCGATGCGATGCGGCACGAATACCGGACGATCGCCGATGCCGGTATCACGCTGCAGGTCGATTGTCCCGACCTCGGCATGGGCCGCCACATCCAGCACGCCGACCTGTCGCTCGCCGACTGGCGCAAGCAGGCGGAACTGCACGTCGAGGCGCTCAACCACGCGCTCGCCGGCATCCCGCCCGAGCGACTGCGGATGCACCTGTGCTGGGGCAACTACGAAGGTCCGCACCACTGCGACGTGCCGCTCGCCGACGTGATCGACATCGTGTTCAAGGCGCGGCCCAGCGCCATCGTGCTCGAGGCGGCGAACCCGCGTCACGCCCACGAGTGGCAACTCTTCGAGACAGTGAAGCTTCCCGACGGCAAGCTGCTCATTCCCGGCGTCATCGAGTCGAAATCCAACTTCGTCGAGCACCCCGAGCTGATCGCACAGCGCATCAGCCGCTACGCCAATCTCGTCGGGCGCGAGAACGTCATGGCCGGCAGCGACTGCGGCTACGGCACGTGGGTCGGGCAATCGGCGGTCGATCCCGATGTCGTGTGGGCGAAGCTCGCAGCAATGGCGGAAGGCGCGCGGATCGCTTCGAAGCGCTTCTGGCCCGCCTGAGCGACGCCCCCCCCCCGGCACGACTGAGCACGACCGCCAGCGGCAGCGCCGGCAGTGCGGGCTGCGCAGGTAGCAAACGCTGCCAAGGCACGGGTTGACAAGCCGCCGGCCATTTATGTAAGCTCTAACCTAATATTCGGTTAGCGCTTACCTGAACATGGAAGACTTCATTCGCCAGCGCGGCGCCGCCGCCTTCGGCACGCGGCTGCGCAGGCTCTCGGACCGCCTCGATCGCGAGGTGCAGGGCATCTATCGCGATCGCGCGATCAATTTCGAGCCGCGCTGGTTTCCCATTGTCAGCGCGCTGCATGTCCATCGAACGCTCAGCGTCGGCGATCTCGCCGAGCTCATCGGCGTCACCCATGCCGCCGTCAGCCAGTTGCGCGTCGAGCTGATCGCTGCCGGCCTCGTCCGTGCCAAGCCCGACCGCGCGGACCAGCGCCGGCTGCTCGTCGAGCTGACAGCGAGCGGCAAGCGCACGGTGGCGCAACTGCTTCCGCTGTGGCAGGCGATCGCGCAAGCGACCACGCTGCTGTGCCTGGAGGCGGCATCCGATCTGCTGATGCAGATCGAACGCATCGAAATCGCGCTGGGCGAAGCGTCGCTGGCCGAGCGTGTGAAAGTCGCACTCGACGCAAGCACGCCCAACGCAAGATCCCGAGGAGAGAAAATTGCCAGTTCCTAGACGCCTCATTTGGCTGGCGGCCGCGCTGCTGGTCGCCATCAATCGACGCTTCGTCTGGCTCGCGGCCGTGTTGCTGATCGCCGCCGCCACGAGTCACGCTGAAGCACCTGCCATGTCCATGCCCATGTTCATGTCCATCACCGAGGCGCGCGGGGTCGTCGACCAGGCGGTCGACCTGATCGGCAAGCACTATGTGTTTCCCGAAGCGCGCGCATCCATCGTCGCCAAACTCAAGGCCAACGAGGCGGCCGGTCGATACGACACGACCAGCGTCGCCGAGCTCGTCGAGCGCCTGAGTCCCGATCTCACCGCGGCCGGCGACGACCGGCACTTGTGGATCAAGTACGACCCGGCGCAGCATGTGGCGCTCGGGCAAGGGCATGACTCGCGGGGTGCCCGCAATTTCAACGCGAAGCTTGGCAAGACCCGCAACCAGGGCTACGAGGA
>JBEPUI010000128.1:0-5953 GCA_041691615.1 Pseudomonadota bacterium
GCCTACCTCGCCGCCGGCGCCGACATCGTCGAGACCAACACCTTCAACGCGACGTCCATCGCGCAGGCCGATTACGCGATGCAGGGCCAGGTGCGCGAAATCAATCGCGCGGCGGCGGCGATCGCCCGCGATTGCGCCGACCGTTCTACCAGCGCCGACCCGTCGCGCCCGCGCTTCGTGGCCGGTGCGCTAGGGCCGACCAATCGCACCGCGTCGATCTCGCCGGACGTCAACGATCCGGGGGCGCGCAATACCAATTTCGACGAGCTGGCCAGCGCCTACACCGAAAGCGCCGACGCGCTGATCGACGGCGGCGCCGACATCCTGCTGGTCGAGACGATCTTCGACACCCTCAACGCCAAGGCCGCGCTGTTCGCGATCGAATCCGTGTTCGAGCGCCGCGGCCAGCGCCTGCCACTGTTCGTCTCCGGCACCATCACCGATGCATCCGGCCGCACGCTGTCCGGGCAGACGCCCGAGGCGTTCTGGAATTCGATCCGCCACGCGCGCCCGCTGGCGGTGGGGCTCAATTGCGCGCTGGGCGCGGCGTTGATGCGTCCCTACATCGAGGAAATCGCGCGGGTCGCCGACACGTTCGTGCTGTGCTATCCGAATGCGGGGCTGCCCAATCCGATGGCGGAAACCGGCTACGATGAAACGCCGCCGCAGACCTCAGCGATGCTGCAGGAGTTCGCGCGCGCGGGATTCGTCAACATCGTCGGCGGCTGCTGCGGCACCACGCCCGAGCATATTCGCGCCATCGCCGAGGCGGTCGACGGCATTGCACCGCATCGGGTGCCGTCGCAAATGCCGGTCGAACAGGCAGCGTGATCGCCGCAATGGGCGTTCGCGCATGACGGCGTCGCGCATCCTGCGGCTGTCCGGCCTCGAGCCGCTGGCGATCGGGGATGACGCGCTGTTCGTCAACGTCGGCGAGCGCACCAACGTCACCGGATCGCGGGCGTTCGCCAAGCTGATCCTCGCCGGCGATTTCGGTGGCGCCGTCGAAGTCGCGCGCCAGCAGGTGCAAAGCGGTGCGCAACTGATCGACGTCAACATGGACGAGGCGATGCTCGACTCGAAGGCGGCGATGGTGCGCTTCCTGTCGCTGATCGCCTCCGAGCCGGACATCGCGCGCGTTCCGGTCATGATCGACTCGTCGAAGTGGGACGTGATCGAGGCCGGCCTCAAATGCGTGCAGGGCAAGCCGATCGTCAACTCCATTTCGATGAAGGAGGGCGAAGCCGAGTTCCTGCGCCAGGCCACATTGGTCAAGCGATACGGCGCCGCAGCCGTGGTGATGGCGTTCGACGAGAAGGGCCAGGCCGACACCTTCGAGCGCCGCTGCCAGGTGATGCGCCGCGCCTACGACCTGCTGGTCGACCGCGTGGGTTTCGCGCCCGAGGACATCGTGTTCGATCCCAACGTGTTCGCGATCGCCACCGGCATCGACGAGCATTCGAACTACGCAGTCGACTTCATCCGCGCCGCCGCATGGGTGTGCGCCAACCTGCCGCACGCCAAGCTGTCGGGCGGCATTTCCAACGTGAGCTTCAGCTTTCGCGGCAACGACCCTGTGCGCGAGGCGATCCACACGGTCTTTCTCTACCACGCGATCAAGGCCGGGCTGACGATGGGCATCGTCAACGCCGGGCAGCTCGGCGTCTACGACGAGCTCGATCCCGTGCTGCGCGAGCACGTCGAGGATGCGGTGCTCAATCGCCGCGCGGACGCGACCGAGCGTCTCGTCACGTTCGCCGAAACGTACAGGAGCGTCGGCAAGAAGCCCGAAGAGGAGCTTGCATGGCGCGCGACCGATGTCGAGGCGCGCCTGTCGCATGCGCTGGTGCGCGGCATCACGACCTTCATCATCGAGGACACTGAGGAAGCTCGCGCTGCGATCGAAGCACGCGGCGGCGCGACGATCGAAGTGATCGAAGGGCCGCTGATGGCGGGGATGAACGTCGTCGGCGACCTGTTCGGCGCCGGCAAGATGTTCCTGCCGCAGGTGGTCAAGAGCGCGCGCGTGATGAAGCAGGCGGTCGGCTACCTGATCCCGTTCATCGAGGAGGAGAAGCGCCGCTCCGGAACGGCGCCGAAGTCGAAGGGCAAGATCGTCATGGCCACCGTCAAGGGCGACGTCCACGACATCGGCAAGAACATCGTCGGCGTCGTGCTCCAATGCAACAACTTCGACATCGTCGATCTCGGCGTGATGGTTCCGGCACAGAAAATCCTCGCCGCGGCGCGCGAGCACAACGCCGATGCGATCGGATTGTCGGGCCTGATCACGCCGTCGCTCGAGGAAATGGCGCACGTCGCGGGCGAGATGCAGCGCGAGGGATTCACGTTGCCGCTGCTGATCGGCGGCGCGACCACGTCGCGCGTGCACACGGCGGTCAAGATCGCGCCGCACTACCAGGGCCCCACGGTATACGTTCCCGACGCGTCGCGTGCGGTGGGCGTGACCACGCGCCTGCTGTCGGCGGAACACCAGCCCGGGTTCATTGCCGAAGTCGCAGCGGATTATGCGAAAGTCCGCGCGCAACACGCGTCCAAGACAGGCCCGAAGCTGGTCAGTCTCGCGGCAGCGCGCGCCAATGCATTCGCGACCGACTGGAAAAGCTATCAGGCCATCACGCCGACGCTGCTCGGCAAGCGGCCGTTTCGCAACGTCGACCTGGCGCTGCTCGTGCCCTACATGGATTGGGGTCCGTTTTTCCAGGCGTGGGAATTGTCCGGGCCGTATCCGGCGATTCTCGACGATCCGCTGGTCGGCGAAGCAGCGCGCAACGTGTTCGCCGAAGGCAAGGCGATGCTCCAGCAGGTCATCGACGGGCGCTGGCTGTCGGCGCACGGTGTCGCGGGAGTCTGGCCGGCAGCGAGCGACGGCGACGATATCGTGCTGTTCGATTCGCCCGCGCGTACGGCTGCGGCGCTGACGTGGCGCAACCTGCGGCAGCAGACGCAGAAAGCCGAGGGCAAGCCCAACTGGTGCCTCGCCGACTTCGTTGCGCCGCGCGCGTCCGGGGTCGGCGATCACGCAGGCGCGTTCGCGGTGACCGCCGGCGTGGGCATCGAACGCAAGCTCGCAGAGTTCGCCGCGCAAAAGGATGACTACTCGGCGCTGATGCTGAAAGCGCTGGCGGACCGGCTCGCCGAAGCCTTCGCCGAATGGCTGCATGCGAAAGTGCGGCGCGAGCTGTGGGGATATGCGCCGGACGAATCGCTCGACACCGCAGCGCTGGTGCGCGAGGAATATCGCGGCATCCGTCCGGCACCCGGCTACCCGGCGTGTCCGGATCACGCGGTCAAGGGGTCGCTGTTCGAATTGCTGGAAGCGCAGAAGCTCGGCATGCAGATCACCGAGAATTTTGCGATGCTGCCGGCGGCCTCGGTGGCCGGCTTCTACCTCGCGCATCCGGATGCGCGCTACTTCGCCGTCGGCAAGATCGGCAGCGACCAGCTCGCCGACTTCGCGCAGCGCGACGGCGTCGCGATTGCCGACGCACGGCGCCGCCTCGCACCGAATCTGTAGTTTGCGCGGATCGTACCGGGCAATCGGCGCGCTCAACCTGATGACGGCTTTGTAACGCACAAACTTGTGGATTCCGGTATGCTTGGCGTTCGGATTCCGTCAACATCAACGCGCGAGCAACACCCGTAATTCGCATGGCGCACACCTTCACAGCTGCAAGACCATGAGCGCGTACGCCATTTCGTGTGCGCGCATGGCGCATTGGTTGCTGGCAGCGGCAGTCGCGATCATTGCGCCAGCGGCAGTCGCACAACCCACACCCGACGAGGCACGCAAGATCGCCGCCGACGCCTACATCTACGGCTTTCCGATCGTCGACAGCTACAAGACGCTGTACGCGCAGGCGATCGATACGGGCGGGCCCGACTTCTCGGATTGACCGGTCTGCCCGCGGGTCACGCGCTCGGCGGCGCGACGGCAGGGCAGTCGCGTGCGCGCACGGCCGGCACCGGGAGCCGTTTGCGGCGAAACACATGACACTGAGTGCGAACGATACTAACGCCGATGCGCAAACTCCCGCGTTGCGAACCCTCACGGCACGGATGGCGCCAATCCCCGGCGGCACTTTCATGATGGGGTCGAACGATCACTACCCGGAAGAAGCGCCCGCGCACCGCTGCGCGGTCAACCCCTTCTGGATGGACCGGCATGCGGTGACTAACGCCGATTTTCGAACCTTCGTCGACGCCACCGGCCACCTGACGCTTGCCGAGCGACCAGCGAACCTCGACGACTACCCGGGCGCGAAACCCGAACTGCTCGGGCCGTCGTCGGTGATGTTCCGCAAATCCGAAGGCCCGGTCGACCTGCGCAATCACTACAACTGGTGGATCTACGTTCGGGGCGCCGACTGGCGTCATCCGCGAGGTCCCGCGAGTTCGCTGCAAGGGTTGTGGAAGCATCCGGTCGTGCATGTCGCTTACGAGGATGCCGAGGCTTATGCGCGATGGGCGGGCAAGGAATTGCCCACCGAAGCGGAATGGGAATTCGCCGCGCGCGGCGGGCTCGACGGCGCCGAGTACGCTTGGGGAGAAGCGCTCACGCCGGGCGGCCGGCAGATGGTGAACAACTGGCAGGGCGAATTCCCCTGGCAGAATTTTGTCGAGGACGGCTTCGAGTGGACTGCGCCGGTCGAAACTTTTCCGGCGAATGAATATGGACTGTTCGAGATGACCGGCAACACCTGGGAATGGACGACGGACTGGTACCAGGATCACGCCAAGATCAAGAAGGCCTGCTGCACCATCGACAATCCGCGCGGTGGCGACTCCGAGGGCAGCCACGATCCGCGCAATCCAGACATCGAGATTCCGCGCAAGGTGATGAAGGGCGGCTCGTATCTGTGCGCGCCGAATTACTGCCGCCGCTATCGCCCGGCGGCGCGGATGCCGCAGGCGATCGACACGTCGACCTGCCACCTCGGATTCCGCTGCATCGTGCGCGACGCACCGCAACCCAATCGCGCCACGGCCTCGGCCGCATAAGCCACGATCGCTCAATTGCCAAGGCGACCAATGACTTTCGCGCATCGCGAGAGAATGGTCGAGGCGTTCGGCTGATCGATGGGAGCGAACCCATGCCATGGGCGGCTATCGAAGCGCCCGGAGATCCCGCAACCTCCAGGCGACAGGCTTCTCGAACAAATTACGTCTGTTACATCCGCTCGATGATCGCGGCTATTCCCTGTCCGCCGCCGATGCACATCGTGACGAGGCCGTAGCGCTTGCCGGTGCGATGAAGCTCGTACATGCACTTGATTGTAAGGATCGCGCCGGTGGCGCCGATCGGATGGCCGAGCGCGACGGCGCCGCCATTGGGATTGACCTTGGCCGGATCGAGGCCAAGGTCCTTCGACACGCCGAGCGCCTGCGCGGCGAACGCTTCGTTGGATTCGATGACGTCGAGGTCGCCGATCTTCAGGCCCGCCTTGGCGAGCGCGCTTTTCACCGCCGACACCGGACCGAGTCCCATGATCTTCGGATCGATGCCTGCATGCCCATAGGACACGAGCCGCGCCATTGGCGTGAGGCCGCGCTTCTGCGCCGCCGACTTTTCCATCAGCACCAGCGCCGCGGCGGCATCGTTGATGCCTGAAGCGTTGCCGGCGGTGACCGTGCCGTTGTCCTTGACGAACACCGCGCGCAGCTTGCCCATGCTCTCCATCGACGATTCGCCGCGCACGTGCTCGTCCGTGTCGAACTGGGTCGGACCCTTCTTGCTCTTCAGCTCCACCGGCACGATCTGGCTCTTGAAATGACCGGCGGCGTGCGCCGCGGCGGCACGCTTGTGGCTTTCGACCGCGAACGCGTCCTGCTGCTCGCGTGTCAGCCCGCATTTGTTGGCGACGTTCTCGGCGGTGATGCCCATGTGCACGGTGTCGAACGGATCGGTCAGCGCGCCGACCATCATGTCGAC
>JBEPUI010000129.1:0-5874 GCA_041691615.1 Pseudomonadota bacterium
GAATCGTCCTGGCATCCATCGAATCCAGCGAAAGCGCGTCCGCGCAGTAGACGTTTTTCGCGCTTGCAGTTTCGCGACCGGGCTGCCAATCGAAAGACATGGCTCGATCACTCTCGACCAGCGACCACACAAGGTCGGCCAGAAGAGCAGGTGAGAGCAGAACCGGGAACACGCCGCGGCACATGCCGTCGAGTATCGGTACCGCAGCGAAGTCGGGGTCTGCCGTCAGCAGAGCCGCAATCACGACGTCAGTGCTCGGTACTTCACATCATCTTGATGCCGTAGAACTCGAGGCTTCCTCGAAGTCACCCGGACTGTCGGCGATTCGCTCCGATATGATCGCTAGCAACGGGAGCGCCCAATACATTCGCCGCGCACGTGTTCAGGAACACCGAATAAATCGACGTGGTGCCACAGATGAACAAGCGATTGAGTTTCGGGCCGCCGAAACAAACATTGGCAACGGATTCGGGAATCAGGATCTTGCCAAGCAACGAACCATCGGTGGCGATGCAGTGCACGCCATCGCCGGCCGACGTCCACAGGTTGCCGTGCGCATCCACGCGAAAGCCGTCGTACAGGCCCACCGGGCAAACGGAGAATACCTCGCCCCCCGCGAGCGAGCAGCCGTCTGCGGACACCTTGAAGCGCCGCACATGATGCGGCCCGTTGACCTTGTGCGTGAGGCCCGTGTCGGCGATGTATAGCAGCGATTCGTCAGGTGAGAACGCCAGGCCGTTTGGCTGCACGAAGTCCGAGGCGACGATGGTGACGCGGCCGCTCGCTCCATCGATGCGGTAGACGTTGCAGTCACCGATCTCGCTCGGTGCCGCGTCGCCTTCGTAGTCCGAGTCGATGCCGTAGCTCGGATCGCTGAACCAGATGCTGCCGTCGCTCTTGACCACCACGTCGTTCGGCGAGTTGAAGCGCTTGCCGTTGTAGCGGTCGGCCAGCACGGTACGGCTGCCGTCGAACCCGGTGCGCGACACGCAGCGGCTGCGGTGTTCGCACGAGACCAGCCGGCCTTGCGGGTCGACGGTGTGGCCGTTGCTGTTCATCGACGGCTGGCGGAATACCGAGACGGAGCCGTCGGTGTCGTCCCAGCGCAGCATGCGGTCGTTCGGGATATCGGACCAGACGAGATAGCGCCCGGCCGCGAACCACGCGGGTCCCTCGGCCCAGCGGCAACCGGTGTAGAGCTTATCGACATGCACGTACGGCAATGCCAGCCTCTGAAAGCGCGGATCGATGACTTCGAAACTGGGTGTGAGCTTCAGTGCCATGGTGGCGTGCTCCGATCAATCCGAATGCCGCCGGCCGCGGCCATAGATCAACAGCATCGCGACAATCACGACGCCATAGGTGATGTGGCGGCCGAATTCCTCCATCTGCATCACTGACAAGATCGACTGCAGCAGCGTGATCAGGATGACGCCGGCCACCGTGCCGAGATAGTTCCCGCGCCCACCGAGGATCGAAGTGCCGCCGAGCACCACCGCGGCGATCGCCGGCAGCAGATAGGGATCGCCCATCGCCTGGGCAGCCTTGCTCGCGTAGCCGGCGAGAAGCACGCCGCCGAAGGCAGAGAGGCCCCCGGAGATCGCGAACGCCGCCATCACGACCGTGCGCGTGCGCGCGCCGGAGAGGTAAGCGGCACGCTCGCGGTTACCGATCGCATAGACCGTTCGGCCGAACGTCGTGCGGGTGAGCAGAAAAACCGCGGCGGCCCCGATCGCAACCCACACCAGCAACGCATTCGGAATGCCGAGCAGGGTGTGGCCCGTGGCGATGAAGCGCATCGCCAGCGACGACGAGTCCTGCGGCGAGAAGCCCCCGGTATGCACGACCATCAGTCCCTGAGCGACCGCGTTCACCGCCAGGGTGACGACCATCGACGGGATGCGCAGGAACGCCACGCCGACACCGCTGACCAGTCCCAGCGCAATGCCGCAACCTATGCCGACCGGAATCGCCAGTACCTCGCCGACCGGCCCCCAGCCGGTGGCCGCTGTCGCCATCATGCCGCCGACGGCGACGACCCATGGCACTGACAGGTCGATTTGGCCCAACAGGATGACGATCATCATTCCGGTCGCGATGACGCCGAGGAAGGAAGCGACCTTTAGCTGCTGTAGCAGGTATTCCGGCGACAGGAAATTGGTCGAATAGAGGCTGCCGATCAGCAGCACGACGACGATGCAGCCGAATGCACAGGCAATGGCCGGGTCGACGTGTCGGCACATGTTGCCCAAGCGGCCGCGTAACATGCCAAGCGAGCGCCTCGCCGGACCGGGTGCCTCAGCCATACAAGTCGAGACGGTTGCGGATGCGCAGCAGCCGGACCGAGCCCATGCACACCGCTGCGACGAGCACCACGCCCTGGAACAGTGGCTGCCACAACGGTTCCACGTTGAATACAAAGAGCAGGTCGCCGATGGTGCGGAACATCAGCGCACCGAATATCGCGCCGATCGCGCTGCCAGAGCCGCCGAACAGCGAGACGCCACCAAGCACCACCGCGGCAATCGAATACAGCGTGTAGGTACTGCCGTTGGCGGCCGATGCTTCTCCCGTGTAGGTGATGAAGGTGAGGAACAGCCCGGCCACCGAGGCGAGCAGCCCCGACAGCGTGTAGGCGACGAACTTGGCACGGCGGATCGGTACCCCCGACATGTAGGCAGCGACCTCGGAGGATCCGACCGCATAGGCGGCGCGGCCGATCGCAGAGCGCCGGTAAGGCAGCCATACGATCGCAACCAGCGCAAGCAGCAGCGCCAGGCTGGCTGGCACGCCGCCGGGCAACTGGCCGGTGAGCGCATCGGCCAGCGATGCGTTGACGTCGCCGCCGGGAACGCGTCTCAGCGCGAGCGCGACCCCGTAAAACACCGACCCGGTGGCGATGGTCGTGACGATCGGCTGCAGCCGTCCGTAGATCACGATGAGCCCGTTGATTGCGCCGCAAACGCTACCGGCGAGCAGAACTTCCAGCACGCCCAGCGTTGTCATCAGCGGCGAGCCGACCACGGTCCACGAGGCAAGGCAATTGGCGAGGACCATTACCATGCCGACCGACAGGTCGATGCCCGACGTGAGCACGACCAGCGTCTGCGCCATCGCGACGATCGCGAGCAGTACGCCCTTGTTGGCCGCGGTCGTCGCGACGTTGGCATTGAGGCCCGCAGGATGGTTGGTCGCGTAGATCGTGAACATCATGACGAAGGCCGCGAACGCGAGCAGCGTACCCTTGTGCTCGCGCAGACCATAGGACCAGTCGCCGCTCACGTCGCGGTCGCCTGCATTGCGTGGCCTTTGACGATTTCTGCACCGATGTTCAAGGCATTGCTGATCAGCGCGCGTTCGGTGATCTCGGCACCTGTCAGTTCGCACTTGACCGCGCCGTCGTACATCACCAGCACACGGTCGCAGCAGCCGACCAGCTCGTCGTAATCGGTCGAGTAAAACAGAATCGCCGCGCCGGCGCCGGCGAGTTCGCGAAGCAGCAGATACATCTCCTGCTTGGTGCCGACGTCGATGCCGCGCGTCGGATCGTTCAACAGGACGATGCGCGGCGCCATCATCAACCACTTGCCGATGACGAGCTTCTGCTGGTTGCCTCCGGAGAGAGACGCGGCCTGCATTTCGGTGCCGTCGGTGCGCACCGCAAGCAGCCGCACGATCCGCTCGACAGCGTCGCGTTCGGCCGGCCTGTCGATGATGCCCCAGCGCGACAACGTTCCGAGCGCTGCAAAGGAGAGGTTGTCGCGCACCGACATCGGCAGCATCAGGCCCTCGGTCTTGCGGTCCTCGGGGATCAGCGCCATGCCGATATTCTTGCGCTTCGCGGCATGCGGACCACTGATGGTCATCGGCCGTCCATCGACCAGCACCTCGCCCGTCGTCGCGTGCAGCACTCCGAACAGCGCCAGCAGCAACTCGCGCTGGCCCTGGCCATCGAGTCCGCCGAGGCCGATCACCTCGCCGGCGCGCAGTTGAAACGAGATGTCGTTGAGTCGGCCGGTCCAGCCAAGGTGCCGCACCTCGAGCAGCGGCGCCGCATTGCTCGCCACGCGCGCCACGCGAGACGGAAACGCGGCGTTGTACTCGCGGCCGATCATCAGCTCGACGATTTCATTGTCGGTCTTCACGCCCGCAGCGAAACTGGCGACGCTGCGGCCGTTGCAAAACACCGTGCACTCGTCCGCCAACTCGACGATCTCGTGCATCCGGTGCGAAATGTAGACCAGCGCGAGTCCTTCCGAGCGCAGCCGCTTCAGCACGCCATAGATCCGGGTGACGTCGGCAGCGGTCAGCGCCGATGTGGCTTCATCGAGGATCAGGATCCGCGGCTTTCGGGCGAGCGCCTTGGCGATCTCGACCATCTGCCGCCGCGACAGCGACAGATCCTTGACCAGCGCCATTGGATGGATGTTGTCGGCGCCCGCGCGCGCCAGCGCCTCCTCGGCCATGCGGCGCTGCGCTCTTCGGTCGATCAGCCCGAAGCGGCGCGGCGGGTTGCTTATCGCGATGTTGTCCGCCACCGAAAGATCGGGGATCAGCGACAGTTCCTGGAAGATACAGGCGATGCCGGCCGCATTGGCCGCGGCCGGCGACGCGAACGAGACCGGTTGCCCGTCGAGCAGCATGCGGCCTTCGTCGGGCGCGACGACGCCCGCCATGATCTTGATCAGCGTCGACTTGCCCGCGCCATTCTCGCCGAGTACCGCATGGATGCGGCCGGGCTCGATCACCAACGCGGCGTCCCGCAGCGCGTGCACGCCGCCATAGCGCTTGGAGACGCCTTGCATGACGAACAGGCTCACAATGGGCCCCTCACGTTGCCGCGCACCTGCGGCATGGGCCGCATGGCCATCCCAAGGCGCTCATGGGCGAATGCGGGGACCGGGATCCCCGCACCCTCTGCTACTTGTTCGCTTCGCTCTGCCCCATGATTTCTTGCGCGGTGAAGTTGATGCCGCAGGTGGGGAACGCGTTGCCGACGAAGAAGTTGTCGCTCTGCGCGGGGTAGAAGTCGGACCCTTCCTTCATGTTCGGGTATTCTGCTTTCGCGAGCGGCAACTTCACCGATTGCGGCACGACCTTGCCTTCGAGCGCCGCGATCGCGGTCTTGATTGCCACCGCGACCTGGGCCGGCCCGGTGCCGGCCGACGCGCACTTGAGCCCCTGCGCGCCGTACTTGCTGCAGAACTTGCGGAATCCGTTCTCGGTTTCGCCGCCGAAGGGCACGAACGGATGCTTGGCGTCGATCATCGCCTGCACGACGCCAGTGTCGCCGCCTTGCGCGGTGATGCCATCGAACTTCTTGTGCACGGCGATCGCGTCGGCCGTCACCTTCTGCGCCGTCGGATCGTCCCATTTACCGATCACTTCGACCGTGTCCCACTTCTTGCCTGACGCTTTCAATACCTGCTGGATGCCCTCATGCCGATCGCGATCGACCGAGGTTCCCGAGACACCCCGCACCTCGAGCACCTTGCCGCCGTTCGGCACGTTCTTCACCAGCCATTCGGCCCAGTACTTGCCGAGGCCGTTCTGGTCGACATTGACGTTGATCGCCTCTTCCGTGTCGAGAATGTTGTCGAACGCCACCAGTACGACGCCCGCATCGTTGGCGCGCTTGATCACCGGCCTGAAGGCCGCCGGATTCTGCGCATTCACCACGATCGCGTCGTAGCCGGAGTCGATGAAGTTGTTGATCGCCGCAATCTGCGCGGCGACGTCTTCGCCGGTGGAGACGACCTTGAATTCCTTGAGCTTGGCCGCCACTTCGGGCTGCGCGGCATAAGCCTTGGCTGTCTTGATCATCTGAATGCGCCAGGTATTGGCAATGTAGCCGTTGGCGAGCGCGATCCGGTA
>JBEPUI010000130.1:0-5791 GCA_041691615.1 Pseudomonadota bacterium
GCCGGACGGTCGCGCGCGGCGACCTGGCCCGGTTGCACGCGCTCGGGACGCCTCAATTTGCCTCAGTTCGCCTCAGGCCGCCTCAGGTCGACCTAGGCCGCCTCAGGTCGCCAACACCGCCTTGACCTTGGCCGACACCGCCGACATGTCAGCGCGGCCGGACAGCTGGCCCTTCAACACGGCCATCGCCTTGCCGATCCCGGCGGGTCCGGCCGCACCGGTCGACGCGATCGCCGCGGCGATCGCGGCGTCTACGTCGGCATCGCTCATCTGCTCAGGCTGGTAGGCGCTCAGCACCACGACTTCAGCGCGCTCGGCGTCGGCCAGGTCGGGCCGCTTGCCCGCGTCGAACTGCGTGATCGAGTCCTTGCGCTGCTTGATCATCTTGTCGATGACCGCCAGCACTTCGGCGTCGGTGAGGTCCTTGCGCTCGTCCACTTCGCGCTGCTTGATCGCCGCCAGCAGCAGCCGGATCGTCGACAGCCGCGCCGTTTCCCTGGCCCGCATCGCGGCTTTCATGTCTTCGGTGACGCGAGACTTGAGCGTGTTCATGGTCGTGTCCTGGTGTCGATGTAGGCCAACTGATGTGGGCCAACTGATGTGAGCCGATTGATGTGGGCTTTGGATGTGGGGCGGTCGATGTGGGGCGGCCGGTGCGGGCCGGCCGATGCTGCGCGCATGGGAGGGCATCCAGCAAAAAGGGGCGAATCGCTTCGCCCCTTCGACACGCTCGTGCAACGCCAGCCGGTCAGAAGAGCTTGGGCGGCAATTGCTGGCTGCGGATGCGCTTGTAGTGGCGCTTGACCGCGGCGGCCTTCTTGCGCTTGCGCTCGGCCGTGGGCTTTTCGTAGAACTCGCGGGCGCGAAGCTCGGTCAGAAGACCGGTCTTTTCGATCGTGCGCTTGAAGCGGCGAAGTGCGGCCTCGAAGGGCTCGTTATCGCGGACGCGGACACTCGGCATAAAAATCGTTTCCTCGGAGGCTTTGCGGATGAAAGACGACAGCCCGAAAGTATAGCAGGCGAGGGTGTGACGCGCAAGTCGTTGTTTGCTTGGGCCGGGACCGGGCAGGGCAATGACTGCTAGCATCGCTGTCCGTCCGGCGATCCTGTTCGCCATGATCCGATTTCCGAGGCGCGGCCGGCGACGGGCATGGCAACTGACGGGCAACTGATGGCCAACTGATGGGCAACTGATGGTCCACCGACGGCCGACCGATGACCAACGACCACTATCTCGAACACCTGTTCCAAACCCTCGCCGGGATTCGCGCTGACGGCTTTCTCAAGTCCGAGCGCGTGATCGCCAGTCCGCAGTCGTCGCGGATCGCGCTGGCCGACGGCGGCGACACGCTCAACTTCTGCGCCAACAACTACCTCGGGCTCGCCGATGATCCCGCGCTGGTCGAGGCGGCCAAGGAAGGCTTGGACAGGTACGGGTTCGGCATGGCGTCGGTGCGCTTCATCTGCGGCACGCAGGATGTGCACAAGCAGCTTGAAGCGGGACTCGCCGGGTTCCTCGGCACCGACGACTGCATCCTCTATTCGAGCTGTTTCGACGCCAACGGCGGCCTGTTCGAGACTCTGCTCGGCGAGCATGACGCGGTGATCAGCGACGAGCTCAACCACGCGAGCATTGTCGACGGCATCCGTCTTTGCAAGGCGGCGCGCTACCGCTATCGCAACAACGACATGGCCGACCTCGCGGCGAAGCTTGCCGAAGCCGACGCCGCCGGCGCGCGGTTCAAGATGATCGCCACCGACGGCGTGTTCTCGATGGACGGCACGATCGCCGACCTGCCGGCGATCTGCGAGCTTGCCGATCGCCACGGCGCGCTGGTCATGGTCGACGACTCGCACGCAGTGGGCATCGTCGGCGAGCACGGCGGCGGCACGCCCGAGTTGCACGGCGTCGTCGACCGGGTCGACATCGTCACCGGCACGCTTGGCAAGGCGCTCGGCGGCGCATCGGGTGGCTACGTCGCGGCGCGTGCGCCGATCGTCGCGCTGCTGCGGCAACGCTCGCGGCCGTATCTGTTTTCGAACTCGCTCGTGCCGGCGATCGCCGCGGCGTCGCTGCAGGTGCTGCAGCGGCTGCGCAGCGCCGAAGGCGTGTCGCTGCGCCGGCGCCTCGCCGCCAACGGGGAGCGGTTTCGCGGTGCGATGAGCGCGCAAGGATTCGACCTGGTGCCCGGCCGGCACCCGATCATCCCGGTGATGCTGGGCGACGCGGGGCTCGCGACGCGGATGGCCGATGCGCTGCTGGCCGAAGGCATCTATGTCATCGGCTTCTCGTATCCGGTGGTGCCGAAAGGCAAGGCGCGCATCCGCACGCAGATGAGCGCTGCGCATACCGAAGCGCAGATCGACAAGGCGGTGGACGCGTTCACGAAAGTGGGCAGGGCGCTTGCCGCCATTCGCTGAAACAATGGACAGGAAACGGAATATCCGATGAAGGCATTGGCAAAACTCGAGCGCGCGCCCGGACTTACGCTGACGGACGTCGACAGGCCCGAGGTCGGGCACAACGACGTGATGATCCGCATTCACAAGACGGCGATCTGCGGCACGGATATCCACATCTGGAAATGGGACGAGTGGGCGCAGAAGACGATTCCGGTGCCGATGCAGGTAGGCCACGAATACGTCGGCGAAATCGTCGAGATGGGACAGGAAGTGCAGGGATTCGCAATCGGCGACCGCGTCTCGGGCGAGGGCCACCTGACCTGCGGCTTCTGCCGCAATTGCCGCGCCGGCCGTCGGCACCTGTGCCGCAACACCAAGGGCGTCGGCGTCAACCGTGAAGGGGCGTTCGCCGAATTCCTGGTCATTCCCGCGTTCAACGCGTTCAAGATCCCCGCCGACATTCCCGACGACATCGCGGCGATCTTCGACCCGTTCGGCAACGCGACGCACGCGGCACTTTCGTTCAACCTGGTCGGCGAGGACGTGCTGATCACCGGTGCAGGTCCGATCGGCATCATGGCGGTCGCGATTGCTCGCCACGTCGGTGCGCGGCACGTGGTGATCACCGACGTCAACGATTACCGGCTGGCGCTCGCCCGCAAGATGGGCGCGACACGCGCGATCAACGTCGGCCGCGACACGCTGCGCGACGTGATGGAAGAGCTCAAGATGACCGAAGGCTTCGATGTCGGGCTGGAAATGTCCGGCGTGCCCAGCGCGTTCTCGGCGATGCTCGAGCACATGAACCACGGCGGCAAGGTGGCGCTGATGGGCATTCCGCCGTCGAACATGGCGATCGACTGGAACCAGGTCATCTTCAAGGGGCTGGAGATCAAGGGCATCTACGGCCGCGAGATGTTCGAGACCTGGTACAAGATGGTGGCAATGCTGCAATCGGGCCTCGACCTGTCGCCGATCATTACCCACCGCTACGCGGTCGCGCAATTCGAAACAGCGTTCGCGACGATGCTGTCGGGCGCGAGCGGCAAGGTGATCCTCGACTGGGCGGCCTGATCCTGGCCGCGCCGCCGATGCGCGTGCTGGGCATCGAGACCTCGTGCGACGAGACCGGTGTCGCGTTGTACGACACCCGCGCCGGCCTGCTCGCTCACGCGCTGCATTCGCAAGTGGAGATGCACGCGCGCTACGGCGGCGTCGTGCCCGAGCTCGCGTCGCGCGATCACGTGCAGCGGCTGGTGCCGCTGATCGAAGCGGTGCTCGCGCAGGCCGGGCTCGCGCTGCCCGACATCGATGCCATCGCGTACACGCAGGGTCCCGGGCTCGCCGGTGCACTGCTGGTGGGCGCGAGCGTCGCCAACGCGTTGGGATTCGCGCTCGAGCGGCCGGTGGTGGGCGTCCACCATCTCGAAGGCCATTTGCTGTCGCCCCTGCTCGCGACGCCCGCGCCGTCGTTTCCATTCGTCGCGCTGCTCGTGTCGGGCGGCCATAGCCAGTTCTACGACGTGCGAGCGGTGGGCGACTATCGCCTGCTGGGCGACACGCTGGACGACGCCGCCGGCGAGGCATTCGACAAGACGGCCAAGCTGCTGGGCCTCGGATACCCGGGCGGACCGGCGCTCGCGCGGCTTGCAGAGGGCGGGCGCGAAGGCCGGCTCGAGTTGCGGCTGCCGCGGCCGATGCTCGATTCCGGCAATCTCGACATGAGCTTCTCGGGATTGAAGACGGCGGTGCGCACGCTGGTGCAGAAGCTGGAACGGGAAGGCCGGTTCGATGATGCTGCGCGTGCCGACATTGCCCGCGAGTTCGAAGCGGCGGTGGTCGACGTGCTGGCGGGCAAGTCGCTCGCCGCGCTGGCCGCGGCGGGTCGCGACACGCTGGTGGTCGCCGGTGGCGTGGGTGCCAACCTGCGCCTGCGCGAGCGGCTGGCGCGCGCGCTCGCAGCGCGCAACGGCAACGTGTATTTCCCCGACATCGCGTTCTGCACCGACAACGGCGCGATGATCGCGCTCGCCGGTGCGATGCGCCTTGCGCACGCCCATGCCGCCGGTGCGGCATTCAGCGTGAGGCCGCGCTGGGAGCTCGCCGAGGCGTAAGGTTTTAGGCTTGGGGCTTGGCAGGAAACGAGCTAGCGGCCGATCGCGCTTTCGTCTCCGCCGACGAGCTTGCGGATGTTCCCGCGATGGCGCCAGAACAGCAGCACCGAGATGGCGACGCAGGCCCACGACGACAGCGTCGGGCCGAGCTGGTAGAACATTCCCAGCGGCAACAGGATCGCGGTCACGAGTCCGGCGAGCGAACTGATCTTGAAGCCGAACGCCATCACCAGCCACACCACGGTCAGCGCGAGGCCCAGGGGCCAGTTGAACGCGAACACGATGCCGGCCGCGGTGGCGACACCCTTGCCGCCGCGAAAATGAAAATAGACTGGGTACAGGTGGCCGACGAACACGGCGAGCGCCGCCGCCGGAACCGTCCATGGCGGCAGCGCGAAGGCCGCCGCGCACTGCTGCACGGCGAACACGACGGCGAAGCCCTTGATGCCGTCGCCCACCAGCGTCAGCAGCGCGGCCTTGCGATTGCCGGTTCGCAACACGTTGGTCGCGCCGGGGTTTCCGGAGCCATAATCGTGCGGATCGGGCAATCCGAACGCGCGGCTGACGACCACGGCAAACGAGATCGAGCCGATCAGATACGCGACGACCACCAGTGCGCCCGCAAGCATGAAATCCCATGTCGGCTAGAATCGCGGCGATTCTAGCAATCATTCCCGGCCGTGAACACGAACACCATCATCATCCACGATTTGCGCGTGCAGACCACGATCGGTGTCTACCGCTGGGAGGCGCACCTGCCGCAGACGATCCGCCTCGACCTCGAGATCGGCATGCCCTCGGCGCGACCGTTCGAAACCGGCGAATTCACCGATGCGCTCGACTACGCGGCGATCGTGCGGCGGGTCAAGGCGTACGCCGCCGGCCATTCGTATCCTCTGATGGAGCGCTTCGCCGAGGGCCTCGCGACGATCGTGCTCGAGGAATTCGCCGTGCCTTGGGTCAAGTTGCGGGTCGCCAAGGTCGCCGCGTTGCCGGGGGTGAAGGAAATCGGCATCGCGATCGAACGGCACGCGCCTTAGGTATCGGCAGCGCGATCGAACGGCATGGGTCGGCGAACGCCACGCCGCGGGCGCGCAGCACGCGTACCGCGGCGATGACGGGAATGCGCTCGGCGACCTGACCTCACCCGCGCGGATGGTGGATCGCGTGAAGGGCCTTGAGGCGCTCTCGGGCGACATGCGTGTAGATCGTCGTGGTGGTGATGTCGGCGTGGCCGAGCAGCAGTTGCACGACGCGCAGGTCCGCGCCGTGGT
>JBEPUI010000131.1:0-5730 GCA_041691615.1 Pseudomonadota bacterium
TCGCGCTTGAAGTAATCGCCGAAGCTGAAGTTGCCGAGCATCTCGAAAAACGTGTGATGTCGCGCCGTGTAGCCGACGTTTTCCAGGTCGTTGTGCTTGCCGCCCGCGCGCAGGCTGCGCTGCGACGACGTGGCGCGCGTGTATGCCCGCTTGTCCGCGCCGGTGAACACATCCTTGAACTGGACCATCCCGGAGTTGACGAACAGCAGGGTCGGGTCGTTGGCCGGCACCAGCGACGAGCTCGGGACGTGCGTATGCCCCTTCGAGACGAAGTATTCGATAAACTGGCGGCGGATTTCGTTGACGGTCATGCGTATTAAGTTTCCCGGCCTCAAATCGGCGCGAATGGGTACAAGAATCAAAAGCTTGCATTGTAGCGCCCCGCGCCGGTTCGCCCAAGCTGGGGGCCCCGCAACGCATGGTTACAACGCTCTGAGGCGGTTCGGGCGGCAAAAGGAAGGTCAATCAGGCAGAATCAACACGGCATGCAGAACAACGACGACGCGACGCTGCATCTGATCAACCCGCTGCGCAATCCCTATGGCGGGTCCGAGCAACGCACGCTCGAGATGGCCCGGCTGCTGCGGCGAAGCGGCCCGCTTCAGGTGTGGTGTGCAACCAACGCGGCGCAGGAACTTGTCCAGAGGGCCGACGCGCGCCCGCTCAATCCCCTGATGTTCTCGTTCCCCCGGCGCGGCACGATCGTGTTCGTCGGCACCTATTTCAGCGTGGGAAGGTGGATCGGGCTGGCCACGCCTTCGCGCGTCGTCGTGATTTTCAATACCGACCAGCCGCGGTGGCTGCGCGACAACCTGGCGCGCATCACGAGCTGTGGCCGCTCGGCCGAAGTGATTTTCACGTCGGTGGGCCTGCGTGCCCGCCACCACGGGGCGGGACCGGTGATGGAAAGCCCGATCGACCTCGAACGCTTCGCGTTCCGTGCGCCGCTCGCAGCACCTGTACGGCCATTCACCGTGGGCCGCTATTCGCGTGACGATCCCAGCAAGCATCACGCCGACGACCCCGCGTTGTACCGGCGGCTGGTGGCGATGGGCATTCGCGTGCGCCTGATGGGCGCGACCTGTCTTGCGCCTCAACTGCGCGGCGTGGCCGGCATCGAGCTGCTGCCCGAGGGGGCGGAGACGCCGCAATCGTTCCTGGCCAGGCTCGATGCGTTCGTCTATCGCACTGCGGATACGTGGTACGAGGCGTTCGGACGGGTGATCTTCGAGGCGATGGCCGCGGGCGTGCCGATCGTCTGCGCGCGCCGCGGCGGCTACGCGAGCTACGCCACGCACGCGCAATCCGCACTGATCACCGACACCACCGACGAGATCGTGGTCGCCCTGCAATCGCTGCGTGACGACCCCGTGCAGGCGGCCGCGATGGCCCGCGCCGCGCGCGGTGTCGTCGAAAACGTTCAGCGCAACGCTCGACGGCAATTGACCGCGCTACTGGGCGGCGCGCAGGCCCATGGCCAGCGCAATCACGACGTCTTCGCGGAAACGCAGCCCGCGCCGCCCGGCGACTGATGACGGCGTCTCTGCGCAAACGCAGCCCTCGCCGCCCGCCAACTGATGACGGCGTCTTCGCGCAAACGCAGTTCCCGCCTCCCGGCGACTGGAATACTTTGAGCAGAAGCGCTAGCGCCGGCCCTGCCGGCGATCGCGACGAAAGCGTCCGACACGCGCGATCATTTCGAGCGGCAGCTGGTGCAGGTGCTGCTGTCCAAGCGTGACCTCGAGATAGCGCAGGAATCCAGGCAGCGCGCGCCACGCCGGCAACTCGCGGGTTCGCACGCGATATCGCCGCCATGGGCGCACCAGATAGCCATGAATGCCGGGCATCTTGCCCAGTGTCGAGTACGCCTTTCGGTCGACCGCGGCAACGGGCGCCTGCGCGAGCGCGGCGAGCGTCGCGGATGGAACCGCGACATTCCAGCGTTGCGCGAGGTAGCCGAGCGTATCGCGCAAATGCAGCGTGACGTGCCAGTCCATGGCGCGGTTGACCAACCGCGGCCAATCGAACGTATCGGCGTCCGCGCCGACGATGCGCAGCGCGTCGGCGATCCATCGCAGCGGCGGTGTCGGAGACCAGGGTGCGGCATGTGCGCAGACGATCGTCAGCAAGTCGGCCGCGCAAGGGGCGCGCGTCACCTGCCCGGGGACGACGCAGGCAACACTCGAGTCCCACACGGCCGTGTCCTCGCGGTCCTCGGCGGATGCCAGCACTTGCCAATGCAAGTCGAAATCGAGATCGTCCACGGAAACGAAACAGGCGCTGTGATAGGCGGTGGGCAGTGCCTCGGGTCGCGGCAACGTGGCGCGCCAGCGATTCGCCAGCAGGATCCGGATCGCGCGATCGGCGTCCGCGCGTGGAACCAGCGCGTCGAAATCGTTCATCGGCCGCAGAGCCGGATTGCCGTCGTAATAGGCGATCAGCGCGCCGCCCTTGAGCGCGAGCGTCGGTATGCCCTCACCGGCGAGGCGCTGCATCGCGTCGGCGGCGCGCCGTGCAACCAGCTGCCCGTGCACGAACGCGCGCCGATAGCAGCCGCGAATCACGGGCCACGCGGGGTCGTCCGCGTCGAACAGGTGGGCGCGCGGCACCAGCAACGGCAAAAGGCGGGTCGAGCCGTCGTCGAGCGCGGTGATGTCGTGCGAGGCCCGCCACTCGGCGAACGCCGCTGGCGCGGATTCTTCGGGACCTACGGTCGCCGAAAGCAACAGTTCCTGTCCCTTGCCGGGACGCCAACCGCCGCCGATCATCCGCTGCTCTTGTTGGCACGCTGCCGCACAAGGTGTCGCTTGGCCGCCAGCAGGTAATCGCGGTGATCGTGCTTGAAAATGCGTGTCGTGTTGCTGCGATGCAAGCGACGCTCGACGTAGACCTCGTCGAGCAGGACAAAAGGTGCGATGCGCGCGCGACTGAACCAGTCGACGGATTCGCCGATGCGCAACGCCTCGTCGTACACGCCGATTTCATCGAAGAGCTGTCGACGCGCCAGCAATGCGCTGGCAGTCCACCCTTCGAACTCGGTGCCATTCAAAGCCTCGAGCGACTGACGCTCATCGGGCGGCAATTCGCTGCTGGCGAAAATGCGTACGCGCGAAAGCGCGAACATCGCGGGGGCCTCTCGGGACAGTGCATCGACCTGTCTTGCGAGCTTGCCCGGAAGCCACCGATCGTCGGCGTCGAGAAACGCGATCAGTGGCGCATTCGAAACGGCGATGCCCGAGTTGCGCGCGGCCGCGCAGCCGCCGTTGACGGTTCGCTTGAGCAGTTCCACCGGCGCCCCGAATCCCGCAACCACCGACGCCGTCGTGTCGGTCGAGGCATCATCGACGACGATCACGCGGGAAACCGCATGCGATTGCGCGAGCACGCTGTCGACGGCTTCGCGAACGTAATTCGCGGCGTTGAACGCCGGGATGACGACGTCGACCGCAATCATTTGCCCGCCGCCCTTCGCCGTACCAGCGATGCGTGCAATACGCGCGCCATCAGCGCGCCGAGCGCGGGCGTTCCCCGCGCCTCGACCGACAGGTTGCGATCGTGGATGCGGCGCCTGACCAACGGCTCGCCGATGTGCCAGAACCCGACGCCCGCGTCGAGGGCGCGCGTCAGCCACTCGGTGTCATCGATCGGCACCATGGAAGAATCGAACGGCCCGATGCGCTCGAACACCGAGCGGCGCACGACGATCGTGTTGGTCCCCATACCGTGCAGCCGCGCCTCGGCCTCACCGGCTGGCAGTGCGGACGGCGGCGCGGCTATCCCGGGGGTGAGGAAATTCTGGATGGCGGAAGCGACGATGCCAATCGCGGGATCCTGCTCGAAGATCGTAATCGTCCGCTGCAGCCGATCGGGCATCCAGATATCGTCGTGGTCGCCGAACGCGACCAGCTCATGAGTGGCGGCCTCGACACCGCGATTGCGCGCCGCCGCGCAGCCGCCATTGGCTTGGTGAATGCAACGAACGCCGGGATAGCGCGCGACGATGGCCGCGCTGTCGTCGGTGGATCCATCGTCGACCGCGATGATCTCATCCGGCGGACGCGACTGCGTGACGACGCTGTCGAGCGTATCGGCCAGGAAACGCGCGCCGTTGTAGACCGGGATGACCACCGAGACGCGCATCACGCGACCTCGGAAGCCCGCGAGGCGGTGGTCGGCGCGAGCAATTCGCCGAATGCGCGAGCGACGTCGCGCGCGTCGTCGGCCAGCTCCGCGCGCCAGCACGGCAGGCTGCGGCACAACTCGGCCATTCGCGCAAAAGGCCGCGCGCCGGCCAGCGGAAACAGCAACATCGAGCTCGGTGCCAATGCCCGCAGCATCGTCGCCGGCGATATTGGCACGAAATGCGTGCGTGTCGCATGCGCCACGTGGGGCATGACCAGCGCGACCGGGCGCAATGACGTGCGAATCGACTGCGGCGCGAATTCGTGGACGAACATCATGGGCTTCTCGTCGTCGCGTGCCAGGTTGCGAAAGTGCGGCGCGTAACCGCCGAATCGCCCGAGGTCCGCGCGCAGGACCTTGGCGGTCGAATACGCGAGATGCACGACCGGCGGTTCGCCCCCGCCTACGATCACGTAATCGTCGCTGGCGAATCCGAACCCTTCCGCGAGGCACGCCAGCGCCGTGCTGGATTTGCCGCTGCCGCTGGGGCCCGAGATCAGCACGCCGCGATCGTCGCCATCCGCCTGCGCTGCGATCGCCGCGCTGTGCAGCAGCGCGCCACCGGAGGATGCGACCCACCATTGCAGGATGTGCTTGCAGGGCGCGGCGCGCTCGTAGTACGGCGCGCTCGCCGCGTCGCGCAGCCACCAATGCGCGCGCCGGCGCGCGATGTCGAGTATGGAAAGCACCCCCGCTTCGGGTTGGTAGAACGCGTTGCTTATCGCATCCGAAAAGCCACCCAAGCCTTCGGGATTGGTGTTTTCACGGCGCAGCACCGGCGAATCGGGCAGCGCGACCGCATCGACCGCCGCATCCCAGATGTACACGTCGAGTGCACGGGCGTCGTCGGCGGGCTGCACATGGCGGGTCGGGTTGACACTGTTCCGCGACGCCTGGGCGCCGGTCTCGCGCGACGCGGAGCCACCAGTCTCGCGCGACGCCGGGCCATCGGCCTCGCGCAATGGTTCGAACGCCGTCAGCAGGTTCCCGACGGCGGATTCGCGCGTCGAATGAATCGTCACCGCCGCACCGGCGATGCGATAGCGGCGCGCAATCGTCGGCGTGCGGGCGGCCGCGGCGTCGAGTTGCGTCGACAACGCGCGAATCGCGTCGCGCGTGGCGGTGTCGCGGTCGCTGCTCACTGCGCCTTCGGTTCGCCTTGTTGGGGCCAACCGAATTCGCCAACCTCGTGCACCGGGTCGATGACCAGCAACGCGCGCATGTCGTCGAAACGCTCGATCGCAAATCCGCGATAGTCGCCGAACGCGCCGATCGGCGGCATCGACGACGGCGTGTCGCCGCTGGCCGGGCGCAGGATGGCCTCGGCTTCGAGGGTTTGCACGAACGCGTCGAGATCGCCGGCAACCCGCGGCGGCGGCACGCCTGCAATGGAGGAGACCGCGCCTGCGATCGCGTCGAGCGCGCAGCCGTGCGTGAGTGCCTGCCAGATTTCCGCGCCTGCGCCGGCGACGCTGTAGTAGATGCCATCGCGCAGGTTCATCACCATGACTTCGCCGTCGACCATCTCACCGATCACGGTCGGGCCGT
>JBEPUI010000132.1:0-5550 GCA_041691615.1 Pseudomonadota bacterium
GGCCGCTCGACCGAAGCGGCAGGAGGGCCGCTCGACCGAAGTGGCACGAGGACCGCTCGACCGACGGCGCCCACGGCGGGATGCCGCTGCTAGGATTCGATGTCGTCGACCCTCGCGTCGGCCCGGCCGATGGCGAACTGCAACCGGACCGCATCGCCGCGCGCGAGCGTGCGCGCGTCCTGCACGATGTCGTCGTCCGTTGCGGCGGGGTTGCGCCGCGTGACGATCGCGTATCCGCGCGTCAGCACGTGCTGCGGGGCCAGGTGCGAAAGGTTCTGCGCCAGCGTGGCGAGGCGCAGGTCGAGCCTGTCCACCGCCAGCCGCGCGCCTTGCCGCCAGCGATCGCGCAACTGCGCCACGCGCGCGGCCTGGGGCGGCGGCGCGCGCAATTCGCGGCGAAGGCGCGCGCCCTGCGCGGCGACGATCGCGTCGCGCGAGCTCTCGTCGCGCCGCCATGCGAGTCCGGCGCGCGCCGCCAGCGCCTTGAGATGCTGCCGCTGCGCGGCAAGCCGCGCACGAGGATGCATCAGACCGCGCGCGGCCAGGTCGGCGCGCTGCGCGCGCACGGCCAGCGCGTGGTGCACGGCGCGCAAGATACGAATCGTCCACTGCTCGACGCGACGAGCGACTTCCGCGTGATCCGCAGCGACCAGCGTGGCGGCGCCGGTGGGCGTGGGCGCGCGCACGTCGGCGACGAAATCGGCGATCGTGAAATCCGTTTCGTGGCCGACCCCGGAGACCACCGGCAATCGCGATTCGAAGATCGCGCGCGCGACGATTTCCTCGTTGAACGACCACAGGTCCTCGATCGATCCGCCGCCGCGGCAGACGATCAGCACGTCGACCTCGGCGCGGGCGTTGGCGGTGGCGATCGCCGCGGCGATTTCCTGCGCGGATCCCGCGCCCTGCACCGGCGTAGGGTAGACGATCACGCGCATCGCCGGCCAGCGACGCGCCAGCGTGGTGATCACATCGCGCAACGCCGCCGCGCGCGTGGACGTGACGACGCCGACCGCCGCCGGGTAGGCCGGCAGCAGGCGCTTCCTCGCGACGTCGAACCATCCGGCCGCGTCGAGCCGGGCCTTGAGCTGGGTGAAGCGCTCGAACAACGCACCGGCGCCGGCCTGGCGGATGCTATCGACACTGAGCTGGAACTCGCCTCGCGGCTCGTAGAGCGTAGCCACGGCGCGGATATCAACGGCGAGTCCGTCGCGCAACGTGAATTCGGTGAGACGCGCCTTGGTGCGCCACAGCACGCAGCGCACCTGCGCGTTGGCGTCCTTCAGCGAAAAATAGCAATGGCCCGATGCGGCACGCATGAAACCGGAAATCTCGCCGGTCACGTGGACGAGTCCGACCTCGCGTTCCAGCGCAAGTCGCGCTGATGCAACCAATGCGGACACCGAGATCGGCAACCGCGCAGTGTCGGCCGAACTCGCGGGAGAAGGGGAAAAATCGTCCATCCTTGATGCGAAGCGGGCCTGATGACAGTGGAGTTACGCTGGAGTTGCAGTAGGAAGACGCTTACAACTCATTGAAACCGCACGCGGTTTTTTCGGTGCAATTTCGGGCATGAGCAGCAATTTGACGGCGAGCGCAGGACTTAGCGCGTCAATTTACAAGATATGCACACTTCTATCCACAGGATTTGTGGACAACGCGCCGCGCGCGCTTGTCGGCGCGCGCCATGTCCCCGTGCCAACGCAATCGCGGCTTCGCCGATGGGCACATCGCGTGCCAGACCGGGGTGGCAAGGTGTGAAGGTTAAAATGCGGTCGATGCACCCTCCTTGCACCGTTTTGCACCGATGAATTCCGCACCGCCGTCCGGCGCCGTCCGCGCCGGTGCCCGAGCCGAAGGCAGCAGCGACGCGCACGCTTCCGCCAAGCCGGCGGCCAACTTCCTGCGCACGATCATCGCCGACGACGTCGCGTCGCAGAAGTATGACGGGCGCGTCGTGACGCGCTTTCCGCCCGAGCCCAATGGTTACCTGCATTTCGGCCACAGCAAGTCGATCGCGCTCAACTTCGGACTCGCCGCGGAACACGGCGGCGTCTGCCACTTGCGCTTCGACGACACCAATCCGCTGAAGGAGGACGTCGAGTTCGAAGGGTCGATTGCCGAATCGGTGCATTGGCTGGGCTACGACTGGGACGCCCGTTTCCACGCGTCCGACTATTACGATCACCTGTATCGATTCGCAGAATGGTTCATCGGCGCGGGCCTCGCGTACGTCGACAGCCAGAGCGCCGACGAAGTGCGCGCCACGCGCGGCACGCTGACCGAACCCGGCATCGCGAGCCCGTACCGCGAGCGTAGCGTGGAGGAGAACCTCGACCTCTTCAGGCGGATGCGCGCCGGCGAGTTCCCCGACGGCGCGCACGTGCTGCGGCTGAAGATCGACATGGGCAGCCCAAATCTCAACATGCGCGATCCGGCGATCTACCGGATTCGCCATGCGTGGCATCACCGCACCGGCGACAACTGGTGCATTTATCCGCTGTACGACTACACCCACTGCATTTCGGACGCGCTGGAGCGCATCACCCATTCGATCTGCACGCTCGAGTTTCAAGATCACCGGCCTCTGTACGACTGGGTGATCGGCAAGCTGGCCGATGCCGGGCTGCTCGAGCGGCCATTGCCGCACCAGTACGAGTTCGCACGGCTCAACCTCACCTACGTGGTGCTGTCGAAGCGGCGCCTGGTCGAGCTGATCGACCAAGGCCACGTCGACGGCTGGGACGACCCGCGGATGCCGACGATCGTCGGCGCCCGGCGGCGCGGCTTCACGCCGGAGGGATTCGGCTTGTTCAACGAGCGCATCGGCGTTTCGCGCTCCGACACCTGGATCGACATCGCGCTGCTCGAGGCGGCGATGCGCGACGACCTGAACGAGCGCGCCGAGCGCAGGATCGCGGTGCTCGATCCCGTGCGGCTCGTCATCGACAACTACCCGCAGGGCGAAGTCGAGGAGTGCCTCGCGCCGAACCATCCGCAACAGCCTGGGCTGGGCAAGCGTTCGATCCCGTTCGCGCGCGAGCTCTGGATCGAGCGTGAAGATTTCACGGAAACGCCGCCGAAGGGTTTTTTTCGCATGACGCCCGGGACCGAAGTGCGGTTGCGCTACGCCTACATCGTCAGGTGCACCGGCGCGGACAAGGACGCCGCCGGCAACGTCACGACGGTGCATTGCACGTACGACGCCGAGACCCGCAGCGGCACGCCGGGCGCCGATTCGCGCAAGGTGAAAGGCAACATCCACTGGCTGCCCGTGCATGCGGCAGCCGAGGCCGAAGTGCGGCTGTACGACCGGTTGTTTCGCGTGCCATACCCCGGTGCGAAGAACCCCAACGGGGAACGCGCCGGCGAGCCTGTCGTGGCCGCATCGCCGGGCGTGCTGGCGGGCGACGACGAAGCGCCTGCCGCGGCCGAGCGCAATTACCTGGACGATCTCAATCCCGATTCCAAGCGGGTGATCCGCGCGTATATCGAGCCCGGGCTGTCGCAGGTCGCACGCGAAACGCGCGTGCAGTTCGAGCGGCACGGCTACTTCGTGGCCGACCTGATCGATCACGCACCCGGCAAACCGGTGTTCAATCGCGCGGTGACCCTCAGGGATTCCTGGTCCCGGCCCGGCGGCTGAAAGCGCATCGGCGTCGCGGGGCTTGATCCGGCGGCCCGATGCTCCCATCTTGAAGTACAGCGCCTTCGCGGCGTCGTCGAAGGCTGCGCGCCTGCGGCATTTGGGCCAGCACGCGATACCATGGCGCCGTTCGACTACACGACCCGGAGACGAGTCCAATGAAACGCATCGTTTTGTTCATCGCCACCAACCTCGCGATCATGGTCGTGCTGTCGATCGTGCTGCGCCTGTTCGGCCTCGATCGCGCGATGTACTCGCAGACGGGCATTTCCTATGGCGGACTGCTGGCGTTTTCCGCGGTGGTCGGCTTCACCGGCTCGATCATTTCCCTGCTGATGTCGAAGTCGGTCGCCAAGTGGACGACCGGCGCGCACGTGATCACCACGCCGGCCAACGACAGCGAAACCTGGCTCGTCGAGACCGTGCGGCGCTTGGCCACCGCCGCGAACGTCGGCATGCCCGAAGTGGCGATCTACGAGGGCGCGCCGAATGCATTCGCGACCGGCGCATTCAAGAATTCCGCGCTGGTCGCCGTTTCGACAGGGCTCCTGCAATCGATGAACAAGCAGGAAGTCGAGGCGGTGCTGGGCCACGAGCTGTCGCACGTCGCCAACGGCGACATGGTGACGCTGACCCTCATCCAGGGCGTGGTCAACACGTTTGTCGTGTTCTTCGCGCGCGTGATCGGCGCGATCGTCGACAAGACGGTGTTCCGTACCGACCGCGGCACCGGACCCGGCTACTGGATCACGGTGATGGTGCTGCAATTCGTATTCGGACTGCTGGCGTCGATCATCGTCGCCTGGTTTTCGCGCGTGCGCGAATTCCGCGCCGACGCGGGCAGCGCCAGGTTGCTGGGTTCGCCATCGCCGATGGTCAACGCGCTGCGACGCCTGGGCGGCCTCGAAGCTGGCGAGATGCCCAAGGCGCTCAATGGCTTCGGCATCACCGACAAGGCGGGCGTGATGTCGCTGTTCGCCACGCATCCGCCGATCGAGGCGCGCATCGAGGCGCTCAACCAGGCGGGGTCCGGAAAGGTCTGACCTGCGTGCCGTCACGTTCGCGTGGCGGCCGTGCCTGCCATTGACGGCGTCATAGCGGCGGAGCGAAGCCGCGTTCGCCATAGAAAATACGCCCCGCGGTGATCGTCCCGTCGCGCTGCCGCGTCGCATTGACGAACAGCGGCGCACCGGCGGCGATCGAATAGTTGTGCCCCCCGACACCGGTTGTGACGAACGGCACGTCACGGTCGACGCGAATCGCGCGCTCGCCCTGCGTGTCGCGAAGCGTCCAGATCTCGGCGTCGCCGTCGGCGGTGCGCCTCTGCAGCGTGGCGTTGGTCATCGTGCTGCCGGGAGCACTGTCCCACGCATGGTGGCCCTGAAGCGTGCCACGCAGGTGCTCGGGATAGAGCAGCACGGCGTTCGCCCGCAGCGCACCATCGCCGGACGCGACCGCGACGACGCCGACATAGCTGCCGTCCACGACCTTGGCGCGATCGACCGGAACGATCGGATAGGCTTCCCAGTTGTACGCGACCTCGATCGCGATCTCGCTGCCATCGTGCGACCTTGCGCGCAGGACCAGCGGCGCCTGGCCGCTCCATATTGCGAACTCGACGAGCGTGCCGCGCAGGTGAAACGGCGTCTGCGCACCCGCGGCGCCCGCCGCGAGCAGCAGCAGACCAGTGACCGCGCAGGCGACCAGGCGGGTGACGAAGCAGGTGACCCAGGTGACCTTGGAACGGCGACGGCGCTGACTGGGCATCCTCGCAGTGTCGCGCAATCCGCCGGCGAATGCATTCATCCAGACGGCTTAAAACGCCGCGCACGACAACGCCGCGCACGATAACGCCGCGCACGATAACGCCGCGCACGATAACGCCGCGCACGATAACGCCGCGC
>JBEPUI010000133.1:0-5491 GCA_041691615.1 Pseudomonadota bacterium
AGATGCGTGTCGGCGAGAAACGCCAGCGCGTCCTTGGCGGCCGCTGGTCGACCTGCCGCTTTCGCAGCTTCCAGCAACACGCGCGCATCCCAGGGCGCGCGCTGCACGTTCCAGTTCTGCAACGCGAGCTTGAGCGCCGACTCGGGGTCATGCTGCAGGTAGAGCGCGAAGCGAACCTGCTCGCGTCCGTAGTAGTCGCTGCCGCGCTGCGTCAGCGCTTCGAAGCGCGCGGCCATCGTCCACGTGAAGCGCGCGGTGTCGGCGTCGCCCAACGCCGCGTGCGCGAGCGCGACGCGTAGATACGCGGTGTCCGACTGCAACGAGTTGGCCAGCAGCGGCAGCACTTCGGCGGCGCGGTTGCGATCGAGCAGGAAATCGGCGTACGCCACCTGCAGGAAGTTGTCGTCGGGTGTGGCGGCCAGCGCCTTGCGGTAGTGCGCCTCGGCCGCGCTCCAGTCGCCGAGGCGCTCGCTGGCTTCGGCCATCAGCCCCTGCACCCACGCGCGGAAGCTTGGCGAAACGCTCGGCGCGTCGGTCTCGATCTGGCGCAGCAGCACGATCGCCTGTCGCGCCTGTCCGGTGTAGCTGTGCAGGTTGGCGGCGCAGGCGATGCCGGTTTCGCGCCCGCCGTAGCGCGCGGCCTTCGCGCAAGCGGCGCCGGCGCTTGGGTAACGACCCTGCACCATGTCGAGCGTCGCTGTCGTGAGCCACGCCTGCGCATTGCGCGGATCGCGCGCCAGTGCCTGCTTGAGCAGCACGCGCGCGTCGTCGAACTGGTGGCGGAATTGCAGGATGGTCGCCTGCAGCACCAGCGCGACCGGCGGCGGCTCGGGCTGCGCCATCCACGGCGCGATCACCGCTTCGGCGTAGCCCGCGTAGTGCGCATCGCCGAGCTGGCGGCCGAAGTCGATGTACGCGCGCGCCAGTGCGTCGGCCGCGCGCAGGTCCTTCGGACTGGCGTCGAGGGCGCGCCGCAGCGCGAGCAGGTTGCGCACGGCAGGGTCGCGCCGCGCCGGCACCGCCTGCAGGACCGCGCGCGGATCACCCGGCACGTAGGGCGCGACGTGGCTTACATTGGGGTCGGAGTCGTTTGCCGAAACGTCTCCGACCCCAATGGGGGTGGCGGCGGCGGCCGGCGCGCATAGGCAAGCCACCGCGAGGGCGGTGACCAGTGTGGCGACGCGTCGGCTACGATGGCGGCATGGGGCGTGCACGGTTCTTGTCCCGAGATTGGAGCGAACGCCGCGCCGGCTCAACCGCCGCGGCTACCTGACCCAATACCCAATACGCGACCGAACGGCAAATGGATGCGCCGCTGCATCCATCTGGCAACTCGCGCCGTATACACCAGGACTCCCAGCGCCCCAGGACCTGCCGTGGCCGACTCCGTCTACTTCTCCATTCCAGCACCCCGCGGCGTCCGCAAGATCGTCTTCACCTCGCGCGAATGGCTGAACCTCGCAGGACTGTACGGCGTCGTCGGCGCGCTGCACGTCGCGGGCTGGGGGCTCTACCTGCACTACGCGATCGACTACCCGGCGCTGGTCGGGCTCGGCTTCGCCGCCTACATGTTCGGCCTGCGCCACGCGTTCGACGCCGACCACATCGCCGCCATCGACGACACCGTCCGCTTCATGCTGCAGCGGGGCAAGCGGCCGCTGGGCATCGGCTTCTTCTTTTCGCTCGGCCACTCGACGATCGTGCTGGCACTCGCGGTCGGCATCGCGTTCGCCGCCACCACGGTGCGCGACCGGCTCCCGGAAATGAGGGACCTGGGCGGCCTGATCGGCGCCGGCGTCTCCGGCACGTTCCTGTGGGTGATCGGCATCCTCAATCTGCTGGTGCTGCTCGACATCCTGGGCGTGTGGAAGCGCGTCCGGCAGGGCGGCCACGACCACGCGCACCTCGAGGAGCTGCTGCAAAAGCGCGGCTTCCTCAATCGCATCTTCGGCGGCCGCGTGCAGAAGCTGCTGAAGCACAGCTGGCAGATGTATCCGCTGGGACTGCTGTTCGGCCTCGGCTTCGACACGGCGTCCGAGATCGGTCTGCTCGCACTCACCGCGGGTGCGAGCGCCGGCAACCTGCCGATCGCCGCCGTGCTGTCGCTGCCGATCCTGTTCGCCGCCGGCATGTCGCTGATGGACACCACCGACGGCGTGCTGATGTCCAAGGCCTACGACTGGGCGTTCCTCAACCCGCTGCGCAAGATCTTCTACAACATCACGACCACCAGCCTGTCGGTGGTGGTGGCGCTGGTGATCGGCAGCGTCGAGCTCGCGCAGGTGCTGATCCACCTGACGCACGCGCAAGGTCCCGGCTTCGACTGGGTGGCGGCGCTCGACTTCGGCGCGCTGGGCTACGTGATCGTCGGCCTGTTCCTGCTCGCGTGGGCGCTGTCGGTGGCGACGTGGAAGTTCGGTCGCATCGAGGCGCGCTACGGACAGCGCATCGGCGTCCACCGGCATTTGCACGTGCATGGGGCCGCGCCGCTGCATTCGCATGAGCATCTCCACGGCAACGGTCAATCGCATTTGCATGCGACGCCATGGGTCGCGGTGCGCGGCAGCGCTTTGACGGACGTGCAGGGAAAATTACATGTCGCACCGTAACCACGTGATGCGTGCGATTGCAGCGGTGGCGATCGCCGTCGCGGGCTTCGCGTCGTCCGGTGCTCGCGCCGACACCGTCGCCAGCCTGCTCGGCAATTTCACGATCAACCAATATAGCGGCGTTGCGCTGACAGCCGACGCGGTGACCGTCCATCGCTCAGTGGTCTTCGGCCAGTTGCCGGCGCTGCGCGAGTTACACGCGGCCGACAGCGACGGCGATGGCGTGACGTCGCAGACCGAACGCGATGCCTACGGCGCCGAGCGCGCACTGACGTGGGCCGGCGAGCTCGACGTCGTGATCGATGGCGCGCGCGTGCCGCTGCGCATCACGCACAGCACCACCAGCCTGCCGACGGAGCAGGGTGGCTTCTCGTTGCGCGTCGACGCCGACTTCACCGCGCCGCTGACGCTCGATCGCGCGGCGCCGCATACGTTGACGTTCGCCAACCGCACCTACGCAGGGCGCTTCGGCTGGAACGAGATCGCCGTGACGACGGCCGCACCGTGGAAGGCATTCGACACCAACGCGTTCGACACCTCGCTGACCGCGGGACTCACCGAAGCGCTGCAGAACCTGCCGGCCACCGGGCCGCTGCAGGAGCGCACCGTACACCTGCAGCTCGCCGCGGGCGCGTTGCCCGCCGGCGCGATCGCGCTGGGTCCGCGCGACGGCATGGCGAACCCTGCTTCCAGCGCGACCAACGCAGCGCCTGCCGCGGACGCCGGCTGGCTGCAAACGCAGACTCGCCGCCTGGTCGACCTGGTCGCACAACGCGATCCGCCGCTGTCGATCACGCTGCTGGCCTTGCTCGCGGCGATGCTGCTCGGCGCGGTGCACGCGTTCTCGCCCGGTCACGGCAAGACGGTGGTCGGCGCCTACCTGATCGGCTCGCGGGCGACCGCGCGCCACGCGATGTTCCTCGGCGCCACCGTGACGATCACGCACACGCTGGGCGTGTTCGCGCTGGGCTTCGCGACGCTGCTCGCCGCCAACTCGGTCGTGCCCGAGCGCCTGATTCCGATATTGAGCGTGCTGTCGGGACTGCTGGTGCTGGGCATGGGTGTCGTGCTGCTGGTGCAGCGCTGGCCGCGTCGCGCGGTCACGCCGCTCGCTCCGATGAACACGCGCTCGCTGGTGCTGTCATCGGCGCGGCTGCGCGCCGCAGCGCCCGAGGGTCGTCCGATCGGCGGCGCGTTGATCGCACGCATGAGTGGCTACAGTCCCGCGACACTCGGTCATGCGCATGCTGGCGGCGGACAACACAATCACGCCGATGGTGGCCATTCGCACGGCGGCCGCTGGCACACCCACCTTCCGCCCACCAACGACGACGTCTCGTGGCGCAGCCTGCTGGCGCTTGGCGTTTCCGGCGGACTCGTGCCGTGTCCATCGGCGCTGGTGATCCTGCTGGCCGCGGTCGCGCTCAACAAGACCGCGTACGGATTGCTGCTGGTGCTGGCGTTCAGCGCCGGGCTCGCGCTGACGCTGATGCTCGTCGGTCTTGTATTCCTGTACGCGCGGCACCGCCTGCCGTCGGGGATGAGCAATGCGCGCTGGGTGCGCTGGCTGCCGATGGCGAGTGCGGTGGCGATCGTCGGTGTCGGTGCACTGCTTTGCTACGCGGCCCTCACCACCATTCCCGCGTAGCGGGCGCGGGCAGGGGCGGGCACAACGCCACCGTGTCCATCACAAATCGTGCATCCATTCCGCACTGCCTCCCGTAGATAACCCCACGGAGGCAAACCCCCCGTTGCGATCGCCCCACGGCGTCGCGGCGCGGCGCACGCGAGCGATCGCAACGCCGCTTCATCCATCCGATACGAGGAGCATTTCATGTTCAGCAAACAACGTCCTTCCTTCCGGAAGGCATCGGGGTGGCTGCTGGCGGCCGCGATCGCGACGCTCACTGCACCCGCGTTCGCATCGAGCCATCGAGAAGCACCGTTCATCGCCACGCAGCCGCAAGTGGATGCCGCCGACTTCTACATGTTCCGCAGCTACGCACCCGGCCTGCAGGATTACGTCACCATCGTCGCTGACTACCTGCCGGTGCAGGATGCGTACGGCGGCCCCAACTTCTTCAAGCTCGACCCCAACGCGCTGTACGAAATCCACATCAGCAACGATGGCGGCGCGTCCGAGAACCTGACGTTCCAGTTCCAGTTCCAGAACAACCTCGCCGACAACCAGCTGATGATTGGCGGCAAGGCCGTGTCGATTCCGCTGACGCAGAACGGTTCGGCGGACGTCGCCACGCTGGCGTCGCCGGCGCTCAACGTCACCGAGACGTACACGATGAACGTCATCCACGGCGGACGTCGCAGCGGCGACAAGGTGCAGGCGTACAACGTCACCAGCGGCGGCACCACGTTCTACAAGCCGGTCGACAACATCGGCAAGAAGACGATCTCCAACTATCCGGCGTACGCCAACAAGCACATCGCCAACTTCGCGTTCCCCGGCTGCAACAAGCCGGCCAACGTGTTCGTCGGCCAGCGCATGGATCCGTTCGTCGTCAACCTCGGCGAAATCTTCGACCTGGTCAACATCAAGTATCCGGCGACCGAGCTCAATCCGCTGGCCGAGTTCGCGACCACCGACACGCTCGCCGACAAGAACGTCACGTCGATCATCATGGAAGTGCCGATCAGCTGCCTGACCGAAGGCAAGGGCGACATCATCGGCGGGTGGACGACGGCGAGCGTGCCGGCGTCGCGCATGCTGACCGCCACGCCTGCCGCCGGACTCGACGGCACCAGCCAGACCGGCGACTATGTGCAGGTGTCGCGACTGGGCGCGCCGCTCGTCAACGAGGTGGTGATCGGGCTCAAGGACAAGAACAAGTTCAACGCCAGCGAACCCAAGGACGACGCGCAGTTCG
>JBEPUI010000134.1:0-5477 GCA_041691615.1 Pseudomonadota bacterium
CACGCCGGCGCGTCGGTGCCTCGGTCGTGCTGGTTTTCGCGATGGCGATGACGATTGGCGCCTCGGCGGCGCGCGCCGCCGAGACCTGGGCCGATCCGGCGAAGACGTTGCGCGTGATGTTCCTGGTCGCCGAGACCGGCTTCGACCCGCAGGCGAGCAACGACCTGTATTCCAACTACGTCAATCGCGCGATCTTCGAGCCACCGCTTGCTTACGATTACCTGGCGCGCCCCTACAAGCTGGTGGGCAATACCTGCTCGATGCCGCAAATCAGCAGCGACGGCCTGACCTGGACGATCAAGGTCAAGCCCGGTACCTATTTCACCGACGATCCGGTGTTCAAGGGCAGGAAGCGCGAGCTGACCGCTGCCGACTACGTGTATTCGTGGAAGCGGGTGATCGATCCGAAGGTTCGATCGCCCAACCTGCAGACATTCGACGGGCTGTTCGCGGGGGCCGACGCGCTGGTGGCGAAAGCGAAGGCCACCGGCAAGTTCGATTACGACGCGCCGATGGAAGGCTTGCAGGCGATCGATCGCTATACGCTGCGCATCAAGCTCGTGCATCCGTCCTATCCGTTGATGCACGACTTGACCACCAGCACCGCCGGAGCGGTCGCGCGCGAAGTGATCGAGGCACACGGCGACGCGAGCGGCTGGGCGATGGCCAATCCGGTCGGCACCGGTCCCTATCGACTCGGCGAATGGCGGCGCGGACAGAAGATCGTGCTGGTGGCCAACACCGGCTACCGCGAAGTGCGTTTTCCCGAGAGCGGCGCACCCGAGGATCGCACGGTGCTCGCCCGCATGCACGGCAAGCGGCTGCCGCAGATCGGGCGCGTGGAAATCTCCATCATCGAGGAAAGCAACCCGCGGTTGCTCGCGTTCGAGCGCGGGGACCTCGACTACATCGCGGTCCCCGGCGACTTGATTCCGAAAGTGCTGACCGGCGACAACACGCTGCAGCCGCGATTCCAGAAGGCCGATGTCGTGCTGGGGCGCGGCGTGCAGCCGTCGATCGCCTACACGTACTTCAACATGGACGATCCCGTTGTCGGCGGCTATACGCGCGACAAGGTCGCGCTGCGCCGTGCGATCGGCATGGCGTACAACAGCGACGAGGAAATCCGCGTTGTGCGGCAGGGCCAGGCGATGGTCGCCACGCAGCCGATTCCGCCCAACGTCGGGGGCCACGATCCGGACTACGACGGTCATGCCGGCTACGACCCGCAAGGCGCCAAGTCGCTGCTCGACAAGTTCGGCTACATCGACCGCAATGGCGACGGTTTTCGCGACCTGCCGGACGGCAAGCCGCTGACGCTGCAGCTCGCGTTCACGCCGTCGGCCAACGAGCGGCCGTACCACGAGCTGTGGCAGCGCAGCATGAAAGCAGTCGGCATCCGCACCGACTTCGTCATCCAGAAATGGCCCGACCTGCTGAAGATGAGCCGCAGCGGGCAGCTGATGATGTGGTCGGTCGCCAATACCAACACCACGACCGATGGCTATGGATTTCTCGGCCTGCTCTATGGCGGTCATGCGGGGCTGTCGAACCTGTCGCGATTCAAGCTGCCGGAGTTCGACCGGCTTTACGAGGCCTCGCGCGCGCTGCCGGAAGGTCCCGCGCGAACCCGGATGTTCCAGCAGATGTCCGCGCTGGTGACGGCGTATTCGCCGTGGATGCTCAATGCCTACCGGATCGAGAACAATGTCGTCTACCCGTGGGTCGCCGGCTACAAGTACAACGCGCTCAATCCGCATCCATGGCAGTTCTACGATATCGACAACACCCGCCCGCACGTGCCGGTGGCCCGATGAGCCGCCGCGTCGCACGCGCGTTGCTCGCCGTGACGGTGGCGCTCGCCCTTGCGACGGCGGCGGCGGCGGCGCAAGCGGCCGTGGCATGGGCCGATCCGGCGAAAGTTCTGCACATCGCGTTTCCGGTGGCTGAAACGGGGTTCGATCCTGCGCCGGCGCAGGACTATTACTCGGCCAACGTGATGCGCATGGTCTTCGACTCGTTGTACGTGCCGGACTACCTCGCGCGCCCCTATCGTCCGGCCGCCAACACCGCGGAGGCCATGCCGGAGATTTCCGCCGACGGGCGGGTGTGGAAGATCCGCGTGAAGAAGGGCATTTATTTCGCCGACGACCCGGCGTTCAAGGGCAGGAAGCGCGAGCTCACCGCGCAGGACTATGTCTATTCGTGGAAGCGCGTCGTCGATCCCAAGGTGCGCTCGCCCAATGCCTACTACCTGAGCGGCAAGCTGGTCGGGCTTGACGATGCGGTGGCGAAGGCGCGCACGACCGGCAAGTTCGACTACGCCGCCGAGATTGCCGGCCTGCGCGCGACCGACCGCTACACGCTGCAGCTGACGCTGACCGAAACCGACTACACGCTGATGGACTTCCTGCAGCAGACGGCGCTCGCCGCCGTGGCGCGCGAGGTCGTCGACGCCTACGGCGACGCGAGCACATGGGTGATGGAGCATCCGGTCGGCACCGGGCCTTTTCGCCTGAAGAGCTGGCGGCGAGGACAGAAGATCGAGCTCGAGGCCAATCCGGGCTTCCGCGAGGAATATTTTCCGGCGGCGCCGGACAACGCCGACGCGTCGACCAAGGCCCTGGCGGCGTCGATGAAAGGCAAGCGCCTGCCGCAGGTCGGCCTGGTCGACATCGCGATCATCGAGGAGTCGAACCCTACGCTGCTGGCGTTCGATTCGCGCGCGCTCGACTTCATCAACGTGCCCGCCGATCTCGTGCCGCGCGTGCTCGCCTCCGATGGCCAGCTGGTGCCTACGTATTCGAGCCAGGGCGTGACGCTGCACAAGATCGTGCAGAACTCGTTGAGCTATACCTATTTCAGCATGGACGATCCCGTGGTCGGCGGCTACACGCCGGACAAGATCGCGTTGCGCCGTGCGGTGGTCATGGGCTTCGACACCAAGGACTTGATCAAGGTCGTGTGGCAGGGCCAGGCGCGCGTGGCCACGCAGATCGTGCCGCCCGAATCGAGCGGGCATCTCAAGGACTTCGATGTGCATCCCGCGTACGACCCGGCGACCGCACGCGCGCTGCTCGATCGCTTCGGCTACAAGGACCGCGACGGTGACGGCTTTCGCGAGCTGCCCGACGGCAAGCCGTTCACGCTGATGATGGGATCGACGCCCACCGCCCGCGACCGCGACCGCGACGAGCTGTGGAAGAAAAGCATGAACGCGATCGGCGTGAGGATGGATTTCATCAAGCAGAAGTGGCCCGATTTGCTGAAGATGGGGCGCGACGGCAACCAGCTGCAGATGTGGGGTGTGGGCTGGATCAACAACAGCGGTGACGGCGATGCGTTCGTGCAGCTGCTGTACGGACCCAACGCCGGGCAGTCGAATATTGGCCGCTTTCGCAACGCCGACTACGACAAGGCTTACGCGGCCAGCAAGAAGGTTCCTGCCGGGCCCGAGCGCGACAAGCTTTACGCGACGATGGGCAAGATCCTGCAGGCCTACACGCCGGTGGACCTCGACGTCTATCGCATCGAGAACACGGTCGTTCGCCCTTGGGTCGGTGGCTACAAGAAGAACACGCTGTTCGAGCACGCCTGGCAGTTCCTCGACATCGACGTGGCCCGCCAGCGGGCCGCACAGTGAGCATCCGCCTGTTGTTGCGTCGCCGCTTCCGCGGCTTGTGGCGTTCCGCAGACTTTCGCCGGATCTTCGCGTCGTCGACGATCACCGCGTTCGGCGCGCAGGTCACCAACCTCGCGCTGCCGCTTACCGCCGCGCTGATGCTGTCTGCGACGCCACTTGAAATGGGCGTGCTGGTGGCGCTGGAAACGCTGCCGTTCGCGCTGGTGTCGCTGCACGCCGGCGTGATGCTCGACCGGATGCGCAAGATGCCGGTGGTGATTGCCTGCGGCGCGGGTCGCGGCCTCGCGCTCGCGACGATACCGATCGCGGCATGGGGCGGCTGGCTGTCGATTCACCTGCTGTTCGTGGTCGGCTTCGTCTGCGGCGTGCAGAACGTCATTGGCGGCGCGGCGTACCAGGTGCTGCTCGCGCAGCTCGCGGGACGCAGGAGACTGGTCGAAGCAAACGCCAAGATCGCGCTGGGCGAGACGTCGTCGGCGCTGATCGGTCCGGGCATCGCCGGTGGATTGATCCAGGCGCTGACCGCGCCGTTCGCGATCGCGCTGGACGCGCTGTCGTTCCTCGCGTCGGCGTGGATGCTGAAAGGCGTGCGCGCGCCGAGCGACGTCGCCAATCCGGACGCCGCGATCGGCGTCGGCCACGAGATCATGGAAGGACTGCGGCTGGTGTGGCGCAACCGCACGCTGCGCTCGCTTGCGATACTCGCCGGATCGTGGCAACTGCTGCATCACATGCAGGTCGCGGTGCTGATCCTGTTCGCGACCCGCGACCTCGGCCTGTCGGCCGGCGCGATCGGCTTCACCTACATGTTCGGCGGCGCGGGCTGCGTGATCGCCGCAGCCACTGCCGAGCGTCTCGCACTGCGATATGGCGTGGGACCCGTGATCATCGGCGGCCTGTTGCTGACCGCCGTCGGCTGGCAGGCTTACGGGTTGGTGCGCGGAACGCCGACCGTCGCGACGATCGAGCTCGGGCTATCGATGCTGGTATTCGATTTCGGTGCGGTGCTGTTCGGCATCACCTACCTGTCGCTGCGCCAGGCGATCACGCCGGACCGGCTGCTCGGCAGGATGACCGCGACGATGCGCTTCCTGTCGGTCGCCGCGGCGCCGCTCGGCTCGCTGTCGGGCGGGCTGATTGCGACGCTGATCGGACTGCGCGCCACACTGTTGCTGGTGGGCGGCCTCGGCATCCTGCTGTCGGCGGCGGCAGTGTGGGGGTCGCCGGTGCGCAAGCACCGCGAGCTGCCGGTGGTGCCCGAGACGATCTGACGACGTCGGCGTGCGGAGTTCGGTGTGAGCGGGACCGTGCGAGTCGCTTGAGGCAAGTCGCCGTGTGAGGCGGGCCTTGTGCAAGCGGCTTCAGGCAAGTCGCGGGGTGGGCAGGTCCGTGCGAGTGGCTTCAGGCAAGCCGCCGGTGTGGCCCCTTCCGCTTCGCTCCTCGGCCGCCGATGGTCATCGGCGACCTCGTCAAGGCGCTACAGGTTCCACACCGGCGTCCTGCCTGCACAACGCGCGCAGTGCGGATGTCACGTCGGCAAGCAGCATGCAGCGGGAGCGAGCGGATCGACCAATGCGTCGGCGACGTCGCGCGGATCGATCGTTTCGAATCGTCCGATGCACCGGCAACGTTAGGCGGTCCATCGTTTCGAATCGTCCGATGCATGGGCAATGTCATGCGGCACCACCGTCTCGAATCGTTCAATGCGTCGGCAACGTCACGCAGCGCCATCGGCTCGCGACGTTCAATGCCTCGGCAACGTCAGGCGGCGCCATCGGTTCGCGACGTTCAATGCCTCGGCAACGTCAGGCGGCGCCATCGGTTCGCGACGTTC
>JBEPUI010000135.1:0-5395 GCA_041691615.1 Pseudomonadota bacterium
CTGCCGGTGTACGACAAGCCGATGATCTACTACCCGCTGTCGACGCTGATGCTCGCCGGCATTCGTGACATTCTGCTGATATCCACGCCCGAGGACACACCGCGCTTCGCGCAGCTGCTGGGCGACGGCGCGAAGTGGGGACTTAATCTTTCGTATGCGGTGCAGCCTTCGCCCGACGGGCTCGCGCAGGCGTTCATCATCGGCCGCGATTTCGTCGGCCGTGATGCGGCGACGCTGGTGCTGGGCGACAATATTTTCTACGGCCACGACCTGCACCTGCAGCTGCAGCGCGCGCACGTTGCAAGCGTGGGCGCCACGGTGTTCGCCTATCCGGTGTCCGATCCCGAACGCTACGGCGTGGCGGAATTCGACGCTTCGGGGCGCGTGATCAGCCTCGAGGAAAAGCCGAAGGTGGCGAAGTCCCGCTACGCGGTCACGGGGCTCTATTTCTACGACAATCGCGTGCTCGACATCGCGCGCGACCTGCGTCCGTCGCCGCGCGGCGAGCTCGAAATCACCGACGTCAACACCACGTATCTCGGCTGGAACGAACTCAACTGCGAGGTGATGGGCCGCGGCATGGCGTGGCTCGACACCGGAACGCACGAGACTTTGCTGGAAGCCTCGCAATACATCGAGACGATCGAGCGGCGGCAAGGACTCAAGATCGCCTGCCCCGAGGAGATCGCCTATCACCTGGGCTGGATCGACGCCGCACAGGTCGAGCGCCTTGGAAATGCGCTCGCCAAGAACGGCTATGGCAAGTACCTGCTCGGGTTGTTGCGCGACCCGGTCATTCGCTGATCGCCCCGCGATGGCGAACACCGCCACTCGCGCGCGGAACGGCAGCACACGGCGATGAAAATCACGCCGACGGCGATTCGCGACGTGCTGTCGATCGAACCCACGGTGTTCGGCGATGCGCGCGGTTTCTTTTTCGAAAGCTACAACGCACGCGCGTTTGACGACGCCGGCATTGCCGCGACGTTCGTGCAGGACAACCATTCGCGCTCGGCACGCAACGTCGTGCGCGGCCTGCACTACCAGATCGAGCATGCACAGGGCAAGCTGGTGCGCGCGATCGCCGGCGAAGTGTTCGACATTGCGGTCGACATGCGCCGCTCGTCCCCGACGTTCGGGCGCTGGGTCGGCGACCGCCTGTCCGCCGACAACAAGCGGATGCTTTGGGTGCCGCCGGGATTCGCGCACGGGTTCGTCGTGCTGTCGGAATTCGCCGAATTCGTCTACAAGACGACCGACTATTGGTATCCCCAGCACGAGCGCACGCTCAAGTGGGACGATCCGGCGCTGGCGATCGACTGGCCGCTCTACGGCGCGCCGATCCTCGCCGCCAAGGACCTGGCCGGGCTGCCGTTGGCGCGGTGCGAAACCTACGCGTGACGCCACCCGCGCTTCGCATCCTGGTCACAGGCGCCACCGGACAGCTCGGCCACGACCTGGCGCGCGAGCTCGCGCCGCTCGGCGAAGTCATTGCGACCGATCGCACGCAACTCGACCTGGCCGACCCCGACACGATTGCGGCGGCGCTGCGCATCCACGCGCCGCAAGTCATCATCAATGCGGCGGCCTACACCGCGGTCGACCAGGCGGAGCGCGAACCCGAGCGGGCGAACGCCGTCAACGCGATCGCACCAGGCATCCTCGGCGAAGCGGCCAAGCGCAGCGGCGCGCTGCTGATCCACTATTCGACCGACTATGTGTTCGACGGCCGGCAAGCGGAGCCCTATGCCGAAGACGCACCGACGCATCCGCAGAATGTGTACGGCCGCAGCAAGCTCGCGGGCGAGCACGCGATCGCGCACAGCGGCGCCACGGCACTGGTGTTTCGCACGAGCTGGGTCTATGCGAGCCGCGGCCGCAATTTCCTGCTGACGATGCGACGGCTCGCGCGCGAGCGTGACGAACTGCGCGTGGTCGCCGACCAGCGCGGCACGCCCAACTGGAGCCGCACGCTGGCGCGCGCGAGCGCGCGGCTGATCGGCAACGGCCTGCCGTGGTTGCGCGAGCGTGCTGGGCTCTATCACATGACATCCGGTGGAGCCACGACCTGGTACGACTTCGCGCGCGCAATTGTAAAAGATGCAACCGCCAATTTGTCGCACGATGTTGCGAAGCCTCGCATCGTGCCTATAACTACGGCACAATATCCGACACCTGCAGCGCGCCCCGCAAACAGCGTGCTGGATGGCCGGCGTTTCGTGCAAACGTTCGGTTTCGCATTGCCGCCATGGGACGACGCGCTCGCCGAATGCCTGTCGGGCATCGACGACAACGAGACATGAAGCGATGCGCGGCTGTACACGCAATCGCCAGTGGCGACGTTAACCGGTGGGAACGTCAAGCGGTGGCGCTGCCGGATGTCGTTGCATTGCCGACTGGCGGGGATTCGCGGAGTCGGCGCCCCTCACGCGCCTTGGCGCAAACAAGTTCACTGGAGGTTCGAATGCGCGTTGCACTGACCTTCGTCTCGCTGTTGTCGCTGGCCTGCGCGATCGTCGCGCCGGCGGCGAACGGCGCGGCGACCATCCGCTCGGTGCCGCCTGCGCAATCGCACACGCCTGCGCTCGCCAAGGCGCAAGCCGCGCTGCTGCTGGGGACCAACGCCGCGCCGCTGGTCATCGCATTGCCCGAGCTCTCGGCGAGCGAGATCGCGTCGATGAAATCCCTGCCGGTGCAGGGCCTGCGAATGAAGCCGCTGGCCATCGGTGTGGGTCGCGACGTTCCCGACGCGCTGCGCAGCATCGCGCTCAGTTCGCTCAATTGGCAAGCCGCGCCGGATGGCGGGCGGGCGGCGCAGATCGTCGTCGTGTCGCCCGGGGCCGCCGCGCTGCGCGTCGCGCTACGGATGCAGCCCACCGACCCGGACGTCGTCGTGCGGCTCACCGGCAACGATCCACACGCGCAGGTGATGGGTCCAGTGCCGGCCAACGAGATCGCCGAGGCGACCGCGACGCTGGGCGAGTGGTGGTCTCCGGTCCTCGAGGGTTCGCGGGCGACGATCGAAATCGCCGTGAGCCCGAGCGTGGATGTCGGCAAGGCGACGCTGACGCTGTCGCGCGTGTCGCACCTGACGCGCGCCGGCGCTTCGCTCGCGCCCAATGCAATGACCAAGGCGACGGGCATTGGCTCATCCGGCCTTTGCGAGCTCAACTGGAAATGCGAGGCGCCATCGGCCGCGCTGACGCAAGCGGCAGCCGCCCAGGCCAAGATCGTGTTTACCGAACAAGACGGCAGCACCTTCCTGTGCTCGGGAACGATGCTGAACGATTCGATCTCGTCGCAGACGCCCTATTTCTTCACCGCAGACCATTGCATCGATTCGGCCTTTGCGGCGCAAACGCTGAACGTCTACTGGTTCTACGACAGCGTCGATCCGCCGCCAGGAGCCGACCCGGCCGATTGCAATCAAATCGTCACGCCCGCCGCCTACCAGCTGCAAAGAGGCGGGTCGAAGCTCCTCGGGCGTAGCAGCGCCGATGATTGGGTGCTGGTGCGGCTCAATCAGGCGCCGCCGGCCGGAACCACTTTCTCGGCGTGGAATGCCGATCCGGCCACGGCGGGCGGGGTCATCGACCTGCATCACCCGGAGGGCGACTTGACGAAGTTCAGCCAGGGCACGCTCTCCGGCTACACGCACATCCAGATCGACAACGACGACGGAAATCCGGAGATCGATTCGCTGCTGGCGCGCGTGTTCTGGAATCGCGGCGTGACAGAAGGCGGATCGAGCGGCTCGGGCCTGCTGACCTTTCTTTCGAGCGGCGACTACTACGAGGTCCGCGGTGGACTCACCGGGGGCGGCTCATCGTGCAGCGATCCGACCTCTCCCGACTACTACTCGCGGATGGACCAGATGTTGCCGAAAATGCGCGACTACCTGGCGCCGGGAACCAACGCGCCGCAGCAGGCGATCGTCGTCGAGTTCTACAACAAAGTGCTCGATCACTATTTCATGACGCAAAGCCCGGTCGAGATCAACGACCTCGACACCGGCGTGTTCCAGGGTTGGGAGCGGACGGGTTTGCGGTTCCTCGCCTACACCGGACCTGTTCCGGGGTCGAGCCCCGTCTGCCGTTTCTACCAGGCGCCGGGCTTCGGCGATTCGCATTTCTACTCGGCGAGCCCGAGCGAGTGCACGACGCTGGTCAACAACCCGCAGTACCCGGGCTGGATCCTCGAAAGCACCAGCGTGTTCTATGTTGCGCTGCCGAACACGACGACCGGTGTGTGCGCCGCAGGAACGCACCCGTTGTACCGGTTTTTCCATGCATCCGTCACCAACCACCGCTATACGGACGACGTCGCCATCCGCGACGTGCTGCGCAACGAAGGCCCCGACTGGATACCCGAGGGCTACGGTCCCGACCAGGTGATCATGTGCGTTCCGAACGGGGTGTAAGCCGCCGCGGGCATTCCGGCCGCGGCGCGATCAGAATGCGAAATCGGCGTTGACTTCGGCGCCGACGGCGAGCGTACCGCCGGCGCCGGCCTGCACGATCGCGTTGACGCCGAACGCGATGCCCGGTTGTCCCGTCACGTGCAGCCGATAGGACGACAGCGTCAACAGTGGCTCTTCGCCTGCGATCGCGCTCGACTGGTCGATCGTCGTCACTTCGCAACGGATGCACGGCTTGACCATTTTCAGCACGACACCGCCGATGGCGAGCGTATCGACGTGGTCTTCGTCGAATGCGCCGAGACCCTCGATCACCAGGTTCGGGCGAAAGCGGTTCATCGGCACCGCGCGCTCGCCCCTGGCGGCGAGGCGTGCGTTGAGATCGCATAGCGACTGCGCGCCGATGACGAGCACCGGGTAGCCGTCGGCATAGCGTGTGTGCGCACCCGAGTCGCCGGCGAACTCCGGGTTGCACAGGCGCGGATTGCGCGTGTCGAAGCGCACCAGGCGCAACGGCTCGCCAAGAAACGCGGACAGCGCATTGGCAGCCTCGTTGCCTTCGTCGAAGCCCCGGACTTCGCTGCGCCAGACGACGACATCCTGCGCAGCGCCGTGCGGCGCATCGAGCGCGATGTCGACATTCCGTTGTCCGGGGACGCTCAGCCTCAGCGCACGCGGGTCGACCGCCACGCCGACCAGCGCGAGCCCCGCGTGCGAGCGCTGGGTGATGAACCGGTTGGCGGCATCGACGACCATCCATTCGCGATCGCCGAGGCCTTGCGTCGACAATCCTTCGATCGCGATGCCGGCCTCGACGACGTCGATTGCGCGGGCGCCCTTGACGGGATAGACGTGCAGCGCTGAGATGTGTGCCGCGCTCATGGGGGCGACGCCAGGATAGGCATTGCGTTCGGTACAGGGCCGGGCCGCGGCAGCGCCGCGGCGTTCCCGCGCCCGCGCGACTGCGACTGGTGCTAG
>JBEPUI010000136.1:0-5299 GCA_041691615.1 Pseudomonadota bacterium
AAGCGCCATTCGCAAATGTGCCAATGGCCATGGTCGCGCCGCCGCCTGCGCCTGCTGCTCCGTTGGCCAAGGTGGCGCCTGCGCCGTTGGATCGCGCACCGATCGCGAGCCAGTCCACGTTGGCGAACGACACGCTTAGCGATAAGCGTGCGATGGGCGCGAGTGAGCGCGCGCAGCCGGCAGTGCAATATGAAGCCGGCGCAGTTGCAGGCGGCGGAAAGGACACGCGCGGCAATGGGCAGATGGCGGCAAAACCTGCGCCGAGCGATGGCGGCAATGCGCGGATGGCGACCAGACCCGCACCCGCCGAGGCCGTCAACGCCCCGATGCGAAGCAAGGCTGCAGCGCAGTCCGAAGCGACGCAAGGCGCATCACCCGCGCCGTCTTCCATGGCCCGCCGGGCAGATAACGCGCGCGACGTCGCCTCTTATGTCGACGCCATCCGCCACGCGCTGGACGCGCATCGGATCGACCTCGCGGTCGCGCAGCTCACCGCGATGCGCGCGCAGTACCCCGATGCCGATGCGAAGCTGCCGATGGAATTGCGCGTCTGGGCGGCGACGGTGCCGCGCGACAACCCTTGAGCGTTGGGACTGGCGCAGTCATTCACGCGCCTCATGTCCGCAGCCGCGTCCTTCGCCGACAGCGTACCGCTGAAATCTAGCGCTGGGTCCCAGTGCGCGCGCCGACTGCGCCAGCGGCGAATTATCGGCGTCGCTGCATCCCGCTCAAAGCGTCGCGATGATCCTGCGAATGGGGGCCGGCAACGCCGCACCGCGCGCGTCCTCGGGCGTCAGCCACAGATAGCCCGGCGCTTCGGCACGCGCCGGCCACGCGGCGATCGCGACGCGACGCGGGTGGATCGTCAGCGCGAAATGCGTGAACGCATGCTCGATCGCCGGCAATTCGCCGGTGACCGTAGCCTCTATACCGAATCGCGCGCGCAGCACGCCGGCGACATCGGCATCGACGTCCACCTCGGGCAGGCTCCACAAGCCGCCCCAGATGCCCATCGCCGGTCGGCGCTCGAACAGCACGGTGCCGCCGCGCTCGAGCAGCAGCACGCAGGTCTCACGTCGGGGTAATGGCTTGCGTGGACGCGGCGCCGGCAATTGCGCGACGCGCTGCTCGGCCAATGCAACGCAGTCAAATGAAACCGGACACACATGGCAACGTGGACGCGAGCGCGTGCAGACCGTGGCGCCGACGTCCATCATCGCCTGCGTGTAGTTCTCGATGCCGTGCGAGGGCAGCCGCGCGACGGCGACCTCCCACAATTGCGCGGCGACACGCGGCTCGCCGGGATATCCGTCGATGCCGGCGTGCCGCGCGAGCACGCGCTTCACATTGCCGTCGAGGATCGCGGCGCGCTCGCCGCTTGCAAACGCCGCGATCGCCGCGGCAGTCGAGCGGCCGATGCCGGGCAGCGTCTCGAGCGTGCCCGACTCCACAGGAAACACGCCCGCGTGATTGCGCATTACCGCTTGCGCGGCGTCGTGCAAATGATGCGCACGCCGGTAGTAGCCCAGCCCCGACCAATGTTCGAGTACGCGATCGATCGGCGCGACCGCCAGCGCCGCCACGTCCGGAAAGCTCGCGACAAATCGCTGGTAATAGGGAATGACGGTGGACACCTGCGTCTGCTGCAGCATGATTTCGGAAAGCCAGATGCGATAGGCGTCGCGGGTGTTCTGCCACGGCAGGTCGTGACGGCCATGCAGGCGATGCCAATCGGCAAGCCGATGCGCCCAGCTGGGATCGTGCGCAACGTTGCCGGACAGCGATGTCGAGGCCGTGCGCGATCGGCAGGAATCCACCGCGGAATCGGCTCGCGATTTGCCCGAAAGCGACGGGGGCGCGACGCGCGGCATGGGCGCTCGCGCAGCCTTGCGGATCAGCGAATGGCCAACCGCTGCTTGGCCTTGATCGCGGCTTCGGAAGACGGGTACCTGCCGATCAGGTCTTCGAGCGACTTGCGCGCGGCAGCGTTGTCGCCCAGTTCCGATTGAGCCGACGCGACGTTGAGCATCGCATCCGGCACCTTGGGACTGTCGGGATACTGCTGGATCAGCGCGCGCTGCGCCGCGATGGCGGCGCGAAAATCCCTGCGCGCGAACTGGGCATTGCCGACCCAGTATTGCGCGGAGGCCGCGAGCGGGCTTTGCGGATAGGTCTTGACGAACGTGCCGAATCCGGCGATCGCGCCGGTATAGTCGGCGCGCTTGAACTGGTCGAGTGCGACGTCGTAAGCCTTCTGCTCGCCGGCGCTCGCAACGGCGCTGGCAACAGGCACCGGCGGTGCGCCCGCGTCGGCGGACGGTGCCGCGGAGGTCGGCCCCGACTCGATCTTGCGCAGGCGCGAATCGAGGTCGACATAAAGGTCGCGCTGGCGTTTTTGCTGCTGGTCGATGTCGTTGGTCAGCACTTCGACCTGTCCACGCAGCCGCGCGATGTCGGCCTTCAACTGCTCGACCTGGTTGAACAGGTCGACCAGGCCCTGGCTCTTAAGCTGCTGCTCGATCGCCGCAAGACGCGTGTCGAGATCGTGCTGGATCTGCGTGACGCGCGTGTCGGTCGAATCGATCTTCTTGCGCGCCTCGTTGTCGTCGAAGATGCCCGCATGCGCGACCTGCGCCGAGAACGCCAGCGCAAGCACGCCCGCCAGACTCAGGCGGGCACTCGCGATGCGCTGGCGGCGGGCGGCTGCGATCATTCGCCGGCGTAGACGATGTCGTCGCGGCGGTTCTCGGCGAACGCGGCGTCATCCTTGCCGAGGTTGCGCGGCTTTTCCTTGCCGAACGACACCGATTCGATTTGCGAATCCTGCGCACCCTGGAGCGTCATCATGCGCTTGACGGCATCGGCCCGGCGTTGTCCCAGCGCGATGTTGTACTCGCGCGAACCACGTTCGTCGGTGTTGCCTTGCACGGTGGTGCGGGCGCTGCGGTTGCCGGCGAGATAGCGCGCATGCGCCTCGACCAGTGGCTTGAACTCGTCGCGCACGGCGAAGCTGTCGAAGTCGAAATAAACGCTGCGCTTGGACAGGACGTTGTTGGGATCGCGCAGCGGATTGCCGGCCGCGGTGTTGGTACCGGATACGCCCGTGCCCGACGTGCCGCTGGTGCTGGTGCCGCTGCCGGTGGTGGTGCTGCCGACGCTCTTGTCGTCGACCGGTGCATTGACCTGCGGGGCGGTGCTGCAAGCACCCAGAAACGCGAGTGCGATTGCGGCTAAAAATAGTTTACGCATGAAATTCCTCCAAAGTGGCGAGCGTGCAGGCGAGTGGGCGGTTTGCCATTTGCCTATTGCGGAAGCGGACCCCAGGCGGGTTCGCGAACATCGAGGGCCGACGCAGACAAGCGTTGCTTTACGCGACCATCGCTCGACACCGCGGCCAATGTACCACGGCCTCCGATCGGGTTCGCGTAGAGGATCATCTTGCCGTTGGGCGCGATCGACGGGCTTTCGTCGTCGGGACCTTGCGTCAGCACCTGCGTCTGGCGTGTCGCGTAATCCATGATCGCGACCTGAAACCGACCGCCATCGCGGCGGACGTACACAATGCCTTTGCCGTCCGGCAATGCGCGGGGGGAAACGTTGTAGCTGCCGTCGAACGTCACGCGCTCGACCGAGCCGCTGGCGATATTGATGCGGTAGATCTGCGGCGAGCCGCCCCGGTCGGACGTGAACAGCAGCGAATGGCCGTCCGGCGTGTAGCAGGCCTCGGTGTCGATGCCGGGCGAGCTCATCACGCGCTTCACCTCGCCGCCTTCGGCGTTCATGATGAAAATTTGCGAGTTGCCGTCGCGCGTCAACGTCACCGCGAGCTGGCGGCCGTCGGGCGACCACGCCGGCGAGCTGTTGCTGCCGCGGAAATTGGCGACGGCCGTGCGCCGGCCGGTGGCCATATTCTGGACGTAGACGATCGGCTTCTTTTGCTCGAACGACACGTAGGCAAGGCGCGATCCGTCGGGCGCCCACTTGGGAGACAGGATCGGCTCGTTGGACGACACGACCGTCTGCGGGTCGGCGCCGTCGACGTCGGCAACCACCAGCTGGAAGCGCGTGCCCTGCTTGGTAACGTAGGCAATGCGCGTCGAGAACACGCCGCGGTCGCCGGTCAGCTTTTCGTAGATGACGTCGGCGATGCGGTGAGCGGTAACGCGCATCTGATTGCTGTTGATCAAATAGGACTGGCTTGCGATGGTCTGCTGCTTGACCGTGTCGACCAGGTCGAAGTGGACGTCGGCGCGGCCGTCGGGCTGCATGCGCACCGTGCCCACCGCGATCGCATCCGCGCCCTTGGCGCGCCAGTCGCCGACCCGCACATCGGTGGCGCGCTGCGGGCGGGGCGAGATGGCGCTGCCATCGACCATCTGGAACAGCCCCGAGCGCGCCAAGTCGGCCGCGACCACCGACGCCACCGCGGCGGTTCCGCCGCCATCGCCGTCGAACGGCACGATCGAGATGGGAATGGTGGTGCCGGCGCCACCGACGATGTCGATGGTCAGTTGCGCGCGCGCGGACAGGGCCGCGAGCAGGAGGATGGCGAATGCGAGACTGGCCTGGATGGATCGTGGCATCGGTACCCTGGAGTTGTTGTCGCCGTGCGCCAATAGACCGGACTGCGCGACCGGATCGAACGACCCACGTCGAACGTCCGGACGAATTTTATAACGCGTGAGGCCCCGGTTCGGGTTGACTGCGCAAATCGATTTCGGTTCCGCGGTGTAAATCTTGCAATCGGCGGAGCGGGCGAAAACGTCGGCCCTTGGCGACAGCGCGAGCCAGATCAGTGCTGCGCGACGGTATTGTCGATGCCCAATGCGTCGTACAGCCGGTCGCCGGTCCGCTTGGCGTCGGCCGCGTTGTCGTAGGGACCAACATAAACCCGCCACAGCCCGTCGACCTGCGAAATCCGCGGCTCGCCGGCAATCGCGACCACCTGCTCGCGGGCCCGTCCCATGAAATTCTGCGCGTTTGCGTAGTCGCGGAACGCGCCCAGCTGCACGACGAATCGTCCGCCCGCGACGATGCCCGGCTGCGCCGCGGGCGGCGAGCTGGGCGGCAACGTGGGCGCCGCGGCTTGCACCATCGATTCGGCGGGCACCGGGGCCACCGGCGACAGCGCCGCGGCAATCACGGTGTCGCCCGGAATGACCGATTCGACGATCACCTCGCCACTGCCCTTTTGCGCGACGCCGATTCGATGCGCGGCCGCGTACGACAGGTCGATGACGCGGTCGTGCAGGAACGGGCCGCGGTCGTTGACGCGCACCACGACGCTCTGCCCGGTGGC
>JBEPUI010000137.1:0-5215 GCA_041691615.1 Pseudomonadota bacterium
GGGGCGCAACGAGACGGGCGTCTGGTGGCGCCGCCACGACGAGTACGACAAGCGCTGAGCCACGTGATGGAGAGCGTTGGCGCAACTGCGGGACGGGACATCGCACGACACGTGGTTTCCGAGCGAGCGTTCCTTGGTGCTTCGGCGCTCCTCTTCGCCGCGAGCGTGGCGGTGACGATCATGTGGTGCGCGTCCATGTCGGCGATGGGCGAGATGGCGATGCCCGGCGGCTGGACGATGTCGATGGCGTGGATGCGCATGCCCGGACAGACGTGGCCGCACGCCGCCGCATCGTTCCTGTGCATGTGGGTGGTGATGATGGCGGCAATGATGCTGCCCTCCTTGCTGCCGATGCTGTGGCGCTATCGCCAGGTCGTCGCCAGCGCGGGCGCGACGCGGCTTGATCCACTGACTGCGTTGGTGGGAGCAGGGTACTTCTTCGTGTGGACCGTATTCGGGATGGCCGCCTTTCCGCTCGGTGTCGCGCTGGCATCAGTCGCGATGCAACTTCCGGCGCTGGCGCGCGCCGTTCCGCCCGCGGTCGGTGTGGTCGTGCTGATCGCCGGCGCGCTCCAGTTCACCGCGTGGAAAGCGCATCACCTTGCCTGTTGCCGCCAGGCGCCGCAACGCGGCCTTGCGTTGCCGGCGAATGCCGGCACGGCCTGGCGATACGGCGTGCGCCGCGGCGTCCACTGCAGCTACTGCTGTGCCGGCCTGATGGCCATTCTTCTCGTCATCGGAGTGATGGACCTGCGCGCGATGGTGGTCGTGGCGGCCGCCATCACCGTCGAGCGTCTCGCACCGGGAAGCGAGCGCGTCGCGCAAGTCACCGGGGCCGTCGTCGTCGGGGCGGGGGCGCTGCTGATCGCGCGAGCGTTCGGGATCGGATGAACGCAACGGCCTTGTTCGGGCAAGAGCCAGTCAAAAACGCGCTTGACTACGCGCCGGCGTGCCCACCTCACCCAAAACTGCATGAATTAGGAGATTTATCAGCATTCGATAAATTCGATAATATATGTAATATGTATAATGTTTCATCGCTCGCCCCAACTCGAAGTAATTTGATCGCCAAGGGCATGATCTGGAGTCCAAGTCACGGAGACACTGCGTTCACGGTTCCGCTCTTTGATGAATTCATGAAGCGGATCATGCCGGGCCACGATTGGAACCGGTGAACGCAACCCCGCGAGACGTTCAAAGAAATCTTCGTCCCTGTCTACGCTCATGCGGGAGCGCTGCATAACGGTGTGACACCTCTACCGCGCGATGCCAATCGCCTTCCATAGAAATTCATAAGAGATTGCCGGCCGTCCCTGCTCCCGCGCCTGTTCTTTTTCGCTCGCTTCGTAGCCGCGCAGCAAACCCTTCACACGTTCCAAGCCCGCCGGAGTCCGAATTGCCTGCCGCGGCGTCTTATCCCCGAGCACCGATATCGGCTCGTCGCACCAGTTCGCATACGTTTGACGGATTGCGGTTTCGATGATTTCTGCCATGACCTCCGGAGGCAAGTCCGGCGGACGTCGTCGTACTCTCGGCGCCGGCTCGTCGGGCAGATTGGCGAAGGCGCCCTTTGGATCAGTCAGTTCGCGCGAGATGAACTGTACGGCGTTGCCGGCCAGGTCATCGAACCACGGGCGGCCCCTGTCGGCGTAGCCCTGGGTCTTGTAGAAGATCGATACCCGGTCGTTGCGTTCCGGGTTGATGTTCGCGATCGGGCGCAGCTGCGAGTCTTTTCCCTTGACGGTGCGATTCCAACCTGATTCGCGGTCGCCGTCGACATCGTTTCGTGCGGTCAATGTTTTCTCCAGCGCCGACCAGTCCTTCACGTGATAGTGATCGGTGATGAGCAGCAGCGATTCACCGGTGAGCGCGTCCACGATCGTGGGGAAGGGCGCAATACCGACAAACTGCTTGAGCCAATGACGCCACATGATCGAGCTTGGCGTCGCCGAATGCTTGCCTCGGCGGGTACGCTTTTGCAGAGTTTGGCGCATGGCCGAAACGACGTGCGGTGCGGCCAGCAACGAGAACGCGTAGATGGAGCCCGAGAGCTCGCGATGATCGTCGACCTCCATCAGGCGAACGCCGAGCAGAGTTCCGGGCTGCAACCGCTGAGTCCCCAGGCGCTCGTTGACGACGATCGCTGCCGCCTCCGGATCCAGCGCATCGCACAACGTCATCTGCCGATCCGGAACGACGTCGGTCACATCATACAAACGCAAGGGGCTTTGGCTCAATTGCGTGAGCCATTTTCGCTGACCCACGGTAAACAGTGGTCCGCCGGGACCGATCAATAGCTCGGGCACGCGAATGCTTTCGCCCTTGGCCAGAATCACACCTTCGGCCAGGAGCCACTCGTTCGCGTTGGTTCCAATCTGCTCCCAGGTATCGTCGTCCAGTGTCTTAAGGTCAGCCTGCTCGTCCTCGCTGAGGCCCTCGAAGAGCATGGCCTCGAGGGCAACCTCGATCGCTACGCGATGGCGGCTCGACAGCCATCCGAGCGCGCGCTCGACCGCGCCCGCGTGGCCCTTCTCCTCCACCTGCGCAACCGCCGCCGCGCCGCCGCAACAATGCTTGTATTTCCTGCCGCTGCCACAGGGGCAGGGATCATTGCGTCCAGTTTTCGTGCTCATGATCGGTCACTTGTTCGGCGGTGTGAGATGTGACGAGTTTCATTGCTCACGGCATTGCATCTAACCATGCGCCTGCAATCGCTCCCAGCGCGCGCGACTCGTGGCAGGGCGCGAATACTCGTGTTACGGTATCGTGCCACTCGCGAATTTGCCGCCGATGCCAAACCTCGACACCACCCTCGACGACCTCGTCGCCGCCAATCGCATCCTCGCAGGACTCGGTGTCCTCGACGGTTTCGGACACGTCAGCGTCCGCCACCCCGAGCACGCCGAGCGTTACCTGCTTTCACGCTCGCTCGCACCGGAGCTCGTCACGCACGACGACGTGATGACGTTCGATCTCGGCTCGAATGCGCAGGACGGCGACACGCGCAACGCGTACCTCGAGCGTTTCATCCACGGACAAATTTACGCGACACGGCCCGATGTGCACGCGATCGTGCACAGCCACGCGGCGACCGTGCTGCCATTCACCGCGTCGTCGGTGCCGCTGCGTGCGATTTCGCACATGGGGAGCTTCCTGGGAACCGGTGCGAACGTGTTCGAATTGCGCCAGCGCTTTGGCAGCACCGACATGCTGATTCGCAACAACGACCAGGGTGCGGCGCTCGCGCAGACACTCGAGGGGGGCACCGTTGTGTTGATGCGCGGGCACGGCTACTGCGCCGTCGGCGAATCGCTTCCGGTCGCCGTGTTCCGCGCGTTTTACACGCAATCCAACGCCGACGTGCAGCAGCGCGCGATCGCGTTGGGCGGCAGTGTCACTTACCTCGACGCGGAGGAAGCGATGCAGTCCGACGCGAGCAATCGCCGCGTGATCGCGCGGCCGTGGGACCTGTGGAAGGCGAAGTTCTATCCGCGCCCCTAACGGAATCTCGTTGACTTGGGTCAAACTCAGGTCTAGCCTCGCTTCCACTGAAACGGCGCTGCCGAATTCGACGTCGCTCGCCGGTCTTCTCCGCACGCAATTGCAGGTTTGGTTTTTTTTGCCAAGGGAGGCAAACATGGTCGGTTCGATGCGCGCAAACATACGTTCCCCGTTTGGCCTGTTGATCGCGTGCAGCCTTCTCGCACTGTTCCCTGTATTCGCCGCCGCGCAGACCACGGTGACCGACAGCACGTTCGTCGATACGGATTGGACCGGCACGCAGTTCGTCGCGGGCGGAGGCGGCAGCAGCAGCGGCGCCCAGGTCGCATCCGGAGGCAACCCGGGTTCGTTCCGCAACGTCACCGACGTGCTGAATGCGGCGGCGCCGGGAACGTCCACCGTCGTGCTCAGTACGCACATCTACAACCCGTTCACCTACACGCCGACGGTGCAGGGCGCGATCGGCCTGCTGAATTATGCTGAAGACGCCGCATGCACGGCCGGATGTTTCGGCAGCGGCCAGTCGACGGGACCTGCGCTGCTGCAGGGCGGCAACTTGTACATTCTGAACAGCACTTTGATCACCGGTCCGGGCGCCGCCTGGGCGCCGCATAACCTGAGCGGACTCACCGCAGCAAGCTTCGGTCTCGTGAGCGTCACGTCGCCCGGCAATGGAACGATCTTTGACAATACGCAGCATCCGAATTTCTCGTCGGCAGGCGCTCCCATCCAGGTGGGCTTCTTTCGCGCCAACGGCACCAGCCAGGGCGGTGGCGGCTACACGCTGGCCGCGGGCATCGACAACTGGTCGGTCACGCTCTTCGCTGCCGCGGCGCCGCCGTCAGCATCGGCGATTCCGGTGCCGGCATTGTCGATTGGCGAGCTAGGGGCGCTGGCGGGGCTTGTCGCACTGTTCGCGATGATTGGACTGCGGCGCGTGCGCGGTCGCGCGAACCAGGAATGAAGCGTTACGCTTCGAAGCTTTTCACCGTCCGTTCCACGGCATGATCGGCACCGCCGAAATGGCATTCATCGGTGACCCTTCGAGAACTCGTTTACTGATGGCGACGTAGACGAGCGTGTTGCGCTTGGTGTCCACCATGCGCACGACCTTGGTGTTCTTGAAGATCAGCGAAGTGCTTTCGCTGAACACGCTGTCGTCCTTGGGAAGGTTGGCGGGAAGTGCGATCGGGCCGACTTGATGGCAGGTGATCGCAAAGCGTGACGGGTCTTCGGCCACGCCCACCGCACCTTTCCATCCGCCGGTTTTCGCCTGGCTGATGTGGCAGGTCACGCCCGGCACGCCGGGGTCGTCGAAGGCCTGCACGCACACTTTGTCATTTGGGGAGAAGAGGCGGAAGGTGGTTGAGGTGCAGCCGACGTCGTCGGCTTGTGCGAACGTCGCGAGGACGATGAGCGACGCGCCAACGGCATAGCGCGTGATGTGGATGGCGTAGTTGGGCATGGGACCACCTCTGGCTGGCAATGAGGTGGAACGATACCGGGCGACGTCACGACCAGCCAGCCGTCATTCCCGCGAGGCTTGGCCGTCCGTCATTCCCGCGGAAGCGGGAACCCAGCGTCGCCGATGTACCGTCTCACTAACGACGCTAGGTTCCCGCTTTCGCGGGAATGACGGCGCTCGCGGAAAGGCGGACGCCCGCTTTCGCGGGAATGACGGCGCTCGCGGAAAGGCGGACGCCCGCTTTCGCGG
>JBEPUI010000138.1:0-5083 GCA_041691615.1 Pseudomonadota bacterium
GGCAAGACCACGATGGCACCGCAGATCTTCGCGCAACAACTCGCGGCCGGTGCCTGGGGCATCACCGTCGCAACCGTGCAACAGCTTGCCGTCTGCGTCGGCTTCGGTGTCCGGCGCGTGATCTTGGCGAATCAACTGGTCGGCGCATCCGCGGTCGCGGAAGTCATCCGCCTGCAGGAACGGCACCCGGACCTCGCGTTCTTCTTCCTGGTCGATTCGCTGGCGCAGCTTCGGCTGATCGAAGCAGAGGCCGCGCAGCATCCGATGTCGCGACGCTTGACCGCGCTGCTGGAACTGGGGATCCCCGGCGGCCGCACCGGCTGCCGCAGCCAGGTGCAGGCGCTGGAATTGGCCACTGCGATCGCCGCCAGTGCCAGCGTCGATCTCGCAGGCATCGAGTGCTACGAAGGACTGCAGCTCACCGGCGATTCCGAGCACGATGCGCAATTCGTCGCCGGATTGATGCATGCCGTGCGCGAGCTGGCGTTCGCGTGCGACGCTGCGGGACAGTTTGCGGGAGCGACGATCATCCTGTCAGCCGGGGGATCGGCCGCGTTTGACATCGTCGCCCGCGAGTTGCCGACGCGCCTTTCAAAGCCCGTGCAGACAATTCTGCGCAGCGGCTGCTACGTGACGCACGACGCCGGCTTCTACGCACGCATGCTCGACAACGTCAAACTTCGCAGCGGCGCGCAGTGGCAGTCGCGTCCAGGCTTGCAGCCTGCACTCGAGGTTTGGGCACAGGTGCAGTCGCGGCCCGAGTCGGGACTCGCGATCCTGACCATGGGCAAGCGCGACGCATCGTTCGACATCGATCTCCCGCGAGTCCAGTGGCATTTTCGTGCTGGCCGAGACACGCTGCCGCGTCCCGCAGCCGATGGCTGGCACATAACAGCCATGAACGACCAGCACGCGTACCTGCACGTCCCAGAGGACGCCGATTTGCACGTCGCTGACCTGATCGGCACCGGCATCTCGCATCCCTGCACGACCTTCGACAAATGGCGCATTCTCTTCACCGTCGATGATGGGTATCGCGTCACCGGTGCAATCCGCACCTTCTTCTGATCGGCCGGAACCCATCCCATGACCCAGCGCCGCGACCCTGCGCGCACCACCGCCGGCGACCTTCTCGTGACCATGCGCGAGCGCGCCCAGGCGTTGTCACCCGCGCACCGCCAGGTCGCGGCGGCAATGCTCGAGGATCCCGAGTTCGTGCTGCGTGCCAACGTCGATGCGCTGGCGCGCCGCGCCGGAGTCAGTCCTCCGACGATCATCCGGTTCTGCCGCGCGTTGGGATGTGCGGGCCTGCGTGAATTCAAGCTGCGCCTCGCGCAGAACCTGGTGGTCGGCAAGTCGACGCTGCACCGCGCCGTGGTCGCCGGCGACAACATGCAGACGGTGACGCACAAGGTGCTGCAGGGCGCCGTCAGCGCGCTCGCCAACCTCGAACAGCATGTGGTGCCCGAGGAACTCGAACGCGCTGCGCGCCGCATCGCCTCGGCGCGGCGCGTCGACTGCTATGGCGTCGGCAATGTGTCGATGTTCATGGCCAGCGACGCGCAGGCGCGGTTCGCCCGTCTGGGGCTCAACTCAGGCGCGTATTTCGATGCGCATCTGCAACTGATTTCCGCCGCCACGATGAACAAGCACGACGTGGCGCTGGTCATTTCGTATGTCGGGCGCCAGCGCAGCCTGTTGCACGCGGTCGAGGTGGCGAAAGAACAGCGCGCGATGATCGTCGCCATCACGCAACCGGGCACGCCGCTGGCGCGTCTGGCCGACATCGTCATGCCCGTCGTCGTTCCGGTCGACCTCTCGATGCGCGTCGGGACCGAGGCGTATCTCGCGCAGATCACCTATCTGGAGATCCTGATGGTCGGGGTCGGATTGCGCCGCGGTCCCGCCGCATTCCGGCAATTGAAGCGGGTGCGGGAAGTGCTCAAGGAGCGCGGAACGGATACCGAAACACATCCGGTGTTGCCGACGGCATGATCGAGCGCGGGAAAATGGTCATCAGCTCCAACTTCGACGAGCGTCCGACCGCGCTGCTCCTGCGCGGCGGCACCGTCATCGACGGTACCGGAAAGGATCGCTTCGTTGCCGACGTGCGTGTCGTGGACGGACGCATCGCGGAGATTGGCGCCGATCTCGCCGCGGATGGCGCGGTTGTACTCGATGCCACCGGCAAGATCGTCGCGCCAGGGTTCATCGACGTGCATACGCACGATGACCAGATCGTGCTATCCGCACCGCAGATGCTGCCGAAAATAAGCCAAGGGGTCAGCACCGTCATCGTGGGCAACTGCGGCATCAGCCTCGCGCCGCTCGTACGTGACAAGGTGCCGCCGCCACTTAACCTGTTGGGTGGCGACGACAAGTACATTCATCCGACCATGGCCTCGTACGTTGCCGCGGTCGACGCTGCGCAACCGGCAGTCAACGTCGCAGCACTGGTCGGTCATTCGACGTTACGCGTGGCTGCAATGGACGACCCTTATCGCGCGGCCACGGGCGCCGAGCAGGCTCGCATGTCCGAACTGCTGCGCGAGGGCATGGATGCCGGCGCCATCGGCTTTTCCTCGGGCGTGTTCTATTCGACAGGCGCGGCCGCCGACATCGAGGAGCTGGCGTTACTCGCGGGAATAGCCGGTGATGCGGGCGGCATCTATACGACCCATATCCGCCAGGAGATGGATCAGGTGCTCGCCTCGCTCGACGAGGCATTCGCTACGGCGCGCCGCGGCAATGTCCCAGTCGTGATCTCGCATCACAAGTGCGCAGGACCGGACAACTGGGGTCGAACCGTGCAGACCCTTGCGCATATCGACGCGGCACGGGCCCGGCAACCGATCGGTCTCGATGCATATCCGTATATCGCCGGGTCCACCGTACTGCGTACTGACCTGGTCGACGGGATCATCGACGTCATCGTCACCTGGTCGACCCCTTATCCGCAAATGTCGGCGCGCCATCTGGCCGACATTGCGGCCGAGTGGAATTGCACACAGCAGGAAGCCTGTGAGCGCCTGCAGCCGGGCGGTGCCTGTTATTTCCAGATGCACGAGGACGATGTGCAGCGTGTCCTCCAGTACCCGGCCACGATGATCGGTTCCGACGGGCTTCCGCACGACCTGCATCCGCATCCGCGTCTGTGGGGGACATTTCCGCGCGTGCTGGGCCATTACAGCCGCGATCTTGGCCTCTTCCCGCTGGAGACAGCGGTCCACAAGATGACGGCCTTGAGCGCGCGCCGGTTCAATCTTGCGGAGCGCGGAGAGTTGCGCCCGGGCTTCCACGCCGACGTGACGGTGTTCGATGCCGCGACCATTGCCGACGCGGCAACGTTCGCGCAGCCGGCCATGGCAGCGCACGGCATCCGTTACGTCCTGGTCAACGGTGTCCTGAGCTACGTCGACGGCAACGCGACGATGCAACGTGGTGGCCGCTTTCTCTCCTCGAAGTCTTGCTGAAATGGCTGGGGGCAACTCTCCCTGCCACAGGTTGCGACATGCGCGTGCCTACCTGGAACGATTCATACACGGCGAGATCTGAGGTTTCCTCCCGTCGTCGTTTAGACTTAGAGGTTGACACCAAGAGGAGGCGCGATGAGACATGTATCACTGACACTCCCAGAAATCGGCTTGATCGCGGGCACGCGAGCGGCGGGCGCAGCGGGGCTTGCGCTGCTGTTGAGCGACCGGCTGACACCGGAACGCCGTCGCGCCGTCGGCTGGACCCTGCTGGCCGTCGGCCTTGTCACCACCATTCCGCTCTTGGCAGATGTACTCGGCAAAACTCAAATGCCCCCGGCCGGCAACGACGGCTGAGACCCTAGAACTCCTAACTTTGCGTTGGGTGCTTGCCGCGGCCAGGGCGACTTCGGTTTCTGGCCGACTGCGCCATTTCGCCGGTTGCGTGGCAATGACTGCTCGCTCTCGAGCGGAACCTTTGAGCGAATGAGATTAGGCCGCCTTGCGGCCCTATAGCGGTCGATCCACCTCGTCGAACAAGCAAGGCCAATTGAGATAAGACATCATCACCTTGAACACGATGAAGTCTATGATTGACCGCGAGTCGTGGGCTCGCACTTCGGAGGCAAAAGGCGATGAGATCCGCTTTCCACCCGTTGTTGTTGGTGGTGGGGCTGAGCGCCGTAGCCGCGGTCAACAGGCAAGCCATAGCTGACAAGCTCGACGCCGCTTCGATTCCGACCGGTGCCGTTTACGTTTGCGCCGCCGGCAGCGGAAAGGATCGCACACTCGCGGCGATCGAGCTTGAGGAGAAGGTCGCCGCGCTCTGCCGCCGCCATACCGAGATGGGTCCGTGCCAAAATGCGCGCAACGCCTGCCGCAGGAGCGGGGGCCGCGTCTACGCCGCCGACGGCGGCGAGGTAACCCAAGCCGACGAAGTCGAATATGACAGGAAAGTAATGCGCGTGCGCGTGGGGCCGTGATTCCGCGGTAGGCGTGACACAATCGCTGCCGCCGCGCGCGGACGAGGCGATTCGTAGTCACGCAACAACATTTGTCCCTTCCGACCGTTGTTGACTCCGCGAATGTCCGCTATCGAGCGCAAATTGCTATGTCCGTTGTTGGCCTTGGATTCAACCGGTCAATGCAACACAAATGGGACGCCGGCCGCGGATCTACTACTCGGAAAGCCAGAAGGCGCTCACGTGGGAGCGCTGGCAGAAGGGTGATTCTCTACAGCAGATTGCCCAGCTGTTCGATCGGAGCCACTCGTCGGCGCAGGGCATCCTGGTGCAGACGGGCGGGATACGTCCCGCGGACGATTTATCGCAGTCTCTTCATTCAGGCTCGCGGCGCTCTAAAGAAGGAGCTGCTGCAGCATTTGCGGCGCACCCGAGTCATGCGCCGTTCACGCCATCACACCCAGAAGGCTGACAACCGTGCAGTCTCAGGACCACAGACACTCGACAGTGCGGCAGAGCACCCGGAATTCACAATTTCGAGCTAGGATGGCGCGATGCCGCATGATCACGAACATGAGACGGGCGACCACAGTGAACTCGGCGAGATGGACCTTCGCGTCCGTGCATTGCAGACCGTTCTTGCGCAGA
>JBEPUI010000139.1:0-5077 GCA_041691615.1 Pseudomonadota bacterium
TCCATCGGCGGCAGGTTGATGCGCCGGATGTCGCCGTGCACGCGGATCATCGGCGGCAATCCCGCGGACAAATGCAGGTCGGACGCCTTGTTCTTGACGGCAAACGCCAGCAGTTCGGTGATGTCCATCTATAATCCCGCGTTATCGGCGAAAGCCTGGAAGAAGCCTTGCCGGGTTGCCTGCCAAATCAAGCCACTAGGGCGGACGAGCACGCAATTTTCGTGCCGATTTGTCCTCCCGATCATTGCCGAACGATTATGAGCCACTACGAGAAGGCGTGGCAAGCCGTGATGAACCGCATCGCCGGCGCTGCCCGCGATGCAGGTCGCGAGCCCTCGGACGTCCGGCTGCTGGCGGTGTCCAAGACCTTTGCCGCCGACGCGATCCGTGCCGTCCACGCCTGCGGCCAGCGGGCGTTCGGCGAGAACTACGTGCAGGAAGCGGAAGGCAAGCGTGCCGCGCTGGCCGACCTGCCCGGTATCGAATGGCGGCTGATCGGCCCGTTGCAGTCGAACAAGGCCGCGGCCGCCGCGCAGGCGTTCGACGCGGTCGAATCGATCGACCGGCTGAAGATCGCGCAACGATTGTCGGCCGCGCGCTTGGGATCGATGGGCGCGCAGGACGTGTTGGTGCAGGTCAACATCAGCGACGAGCCCACCAAGAGCGGCGTGCATTTCGACGACGCGCTCGCGCTGGCGCGTGACGTCGCGCGGTTGCCGAACCTGCGGTTGCGCGGCTTCATGGGGATCGCCGCACCCGGCATCGGTGCCGACGCGCAGCGCGCGCAGTTTCGCGGATTGCGGCAGTGCCTCGACGATGCGCGCGACGACGGGCTCGACGTCGACACGCTGTCGATGGGCATGAGCGACGACATGGACGCGGCCATCGCCGAAGGATCGACGGAAGTGCGGATCGGGTCGGCGATTTTCGGCATGCGCGCGCACAACCCCGCGCCGGAGGATGCGATGCAACCCAACGAAGGCTCGCGATGAGCCTGCTGTTCGTCGGCGGCGGCAACATGGCCACCGCGCTCGTCAGCGGAGTGATCGCGCGCGGGCGTACTGCCGCCGACATTGCGATCGTCGAGCCGGACTTGGCCAAGCGCACGCAGCTCGAATCGCGCTTCGCCGGTGTGCGCTGCATCGCGGATGCGACGCATGCATCGCTGGCCGGTGTCACGCTGGTGGTGCTGGCCGTCAAGCCGCTGATGGTCAGCACCGTGTGCAAGACGCTGGCCGCATCGATCCATGCGGTGCCGGCCGTGCTGTCGATCGCCGCCGGCGTGCGCATCGCGGACATGACACGCTGGCTAGGTGGCTATACGCGCATCGTGCGGGCGATGCCCAACACGCCGGCGCTGGTCGGCGCGGGCATCAGCGGCATCTACGCGACGCCCGACGTGCCCGAGCAAGGGCTCGCCGAGGCGCACGAAGTGCTGCGCGCCGCCGGGGACATCGTCGCGTGCCCGCGCGAAGCCGCGCTCGACGCGGTCACCGGCGTATCCGGCAGCGGTCCCGCCTATGTGTTCTATTTCCTCGAGGGACTGACCGAGGCGGCACTGGAGCTCGGCTTTGCCGAAGCCGATGCGCGCAAGCTCGCCTACGCGACGTTCGCCGGCGCGATCAAGCTCGCGCAGGCATCGGACGCCGACCCGCGGGTATTGCGGGCGCAGGTGACCACGCCAGGCGGCACCACCGAGCGCGCGATCACGCTGATGGAGGCCGCCAACGTCAAGCGCCACTTCGTCGACGCGGTCAAGGCCGCGGCAGCCCGCTCCCGCGAGTTCGGCGACGCCGCCGGCCGCGAATCCAACGGATGACCGTTCCCACATGATCGACCAGGCCATCAAGCTCGTCATCGACGTCATCTTCAGCCTGTTCACTTACGGGCTGCTGATGCGATTCGCGATGCAGGCGCTGCGCGCGCCGTTTCGCAATCCGCTCGGCCAGGCGGTGATTGCGCTGACCGACTGGATCGTCAAGCCGCTGCGACGGATCATCCCGGGCGTGGGCGGCTACGACTGGGCGTCGCTGCTGGCGGCGTGGCTGTTTCGTGCGGCGTGGATCCTGTCGCTGTACGTGCTGTTCGGCAGCGGCTTCGCCGGATTGACGCTGGCCGCCGCCGGCTACATCGCGCTGGCTGCGGTGATCGAGCTGGTCAAGGCCGCGCTGTGGCTGCTGATCATCGTGGTGTTCGCGCAGGCGCTGCTGTCGTGGATCGCGCCCGAAGGACCGCTCGCCGGATTGCTCAACGCGCTGACGTTTCCGTTCCTGCGGCCGATTCGAAAGGTATTGCCGCCGATCGGAGGCACGCTCGACCTGTCGCCGCTGGTCGTCATCGTGCTCGCGCAAATCGTGCTGATCGCGGCGATTCCCTGGCTCGAGCAGGCGGCATTCTCGGTGCTGCGCTAGGCGAAAAGCGAACGCGCCATCCGCCGCTGCTGGGCTGGGCGAATAGCGAACCCGCCAACCGGCGCTGCTGCGCCTGTCGGCGTCTCAGGGTTGAATGTGCCTCAGGGCCAGTAGCGCCTCAGGGCCACTAACGCCTCAGGGCTGAAGCACCCACTTGCCGCCCTTGATCTCGACCATCACGCGAGCACGCGAGTCGAGCCCGAGGTGGTTGGTCTTCGACATGTTGACCGCGCCGTTGCTCACTTCCAGGTTCTTCGTGCCCTCGAGTGCGTCGCGCAATGCGCGGCGGAATTCCACCGTTCCCGGCTGCGCCGTCCTGAGCGCCACCGGAATTGCGTTGGCGAGCTCGAGACACGCATCCCAGGTGTACGAGCCGAACGCCGACACGCTGCCCGGGCCCTGCGCGGCTTCGTAGAGCGCCGTGTATTCGAGCGCGCGCTTTTTCGCCGGATGCCCGTCGGGCAACTGGCTGGCGACGATCACCGGGCTGGCCGGCACGAACGCGCCTTCCACGTCCTTGCCGCCGACGCGCAGGAAATCGTTGTTGGCGACCCCGTGGTTGAAGTACAACTTGCCCTTGTAGCCACGCTCGGTCAGCGTCGTCGCCGGCAATGCGGCCGGCGTGCCGGACGCGCCGATCACGACGGCATCGGGTTTCGCGGCGATCAACTTCAGCGTCTGGCCGAGCACGCTCGTGTCCTTCGGCGAATAGCGCTCATTGGCGATCAGCGCGATGCCGTGCACCTTCGCGGCCTTGTCGATTTCCACGAAGAACGCTTCGCCGAGCGCATCGGCGAAACCGACATAGCCCAGGCTCTTCACGCCGTGCGCGCTCGCGTGCTCCAAGATCGCCTCGGCCATCATCACGTCGGTCTGCGGGGTCTTGAACGACCAGGCTTTCTTGGCGTCGACCGGCTCGATGATGCGCACCGAAGAAGCGAGCGACACCACCGGCGTCTCGGCGTCGGCGAAAACGTCGATCATCGCCAGGGAGTTGGGCGTCGTCGTCGAGCCGATGATCGCGTCGACGCGCGATTCGCCGATCAGCTTGCGCGTGTTCTGCACGGCGGTCGTGGTGTCGGTCGCGTCGTCGAGCACGATGTAGTCGATCGTCTTGCCGCCGGCGCTTTTCGGGCACATCGGGATGGTGTTGCGCTCGGGGATACCGAGCGACGCCGCCGGACCGGTGGCCGACACCGTGACTCCGATCTTCACCTGCGCGAACGCCGTCGATGCCGCCAGCGCGAAAAGGGCGGCAAGTGCCGCGCGAACGAGTGCCCGATGCATGGTCTGTCCCCTTGGAAATACCGCGCCGGTCGCGCGAGTCGTGATTCTAGGACAACCGGCAGTCGGTCCGCGGGCAATGCGCGTGGCGCGAGCCTGCTAGGGCGCGAATCGCAACGGCAGGCGCAGGAAACCGCGAAAGCGCGCGCGGCCGCCCCGCTGCGGGGCTCCCGACAGCGAATAGTGCGGGAAGCGCGCGATGAAACGCCCGATGGCGACGCGACCTTCGAGGCGCGCGAGATTCAATCCCGCGCAGGTGTGAATGCCCGAGCCGAACGCGAGGTGCCTGTTGGGGTCGCGCGAGATGTCGAGGCGGTCGGGATCGGCGAAATGCGCCGGGTCGCGATTGGCCGCGCCGATGCATAGCGTGATGCGCGCATCCGCGGGCATCGCGACGCCGCCGACGTCAACGGCGCGCGTACTGATGCGATTGCCGAGCTGGTTGGAGCTCTCGAAGCGCAGGAATTCCTCGACCGCTTGGGCGATCAGCGTGGGTTGCGCGATCAGCCGCGCTCGTTGTTCCGGCCACAGCGCCAGCGCCTGCAGCGCGTTGCCGATCAGGTTGGTCGTGGTTTCGTGGCCGGCGTTGAGCAGGAAGATGCATTGGTGCAGCAGCTCGTCTTCTCCAAGCGCCTCGCCGCCCTTGTCGCCGATGATAAGGCGCGTCAGCACGTCGGTTTCCGGGTCGCGCAGGTGGCGCCGCCGGTCGACGACGAGCGTTTGCAGGTACGCGCTCATGTCCTGCACCGCGCGGTTGCCCGCGTCGGCGCGCGCTGTAGTCAGCACGGGCTCGAGCGCCCCCAGGATCGCGAGCGACCATTTGCGCAGCGCGCCGCGCTCGTCGTGCGGGACGCCCAGCAGGTTGCCGATGATCGCAACCGGAATTGCGCCGGCGAAACCATCGATCACGTCCTCGTCGCCTGCGGCGGCGAGCATGTCCAGCAGCCGGTCGACGAGTGCGACGAGGCCAGGTTCCATCGCCGCGATGTGCCGCTGCGACAGCGCGCCGACGATCGCCCGGCGCACGCGCGTGTGCAGCGGCGGATCGTTGAACACGAGGCTCGAGGTGTGATGCGTCAGCAGCGGCGACGGGCCGTACTTGGGTCCGAATTCCTTGTGCTTGTCCGAGCTGAACGCTTCGCAATCGCGATAGACCGGCAGGATGTCGTCGTAGCGCGTCAGGAACCACGAGCCGTCGGGCATGCGCTTGACCGGCGCGTGTTCGCGTAACGCGCGGTAGTACGGATAGGGATCCTGGTAGAAATCAGCCGGCAGATGGGCGATGTCGAAATCGGCGGCGACAACGCGTGCCCGCGCGTCGTCGAACGCACCTGCCGCAGGCACTTGGGTCATCGCCGGGGCCGTCCGGCGCGCGCACCGGC
>JBEPUI010000140.1:0-4999 GCA_041691615.1 Pseudomonadota bacterium
CCGCGAGTCACACCACCGGCTCCGCCGCAAGTCACACCGACGGCTCCGCCGCGAGTCACACCGCAATGATCGAGGAGACAACGATGAACCTGAAAACGATGCTCGCGATGACCGCACTGGCGCTTTGCGTCGCCGCACCGCACGCCGCGGCGCAGGCATGGCCGTCGCATCCGATCCGCGTGATCGTGCCGTTTCCGGCAGGCGGCCAGCTCGACGTCGTGGTGCGAATGGTCGCCGAGAAGATCACGCCGGCGCTCGCCCAGCCTATCATCGTCGAGAACAAGCTCGGCGCCGATGGCAACATCGGCGCCGAGACCGTGGCGAAGAGCGCGGCCGACGGCTATACGTGGCTTGCCACCAGCGTGCCGTTCGCCACGCAGACGAGCCTGCAGCCCGGCAAGCTCCACTACGATCCGATCAAGGATTTCGTCCCGGTCGCGAACCTCGGCACGTCGTCGTTCGTGCTGGTGGTGCCGACGAGCGTGCCGGTCAACGACCTGAAGGCGTTCATCGCTTATGCCAAGGCGCGGCCGGGCGAGCTTTCCTATGCGGGAACGTCCGTCGGCTCGGTCACGCACTTGAGCACCGAGATGTTCGCGCGTGCGGCCGGCATCCGCATGCAGATGATCCCGTATGCCGGCATCCCGGCGGCGATGAGCGACCTGATCAGCGGCCGCACCCAGTTCATGTCCACCGGCCTGATTGCCGCACTGCCGCAGATCAAGGGCGGCAAGCTGAAGCCGCTGGCGATTCTCGCCGCGAAGCGCCATCCGCAATTGCCGGACGTGCCGACGATCGTCGAGGAAGGCTATTCCGATCTCACTGTCGACACGTGGTTCGGCCTGCTGATGCCGGCCGGTACCTCGCCCGAGATCGTGCAACGCGTCAATGCAGAGGTGATGCGCGCGTTGCGCTCGCCCGACATCCTGGCGAAATACGCGAGCATCGGCGTCGACCCGGTGGCGCCGCACGACGCCGCGGGCTTCGGCACGATGCTCAACGGCGAGATCGCGCGCTGGGGCAAGGTGATCCGCGACGCCAACGTCAAGGTCGATTGAGGTCCCAATGATCGTCAAGCCCATCCAGCCCATGAAGCGCGGCGGCGCCGGCGACAAGCCGCTTACCGGCGTCTTTCCGATCGCGCCGACGCCGTTCCTCGACAACGGCGACCTCGACCTCGACGGCCAGCGCCGCGTGCTCGATTGCATGGTCGACCAGGGCGTGGACGGCATCTGCCTGCTCGCTAACTATTCGGAGCAGTTCCTGTTGTCCGATCGTGAGCGCGACGTGCTGCTCGACCTGTGCCTGCAACAGGTTGCCGGCCGGGTTCCCGTGATCGTCACGTGCAGCCACTTCAGCACGCGCATTGCCAGCGAGCGCGCACGCGCTGCGGTGGCCGCCGGCGCGTCGATGCTGATGCTGATGCCGCCGTACCACGGCGCAAGCCTGCGCGCCGACGACGCCGGCGTGATCGAGCATTTCGCGCGCGTCGCCGGCGAAACCGGCGTGCCGATCATGGTGCAGGACGCGCCGCTGAGCGGCGTCAACCTGCCGGTGCCGCTGCTGGTGCGTCTCGCGCACGAGGTTCCGGCGGTGCGTTATTTCAAGATCGAAGTCCCCGGGGCGGCCGCCAAATTGCGCAGCCTGGTGGAGCAGGGCGGCGACGCAATCGTCGGCCCGTTCGACGGCGAGGAAGCGATCACGCTGATGGCCGACCTCGAGGCGGGCGCCACCGGCACGATGCCGAGCGCGTTGCTGCCGGACCTGATCAAGCCGGTGCTCGTGCAATTCGCGGCGGGACGCCGCGCCGAGGCGGCCGCGGCCTACGCACGCATCCTCCCGCTGATCAATTTCGAGAACCGCCAGTGCGGCCTGCGTGCGACCAAGGCGGTGATGGCTGAAGGCGGCGTGATCGCATCCGAGGCGGTGCGCCACCCGCTGGCGCCGCTGCACCCCGCAACCCGCGCGGGCCTGATGACGCTTGCGGCGGAAGTGGCGCCGCTCGCGCTGCATTGGGGCAAGTAGCGCGCGCATGTCGTCTTGATTGTCGCACCACGACCGGCATCCGGCATCGCGCGCCGTCCGTCGCCGAGGCTCACATCGCCAGCAGCGTGACCGTGAATACCGCCAGGTGATAGATGCGCAGGATCAGCGCCGTCGCCGCGTACAGCAGCACCCCGATCGCCAGCCGCCAGCCGAAAGGCAGCGACGTCAGCGTGCGCAACGCGATCAACAGGTACCAGCCGATGATCAGCGACTGGATCGTTGTCACCACCGCGTCGATCGTGTCGGGCGCCGGCCGCACGCCGTAGTGCTGCAGCATGCTCAGCGTCAGCCCGACGATCGGGAACAGCGCGCTCATCGCGATCAGCGCGAACGTGTAGTAATGCGCGGCGAACGCGAAGCTGCGCTCGAAGCGCGTGCACTGGATCGACGGCGCGACCAGCATCACCGCCGCGAGCATCGGCACCATCATCACCACCAGCGCCTTGGCATGGACGACTTCCAGCGCATTGAATACGGCTACGTACTGCGGATCGCTCGCGGCATGGGAGCCCGCGTATGCGGCGAACATCGGGCGCACCAGGCCCAGCACGTCGTTGTCGAGGTGCACGGCCAGCGGCCACGAAAGAACGCTGACGCCGCTGGCCGACTGCACGATGAAGAACGCGATGTTGGTGTAGAGGAACAGCGCGATCGGCGACAGATAGGGCGTCCTGCGGCCGGCAAGCCATTCGCGCGTCAGCCGTCCGGGCGGCGACGCGAGCGCCTGCAGGCTCGCGCGCAATCGCGACAGCCACGAGCGTACCGGTCGCGTGGCGCGCGCGATGCGGCCTCCAGGCTGCAGTCCGTCGAGCTGGCGCTCGCCGCAGGCGGCGCAGAACCGGCCGTCCGCAGTCGTCCCGCAGCTCGGGCACTGCCAGGTCGCCACGATCGCGGCCTCGCGGGCTTCGACGCGCGCCTCCGCTACAGCGTGAACGCCATTTCGCGCACCAGTGCACCTGGCACCAGCGCGCTCGACATCTGCCGGCCACCGTAAGTGTCGCTGCCGAGCAGCAGCTCGCGCTCGGAAGTCAGCGCCTCGAGGTTCGCGCCGAACAGCCGGTAGATCGAATCGTCGAAGCGCAGCACGTCGGCGGGCGCGACGATGCGCCCGTGCTGCACGCGAAACGTCGCGAAGCGCGTCATGCCGGTCATCCGGCAGGCGTTGCGATCCGAGTAGTTGAGGTAGTGCAGGTTGCCGATCAGGAGGCCATCGTCGAGCGCGGTGATCGCATCGGCCGCGTCGAGCTCGCCGGCATCCATCGCGAACGACTCGGGCGATTCATAGCTGTTGGCGCCATTGGCGCACAGGTCGAATTCGCGCGCCGTGCGCGGCGACACTAGCGAGCCGACCAGCGCGCCGCGGTCGATCAGCGTGATCGCCGCCGGGCGCGCGAAGCCTTCGGACTGGAACGACGGCGCGACGCCGTTGACCGTGTCTTCGCGGATCGTCACCCGCGGGTCGAGGCGCTCGCCGCCTTCCATCCGGTTGAGCGGGCTTTGCCGCGTGGCCAGCGCGCGGCCCGAGAATGCGCCCCAGCCGAGCAGGCCCGCGATCTCGTCGACGGCGCTCGGCGCGAGGTACGCGCGGTACTTGCCCGGCGGCAGCGATTGCGACGGCTGCGCGACCAGCGCGAGACGCCCGCGCGCTTCGTCCATCCGCGCGACGAAATCCGCGTCGTCCCACGCAAATCCCGCATAGCCGCTCTTCACCGCCTTGTCCGCGCGATGGTAGAGGCTCCATTGCAGGTTGAACGTGGTCGCCGAATGCCAGTTGCGTTGGCCCGCCGAATCGGCGAATCCGCGGAACACCGGCCCCGCCGCGTACAGGCCCACGAGGTCGCTGCCCCGCGCGGCGTCGAGGATGCGGTCGACGACGTCCGCCGACGGCGGCAGTCCGCCATCGCGCGCAACCGACGACGACGCGACCTTGTCGGGCAGCAGCAGGTGCGGATCGGGGTGCGCATCGCCGGCGGCGGCGCGCAGCGACTTGAGCGCCGCGGTGGCGCTCGCAATGTCGGTGGCCAGGTCGCCGGTCAGCGACTGGCGATGCTCGGCATGACGATCGCGCTGGATCAGGCGCACGCCGAGATAACGCTGGCTGACGCTGCCGGGCTGGCGGACCTTGCCGTGGTTCATGCGCACGAAATCGGTGTCTTCGCCTTCGAACGTCGCCGCGTAGCGCTCGCCATCGGCAAGCGCGCCGTCGAGCGCCGCGGCGATCGCATGAAAATAGTGTTCCATCGTGTCCTCGTTGCTCATTGTTCGTCGCCGAAGACATCGACGCCGGTGAAGACGCACGCCGGCGACGCGTGGCCGACGCGAATCACCTGCGAAGGTTCGCCCTTGCCGCAATAGGGTGTTCCCAGCACTTCGAGCGTGGCGGCGTCGCCGACCTTCGCCAGGCTGCGCCAGAAATTCGCCGAGATACCGCGGTAGTTCGGACGCCGCACGACTTCGGCCAGCTTGCCGTCGCGGATCACGCGGCCGCGCTCGCAACCGAACTGGAACTTGTTGCGCGAGTCGTCGATCGACCACGAGCAATTGGTCTGCATGTACACGCCGTACTCGATCGACGCGACCATCGCATCGAAGCTCGAAGTCCCCGGCTCGAGGTTCAGGTTGGCCATGCGGTCGATCGGCGGGCGGTTCCAGTTGCAGGCGCGCGCGTTGGCGACACCGGGCAAGCCCGCGCGCTGCTGCGAAATCGCGCCGCCCAGCGGCCGCTCGAGGATGCCGCCGCGGATCACGTGCATCTTTTCCGCGCGCGTGCCGTCGTCGTCGTAGGCATAGCTTGCAAGCTCCTCGCCGCGCGTGGGATCGAACGTGACGTTGAGAAGCTCGGAGCCGTAGCGGTAGTGGCCGAACATGTCGGGCGTGACGAAGCTCGTGCCCGCGAAGTTGCGCTCGTCGCCCAGGATGCGGTCGAGCTCGAGCGGATGGCCGATCGACTCGT
>JBEPUI010000141.1:0-4936 GCA_041691615.1 Pseudomonadota bacterium
GTGCGCAACCTTGCCGGCTACAACCAGAAGATCGTCGATGGCAAGAAAGCCGGCAAGCCGCTGCAGAATCCCGCGCCGCTCAATCCCGGGGAACCGGAGCCGTTGGAGGAGATGCCGCTGATCGTGGTGGTGGTCGACGAGCTCGCTGACCTGATGATGGTCACCGGCAAGAAGATCGAGGAGCTGATCGCGCGGATCGCACAAAAGGCGCGTGCCGCGGGCATTCACCTGATCCTCGCCACGCAGCGCCCGTCGGTGGATGTGATCACCGGCCTCATCAAGGCCAACATCCCGTCGCGGATCGCATTCCAGGTGGCGAGCAAGATCGACTCGCGCACGATCCTCGACCAGATGGGCGCCGAGGCGCTGCTGGGGCAGGGCGACATGCTCTACCTGCCGCCGGGCACAGGCTACCCGCAGCGTGTGCACGGCGCATTCGTCTCCGATGCCGAAGTGCATCGCGTTGTCGAATACCTGCGCAGCCAGGGCGAGCCGCAGTACGTCGAAGCGATCCTTGCCGGCGCGGGCGGCGGCGACGGCGACGACGTGCTGAACCTCGAGTCCGCCGACGCCGAAGCCGATCCGATGTACGACCAGGCCGTGCAGGTGGTGATGAAGACCCGGCGGCCGTCGATTTCGCTGGTGCAGCGTCATCTGCGGATCGGTTACAACCGCGCAGCGCGGCTCATCGAGCAGATGGAGCGCGCGGGACTGGTGTCGCCGATGCAGTCGAACGGCAATCGCGAAGTGCTGGTTCCGGCGAACAAGGCTGACGCGTGAGCTGCGGCCATGCGGCGCGTACGCGGCGGCCGATGCCGTTTAGGACCAATCGGCCGCGCGATGGCCGGACATGGGACGTGCGATGGCAACGGCGATGGCGCGCGGATGTGGCGGCGGCCTGCGTGGCTTTCGGCGTGCTGACGCTCGCGCACGCGGGCCCGGTCGAGGTCTATCGCGAAGGCGCGCAGTACTGCCCGCACGACCGCCGCGACGATGCGCCGGTGCTGTCCGAATCGCAGGTCAACGCGCGCGCGATCGCGCTGCTGCCGGGTTTTTGCGCGCCGTCGACATTCGTGACCGGCTGCGACGCGCAGTCCGAGCTCGTGTTCGGCGACTGGCGCGTGTTCGTGCGGCAATTCCGGCTGCACGGCGGCCGGCGCGAATTCGCGGGCCTGGACCATAGCTACGTGATCCTGGACAAGGCGGGCAATTGCCTCGCCAACATCCCGGGGACTTCGCTGGGAGCAACGCACTGATGAAAGCAGTCTTGCGAGCACTCGCCATTGGCGCGTGGGCGGCTGCGAGCGTCGCGCAGGCCGGCGGCATCGCCGAGCTGCAGGCGTTCGTCGATGGCAGCAAGTCGGCCAAGGCCACGTTTGCGCAGACCACGACCGACAAGAGCGGGCGCCTGGTGCAAAAAGCCACCGGCACCTTCACGTTCGCGCGGCCGGGGCAGTTCCGCTGGACCTACGACAAGCCGCTCGAGCAACTGATCGTCGGCGACGGCGAGCGCGTGTGGGTGTACGACCGCGACCTGAACCAGGTGATCGTGCGCAGGATGTCGCAGGCATTGGGATCGACACCCGCCGCGCTGCTCGCCGGCGACAACACGCTGGAGAAGAATTTCACGCTGGTCGACGGCGGCACCGCGGACGGCCTCATCTGGGTCGACGCCACGCCGAAGACCAGCGAAGCGGGATTTTCGGCCGTGCGTATGGGCTTTCGCGATCACCTGCCGCGCGCCATGGTGCTGACCGACAATTTCGGCCAGACCACGAACCTCACGTTCGATCACCTCGAGCGCAATCCGCCGCTCGCCGCGGACACGTTCCGGTTCGTGCCGCCTGCCGGCGCAGACGTGATCGGCGAAGGGAAGTAACCGGCGCCGCGTCGTCCACTGACTGCTAAGTGCGCTGCGCCGCCTCCAGCATTTCCCGCGTCGCGCGCAATCCAGACTCGAGCGCGCCCTGCATCCAGGTGTGCGTCAGCGACGCGTGCTCGCCGGCGAAATGAATGCGTCCTTCGGGGGCGACCAGGTCGCGATACAACGATGAGTGCTGGCCGGCGTTGAACCAGGCGAATGCGCCGCTGCTGAACGGATGGTTGTCCCAACTCCAGCTCGCGGTATGCCGCACCATGCCTGCGCCGGCGAGCTGTGGATGGACGCGTGCGAGGTTCTGCAGCACCACCGCGGCGCGCTCGCGATGCGCGAGGCTCGCCAGCCGCCGCGCCGTCTGTCCCCAGGAATACGATGCGAGCATCACTCCCGGTGCCGCGGATACGCGCGGATCCTTCGCCTCCGCGTTGTCGGACGGGTAGTACGCGGACACGATCGGCAGGTCGGTAAACGTGCCGCCGCCGTAGATGCCTTCGTCGGTTTCCCAGAAGCGGCGCGCGGTGACCGCCAGCACCTTGGTCGACGAGTCGTAGGCGAGGTCGCGAACCGCGCGCCACTTCGGTCCCGAGAATTCGGGCTCGACGCGCATCCGCGACAGCACGGGGCAGGGCAGCGTGCACAGCAGGTAGTCGCCTTCGACTGCCCGATGATTGCCGCCCTGGGAATATATCGCGCCTGCGCGCTGGCCGTCGGCCGATCGCGTCAGCCGCAGCACTTCGCATCCGAGCCTGGGCTTGGATCGCAGCTTGCCGGCGAACGCGGTCGCGAGCGTATCGGTGCCGCCGACGATCTCGTCGAAGCCCTGCGACCAGACTTCGAGCATTTCCTCGCGCAACGTTTCGGTGGCGGCTGTCGGCAGGATGGTCTCCGACCCGCCGGTCACCGCCATGAATTCGATCGCCTCGTCGGACAATCCCGCGGCTTCGCAAAGCTGCTGCAGCGTCTGCTGGTCGAACGCACGCACGGCGGGCGAGGTCAACGTGTCGGCGACGAGCTCCTTGCGCTCGGCCTCGCCGAGCGACGCCAGCGCCTTGCCGACGCTGCCGGCCCACAGGTCGTCGGGCGACTTGTTCTTTTCCGCGTCGCCGAGCTTGTACAAGCGCGCCACCGCATCCACGTCGGCAATGCGGTGCTTCTCGCCGCGAATGAAGTAGTACGCCTGCGGATTGGAGAACACGAACTTGCGCAGCGGCAGCGCGAATTCGCTGATGTAGTGGCGTGTCAGCGCGTGCTTGGTCGGGATGCGCATCGCACCGGCTTCGCCGTAGCGGCCGCCGTCGAAGCGCAGCGTGCGCACGCGCCCGCCAATGTGCCGCGCGTCGGCTTCGAGGATGGTCACGCGGTGCCCACGCTTTTCGAGCTCGTAGGCGCTGACCAGCCCGGCGAGCCCGGCGCCGACGATGACGACGTGCAGCGGCTTCGACGTTGCCGGGACTTGCGCCAGCGCCGGCAATGCCGAGGCGGCGGCCGATGCGCCGGTCAATGCGAAAAGGCTGCGCAGGAAATCCCGGCGCGGTGGCTTCTTGAGCGGCGGCAGCTTCATGGGCGCGTTTTCGGTGCCGCGACCAAACGGCACAGGTGTCGCAGGTGGCGTGCACTCTACCCCGCATAATGGTGGCGGGCAACGGACTGCAAATGAGCGATCTTTTCGACAGCGGACAGAACCCGGCGGCGCCGCTTGCCGAACGGCTGCGCCCGCGCGGCATCGCCGACGTGATCGGCCAGCGGCACTTGCTGGCGTCCGGCAAGCCGCTTGCCGTGGCGTTCGCCGCGGGCAAGCCGCATTCGATGATCCTGTGGGGGCCGCCAGGTGTGGGCAAGACCACGCTGGCGCGGCTGATGGCAACGGCGTTCAACGCCGAATTCATCGCGATATCCGCGGTGCTCGCGGGCGTCAAGGACATTCGCGACGCGGTCGCTCGTGCCGAGCATTCGCGTGCGCAGTCGGGACGATTGACGATCCTGTTCGTCGACGAGGTGCATCGCTTCAACAAGGCGCAGCAGGATGCATTCCTGCCGTTCGTCGAGCAGGGGCTGTTGACGTTCATCGGCGCGACCACCGAAAACCCGTCGTTCGAGGTCAATTCGGCGCTGCTGTCGCGCGCGACCGTGTACGTGCTTGAGCCGTTGTCTGAATCGGAGTTGGGCGAGCTGCTCGACCGCGCCAAGGCCGCCGCGATGCCGCAATACTCGGTTGATCCGGCAGCGCGCGACGCACTGGTCGCGTACGCCGACGGCGACGGCCGCCGCCTGATCAACCTGGTCGAGCAATTGGCCGTGGCGGCGGTGGAGCAGCGCGTCGACGCGATCGATGCGGCATTCGTCGAAAAGACCGTCGTGCGCAGCCTGCGCCGCTTCGACAAGGGCGGCGAAGCGTTCTACGACCAGATCTCGGCGTTGCACAAGGCGGTGCGGGGATCCGATCCCGACGCGTCGCTGTACTGGCTGATGCGCATGTTCGACGGTGGCGTCGATCCGTTGTACGTCGCCCGGCGCATGGTGCGAATGGCCACCGAGGACGTGGGCCTCGCCGATCCGCGCGCGTTGCGGCTTGCGCTCGATGCCACCGAGACCTACGAGCGATTGGGGTCGCCGGAAGGCGAGCTCGCGCTCGCGCAATGCGTGCTCTACCTCGCGGTCGCGCCCAAGTCCAACGCCGTGTACGCCGCCTATGGTGCGGCGCGCGCCTTCATTCGCGAGGACGGCTCGCGTCCGGTGCCGATGCACCTGCGCAACTCGCCGACCAAGCTGATGAAGCAGCTGGGCTACGGCGAAGGCTATCGCTACGCGCACGACGAGGACGACGCCTACGCCGCGGGCGAGCGCTACTTGCCCGACGACATGCCCGACGTGACGTTCTACACGCCAAGCGGACGCGGGCTCGAGGAGCGCATTCGCGACAAGCTCGAGGCGTTGCGCGCACGTGATCGCGAAGCCGGCGGCCGCAAGCCGGCGAAGTCCTGATCGGTGGCCATCCGCCAGCGCACGCGGAGGCACTGCTGTCCGCACCGCGTCGCATACGCACCGCGTCGCATACGC
>JBEPUI010000142.1:0-4906 GCA_041691615.1 Pseudomonadota bacterium
AGGTTCATCACCATGACTTCGCCGTCGACCATCTCACCGATCACGGTCGGGCCGTTGATTTCGAAACGTCGGGCGGTCATGGCAGCGGAGGCGGCGGCGGAAAAGATGCCGACTATACCGTGGCGCCCGTGCCCCCGCCAACCCGCTCAGACGGTATCGTCCGTGGACGCGCGAACGCTCGATCGTTCGCGAATCAGGCGCAGGATCAGCGCGAACGAATAGCCGCGGCTTTGCAGGAAGCGCACCTGGCGCGCCTTTTCCCGGTCATCGGCCGGCGGGTCGGGAAAGCGCCGGTCGAGCAACGCGCTCGCATCGGCTGCGTCGTCAATGCCGGAGAGCTCGGGATCGACTTCGGCAACGGCAATGGCGTCGACGCTGCGTTCCTTCATCGCATGCACGATCGCACGCTTGGCATAGCGGCCGGTCATCTGCGTGACCAGCGAGTGCGCGTAGCGCGAGTCGGACAGCAGTCCCAGTTGCTGCAGGTCGTCCAGCACGCCGGCGACTTCGCCGGGATCGGCGCCGCGGCGTTTAAGGCGTTGGGTCATCTCGGCGCGCCCGTACTCGCGCCGAGCGAGCATGCGGATGGCGGTGGCACGAACGCTGGCCGGTGGCTTGACGCGCTTCACTCCTTGTGCGCCGCTAGCGGCGGCCACACCGAAAGCTGCCGTTCGGACGCCCGCGCGGGGGTCTGTGCAATGGCGGGTGGGAATGTGAAATGGATGCGATCCATGGGCTGCCCCCCACGCCGGCGACTGACCTGCGATTGGCTGCAGCGCGGTGGGTTTACTCGGCGTCGAGCGCCACGTGGGGCCGCGACGCGCCTGGAACGTTGACGGCCACGCGGATCTTGGACTCGATTTCATTGGCGATTTCGGGGTGCTCGCGCAGGAATTCGCGCGCGTTGTCCTTGCCCTGCCCGATTTTTTCGCCGTTATACGCGTACCACGCGCCGGACTTGTCGACGATGCGGTGGTTGACTCCGAGCTCGACGATCTCGCCTTCGCGCGAAATGCCTTCGCCATAGAGGATGTCGAACAGCGCCTCGCGAAACGGCGGCGCGACCTTGTTCTTGACAACCTTGACGCGGGTTTCGTTGCCGACGATTTCCTCGCCCTTCTTGATCGCACCGATACGGCGGATATCGAGGCGCACCGACGCGTAGAACTTGAGCGCGTTGCCGCCGGTGGTGGTTTCGGGATTGCCGAACATCACGCCGATCTTCATGCGGATCTGGTTGATGAAGATCACCAGCACGTTGGCGCGCTTGATGTTGCCGGCGAGCTTGCGCAGCGCCTGGCTCATCAGCCGCGCCTGCAGGCCGGGCAGCTGGTCGCCCATTTCGCCTTCGATTTCGGCCTTGGGAACCAGCGCCGCCACCGAGTCGATGACGATCACGTCGACACTGCCCGAACGCACCAGCATGTCGGCGATTTCGAGGCCCTGCTCGCCGGTATCGGGCTGGGAAATCAGCAGGTCGCCGACCTTGACGCCGAGCTTCTCGGCATAGACCGGATCGAGCGCGTTTTCCGCGTCGATATAGGCCGCGATGCCGCCTGCCTTTTGCATCTGCGCGACCACCTGCAGGCAAAGCGTGGTCTTGCCCGACGCTTCGGGGCCGTAGATTTCGACGACGCGTCCGCGCGGCAAGCCGCCCACGCCCAGCGCGATGTCGAGGCCCAGCGAGCCGGTGGATATGACGGAGAGGTCGTTCTCGATCTGGGCCGCGCCCATTTTCATGATCGAGCCCTTGCCGAACTGCTTTTCGATCTGCGCCAACGCGGCTGCGAGTGCCTTGCTTTTTTGGTCGTCCATGGGGGTGTCGAGTGGCATGGGGAAGTCTCCTGAGTATGGCGCGGCGTCGAGCCGAACGGTTTGGTGTGCGAAGATCATCGCATAGAACGATCGTTCGACGCAAGTCGTCCGGAAGGCCGATGCCGGTTCACCGCGCGTCACCGGAGGTATCGCGTTAATATATTATTATTCAACAGGTTGGCATCAAACCAGGCTCATTCTCGGTGAGCCATCGCCACCATGCCCCGGAGCGCATGCAGCACGCTTTGCCGCCGCACCGCCTGCCGGTCGCCCGCGAAATGAACGGTCTCGACCACTGTCCGGGCTCCGCTGCGGGCGAACCCGAAGCACACCATGCCCACGGGCTTTTGGGGCGTGCCCCCGCCCGGACCCGCGACGCCCGTGACCGCCACCGCGAGCTGCGCGTCGCTTGACGCAATCGCGCCATCGGCCATCGCCGCAGCGACCGCTTCCGACACTGCACCTTGCGCATCGATCAACGCGGCATTGACGCCCAGCATCCGGGTCTTGGCGGCATTCGAATAGGTGACGAACCCGCGGTCGAACACGTCCGAACTGCCGGCGATGTCGGTGATGGCCGCGGCGATGCCGCCCCCGGTGCACGATTCGGCAGTGGCGCACATGACGCCGCGCGCGCGCAACGCATCGATCAGCGCATGCGCGATTTCGTGCAACGGCGCGTCGCCGCCGATCAGCGCACGCGCGAGTTCGTGCAACGGCGCGTCACCGCCGGATGGCCCGCCAGGCACGACTGGCGGAAGCGATCCGCTCACGCGAACTCCTTCGGCCGGCCGCGGTAGTGATAGGTGTAGCGGGTCTCGAAGCCGAACTTGCGATAGACCGCCAGCGCCGCCGTGTTGTCCGCGGTCACCTGCAAGTACGCGGCGCGCATGCCGCGGCCCCATCCCCAGTTGAGCATGTGCGCGCACAGCGCGGTGGCATGCCCCTGCCGTTGTGCGTCGGCGGCGGTGACGATGTCGAACAGTCCCGCGATATCGCCTTCGAACGCGAGCTGCGCCGATGCCACTGGCCGCCCGTTACATCTGGCGACCACGCAATACCGGCCGGTGGCCGACTGCGCGAGGCGCGCTTCGTGCGCGGCGCGCTGCTCGTCGGTCGAGCCGCGGATGGCCGCAACCGACGCGCAATAGTCGGCTGGCGACGACGCGCTGATTTCGACGCCGTCACGATGCGTGAGATCCGGTGGCACCGCCAGCACTGCGAGCATCACTTGCGTCTCTTCATAGAGCGCATAGCCGCGCTGCGCGAGCGCAGCGTCCAATGCGGGCGGCTGGTCGAAGGGCGTGATACGCCAGATCGCGGGCAGCCCGGCATCCGCATACACGCTTTCGCAGTGGCGGATTTTTTGCGCGAGGTCGAGCGACGACGGATAGAACGCATTCACCGAGCGCGCGCGCTTGATCCTGCCCGGAAGCAGCCGCAGCAGCCAGCCGTCGTAGAACAGCTGGCGACCGGATTGGGTCACGTTGAGGCTCTGCTCCTCGATCCTTCGAAGATCGACGGGCGCGCGCATGTTCATCCGAGGACGCGCTGCGCGATGGCCAGCACCAGCAGCGTGTAGCCCGCGGCCAGCAGGTCGTCGAGCATCACGCCCACGCCGTTTTTCACCGCGCGATCGACGTAGCCGATCGGCGGCGGCTTGACGATGTCAAAAAGGCGAAACAGCAGGAACGCGATCGTCTCGCGCCACGTATCGCTGCCGGCGAAGAACAGCACCAGAAGGAACGCTGCGATTTCGTCGACGACGATCGCCCCTGCATCGGCGACGCCGAGGTGCCGGCCGGTGACCTGCGACGCCCAGGCGCCCACGATCAGGAACGTGGCGACGACCGCGATGTACAGCGCATCGCTGCCGGCGGCGAACAATGACCACGCGATCGGCACCGCCACCAGCGTGCCGAACGTGCCGGGCGCAACCGGCGACAATCCTGCACCGAAGCCCAGCGCGATGAAGTGTGCCGGATGGCGCAGCAGGAAGCGCAGGCCAGGCCGCGGCGCGCCCGTGGTCACGAAAGTTCCGCGAAATGATCGAAGGCCGCCGGCAGTGCGTTCAACGCCTTGCCGGTTTCGTCGCGCAGCACGAGTCCCGGTTCGTGGGTGATGATCCCGACGCGCGAAACGCGCACGCCCGTTTCGGCGCCGCTCGCCTCGACGCGCTCGCGATGCGCCGGCGGCGCGGTGAAGCACAACTCGTAGTCGTCGCCGCCGGCGGTGAGACAGTCGAGCGCGAGCGCGCGATGCGGTCCCGACAGCGCTTCGTCCATCGCCGCCGATCGCGGCAGCGCGGCGCGATCGAGCGATGCGCCCACGCCGCTTTGCGCGAGGATGTGCGCGAGATCGCCGGTCAGCCCGTCGGACACGTCGATGGCCGCGGTGGCGACGCCCCGCAACGCCTGGCCCAGCGCCACCCGTGGCGCCGGCAGCTCGAGCCGGCCACGCGCGAACTCGAAAGCGGCCGGCGACAGGCTTGCGCGGCCCCGGATCACCGCCAGCGCCAGCATCGCATCGCCCAGCGTTCCCGACACCCAGATGTCGTCGCCTTCGCGCGCACCCGTGCGGCGGGTCGCCGTGCCGGAAGGCGCGTCGCCCAGCAACGTCATGCACAGGTTGCGCGGACCGCGCGTCGTGTCGCCGCCGACGACGTCGACGTCGTGGAGTTGCGCGAGCTCGAACAGGCCGCGCGCGAACGCGCCGAGCCATGCGTCGTCGTTGTCCGGCAGCGCACCGGCCAGCAACGCGAAGCGCGGGCGTGCGCCCATCGCCGCGATGTCGGAAAGATTGACCGCCAGGATCTTGTGACCGAGCCGCGCGGGATCGGCGCCCGCGAGGAAGTGCGTGCCTTCGACCATCATGTCGACGGTCGCGAGCCATTCGCGCCCGGTCGCCGCGCGCAGGATCGCCGCGTCGTCGCCGACGCCGAGCACCACGTCGGACGAGCGCGGCGCGCGCTTGAAATGCCGCGCGATCAGGGCGAACTCGTTCATCGGCGGATTATACGAACCGCTGTGCCGCCCGTACGAACCGCTGTGCCGCCCGTACGAACCGCTGTGCCGCCCGTACGAACCGCTGT
>JBEPUI010000143.1:0-4786 GCA_041691615.1 Pseudomonadota bacterium
CCGGCGTCCGGCTTGAACCGGCCACCGAACTTCTGCGCCAGCGCGCGCAAGGCCGTTTCCACATTGTCCGAGCCGCGGGTGCGCGCATAATTCAGCGGGCCGCCGCGGAACGGCGCGTAGCCGGTGCCGAAGATCATCGCGCCGTCGACCACGTCGGCGCTGTCGACGATGCCTTCGCGCAGGCAGGCGACGCACACGTTCGACATCGGCAGCACCAGGCGGTCGATCATCTCGGGCGTGACCTGAGTAGCGTTCGGACCGGCGCCACCCTTGTCAGCCTTGCCATCCTTCCAGACATAGAAACCCTTGCCGGTCTTGCGGCCGAGTTCGCCCTTGGCGACCTTTTCGCGCAGCCACGCGGGCGTTGGCGGCAGCAGATCGCCGAATTTCGAGCGCAGCATGTCGCCGACCGCCAGACAGATATCAAGCCCGACCTGATCGGCGAGTTCGATCGGCCCCATCGGCATGCCGAATTTTTCCGCCGCCGCATCGATCACGGTCTTGTCGATCTTCTCATCCAGCATCACCATCGCTTCGAGCATGTACGGCGTCAGCGCGCGGTTGACGAGAAAACCCGGCGAGCTCTTCACCGGCAAAGGCAGCCGGTCGATGGCGCCGACGAAAGCCAGTGCCTCTTTCAACACCTGCGGATCGGCGGCATCGTGGCTGACCACCTCGACCAGCTGCAGCCGCGATACCGGATTGAAGAAGTGCAGCCCGACCAGCCGCTCTGGGCGCTGCAGCGTGGTGCGCAGATCCTGCAACGGAATGCTCGAGGTGTTGGTTGCCAGGATCGCGCCGGGCTTCATGTTCGGCTCGAGCCCGGCATAGACCTTCTGCTTCAGTTCGAGCTTTTCCGGCACCGCTTCGATGATGAGATCAGCCGATCGAACGCCCTCGCCGCCGAGGTCCGGCATCAGCCGATCCAGCGCATCGCGGACGTCAGTACGCTTGTGGATGATCTTGCCGAACAGATCCGCCGCGCGCTTGATCGCGCCTGCGATGGCTTCCGGCTTCATGTCCGCCAGCGTCACGCGGATGTCCTGATGCGCGCACCACGCCGCGATATCGCCGCCCATCGCACCCGCGCCGATGACGTGAAGATGCTTCACGGTGTTGCCGCCGCCGGCGAGCTTTTTCATCTGCTCGCGCAGGAAGAACACGCGGATCAGGTTCTGCGCCGTGGGTGTCACCATCAAATTGGCGAACGACGTCTTCTCGGCCTTCAGCATCGTGCCTTTGTCACCGCCATGCTTTTCCCAGAGATCGATCAGAGCGTAGGGCGCGGGATAGTGCTCGTGCGGGGCGGCCTTCTCGGCTTCCTTGCGCATTCGCGAGCCAAGCAGGCCGCGCACCGGGCCGAAATTGAGCAGCGTGGTGAGCACACCCGGTTTGGCGCGTTTCAACCGGCCTGCCACCGCATCCTTCACCGCGTTAAGGACATGGCGTTCCTGCGTCACCGCATCGACGAGGCCAAGCGATTTGGCCTTGCGGGCATCGATGGCCTTCCCGGTCAGCATCAGCGTCATCGCCTGCGTCGGATTGACCAGTTCGGTAAACCGCGCGGTGCCACCGAGACCTGGATGCAGACCGAGCATCACTTCGGGAAATCCAAAACGGGCATCGTCAATGGCGATGCGCATCTGGCACGCCAGCGCCACTTCCAGCCCGCCGCCGAGGCAGAAGCCATGGATCACGGCAACGGTCGGAATCTTCAAGGTGTCGAGCCGGTCGATCACCGCATGGGCGCGAGCGATCTGCGTCTCGACGGCACGCGCGTCGGTCGCGCCGCGAAATTCGTTGACGTCGGCGCCGGCGATGAAACCGGACGGCTTTGCCGAGCGGATAACGATCCCGGTGGGGCGCTGGCTTTCCAGCGCGGTCAGGATCGCGTCGAACTCTTCCAGCACATCCGACGACAGCGTATTGGCGCTAGCATCGGCGCGATCGAACAATACCCACGCCACGCCGTCGGCATCGCGCGTCAGCCTGAAATTGCGGTAGACGCCGCTCGCATCGGGGGCAGGCCCAAGCTCCAGCACGCGGTCTTTGAGAACGTCCAAGATCTTCGAATCCATCACGTCCTCACACCGTCTCGATCAGCATGGCGCCGCCCTGCCCGCCGCCGATGCATTCGGCGGCGATGCCGCGTTTGGTACCCAACCGTTTCATGGCGTTGACGAGATGCAGCACGATACGATTGCCGGAGGTGCCGACGGGATGGCCGAGGCTGACCGCGCCGCCATCGACATTGAATTTGGCACGGTCGATCGCGCCGGCTGCGCCGTCGAGACCGAGAATCTCGCGGCAGAATTTTTCGTCCTCCCACGCCGCGAGACAGCCGAGCACTTGCGTCGCGAAGGATTCGTTCAATTCCCAGGTTTCGATGTCCTGCAACGACAGCTTGTGGCGCTTCAGCAGTTCGGTCGCAGACAGCACGGGGCCGAGCCCCATAATGGAGGGATCGAGCGCCGACCACTGGCTGTCGACAATCTGCGCTTTCGGCGTGAGACCGTATTTCGCCACGGCTTCTTCGGACGCCAAAATCGTCCAGCAGGCGCCGTCGGTGATCTGCGACGAATTGCCCGCGGTGACCTGCCCCCACGGCCGCTCAAACACGGGCTTGAGCTTCGCCAGCGACTCCATCGAGGAGTCCGGACGCACGCCGTCGTCGCGATCGTAGAATTTTCCGTCGCGGGCAAACGCTGTCTCGACCTCGCCCTTAAGCCAGCCCTGCGCCTGCGCGTTCGCGAGCCGCTTGTGGCTTTCCACCGCATAGGCATCGGACTGCTCGCGCGTGATCCCGAACAGATGGCCGACGACTTCGGCGGTTTGTCCCATGTTGAGTTCGGTGATCGGATCGGTCAGCCCGTGTTCGAGCCCGATGATTGGCTTGAGATAGGCCGGACGGATTTTTGCAAACGCCGCGATCTTGGCGAGAATGCCCTTGGCGCCGGCCAAGCCTGCAAACCAGCGTACGCCCTGCTGCGGCCACACCAGCGGCGCGTGGCTCAGGGCTTCCGTGCCGCCCGCGAGAATCAGGTTGGCGTTACCGTCGCGAATGTAGCGATAGCCGGTGTCGATCGACTGCATGCCGGAGCCGCAGTTGATCTGCACCGTGAAGGCGACCATCGCCTCGCCCATGCCGAGCCGCAGCGCCGCGACGCGGGCCGGATTCATCTCGTCCGCGATGACATTGACGCAGCCGAGGATCACCTGATCGAAGGCGTCGGGTGCAAACGGCTGCCGCGCCAGCAGTGGACGGCCGCATTGCACGGCCAGATCGACCGGGGTGAATGGGCCGGGGCCGCTGCGCGCTTTCAGGAAAGGAGTTCGGCTGCCGTCGATAATATAGACTGGACGCGCCATCAGCCTGCCGCTCTCGTTTCGCCAAGTTCCTGAAAGAACTGATGCACGTCGGCGGGCTTCTTGTAAATCGGCGACAGCGCTTCCGGCGCAAAGTCGTCGACCTCGATGACGCGGGCGACGGCCTCATGCGCGACCTTCAACTGATCGGCCTCGGGCTGGGTGATGACGCCCTTCTTTACCGCCTCGGCGGGATCGTGCAGGTGCGCCGCGCGCATGCGTTTGGAAATGTCCTCCGCCGCGGTGACGAGCAGGAACGCTTTTTCCAATCGAGCCACGCCGCCATCATCGTCAACATGCGACAGGTTTGGCGTCAAGCGGTCGCGCGCCGTCGACGGCTCCAATACCAGTTGCGCGCATGCGTGCACGACGGCGTCCGACGGTCCGCGCACATGGGCGCCAAGCGGCTGGATCAGGAATTTCAGCACGACCGCAACGAAGCGATTGGGCAGGTTGGCGAGAATTTCGCCAAAACGGTATTCGATGGTCCTGAAACCCGATGCCATACACCATTCAAGTGCTGCAAAATCGTCCTGCTGACGGCCCTCGTCCTGCCAGCGCTTCAGCGCAGCCGAGAGCAGATACAATTCCGACAGAATGTCGCCGAACCGCGCCGACAGCATCTCCTTGCGCTTCAGCGCGCCGCCGAGTGTCAGCAGCGCCATGTCGGCGCACAGCGCAAAAGCGGATGAGTAGCGCGAGAGCTGGCGATAGAATCCGGTCGCAGCACCCGCATCCGGCGCCGGTGCGAACGCGCCACCGGTCCAGTTGCGGCCCCAGGCCCGGAACAGCGTCGTGACGCTGTGGCCCACATGGGCCCAGAATGATTTGTCAAAAGCGTCGAGACCCTTGGCATGATCGGGATCACCGAGCGCATTCATCTCCTGCAGCAGATACGGATGCGCGCGGATCGCGCCCTGCCCGAAGATGATCAGGTTGCGGGTCAAGATGTTGGCGCCCTCCACCGTGATGCCGACCGGCACCGAACGATAGAGGTTGCCCATGTAGTTCTGCGGCCCGTCGATCACGGCCTTGCCGCCGTGGATATCCATCGCGTCGTCGATGGCGATGCGCATGCGCTCGGTGGCATGCAGCTTCATGATGCCGGAGATAACTGCGGGATGACGGCCCTGATTGAGCGCGGCGCAGGTCAGCCGGCGCGCGGCGTCGAGCAGATAGGCGGTGCCGGCGATCCGCGCCAGCGGCTCCTCGATGCCCTCGAACTTGCCGATCGGAATCCCGAACTGCTCGCGGATGCGCGCATAGGCTCCAGTGGTGCGCGCCGCATAAGCTGCACCTGCCGCCGACAGCGACGGCAGCGAGATGCCGCGTCCGGCGGCCAGCGCCGTCATCAGCATCTTCCAGCCCTGGCCGAGCCGTTCTTGACCGCCGATGATGTAGTCCATCGGAATGAAAACGT
>JBEPUI010000144.1:0-4771 GCA_041691615.1 Pseudomonadota bacterium
GCGTACACGCTGCAGGAGATGCTCACGGTGAAGTCCGACGATGTCAACGGCCGTACCAAGGTGTACGAGAACATCGTCAAGGGCGAGCACAAGATCGAGGCGGGCATGCCCGAGTCGTTCAACGTGCTGGTCAAGGAAATCCGTTCGCTCGCGATCGACATCGACATGGAGAGGTACTGAGGCTTGGCAGCTTCGCGTAGGCGCCTGACCAACCCGCCGGTCCTCTCATTCAAGGAGTTGTCATGAAAGCATTGCTCGATCTGTTCAAGCAGGTGACGCAGGAAGAAGAATTCGATTCGATTCGCATCGGACTCGCGTCGCCCGAAAAGATCCGTTCCTGGTCGTACGGCGAAGTGAAGAAGCCGGAAACGATCAACTACCGCACGTTCAAGCCGGAGCGCGATGGCCTGTTCTGCGCCAAGATCTTCGGCCCGGTCAAGGACTACGAGTGCCTGTGCGGCAAGTACAAGCGCCTGAAGCACCGCGGCGTGATCTGCGAGAAGTGCGGCGTCGAGGTGACGCTCGCCAAGGTGCGCCGCGAGCGCATGGGCCACATCGAGCTCGCGAGCCCGGTCGCCCACATCTGGTTCCTGAAGAGCCTGCCGTCGCGGATGGGCATGGTGCTCGACATGACGCTGCGCGACATCGAGCGCGTGCTGTATTTCGAAGCATTCGTCGTCACCGATCCAGGACTGACGCCGCTCAACCGTGCGCAACTCCTGACCGAGGACGACTACCTCGCCAAGCTCGAGCAGTACGGCGACGACTTCCAGGCGACGATGGGTGCCGAGGGCATCCGCGAGCTCCTGAAGGCGCTCGACGTCATGCATGAGATCGACAAGCTGCGCAAGGAACTCGAGACCACCGGCTCGGACACCAAGTTGAAGAAGATTTCCAAGCGCCTCAAGGTGCTGGAAGCCTTCAACAAGTCGGGCATCAAGCCCGAATGGATGATCCTCGAAGTGCTGCCGGTGTTGCCACCGGAGTTGCGCCCGCTGGTTCCGCTGGACGGCGGCCGCTTCGCGACCTCCGACTTAAACGACCTGTATCGGCGCGTGATCAACCGCAACAACCGGTTGAAGCGCCTGCTCGAGCTCAAGGCGCCGGACATCATCGTGCGCAACGAGAAGCGGATGCTGCAGGAAGCGGTGGACTCGCTGCTCGACAACGGCCGCCGCGGCAAGGCGATGACCGGCGCCAACAAGCGGCCGCTGAAGTCGCTCGCCGACATGATCAAGGGCAAGGGCGGCCGGTTCCGCCAGAACCTGCTCGGCAAGCGCGTCGACTACTCGGGTCGCTCGGTGATCGTCGTCGGCCCGCAGTTGAAGCTGCACCAGTGCGGCCTGCCGAAGCTGATGGCGCTCGAGCTCTTCAAGCCGTTCATCTTCAACAAGCTCGAAACGATGGGCCTCGCGACCACGATCAAGGCCGCGAAGAAGATGGTCGAGGCGCAGGAGCCGGTGGTGTGGGACATCCTCGAAGAGGTGATCCGCGAGCACCCGGTGATGCTGAACCGTGCGCCGACGCTGCACCGGCTGGGCATCCAGGCGTTCGAGCCCGTGCTGATCGAAGGCAAGGCGATCCAGCTGCATCCGCTGGTCTGCACGGCGTTCAACGCCGACTTCGACGGCGACCAGATGGCGGTCCACGTGCCGTTGTCGCTGGAAGCGCAGATGGAAGCGCGCACGCTGATGCTCGCCTCCAACAATGTGCTGCTGCCGTCCAATGGCGAGCCCTGCATCGTGCCGTCGCAGGACATCGTGCTGGGCCTCTACTACGCGACGCGCGAGAAGGTCGGCGCGCTCGGCGAGGACATGCTGTTCTCCGACGTGTCCGAAGTCGCGCGCGCGTACGAATCGCGCCAGGTCGAGTTGCATGCGCGAATCAAGGTACGCATCCGCGAAGTGCAGCGCAAGGTCGAGGGCGAGGATCGCCCTGACAAGATCACGCGCTACGAGACGACCGTCGGCCGGGCATTGCTGTCGGAAATCCTGCCGCCGGGGCTGACGTTCGACAACATCAACAAGCCGCTCAAGAAGAAGGAAATCTCGCGCATCATCAACGTGAGCTTCCGCCGCTGCGGCCTGCGCGAGACGGTGATCTTCGCCGACAAGCTGATGCAGTCGGGCTATGCGCTGGCGACGCGCGGCGGCATCTCGTTCGCCGCCGACGACATGCTGATCCCGGTCGAGAAGAAGACGATCATCGAAAAGGCCGAGAAGGAAGTGAAGGAGATCGAGGCGCAGTACACCTCGGGCCTGGTCACGCAAGGCGAGCGCTACAACAAGGTCGTCGACATCTGGGGTCGTGCAGGTGACGACATCGCCAAGGCGATGATGTCGCAGCTCGGCTCGGTCGAAGTGACCGACAGCAAGGGCGTGGTCACCAAGCAGGACTCGTTCAACTCGATCTTCATGATGGCCGATTCGGGCGCGCGCGGCTCGGCGGCGCAGATTCGCCAGCTGGCGGGCATGCGCGGACTGATGGCCAAGCCGGATGGCTCGATCATCGAGACGCCGATCACCGCCAACTTCCGCGAAGGCCTCAACGTGCTGCAGTACTTCATCAGCACGCACGGCGCGCGCAAGGGCCTTGCCGACACCGCGTTGAAGACGGCGAACTCGGGCTATCTCACGCGGCGTCTGGTCGACGTCACGCAGGATCTCGTGGTCACCGGCAACGATTGCGGCACGCGCAATGGCGTGGTGATGAAGGCGCTGGTCGAAGGTGGCGAAGTCATCGAGCCGCTGCGCGACCGCATCCTCGGCCGCTCGGTGGCCGCCGACGTCGTCAACCCGACGTCGCAGGCGACGCTGTACGAAGCGGGCACGCTGCTGGGCGAGGACGAGGTCGAACAGATCGAGATGCTGGGCATCGACGAGGTCAAGGTGCGTACGCCGCTCACTTGCGACACCCGCTACGGACTGTGCGCGACCTGCTACGGCCGCGACCTCGGCCGCGGGCACCTGGTCAACGTCGGCGAGGCGGTGGGCGTCATTGCCGCGCAGTCGATCGGCGAGCCGGGCACGCAGCTGACGATGCGTACGTTCCACATCGGCGGTGCGGCATCGCGTACCGCCGCCGCGTCGCAAGTCGAGTCGAAGTCGGCGGGCACGGTGCGCTTCTCGCCGCTGATGCGCTATGTCACCAGCGCCAAGAACGAGCTGGTGGTGATCGCGCGTTCGGGCGAAGTGATGATCCACGACGACAACGGCCGCGAGCGCGAGCGCCACAAGGTGCCGTACGGCGCGACGCTGCAGGTCAAGGACGGCGACGTGATCAAGGCGGGCAAGGTGCTGGCGCAGTGGGACGCGACGGCGCGTCCGATCATCACCGAGTACGCCGGACAGGTGAAGTTCGAGAACGTCGAGGAAGGCGTGACGGTGGCGAAGCAGGTCGACGATGTGACGGGGCTTTCGACGCTCGTGGTCATCGACCCGAAGCGCCGCTCGACCACGGCCGCGAAGGGCGTGCGGCCGCAGGTCAAGCTGCTCGACGAGGCCGGCAACGAGATCCATCTCGCCGGCTCGGACATGCCGGTCAACATCACTTTCCAGCTGGGCTCGATCATCACGGTCAAGGCCGACCAGCAGGTGACCGTGGGCGAAGTGCTCGCGCGGATCCCGCAGGAAACGTCGAAGACCCGCGACATCACCGGCGGCCTGCCACGCGTGGCCGAGCTGTTCGAGGCACGCGCGCCCAAGGATGCCGGCACGCTGGCCGAAGTCACGGGCACGGTGTCGTTCGGCAAGGACACGAAGGGCAAGCAGCGCCTGGTCATCACCGACCTCGACGGCCAGCCCCACGAGTACCTGATCCCGAAGGACAAGCACGTGACCGCGCATGACGGGCAGGTGGTCAACAAGGGCGAAATGATCGTCGACGGCCCGGCCGACCCGCACGACATCCTGCGGTTGCTGGGGGTGGAATCGCTGGCGCGCTACGTGACCGACGAGGTGCAGGACGTCTACCGGCTGCAGGGCGTGAAGATCAATGACAAGCACATCGAAGTGATCGTGCGGCAGATGCTGCGCCGCGTGCAGGTCACCGATCCGGGCGACACGCGCTTCATCCTCGGCGAGCAGGTCGAGCGTTCGGACCTGCTGGACGAGAACGACAAGCTCGGCAAGGACACCGAAAAGCGTCCGGCGACGTACGAGCACCTTCTGCTGGGCATCACCAAGGCGTCGTTGTCGACCGATTCGTTCATTTCGGCGGCGTCGTTCCAGGAAACCACGCGCGTGCTGACCGAAGCCGCGATCATGGGCAAGAAGGACGACCTGCGCGGCTTGAAGGAAAACGTCATCGTCGGCCGGCTGATTCCTGCCGGTACCGGGCTTGCGCATCACACGGCCCGCAAGCGTCTCAAGTCGATGGGTCCGGAGGCGGCACTGATGGAAGCGACGGCGCAAGCGGAGGACGCGGCCGCTGCGGCGGCGCAAGCCGCAGCCGCAGCCGCCGCGGCGGAGGCGCCCGCCAACGCTGCCTGATCGAACTCGGTTTCGGACGTGGCATCAACGGGCCGGCAGGCGACTGCCGGCCCTTTTTTTAATCAGTTGCCGGCCATTGCGCCGGTCGTGCTACCGGAGCCTCGCTCGCCGGGCTGCCCGGCGGGTCAGCGGCCCGGACACAGGCCCTGGCACGGCCCCTGACGCCGGCCCCGACACAGGCCCCGACACAGGCCCCGACACAGGCCCCGACACAGGCCCCGACACAGGCCGGAACATCGCGTCGAACCGGGCCGCGGCGGACGTTCCGGCGCCCGCAACCC
>JBEPUI010000145.1:0-4738 GCA_041691615.1 Pseudomonadota bacterium
TGCCCATGTGCACGGTGTCGAACGGATCGGTCAGCGCGCCGACCATCATGTCGACGATCTTGGTATCACCCATGCGCGCACCCCAGCGCTGCGTAAGCGACGCGTAGGCGGCGCGGCTCATGCTCTCGACACCGCCGCCGATCGCGGCGTCGACATCGCCGAGCAGGATGTACTGCGACGCGCTGATGATCGCCTGCAAGCCACTGCCGCACAGCCGGTTGACGGTCATCGCCCCCGACTCGTGCGGCAGTCCGCCGTTGACGCCGACGACGCGCGAGATGTACATGTCGCGCTGCTCGGTGTGGATCACGTTGCCGATCACGCACTGGCCGATATCCTTGGGATCGACCTTGGCCCGCGCGATCGCTTCGCGCACGACCTTGGCTCCCAGCTCCGAGGGCGCGATGTCCTTGAGGCTGCCGCCGTAATCGCCGATGGCCGTACGTGCGCCGGAAAGGATGACGACTTCGCGATCACTCATGACGGACTCCTGCGGTGGCCAAAGAATCAATCATACTGCGGTGCATCATCGCCCCGATTGGTGGCCGCAATTTGGCGCGTTGCGGGGGTGGAGGCGGCAACCGTGCGGTGTAGCTTGCAACCGGTCGTCGCGACGGCATAGCATCGCAGCTGAAAGGATCGACCCAATGTCCGAAACGCAATGGCGGCATCACGGCGTGCGCGTGGTGCGCGGCGACGAGCTCGACACCAACACGCCGCAGACGCCCGGCATGAACCGCGCGGCGGCGATCACGCATGCGCGCACCGGCGCCGAGAAGATCTGGGCCGGGACGGTGGTGATCCACCCCAAGGCCAAGACCGGCGCGCACCATCACGGCCCCGTCGAAAGCGTGATCTACGTGGTCAGCGGGCGGGCGCGGATGAAGTGGGGCGACCGCCTCGAGTTCACCGCCGAGGCCGGCCCGGGCGACTTCATCTACATCCCGCCCTATGCGCCGCACCAGGAGATCAATGCCAGCGACGACGAGCCGTTGTCATGCGTGTTGTGCCGAAGCGGCCAGGAGCCGGTGGTGATCAACCTCGACCTGCCCAATGTCGAGGCCAATCCCGAAGAGGTGCATTGGGTCGACAACATCCATCCCGCACCCGCAGGCAAACCGCCGCGCGAGTGCTGAATCCCAGGCGGCAAGAGATCCGCCGGTATTGACGGCATAGCCGGGTGTTACAACCGCTAAACGCCGGCGAGGGTCAGTCGCGGACTTCGCGTCGTGTCAGTCCGCGGCGACCGTTTCGTCGCGCGGTTCCTGCTGCTGCACCTTGCGCAGCTCGTCACCGAGGTAGCGCGCGATCGCGCGCATGCCGCACTTGCCGGCGACCTTTTCGGCGTCCGGGTTGTAGTTGGTGTTGGTGTTGACATCGTAGGTCCACAGCTCGCCTTCGCGATCGGTGATGAACTCGATGCCGGCGATGCCGATGCCGTTGGCCGCGATGAAGCGCGCATAGCGATCGATGATCGGATGCGTAAAGCCTTCGAGGATTTCGAAGCGCGGTGCTGCCGACGTCGGGGCGGTGGCGGACTCACCCACCGGACAGAATGCATCGCCCACCTGGCACACATCGGCCGGGCACAGCTCGAAGCCGAGCGAGGTGTCGACGCGCACCGCGTAGAGGAACTTGCCGCCGACGAACTCGACGCGCGTGATGAACGGCTGCGGCGCGGCGATGTACTGCTGGATCAGCGTGATTCCGTCGATCGACGGCTCGAACGCGTCGCTGTGCACATGCGCTTCGAGCGCTGCGACATTGTCGAAAAGCTTGACACCTAAACCCTTTCCGGCGCGGTTGTGCTTGGTGATGAAGCGGCCGCTGAATTGCCGCGCGGCGACGACCAGTCCATCGTTGCCGACCGCCGCGATCGTGCGCGGCGTGCGGATGCCGAAGCGGCGCAACGCTTCGTATTGCGCGATCTTGCTGATCTCGAGCTCCAATGCGCGGCCATTGTTGACGATGCGGCGGTCATGCGATTCCAGCCACGCCAGGATGCCCGCGGTGAGTTCGGGCGCGTAACGGTGGCCGCGGGTGTGCGAAGACGCGCTCATGCGGTTGTAGAACACGCCCTGCGGCGGCTCGGCCGAGAGGTCGAGCGATCCGTCGTCGACGAACCATTCGGCGAACGACACGTCGATCTCGCGGAAGGCCGCTCGCAGCGGCTCGACCCACGCGTCGTTTTCATGGATGACGTGTACCTTGGACATGGCATTCGCGTCCCTTGCGGGAGCACCCTTCACAAAAGCGTTGCGCCGCAGGTGCGGCGCATCATGTCCAAAGGGTAAGGCCGCGCCACGCGAAGCCCAAAGAACTTCTCGTTACAAGCTTGTAACCGACGTCTTCTGGCTAACGATTGCAAACCATGATCGGCTGGCCGGCGTGCCGCGGCCAATACTTCTTTGCGCGCGATCAAGCAGCCGGCACGGCCTGCGCGATTGCGTAGAGTCCTTCGAGCACGAGGTTGTCGTGATGCTGGAAGGGTACGGCAATGCGCGGCGCCACCGCGCGCGCGGCGCCCCCCGAAAGCAGGCAGGTCAATTCCGGCGTGCGGGCCGCCTCGAACGCATACAGACGCTCGATCGCACCCGCCTGCGCGTGCTGGCATCCGCTGGCGATCGCATCGACCGTCTGCGTCGGATATTCGCTGAACTCGCCGCCCTGGTCGGGCAGCGCGGCGGTGCCCTCGTGCAGCGAGCGCAACATGAGACCGACGCCGGGCATGATCATGCCGCCCTTGAACAGTCCATCGGCAGCCAGGAAGTCCACCGTCGTCGCCGTGCCGCACATCACCACCATCGCCGCGTTCGCGCCGAGCAGCGTGCGCGCGCCAATCAGCGCTGCCCATCGGTCGCTGCCGAGCTGGGCGGGATTGCGGTACGAATTGCGCACGCCGCATTGCGCGTCGCTGGGGATCAGCCACTGCGGCGCCGGCGCATCGGGCCACGCCTCGAGCAGGCGGATCGTGTTCGCGCGCACCCGGGTGCCGGCGACGTTGGAAATCACGATGCGCGCGGGCACCGGCAGCTTGGAGAACTGCCGCGCCAGCGCTGCAATCTCCTCCAGCAGCGCGTGCCCGGACTCGACGCTGTTCTCGCGCGCACCTCCATTCGGCGACGGCATGAACAATCCCCACTTGAGGAACGTGTTGCCGATGTCGATCAGCAGGTGATAGTCGCGGGTTGCGGGCATTTGAGCTGCACTCGGGATTGGCGTCGCGGCGTGATCCTACATCGGATCGAGCGGCCGGACCGGACACACGCTTGCCAATCTTTCGATCCTGAAGATGGGAACGGCGCGTGCGATGCGCGCTCGGCGCATCGGCGGACGTGTTAATCGCATGCCCGGCGGGCGCGCCGACGGCCGCCCGCGGACGGTGACGCCGCTAGCGGGGACGATGAAACGCCGGGCCCAGCGGCGCGAGCCGCAGCCCTTCGCGCAGCCGCGTCCAGGCAAACGAGGCCGGATCGGCCTTGGCGGGCCCCGGCGCGATGACCACCAGCACTTCGCGTGCGATCGGCTCGAAGTCGGCGCGGAAATGCACCGAGCTCTTGAGCGCGAGGATGCGCTCGCGCACGGGCTCGATGCCGACATGGCGGAACATCGCCTGGTCGGCAGCCTGGCATTTTTTCGACGCGAGCACGACGCGCACGCCGCCGCTGCGCAGCACCGCCATCGGGCCCAGGTCCATCTTGAAGCCCTTGAACATGGGACCCGTGCAGGTAAAGCGCCCGTCGGTCACGGTCTCGACGGTGAATTCGCCTTGCAACGGCACGTGGCCGGGCACGCCGGAAATCTCGCCGAGGCTGAACGACGAGCGGTGTCCGGCGCCCACGGCGTGCGCCTGCTTCGCCGACGCGGGATCGACCAGCAATCCGAGCGTCGCGTCCTGCGCGCCCGCATCGAGCAGCGCCTTGAGCACGCCGGTGGTGTCGCCGTTGCCGCCGGCGCCGGGGTTGTCCTGCGTATCGGCGAGCACCACCGGCGCGCCGCGTTCGCCGCGCTGCATCGCCCGCGCCACGCCGGCCGGGGCCGCGAACAGTTCCATCCTGAACTGCGGCTCGGCATCGCCGACGGCGTTTGCCAGCGCGGCGACTGCGGCGTCGACGCGCGCCTGGTCGGGACCGTAGCCGAACACCGCCATCCCGCAATCGGGAATGTCGGCCATCGGGAAGCCCGGCGTGAACGACAGCACCGCATCGTGCTCGCGCTCGAGCCGCGACAGCAATTCGTAAAGGCTCTTCGCGGGCTCGAGGAACGAGCATTGCGCCGGCAGCCCGGTCAGGAAATCCAGCGCGCGAAACGACTTGGCGAACGTGGCGTCGGATTTGAGTATGCGGTCGAGCAGCCGTGCGGCGCGCGCGCCGGTGGGCGCCATGTCGATGTGAGGGTACGTGCAGTATGCGACCATCGCGTCGCTTTGCTCGACCATCGCACGCGACATGTTCGCATGCAGGTCGAGGCTCGCAACCACGGGCACGCGTGGACCGACGACGGCGCGCACGCGCGACAGCAGCTCGCCTTCGCCATCGTCCAGGTGCTCGGTCACCATCGCGCCGTGCAGGTCGAGGTAGACGCCGTCGACCGGACCGGCGGCGGCGAGGCGCGTGACGATCTCGCCGCCGATGCGCTCGAACGCGTCGCGGGTGACCTGCGCGGATGGCGACGCGGCGCTCCACGCGAGACCCACGGTGCGATGGCCCGCGGCGTGCAGCGCCTCGATCGCGCCGGC
>JBEPUI010000146.1:0-4728 GCA_041691615.1 Pseudomonadota bacterium
CGCTCGGGGCGGCCCTTCGCGCTCACTGGAGTACCTTCGTGCTGCGCACTCCGGTGGTCGCGCTCTGGGCGGCCCGTAGCACTCATGCCGGGCGCGCGATCAGGAACACGCCGACGATGACGAAGCCGATGCCGAGCCAGCGCATCGACGTGATCGCCTCGCCGAACAGATAGTGCGCGGCGATCGCATTGATGATGTAGCCAAGCGACAGCAGCGGGTAGGCGACCGACACGGGGACGCGCGACAGGCCGATGATCCAGGTGATCAGGCTCACGCCGTAGCAGGCGACGCCGAGCACGAACGGTCCCACATGGGCCATCTGCCACAGCGTGGGCAGCCAATTGTCTCGCGTCAGCGATATGACGCCGAGCGTGTTGGTGCCCGCCTTAAGCAGCAGTTGCGCACCGGCATTGAGCAGCACGCCGGCGAACAGGAAGGCGAACGCGGTCGGCGTGAGCCCCCCCATCAGTGCCGCGCCACCAGCACGCGCCGCGGGTCGCGCGTGAGCACGCGCATCGGCACGCCTTGCTTCGCCAGGAATTCGTAGGTCTCGAACTGCATCAGCGCGTAGCCCTGCGGCAGCGCATCCCAGTCGCGGATCCACGCCGGATACTTGGGATAGCCCTTCGCAGGCTCGGCCTCGAGCCCCAATGCGAACTCGTCGGTGAAATTCACGAGCGTCGTCGTGCGACGCAGGTAATAGTCGAAGGTCTGGTCATAAGAGCCGACCTGGAACACCGGCGCGCGCGGATCCATCGGGTCGCCCGGCCGGTTTTGGGTGTCGCGGACCAGGTCGAACGACGAGCGCGTCGGGCGGAATACCTCGTGGCCGATGAACGCGATCTGGAATCCGATGAGCCCGCACGCGGCCGTGACGACGATGCCCAGCGTTTTTGCGCGCGCCGAGCCGACGCGCAACGCCCAACATGAGGCCAGCGCCCCCGCGACGAACACGCTTGCGGCGCCGATCAGCCATGGCCGGTACGCCGTGAACATCGAGATCGGCGAATTTTCGCTGGCCAGGTTGGCAATGACGATGTAGTAACCGAACAGCACGAACAGCAGGAACCCGACGGCCACGCACAGTTGCGCGATCGACAACTGCAGCAGCAAGCGCGGCTTGATGCGCTCGAGTTCGCGGCCGAGGATCAGCGCGATTGCGGGGAACTCCGGCAGGATGTACGACGGCAGCTTCGATCCCGACAGGCTGAAGAACGCGAACACGAATACGGCCCATGCCATGCAGAATCGCACCCAATCGAACCCGTCGGCTTGCGGTGCGCTGTCGCGCCAGCTGCGCACGAACGTCACCGCCCACAGGAACAACCAAGGCGTGACGCCGAAGCCGAAGATCGGCACGAAGTAATACCAGGCGCCGGGGCGGTGGGCTTCCGACGTGAGGAAGCGATCGACGTGCTCGTGGATGAAAAAGAAGTGCGCGAATTCCGGGTTGGCGCGCGACACCAGGATGAACCATGGCGCGGTCAGTGCGAGGAATAGCGCCAGTCCGGGCAGCAGGTGCAGGCGCTTCCACGGGCTCATGTCGCGGTTGGCAAGCGAATACAGCACCAGGCTTCCGCCGGCGATGATCAGCGCGACCGGACCCTTGGTCATCGTCGCTGCCGCCAGCGCGACATACGTCAGCAACATCCAGTTGCGAACCGCGCGCGGCGCCTGGTCATGGGCCGCGCGCTGCGCGCGCAGGAATGCGCACAGCGCAAGCGCCAGCCAGCTGGTGAAGAATGCGTCGAGTGTCGCGTAGTGCGAGATGCCGTTGTGCAACGCGAAGCTCGCCATCACCAGCGCGCCGAACGCGCCGGCCAGCGGGCTTTGCAGCCGCGCGAGCGTTATTCCGACGACGAGGATCGTCATGCAGCCGCCGGCGACGGCGGCCAGGCGAGCGGTCCACTCGTCGGTCTCGATCCACCTGAACGCGGCGGCGGTCACCCAGTACTGCAGCGGCGGCTTCTCGAAATACTTGAGGCCGTTGAGCCGCGGCGTCAGCCAGTCGCCGGTGACCGCCATCTCGCGCGCGATTTCGCCGTAGCGACCTTCATCGGGGTGCTCGAGGACGCGCGTGTCCAGCGCGGTGAACCATGCGAAGAACATGACGACCGCGACGACGATCCATGCGGTGCGCGACAGGGTGGGCGGAATTGGCAACGCTTGGACGTGGGGTGTGATCGTCGATTCTAACGCGAGTTGGCGTCCGGGCTTGCGCGCAGGTACCATGGCGGCGCTTGCCAACCATCCCGCCGCCCAGACATGTTGCGAAGGCGGCGTTTTCATTGATGCCCGCGCCGCTACGCCTCTACGACAACTACACACGCTCGCTGCGGCCGTTCGCGCCGCTGGCGGCCGATAGTCCCGTCGGCCTCTACACCTGCGGGCCGACGGTGTACGACTACCAGCACATCGGCAACTTCCGGACGTTCCTGTTCGAGGACGCGCTGAAGCGCGTGCTGGGGCAGAACGGCTTCGCGGTTCGCCACGTGATGAACATCACCGATGTCGGGCACCTGGTGACCGATGCCGACGACGGCGAAGACAAGATGGAAAAGGGTTCGCGGCGCACCGGCAAGTCGGCCTGGGAAATCGCGCAGATCTTTACCGATTCGTTCATCGCGGACATGCATTCGCTCAATATGCTGGCGCCGGACGTCCTGTGCCGCGCGACCGACCATATCGCCGAGCAGGTCGACTTCATCGCCGACCTGGAAAAAGGCGGCTATACCTATCGCACGTCCGACGGCATCTACTTCGACACGTCGAAGCAGTCCGACTACGGCTACCTCGCGCGCCTCGACCGTGCAGGCCTCGAGGCCGGCAAGCGCGTGCAAATGGGGGAGAAGCACTCGACTACCGACTTCGCGCTGTGGAAGTTCTCGCCGGCCGGTGAAAAGCGCCAGATGGAATGGCCGAGCCCCTGGGGCACCGGCTTCCCGGGGTGGCACATCGAATGCTCGGCGATGGCGCAGAAGTACCTCGGCGATTATTTCGACATCCATTGCGGCGGCGAGGATCACATTCCGATCCATCACACCAACGAGATCGCGCAGACGGAGGCGCGGGTTGGCACGCGGCTCGCCAATTTCTGGCTGCACGCCTATTTCCTGGTGCAGAACGACGCCAAGATGGCCAAGTCCGACGGCGAGTTCCTGCGCGTGGCGACACTGGTGGACCGCGGCTACGATCCGCTGGCGTTTCGCTACCTGTGCCTGACCGCGCATTACCGGACGCAGATGAACTTCACGTGGGACGCGCTCGATTCGGCGGCCACGGGACTCGCGCGGATGCGCACCGGCTTTCACGCGTTGCCCGATGCCGGCGCCGCCGCGGATGCGCCGAGCGTCGAGCGATTCGTCGACAAGGTCAACGACGACCTCAACCTGCCGCGTGCGATGGCGGTCGCTTGGGATGTACTGCGCGGCGGCCTGCCGGCGGCGGTCAAGCGCGCCACGCTCAGCGAATTCGATAAAGTGATGGGCCTCGGCCTCGCGCAGTGGCGGCCGCCGCAGGAAGACATTCCGGCGAACATTCGCGCACTGGCCGATGCACGGCTCGCCGCGCGCAATGCCAAGGACTGGGCCCGATCCGACGCCTTGCGCGCCGAGCTGAAGGCCGCGGGATGGGACGTCGACGACAGCGCGGGCAGCTACCTGCTGAAGCGCGTGCCGCCGAAAGCCGCGGAACCGGCATGAAGCTCGCCACCCTCGCCGATGGCACGCGCGACGGCGCGCTGGTGGTGGTATCGCGCGACCTGGCGCGCTGCATTGCCGCGCGGGAGATCGCGCCGACGCTGCAGGCGGCGCTCGACGATTGGTCGCGCGTGGCGCCCGAGCTCGCCGCGTTGAGCGACGAGCTCAACGCCCGCCACGTGCCCGACGCACGGCCATTCGATGCGCAGCAGGCGATGGCACCGCTGCCGCGCGCCTACCAATGGGTCGACGGGTCGGCCTATGTCAATCACGTGGAACTCGTGCGCCGCGCGCGCGGCGCGGTGATGCCGCCCGAATTCTGGACCGACCCGCTGATGTATCAGGGCGCCTCCGACCGCATGCTGGGCGCCTGCGACGACATCGTGCATCGCGACGCTGCTTTCGGCATCGACTTCGAGGCCGAAGTCGCGGTGGTCACCGGCGACGTGCCGATGGGTTGCGACGCCAAATCCGCGCTGGCGCTGGTGCGCCTCGTGATGCTGGTCAACGACGTCAGCCTGCGCAACCTGATCCCGGCCGAACTCGCCAAGGGCTTCGGCTTCCTGCAATCGAAGCCTGCATCGGCGTTCTCCCCGGTGGCGGTGACGCCCGACGAGCTCTCCACCGCATGGCGCGGCGGCAAGCTGCACCTGCCGCTCGTCACGCACGTCAACGACGTGCTGTTCGGCCGGCCGGACGCGGGAGTCGACATGACGTTCGATTTCGGCACGCTGATCGCGCACGCGGCGAAGACCCGCGAGCTCGCCGGTGGCACGATCGTCGGGTCGGGGACGGTGTCGAACAAGGAAAACGGCGGCCCCGGGCGTCCGACGCGTGACGGTGGCGCGGGCTATTCGTGCATCGCCGAGCAGCGCACCGTCGAGACTATCCTGGCCGGCGGGGCGCGAACCCCGTTTCTGCAGGACGGCGACCGGGTGCGCATCGACATGCTCGATGGGGCGGGTCGCACGATCTTCGGCGCGATCGACCAGCGGGTGCGTATCGTCGCCTGAGCGCCGACTGAGCGCCG
>JBEPUI010000147.1:0-4654 GCA_041691615.1 Pseudomonadota bacterium
GCCAAGGCGCGCTTCGTCAACCGCATCGCCGAGGCGCGCTTCGTCAACCGCATCGCAAGGCGTGCGTCGTCAACCGCATCGCTAAGGCGCGCTTCGTCAACCGCGTCGCCACTCATGCGCCGGCGATCGCCGCGCGCATGGACGCGATCGTGGCGGCGTAGTCCGGCGTGCCGAAGATTGCGCTGCCGGCGACGAACGTGTCGGCGCCGGCGTGCGCGATCGCGGCGATGTTGTCGATCTTCACGCCACCGTCGACCTCGAGCAGGATCTCGCGGCCGGTGCGCATGCGCACTTCGTCGATGCGGCGGCGCGCATCGGCGAGCTTGGCGAGCGTGTGTGGAATGAACGCCTGGCCGCCGAAGCCCGGATTGACGCTCATCAGCAGCACCAGGTCGAGCTCGTCGAGCGTCCAGTCGAGGTAGTCGAGCGGCGTCGCCGGATTGAACACCAGCCCCGGGCGGCAACCGGACTCGCGAATCAGCGCGATCGTGCGATCGACGTGCTGCGTGGCCTCCGGGTGGAAGCTGATGATGCCGGCCCCGGCCCTCGCGAAGTCCTCGACGATGCGGTCGACCGGCGACACCATCAGGTGCACGTCGATGGGCACGCTGCAATGCGGCTTGATCGCCGCGCACACCATCGGGCCGGCGGTCAGGTTGGGAACATAGTGGTTGTCCATCACGTCGAAATGCACGAGGTCGGCGCCGGCGGCGACGACTGCACGCACCTCTTCGCCCAGACGTGCGAAATCGGCGGACAGCAGTGACGGTGCGATGCGATGCTTCATGACGCCGGGACTATAATGGTTGCGCGCAAAATCCGGTGAATATTTCGAAGTCAGTGAATACGTTATACGAAATCAGGGTCGCCACCGAAGTCGCCTATCTCGCCGATCAATCGGATCCGGCGAAGGATCAATACGTGTTCGCCTACACGATGACCGTGACCAACACCGGCACGATCGGCGCCAAGCTGGTCGGCCGCCACTGGATCATCACCGACGCCGAGCAGCAGGTGCAGGAAGTGAAGGGCCCTGGCGTCGTGGGGCAGCAGCCGCAGCTCCAACCCGGCGAGAGCTTCGAGTACACGTCGGGCGCGAGCATTCCCACGCAGATCGGCACGATGCGCGGCGTCTACCAGATGATTGCCGACGACGGCCACGCATTCGACGCCGAAATACCGCAATTCACGCTGTCGGTGCCCCGCACGCTGCACTAGCGCGGGTCGCCGCCGTCCTTGTCCTCGGCGCGGCGCTTGTCGTTGCGCAGCGCACTCGTCGTCCACCAGACGATACCCAATCCGACCACCAGCGCGACTGCGGCTTCGATGAAAAACCATTCCATGCGAACACTCCAATGCCGACATGCGCTGTTGCCGTTGCTGCTTGCCGCACTTGCGGCCTGCACCACGGCGCCTTCCGTCAAGCCGCCTGCTGCCGCACCCAAGGTCACAATACCGGCCGCACCGCCGGTGGCCCCGGCGTTGCCCGCCATCTACCTGCCCGCGACGTTCGCCGATCTTCCCGGATGGAGCGACGACCGGGCGGACCTCGCGTGGCCGGCGTTGCAGGTGGGATGCAAGCGACTGGCCGCGGCGCCCGCGACCGCGACGTCGTGGCAACGAGTGTGCGCCAGCGTCGCGGCCATGCCGGCCGTCGACGCAGCGGCGGCACACGCGTTTTTCGAAACCCATTTTAGCGCATGGAAGGTGACGGGCGCCGACGGCAACGACCAGGGACTCGTCACCGGCTACTACGAGCCGCTGTTGTCGGGCTCGCGCGTTGCATCGTCGCAGTTCGCGACACCGCTGTACGCACCGCCCGACGACCTGCTGAGCGTTGATCTCGCCTCACTCTACCCGGAGCTCGCCGGCAAGCGCGTGCGCGCCCGTGTCGACGGCCGCAAGGTCGTGCCGTACTGGACGCGCGCGGAGATCGAGCAGGGGCAAGCACCGATGGCCGGCAAGGCGCTGCTGTTCGTCGATGATGCGGTCGATGCGTTCTTCCTCGAGATCCAGGGATCGGGACGCGTGCGCCTCGAGGACGGCAGCGTCGTCCGCGTCAACTACGCCGACCAGAACGGGCATCCGTTCCGCTCGGTCGCGCGGGTGCTGATCGACCGCGGCGAGATGGCGGCCAGCCAGGCGTCGATGCAGGCGATTCGCGCATGGGGGCGCGAGCATGCCGCGCGACTGCCGGCGCTGCTCGACGAAAACCCGAGCTACGTATTCTTCAGGATCGTGCCGCCCGCCACGCCCGGCTCGCTGGAAGCGGCGATCGACGGTCCGATCGGCTCGCTCGGCGTACCGTTGGCGCGCGAGCGCACGATCGCCGTCGACGCGCGCGCGATTCCGCTCGGCGCGCCGGTGTACCTCGCGACCACGCGGCCGCTGTCATCCGAGCCGCTGCAACGGCTCGTGATGGCGCAGGACACCGGCGGTGCGATCCGCGGCGCGGTCCGCGCCGATTTCTTCTGGGGATTCGGCGCCGACGCCGCGCGCGAAGCCGGCCGTATGAAGCAGCCCGCGCGCATGTGGCTGCTATGGCCGGCCGATGCCGGCGTGCCGCGGGTTGCCTCGCCGCAGTAAGCGCCGCGCGACCCACACGACGCCGGCGCGCTGTGTAAGCCGGGGCGTTTGCATGCTTGCTGTGTGCCAGCGGCCGGTCTTAGACTGGCTGTCCCACCCACCGCACCTCCAGGAGCGAATCATGACCGTCGCACGCATCACCGAAATCTCGAGCATGAGCAAGAAGAGCTTCGACGACGCCATCACGCAGGGCGTCGCGCGCGCGCACAAGACGCTGAAGAACGTCATGGGCGCGTGGGTCAAGGATCACAAGGTGGAATGCAACAACGGCAAGATCACCGGCTACAAGGTGATCCTCAAGGTGACGTTCGTGCTGAAGGACTGACGGGGGCGCCGCAACAACGCGCTTCAGGCAAGCACGCCCTCGGCCTGCTGGTCCGCGTGATACGACGAGCGGACCAGCGCGCCGACCGCCGCATGGCGGAAACCCATCGCGTTCGCTTCGCGCTCGAACATCGCGAACGCGTCCGGATGCACGTAGCGCGCCACCGGAAGGTGATCGCGCGTGGGCTGCAGGTACTGGCCGATGGTGAGCATGTCGATGTCATGCGCCCGCATGTCGCGCATCACCGCGAGAATTTCGTCGTCGGTCTCGCCCAGGCCTACCATCAGGCCCGACTTGGTGGGGATCGCTGGATACCGGGCCTTGAACCCCTTGAGCAACGCAAGCGAGTGTGCGTAGTCGGATCCGGGCCGCGCCTCCTTGTAGAGCCGCGGCACCGTTTCCAGGTTGTGGTTCATCACGTCCGGCGGCGCCTGCACGAGAATCTCGAGCGCACGGTCGAGGCGGCCGCGGAAATCGGGTACCAACACCTCGATCTGCGTCGCCGGCGAGTGTTCGCGCACCGCACGGATGCAATCGACGAAGTGGCCGGCACCGCCATCGCGCAGGTCGTCGCGATCGACGCTGGTGATCACCACGTACTTCAACCGAAGCGCTGCGATCGTCTTCGCGAGGTTGGCCGGCTCGTCCGCATCGAGCGCCAGCGGCCGGCCGTGCCCGACGTCGCAGAACGGGCAGCGGCGCGTGCAGATGTCCCCCATGATCATGAACGTGGCCGTGCCCTTGCCGAAGCATTCGCCGATGTTGGGGCACGACGCTTCCTCGCACACCGTGTGCAGCCGGTGCTCGCGCAGGATCGCCTTGATCTCGTTGAAACGCGGCGACGACGGCGCACGCACGCGGATCCAGTCCGGCTTGCGCAGCGGTTCGGCGGCGACCAGCTTGATTGCGTATTTGGCAAATACGCGCGACGTCTTGGCGCCGCCCTTGTGCTTGATTCCCGCGGCGTTGGGCGGCGGCGGCGAGGCAATGTCGGTCATGATGCGTGCCCCCCTTGCAACGCCCGCGCAAGTTGCACGGCGAGCGCACGGCCGGCATCGGCGAATGTGATGTCGACGCCGAAGTCCGCGACCTGCGTGACCGCGAGCCCCGGATAGCCGCAGGGGTCGATGTCGTGGAAAGGTGCGAGGTCCATATCGAAGTTGACGGCCACGCCGTGATAGCAGCAGCCGTGGCGGATCTTCAGGCCGAGTGCCGCGATCTTGGCGTTGCGGCCGCCGGCGTCGTGCACATACACGCCGGGTGCGGCGGCGTTGCCGAATGCGCGGATGCCGAATGTGGCGAGCCAGTTTATCACGCCGGTTTCGATGCGCCGGACGAGGTCGCGCACGCCGATGCGCGCGCGCCGCAGGTCGAACAGCAGGTACATGACGAGCTGTCCCGGACCGTGGTACGTGACCTGCCCGCCGCGATCGACGTTGAGCGTGGCGATGCCGTTGTCGCGCAGCAGGTGCTCGCGCCGGCCAGCAAGGCCCAACGTGTAGATCGGCGCGTGCTCGGTGATCCAGATCTCGTCCTCTGTGCCGGCGTCGCGCGCATCCGTGAACGCCTGCATCGCGCGCATTGTTTCGGCATAGCCGGTGAGGCCGAGCTCCCGCACGATGATCGCGCCGGCGCCGGGCAGGTTGACCGGTTTCGGCAACGCGACCGGCGGTGCCGCGGCTGGTGACGAGGCCGGTGCCGAGGCCGGTGCCGAGGCCGGTGCCGAGGCCGGTGCCGAGGCCG
>JBEPUI010000148.1:0-4531 GCA_041691615.1 Pseudomonadota bacterium
GTTACCTGGCAAATCGCCCGCTGTCGGCGGGCTTCTTACCGATATCGCGCATGACACGTGGCGCTAGCAGCTACTTTGCCACGGTTTGCGCGATTACTTGCATCAACGTCAATTGAAATTGCGCGCCCGCAATTTTCTTGCAGGTCGCTGACATTTCGCTGGCTGATACATGATGCGAAGGCGATGAGGATCGGCGACCGGGGTTCATATCAAGCCCGCCCCGCGCGCCCATTGATATTTCGCACCCAGCACCATCACTGGCGTTTCCGTCGTGTACGGATACGCCGGGATTCCGTGGTCGAACAGGAACTCCGCCGCCTCCTCGACTTCGACATCGCCCGCCAGCGAGACGACGATCGGCTTTTCGATTCCCTTCGCGCGCATTTCGTCGATGACCTCGACCATCTTGTTGGCAAACACCATCGGCGGCGTGACGATCGTGTGCCAGTAGCCGAGGATCAGCGCGTGGATGCGCGGGTCTTCGAGGCCCAGCTTGACCGTGTTCTGGTAGGTCTTCGGCGGCTCGCCGCCGGTGATGTCGACCGGATTGCCGGCGGCGCCGAACGGCGGGATGAACTTGCGGAACGCCGCATCGAGATCGGGCGGCATCGCCATAAGGTTGAGGCCGTTGGCCACGCAGGCATCCGACAGCAGCACGCCAGACCCGCCCGCGCCGGTGATGATCAGCACGTTCTCGCCCTTGGGCGTGGGCAGCTTCGGAATCGCGCGCGCCATTTCGAGCATGTCGCGCAACGCGTTGGCGCGGATCACGCCCGACTGCTTCAGCACGTCTTCGTAGATCTTGTCGTTGCCCGCCAGCGCGCCGGTGTGGGAGCTCGCCGCGCGCGCGCCCATGCTGGTGCGTCCGGCCTTCAGCACCACCACCGGCTTTTTCTTCGACACCCGCTTCGCCACTTCGGCGAACGCGCGCCCGTCCTTCAAGTCCTCGCAATGCTGCGCGATGATCTCGGTGTTCTCGTCCTGCTCGAAGAACGTCAGCAGGTCGTCCTCGTCGAGGTCGGCCTTGTTGCCGAGACCGACGATCGCCGACACGCCCATTTTCGCCGAGCGCGAGAAGCCGATGATCGCCATGCCGATGCCGCCCGATTGCGATGACAGCGCCGCCTTGCCCTTGACGTCGTACGGCGTGCAGAACGTCGCGCAGAGGTTCTTCGGCGTGTAGTAGAAGCCGTAGATGTTCGGGCCCATCAGCCGCACGTTGTACTTGCGGCCGATCGCCTGGATTTCCTCCTGGCCGGCGACGTTGCCGGTCTCGGCGAAACCGGAGGGAATCAGCACGGCGCCGGGAATCTTCTTCTCGCCGACTTCGACGAGCGCCGCGGCGACGAACTTGGCGGGTATCGCGAACACCGCGACGTCGATCACGCCCGGCACGTCCTTGACGCTCTTGTAGACCTTGTGGCCGAGGATCTCGTCGGCGGACGGATTGATCGGATAGATTTTGCCCTGGTAGCCACCGTTGATCAGGTTCTTCATCACCGAGTTGCCGATCTTGCCGGCCTCCGACGATGCACCGATCACCGCGACCGCGTCCGGCTTCATGATGCGGTTCATCGCGGTGACGATTTCCTGCTGGCTCGGCCGGTAGCGCGCGACCTTCGGCGCGAAATCGACGACCACGCGCACGTCGGCGGCGATCGCGCCGTCCTTGCTCGCGAACACCGGGTTCAGGTCGAGCTCGGCGATCTCAGGAAAATCCGCGACCAGCTGCGAGACGTTGACGATCAGGCTGGCGAGCGCGTCGCGGTTGACCGGGTCGCTGCCGCGCACGCCTTTCAGCACCTCGGCGGCAGCGATGCCGTCGAGCATCGACAGGGCGTCGTCGCGCGATGCGGGTGCCAGCCGGAACGTGATGTCCTTCAGCACTTCGACCAGGATGCCGCCCAGGCCGAACGCCACCAGCTTGCCGAACGACGGATCGGTCACCGCGCCGATGATCACTTCCTGGCCGCCGGCGATCATCTGTTGCACCTGCACGCCGAGGATCTCGGCCTTGGCGTCGTATTTTTTGGCGTTGGCGACGATCGTGTCGTAGCCCTTTTGCGCCTCCTCGGCGGACTTCACGCCGACGATCACGCCGCCGGCTTCGGTCTTGTGCAGGATCTGCGGCGACACGATCTTCAGCACCACGGGAAATCCCATGCCGCTCGCGAGCTTCGCGGTCTCGGCAGCGCTGGTGGCAACACCTTCGCGCGGCACGCTGATGCCGTAGGCATCGCACACCAGCTTGCCCTCGGGCGCGGTCAGCGACGTCCGACCTTCGCCCTTCGCCTTGTCCAGCACCTGTTTCACTGCATTCTTGTCGTGCGCCATGAGCGTATCCGCGAAAAGTTGTTCGATGCCGGCGCGAATAGGTTGCGCGGCGAGGGTTCTGTTGCTGCTGGTCAGATCACGTTGCTGGCGCGAAGCGCCGCCACCTGCTCGGGCTTGAAGCCGAGCTCGGCCATCACTTCGTCGGTATGCTCGCCCAGCAGCGGCGAGCGCTGGACGTCAGTCGGGCTGTCCGACATCTTGATCGGATTGCCGACGCTCAAGTACTTGCCGCGTTGCGGATGATCGACCTCGACGATCGTCCCCGACTTGCGCAACGATGGCTCGTCGGCGATTTCCTTCATCGACAGGATCGGCCCGCAGGGGATGTCGTGCTCGTTGAGGATGTCCATCGCCTCGAACTTGGTCTTGGTCTTGGTCCATTCCTCGATCTTGCCGAAGATTTCCATCAGGTGCGGCAGCCGTGCCTTCGGCGTTGCGTAGCGCGGATCGGTCAGCCATTCCTCGCGGCCGATGACCTTGCAGATGTCCTCCCACACCGGCGCCTGGGTGATGAAGTAGATGTAGGCGTTCGGGTCGGTCTCCCAGCCCTTGCATTTGAGGATCCAGCCAGGCTGGCCGCCACCGGAAGCATTGCCGGCGCGCGGCACCGCTTCGAGGAACGTGCCGTTCGGATATTGCGGATATTCTTCCATCACGTGCGTGCGATCGAGCCGCTGCTGGTCGCGGAGCTTGACGCGGCACAGATTGAGCACGCCGTCCTGCATCGCCGCCATGACCTTCTGTCCGCGGCCAGTGCGATTGCGCTGGTACAGCGCGGTGACGATGCCCAGCGCGAGATGCAGGCCTGTTCCCGAGTCGCCGATCTGCGCGCCGGTGACGAGCGGCGGCCCATCGTCGAAACCGGTCGTCGACGCGGCGCCGCCCGCGCATTGCGCGACGTTTTCGTAGACCTTGCAATCCTCGTACGGACCCGGCCCAAAACCCTTGATCGACGCGACGATCATCTTCGGATTGAGCTCCTGGATGCGCTCCCACGTGAAACCCATGCGGTCGAGCGCGCCCGGCGCGAAGTTCTCGACCAGCACGTCGCAGCTTTTCACCAGCGTCTCGAGCACCTTCTTGCCTTCGGGATGCTTGGTGTCGAGCGTGATCGAGCGCTTGTTGTGGTTCAGCATCGTGAAATAGAGGCTGTCCACGTTCGGAATGTCGCGCAGCTGGCCGCGCGTGATGTCGCCCGCGCCCGCGCGCTCGACCTTGATCACGTCGGCGCCGAACCACGCGAGCAGCTGCGTGCAGGTCGGTCCCGACTGCACATGCGTGAAGTCGAGGATGCGGACGCCGTCCAATGCCTTACCCATTACATTTCCCCCAATCGATTCCATGAACCACGGGCCTGCAGCCGGCGGATGAGCGTCACGCCAGTTTCTTTGCCGTGGGGTTGAGACTCGTGATGCGGCCGCTCTCGGTGCCCGCCTTTTCGTCGATGACGGCGTTGATCAGCGTCGGCTTGCGCGAGCGGATCGCCTGCTCCATCGCGCTGCGCAGCTCGGCGGGCGTGTTGACCATCACACCCACGCCGCCGAAGGCCTCCATCAGCTTCTCGTAGCGCGCGCCCTTGACGAACACCAGCGGCGAAGGATCGCGCGCGCCGGTGACGTTCACCTCGTCGCCGCGGTACACGCCGTTGTTGTTGAGGATGACGACGCACACCGGCAGGTCGTAGCGGCAGATCGTCTCGACCTCCATGCCGCAGAAGCCGAAGGCGCTGTCGCCTTCGACGGCGATCACCTGCTCGCCGCTGACCACGGCCGCCGCGATCGAGAATCCCATGCCGACGCCCATGACGCCCCAGGTGCCCACGTCGAGGCGCTTGCGCGGCTTGTACATGTCGACGATGCTGCGTGTGTGGTCGAGCGCGTTCGCTCCCTCGTTGACGAGGATGGCGTCGGGATTCGCCTTGACGATGTCGCGCACGACGTTGAGCGCGCTGTGGTAGTTCATCGGCGTCGGATTCTTCGCCAGCGACTCACTCATCTTCGCGACATTCTTCGTCTTGCGCTCGGCGATGGCGCCAAGCCAGTCGGCGGGCGGCTTCGGCCATTTCGCGCCGCCGGTTGCGCCCCCGGTTGCGCCCCCGGTTGCGCCCCCGGTTGCGTTCGCGGTAGCGTTCTCGGTTGCGTCTATGGCGGCGAGCATCGCCGACACGCATGAGCCGATGTCACCCACGACCGGCGCA
>JBEPUI010000149.1:0-4465 GCA_041691615.1 Pseudomonadota bacterium
ACGCGCGCGCGGGGAAGTCTTGTGACTCATCGCAGTGCCGCTTGGTGACTCATCGAGTGCCGCTTGGGGCGCGCCTACAGCGTGCGCGAGACCTCGGTGACTTCGTAGACTTCCAGCAGGTCGCCCTTTTGCAGGTCGTTGAAATTCTTGATCGACAAGCCGCACTCGAATCCTGCCTTGACTTCGCGCACATCATCCTTGAAGCGCTTCAGCGAATCGAGCTCGCCGTCGTGGATCACGACGCTGTCGCGCAGCAGGCGAATCTGCGCGCCGCGCTTGACCAGGCCCTCGACGACGTAGCAACCGGCCACCACGCCGACCTTGGAAATGCGGTAGACCTCGCGGATCTCGACCATGCCGAGCTGGGCTTCCTTGCGTTCCGGCGTCAACATGCCCGACAGCGCCGCCTTCACGTCATCGACCGCGTTGTAGATGATGTCGTAGTAGCGGATCTGCACTGCGTTGTTCTCGGCCAGCTTGCGCGCCTGCGCATCGGCACGCACATTGAAGCCGATCACCACCGCCTTCGACGCGAGCGCCAGGTTGATGTCCGACTCGGTGATTCCGCCCACCGCCGAATGCACGATGTTGACCTTGACTTCGTCGGTCGACAGTTGCGTCAGTGCCTGCGCGAGTCCTTCGTAGCTTCCCTGCACGTCCGCCTTGATGATCAGCGTCAGCGTCTTGACGGCGTTCTCACCGATCTCGCCGAACATGTTCTCCAGTTTGGCGGCCTGCTGGCGCGCGAGCTTGACGTCGCGGAACTTGCCCTGGCGGAACAGCGCAATCTCGCGCGCCTTGCGCTCGTCGCCGAGCACCATCACGTCTTCGCCGGCAAGCGGGACATCCGAAAGGCCCTGGATCTCCACCGGAATCGCCGGGCCCGCTTCGTTGACCGGCTTGCCGTTCTCGTCCGCCATCGCACGCACACGGCCGAACACCGCGCCGGCGAGCACGATATCGCCGCGCTTCAGCGTTCCCGAATGCACCAGCACCGTCGCCACCGGGCCGCGGCCCTTGTCGAGCCGTGCTTCGATGACGATGCCCCGCGCCGGCGCATCCTTGGGCGCCTTGAGCTCCAGCACCTCGGCCTGCAGCAGGATTGCGTCGAGCAGGTTGTCGATGCCGGCGCCCGTGCGCGCCGATACCGGGATGAATTGCACTTCACCGCCGTATTCCTCGGGCAGCACGTTCTCGGCGACGAGCTCCTGCTTGACGCGGTCCGGATTCGCCTCCGGCTTGTCGACCTTGTTGATCGCCACCACGATCGGCACGTTCGCGGCGCGCGCATGGGCGATCGCTTCCTTGGTCTGCGGCATCACGCCGTCGTCGGCGGCGACGACGATCACGACGATGTCGGTCACCTTCGCGCCGCGCGCGCGCATCGCGGTGAACGCTTCGTGGCCGGGCGTGTCAAGGAACGTGATCACGCCCTTGCTGGTCTCGACGTGATACGCGCCGATGTGCTGGGTGATGCCGCCGGCTTCGCCACTGGCGACGCGTGCGCGGCGGATCGTGTCGAGCAGCGACGTCTTGCCGTGGTCGACGTGCCCCATCACCGTGACCACCGGTGGCCGCGGCAGCGCCTCGACCGCTTCGCCCTGCTGCGTTTCGGCGAGCAGCGAATCGGGATCGTCGAGCTTGGCCGGCGTGGCCTTGTGGCCCATTTCCGCGGCCACGATCATCGCCGTCTCCTGGTCGAGCATCTGGTTGATCGTGACCATCGTGCCGAGCTTCATCAGGGCCTTGATGACTTCGGTGGCCTTGACCGACATCTTGTGCGCGAGCTCGGCGACGGTGATCGTCTCCGGCACCGAGATGTCGCGGACGATCGGCAGCGCGGAAGCGCCGTTCGCGTCGCCGTCCTCCTCGCGATGATGACGGCCGCCCTTGCCGCCGCGCCAGGTGTTGGCCGTGGCGGTGCCCGCGGCGGGGTCGCCGCCGCGCAGCTTGAGCGCGCGACGCCGCGCCGCCTCTTCGGCGAACACTGGGCCGGTGGCCTTCTTGCCGGACTTGTCCTTGCGATCGCCGGCCTTGCCTGCAGGCCGGTGCAGCGTGCCTTCGGTCTTGACCGGCGCACCCGCGACCGCCTTCGGCTTGGCCTCGGCAGACTTCTGCGCTGAGATGCGTGCCTGTTCGGCGGCCTTCGCCTCTTCGGCCGCGCGTGCTTCCGCGGCGACCTTGGCCGTAGCTTCCTCGCCGTCCTTTTCCTTCTTGGTCTTGCGCTTTTCCTGCTCCTGCTGTTTGCGCTTGACGTCCTCGTCCTGCCGCGCGATGAAATCGCGCGAGCGTTGCGCTTCGGCATCGCGTGCCGCCTGCTCGACAGCCGAAATCACCGTACCAGGGATTAGGGGCGGCAGGACGGGCGCCACCGGGGCGACCGGCGCAACCGGCGCAACCGGCTCGACGACTGCGGCAACCGGTATGACGACTTCCTCGACAACGGCTGCGTCCGGCGTATCGCGGCGTTCCAGCACGCGCTTCTTGCGCACCTCGACCTGGATGGTGCGGCTGCGTCCCTTGTTGGCGGCGTCCGGCGCCTTGATCTCGGTGGTCTGGCGGCGCGTCAATGTGATGCGCTTCTTGGGCTCGGAGGCGGCGCCGTGCTGCTTGCGCAGGTAGTCGAGCAGGCGCGTCTTGTCCTGCTCGGTGAGCTCGTCACCGGTCTTCTTCGAATCCACGCCGGCGGCCGCCAGCTGCTCGATCAGCGCAGGCGCCGGCATTTTGAGTTCGGTTGCGAATTGTTCGATGGTCATTTGCGCCATACAGCTCTCCGGTGCTTCGATTGCGTTGTTCGATCAGTGCACTTGCGGCGCGGGTTGCGCGGGTGCCTCGTCGGCGGCCTCGAACCAATGCGCGCGCGCCTTCATGATCAACTCCTGCGCTTTTTCGGCGTTCATCCCCGTGAGCTCGACGAGCTCGTCGCCGGCCAGATCCGCCAGCGCATCGCGCGTGGTGATGCCATGCGTGGCGAGCTTCGCGGCGATCTCGGTGTCCATGCCTTCGAGCGTCAGCAGCGCCTCTTCGACATTCTCGACGCTTTCCTCGCGCTGAATGGCCTCTGTCAGCAGCGCGTTGCGTGCGCGGCTGCGCAGCTCGTTGACCGTGTCCTCGTCGAACGACTCGATGTCGTTCATCTCGGTGATAGGCACGTAGGCCACTTCCTCGAGCGAGGTGAAGCCCTCGCCAATCAGGATGTCGGCCATCTCCTCATCGACGTCGAGCTTGTCGATGAACAGCGCGCGCAGGCGCTGCGTCTCGCCTTCGTGCTTCTGCTGCGATTCCTCGACGCCCATCAGGTTGAGTTCCCAGCCGGTCATTTCCGACGCGAGGCGCACGTTCTGCCCGCTACGGCCGATCGCGATCGCGAGGTTTTCCTCGTCCACCACGACATCCATCGAATGCCGCTCCTCGTCGACGAGGATGCTCTGCACTTCCGCAGGAGCGAGGGCGTTGACGACGAACTTCGCCGGATCGTCGGAATACAGCACGATGTCGACGCGCTCGCCGGCGAGCTCGTTGGTCACCGCAGTGACGCGCGAACCGCGCATGCCGATGCAGGTTCCCTGCGGATCCAGGCGCGGATCGTTCGACTTGACCGCGATCTTGGCGCGGATGCCCGGATCGCGCGCGGCGGCCTTGATCTCGATCAGGCCTTCCTCGATCTCCGGAACCTCGAGCTCGAACAGCCGCACGAGGAACTCCGGCGCGACCCGCGACAGGATCAGCTGCGGACCCTTCGCCGTGCGGTCGATCTTCATCACGTATGCGCGCACGCGGTCGCCAACGCGCAGCATCTCTTTCTGGATCAGCTGGTCGCGCGGGATGATGCCCTCGATGCGCCCCGATTCGACGATCGCGTTGCCGCGCTCGATGCGCTTGACCGTGCCGGTCAGCAGGTTGTCCTCGCGTTCCAGGAAGTCATTGAGGATCTGCTCGCGCTCGGCGTCGCGGATCTTCTGCAGGATCACCTGCTTCGCCGCCTGCGCGCCGATGCGGCCGAATTCGATCGGCTCGAGCGGCTCCTCGACGACGTCGCCGAGCTTCAACTCCGGGTCGCGCTCCAGCGCGTCGGTGATCGCGAGCTGGTGCGCGGGCTCCTCGTGCTCTTCGTCCGGTACGACGGTCCAGCGCCGAAATGACGTGTACTCGCCGGTCTCGCGGTCGATCTCGACGCGCGCATCGACCTCCTGCGTCGGATAGCGCTTCTTGGTTGCCGAAGCAAGCGCCGATTCGAGCGCGGTGAACACGATCTCCTTCGGCACGTTCTTTTCACGCGACAGCGCGTCCACCAAAAGCAGCATTTCACGATTCATCGTCATCTCCACTCGATCTTGGGCACGAGCCGCGCGCGTTCGATCAGGTCGAACGGCACCGACTGCACGCCGCGCGCGGTCTCGACCAGGGCGGCCTTGCCCTCGACACCACGCAGGATTCCCTTGAGCTTTCGCGCTTTGCCATCGCC
>JBEPUI010000150.1:0-4435 GCA_041691615.1 Pseudomonadota bacterium
CCCTTTGACCGCTCGGGAACCCCTCCGTGAAACATGCGATTGTAGCAGTGATCGCGAATCACCGTCAAACAGGCACGAATCCTGCGGTTTGCTCCAGGCACCGGGTCAATAAGTCAATATAAACAACCAATTACAATCGGATTTCCGGCGTTTGCACTGCGTCAAACGCGGCTCGCGCGCACAATGCCGGAATTGATTTTTTGGCCCGGAGAATCGATGCGCTGCTGCCATGCCGATTTTGCAATGACCGAGGGAAGCGACCGCGGTTTCACGCTGGGAATGCCCACCTTCACGTTCGGCCGCGGCGTCCTGGGCGAAGCAGGCGCTCAGGCGCGGGAACTCGACCTTGGCCGAGTCGCGCTTTTCACCGACCGGCATTTGCGCGATGGCCCGCACGTGGCCAAGGTGATGGCTTCGCTGCGCGCCGCCGGCGTCGACCTCGTCGTATACGACGAGGTCGAGATCGAGCCCAACGACGTGTCGTTCCAGAACGCCTCGCGTTTTGCCGCCGAAACGCGCGCAGACGGGTATGTATCGGTGGGCGGCGGCTCGGTGATGGACACCTGCAAGGCTGCCAACCTGTATGCGTCGCACCCGGCGCCGTTCATGGCTTACGTCAACGCACCGATCGGCGAGGGCAAGCGCGTCCCCGGACCGGTCAAGCCGCACATCGCCTGCCCCACGACATCGGGCACCGGATCCGAAACCACGGGCATCGCGATTTTCACGCTGGCCGCTATGAATGCCAAGACCGGCATCATCTCGCGCCGCCTCATCCCGACGATCGCGCTCGTCGATCCCGACGTCACCGCGTCGCTTGCGCCGATGGCGATCGCCGCCACCGGCTTCGACTGCATGAGCCATTCGCTGGAGGCCATGACCGCGCGTGCATTTCCGCGGCGGCTCAACCCCGCCAAGGGCGCCGCCCGGCCGGTCTCGCAAGGCGCGAATCCGTTTTCCGACCTGCTCGCCACCGAGGCACTGAAGATCACCGGACAATTCCTCGAGCGCGCGGTCGCCGACGCGTCCGACGACGAAGCGCGCAGCGAAATGATGTACGCGGCAATGCTTTCGGGCATCGCCTTCAACGCATCGGGATGCCACCTGCCCCACGGCCTTTCCTACGCGGTGTCCGGGCTGGCCAAGGCCTGGCACGTCCCCGGCTATCCGCCAGGCAAGTCGCTCGTCCCGCATGGGATGGCGGTGGTGCTCAACAACCCTTCGGTATGGCGGCATACCGCGCCCGCGCACCCTGCGCGGCACCTGCATTGCGCTCAGTGCCTGGGTGCCGAGATTCGCGATGCCACTCCCGCTGACGCGGGCGAAGCACTGGCGGGCCGCGTGATCGGGATGATGAAGGCGACCGGCATGCCCAACGGCTTGTCGGCGCTGGGGTTCGGCGAAGACCAGATCGACGCGCTCGCCACCGGCGCCGAGCCGCAATACCGCGTGATCAGGAACGCGCCCATCGATGTCGGCCGCGACGAGATCAAGTCGCTGTTCCGCGCAGCGCTGCGCTACTGGTGAGCGGCGATGGCTTTCGCAGCGTCAGTTTCGTGATGGCCGCGGACCACGCGCGATGCGGGCAGGCGCACTGAAAACGTGCTGCCCGAACCGGCGATGCTCTCGATCTCGAGGCTCGCCTGGTGGCGCAGCAGCACGTGCTTGACGATCGCAAGCCCGAGTCCGGTGCCGCCGGTCGCGCGCGAGCGCGAACGGTCGACGCGGTAGAAGCGCTCGGTCAGGCGCGGTATGTGCTCGGGCGCGATGCCGATGCCACTGTCCTCGACCGAGAACACGCCGCTGCCGTCCGCGTCGATGCGAAAGCGCAGCACGATGCGCCCGTGCGGTGGCGTATAGCGAACGGCGTTGGTCGCGAGATTGGCGAACGCGCTGGCGATTTCGTCGCGATTGCCGATGATCGTGGCGCCCTGCGCGGGCTCGGCGGAAATATCGTGCGCGCCCGCCGACAGCGCGACAGCATCGGCCACTAGCGTTCGCAGCAGCGGCTCGACGGCAAACGGCGCCTCGGCAATCGGGTTCTGCTCGCTTTCCAATGCGGATAACGTGAGCAGGTCCGCGACCAGCCTTTGCATGCTGTTCGCCTGCTCCTGCATCAGCCCGAGGTAGCGCGAGCGCTGGCGATCGTCGAGATCGAGATCCTGCATCGTCTCGACGAATCCGCGCACGACGGTCAGCGGCGTCTTCAGTTCGTGCGACACGTTGGCGATGAAGTCGCGGCGCATTCGCGACACCGCTTCCAGCTGCGTGATGTCGCGGCAGATCAGCAGCTTTTCGTCGACGCCGAACGGCACCAGCTGCATAGAGAGCGTGACGCCGGGCTCGCGGGGCGATGGCACGACGACCGAATCGGTGAAATCGCCGCCTTCGAGGTAGCCCACGAAAGCCGGCTCGCGCAGCAGGTTGGCAAGCGGCGCGCCGGTGTCGGTCGGCATCGTTACCGCAAGCTGTTGCTGCGCGCGCGTGTTGGCCCAGCGAATGCGGTTCTGCGCATTCAGCACGACCATGCCGTCGGGCACCGCTTCGGCGGCGCTCTGGAAACGCGCGATCGTGTGCGCGAGGTCGCGCTGCACCGCCGAGCGGGTGCGCACGCGTCGGTAGATGCGCGAGAACACGCGGCCCCATGCGCCGGCCGCCTCGGGCACCGGCGCGTCGAGATCACCGCCGGACCAGCGCGCGAGTCGCGAAAGCTGGTGCAGGTGCCAGCCGACGACAGCGAGCATTCCGGCGGCCAGTACGACGAAAGCCGGTATCGGACCGAACGCCCAGCCGAGCGCCAGCGCCGCCACGATCACCGCGACGGGCGCGGCGAGTCCCGTCAGCCAGATCACGCCGCGCAGATCTTCAGTGGGGTGCGGCAAGCCGATAGCCGCTGCCGCGCACCGTTTCGATCAGGCCGGCTTGGCCGAACGGCTCCAGCGCCGCGCGCAACCGGCGAATGTGCACGTCGACCGTGCGCTCCTCGATGTAGACCTGGTCGCCCCATACCTGATCGAGCAATTGTGCACGCGAATGCACGCGCTCGGGACGGGCCAGCAAAAAGCGCAGCAGGCGGAATTCGGTGGGCCCGAGCGCGACCAGCTCGCCGGCGACGGACACGCGGTGCGTGACCGGATCGAGCGCCAGCGCGCCCGCGCCCAGCGCTTCCTGCGCCGATTCGGGCGCGCGCCGGCGCATCACCGCCTTGATCCGCGCTTTCAACTCGCGCGGCGAGAACGGCTTGGTCACGTAGTCGTCGACCCACGCCTCGAGGCCGGCGATCTTGTCCGCCTCGTCGCTCCTGGCGGTTACCATGATGATCGGCAGCTCGCGGGTGCGCTTGGCCGCGCGCAATTCCTTCGCCAGCGCAAGACCCGACTGCCCCGGCAGCATCCAGTCGAGCAGCAGCAGGTCGGGCAGCACGGCGTCGAGCATCCGCCTCGCCTGCTCGGCGTCCTCGGCTGCCTGCACGTCGTAGCCGGCATCCTGAAGGTTGACCTTGAGCAGCTCGAGGATCGCCGGTTCGTCCTCGACCACCAGCACCACGGGCATCATGATCCGGCGATCTCCGCGCGGATCTGCTCGGCCGACGCGTGGCGCACGTCCTTGCCCTTCACCACCTGCACGACCGCCTCGGCGATGTTCTTCGCATGGTCGCCGATGCGCTCGATCGACTTGGCGATGAAGATGATCTCGAGCGCCGGCGTGATCGTGCGCGCGTCTTCCATCATGTAGCTGATCAGCTGGCGCATGATCGCCGAGAACGCGGCGTCGATCTCGTCGTCGAGGTCGATGATCTCCGCCGCCGCCGACGCGTCGAGCCGCGCCACGGCATCGAGCGCCATGCGCAGCATCTTCTGCGCGTTGCGCGCGGCGCGCACCACGTCGTAGTAGCGCACCCGCCGCAGCAGGTCCCCGCCGCGCGTCTGCGACGCCTTGTAGACGATCTTCTTGACCTCGTCGCCGACGCGCTCCAGGTCGTTGACCACCTTGCTGACGGTAAGGATCATCCGCAGGTCCACCGCCGCGGGCTGGCGGCGCGCGATGATCTGCGCGCATTGCTGGTCGATGTCGACCTGGAACTGGTTGATCTGCTGCTCGTCGGCGCCGACCGCGTCGAGCAGCGTGCCCTCGTCGTCCTGCTCGAGCGCCTCGATCGCGCGCGTCAGCTGCCGCTCGACAAGGCCGCCCATCGACAGCACGCCGGAGCGAATGGCCTCCATCTCGACGTCGAACTGCTTGGAAGTGTGGTCGTTCATCGTGATTCCTTCAGCCAAACCGGCCGGTGATGTAGTCCTCGGTTTCCTTGCGCACGGGCTTGAAGAATAAGGTATCCGTCGCGCCGAATTCGATCAGTTCGCCCAGGTACATGTACGCCGTGTAGTCGGAGACCCGCGCCGCCTGCTGCATGTTGTGGGTGACGATCGCGATCGTG
>JBEPUI010000151.1:0-4416 GCA_041691615.1 Pseudomonadota bacterium
CGGCCGGCCGTCGGCGCGTAGCGCGCGTTGTCGAGGATCTCGCGCATGTTGTCGACACCCGTGTTCGACGCCGCGTCGAGCTCGAGCAGGTCGACGAAGCGCCCCGCGTCGATCGCCGTGCAGGCCGCGCACACGCCGCAGGGCGTGGAGCTGACACCGGTCTCGCAATTGAGGCTCTTGGCCAGCAGCCGCGCGATCGTGGTCTTGCCGACACCGCGCGTGCCGGTCAGCAGGTAGGCATGGTGCAGCCGGCCCTTGTCGAGGGCGTTGGACAGTGCCCTGACGACGTGCTCCTGCCCCGACAGTTCAGCGAACGTCTTCGGTCGCCACTTGCGTGCAAGGACCTGGTAGCTCATCGCCGGCGGTGGTCACCGGCTTGCGATGCAACGCCGGCGACGCGAGGATAAAGAGTGGCGAGCCGTTCCCCCGGCACTTAGGAGTGATCGCTGTGGCTGCTTCCTTCCGGACCTGACCAGATTCACGACTTCCCAATGCGAGGCGACCCGCCGTTGATCGGTGCGCATCCAACGCGCGAACGTCCATTATAACCGTCGCGGGCGCGTCGCCGACATGTGGGCGGCGTCACGCCGATATAATCCCCCGCACATCGTCAGTGTCAGAACCGACCGATTGTCCGAGCGAAATCCGCGATGTTTGTCGAATGACCGCGCTCGCCTCGCCGCGCCGCTGGTGGCGGTCGCCGTCCTCCTCGCATCCTGCCAGCCCGCGGCACCTCCTCCGCCGGGATCGGCACCGGCCACGCTGGTGGCGATCGTGCGACCGGGGCCGGGCACCTGGTTCAATGGGCCGCAGGATGCGCCGATCGGTCTCGAGCACGACCTGCTCGCGCGCTTCGCAAGCGAAAACGGCCTCGACCTGCGCCCCGTGATCGCCGATTCCGCCGCCGACCTCATTCGCCAGGTCGGGCGCGGCGACGCGCGCATCGGCGCCGGCGGTCTCTATCGTCCCGACCCGCCTGTGCACGCAGTGAGGCGCGGCGGCCACGCCAAGGCCCGCGGTGATGAGCAGGTGCTGTGGACGCGCGGCATCACGCCGGTCGAGCCGGAACTGATCTTCAACGCCGAAGGCGTACGGCCACGCTCGTGGAACGATCTCGCCGGCGCACAGGTCGCGTACCTTCAGGACACAGGCGCCGACCTCGCATTGGCGAGAATTCGCGCCGTGCATCCGGAGATCAAGTGGACGCCGCTCGACCTCGCCTCCGCCGACGCGCTGATCGCGCAAGTCGACGACGCCAGCATCGACTACGCGGTGGTGATGTCGTCCGATGTGGCGATCGCGCGCAACATCCACTTGGCGTTCGACGTGGCGTTCGCCGCGGGGCCAAAACGCGAACTGGCGTGGGCGCTGCCGGCGAGCCAGGCAAAGCTGCGCGACAGCCTCGACGCGTTTCTCGATCGCATGCGGCGTGACGGCGCGATCGCGCAACTCACCGACCGCTACTACGCGCCGTCGCGTGGCCTCGGGCGTCCCGACGCCGGCGTGCTGCACGATCGAATAGAAACGGTGCTGCCGGACCTGCGCGAGTATTTCGAAGAGGCGCAGGATGAATCCGGGCTCGACTGGCGCCTGCTGGCCGCGATCGCCTACCAGGAATCGCAATGGACGGCCGATGCGACTAGCGAAACCGGCGTGCGCGGCATCATGCAGATCACCGAGGAAACCGCGCGCCAGGTGGGGCTCGCCGATCGCCTGGACGCACAGAAGAGCATCATGGCCGCGGCGCGCTACCTGCGCGACCTGCGCGACAAGCTCCCGGCGCGCATCGCCGAGCCCGACCGCACGTGGCTCATGCTGGCGGCGTTCAACATCGGCTTGGGCCACCTCGAGGACGCACGCGTGCTGGCGCAGAAGATGAAAGGCAATCCGGACCTGTGGAACGACGTGCGCAAGGCATTGCCGCTGCTCGCCGATCCCGAGTATTTCGCGCAGGTGAAACTCGGCTATGCGCGCGGCGGCATGCCGGTGGCATTCGTGCAACGTGTGCGCTCGTACTACGACATCCTGGCGCGTGCGCTGCCGCCGCACGTGCCACGCTTGCGCGCGTCCACGTTCGACGCCGTGGCGAGTCCCTGATATGACTAATTGATTAGTCACTTCTCCGCGGCCGGCGGAATTTGTGCAGGCTGCGCAATCGCCCCGCGGTCTCGCCGTCAAACGTTCGCCGTCGCGTGCCACGCATTCGCCTAAGATTCGTCCATGTCCTGTCGATTCGTTCGTGCGATGCTCGCGCTGGCTTTCGCGGCGCCGCTGTTGGTGTTGCAGCCACCCGTCACGCGCGCCGCGCAACCCGATGCAGCGGTGGCGTTCGAATCGCTGACCAGTCCCGAGCTCGCCGCGCGCATCGCCAGCGGTACGACGACCATTCTCGTGCCGATCGGCGGCACCGAGCAGAACGGCCCGTACATGACGCTCGGCAAGCACAACGCCCGCGTTGTCGAGCTCGCCACGCGCATCGCAGCGAAGCTCGGCAATGCGCTGGTCGCGCCTGTCCTCGCCTATGTTCCCGAAGGCTCGATCAGCCCGCCGACCGCGCACATGCGGTTCACGGGCACGATCACGGTTCCGGACGCGGCGTTCGAGGCGATGCTCGAATCGATCGCGCGCAGCTTCAGGTTGCATGGTTTCCGCGACATCGTGCTGCTCGGCGATCATGGCGGCTACCAGGCAAGCCTTGCGCGCGTCGCCGCGCGGCTCGACAAGGAGTGGGCGGCGAGCGCGGTGCGCGTGCACGCGATGCCCGAGTATTACCGCGCGTCGACCAGCGCGTTCGACAAGGCGCTCGCACAGCGCGGATTCGGCGCCGCGGAAATCGGCACGCACGCGGGGCTTGCCGACACCGCATTGACGCTGGCTGCGGCACCGGGGAGCGTGCGGCTCGACCTGTTGCAGCTGGCGAAGCACCCGTCCACCGAGCGCGGCGTCTACGGCGATCCGACGCGCGCCACCGCGGCACTGGGCGAACCCGGCGTCGACGCCATCGTCGCGGCCACGGTGAACGCCATCAGGACCGCCACCGCGCGCGCCGCGCGACACTGATTCGCGCCCTTTTATTTTCCCGATTGCAAAGGATTTACGTGTTCAAGTATTCACCTGCTTTCGCGCTTGCGTTCGTCGCACCCATCGCCGCAACACTGTCGGCGGTGGCGGCACTGGGGTCATCCGGCGACGCATTCGCGCAACCGGCCATCCCGGCAGCAGCCTCCGCGCGCGCATCCGCCGTGCAGACCGTCCCGGGCATGGCGCCGGTGGTCGATCCCGCCAATCTGTACAGCGAAGCCGCCGCCGGCAAGTACGCGCCGGCCACCGCGGGCGCGCTGTCGCGCATCTACGTGCCGCACGTGCGTTCCAACGACGTCTACGTGATCGATCCCGCGACGATGAAGGTCGTCGACAAATTCGCTGTCGGCCGCAATCCGCAGCACGTCGTGCCGTCGTGGGACCTGTCCACATTGTGGGTCGCCAACAATGCCGAACATCGCACCGACGGCAGCCTGACGCCGATCGACCCGAAGACCGGCAAGCCCGGCAAGCCGATCGCCGTCGACGATCCGTACAACATGTATTTCACGCCCGATGGCAAGTCCGCGGTGGTGGTCGCCGAGGCGCACAAGCGCCTCGATTTTCGCGATCCGCACACGATGCAGCTGCAGTCGTCGCTGGCGACACCCGAGTGCGGCGGCATCAATCACGCGGATTTCTCGATCGACGGGCGCTACGCGATCTTCACCTGCGAATTCCAGGGCAGCCTCGTGAAGATCGACTTCGTCGAGCGCAAGGTGCTGGGTTACCTCAAGCTGTCGCACGGAGGCATGCCGCAGGACGTGCGCGTGTCGCCCGACGGCCACGAGTTCTTCGTCGCCGACATGCGCGCCGACGGCGTGTTCGTGATCGACGGCGCGACGTTCAAGGAGACGGGTTTCATCAACACCGGCATCGGCACGCACGGCCTGTATCCAAGTCGCGACGGCCGCAAGCTCTACGTCACCAATCGCGGCTCGAACATGGTGCACGGCAAGGGGCACGGCAAAGGCAGCGTGTCGGTGATCGACTTCGCGACGCATCACATCGACGCCACCTGGCCGATTCCCGGCGGCGGCAGTCCCGACATGGGCAACGTCAGCGGCGACGGCAAGACGCTATGGCTGTCGGGTCGATATGACGACGTCGTCTACGCGTTCGACACCACCAGCGGTGCGGTGACCAAGATCAAGGTCGGCGCCGAGCCGCACGGCCTTGCCGTGTGGCCGCAGCCAGGCCGCTATTCGCTGGGGCACACCGGCAACATGCGCTGACGCATTTAGTCTTCCCCGCGTTTGGGGAGGACGACCGCAGTTCAGCCGACGATGTCGACGCCGCCCATGTAGGGCGCGAGCGCCTGCGGCACGTCGATCC
>JBEPUI010000152.1:0-4265 GCA_041691615.1 Pseudomonadota bacterium
TCCTCGACGATCTGCGGCGCGAGCCCCATCGACGGCTCGTCGAGCAGGATCATCGTCGGATTCGCCATCAGCGCGCGGCCGATCGCCGTCATCTGCTGCTCGCCCCCCGACGTGTAGCCGGCGAGGCTCGTGCGGCGCTGCTTCAGGCGGGGAAAATAGCCGTAGACCTTGTCGAGCGACGCGGCGATCTCGCCGCGCGCCGATCCGCGCGTGAACGCGCCGGTCAGGAGGTTCTCCTCGATCGACAGGTGCTGGAAGCAATGCCGGCCCTCCATCACCTGGCAGACGCCGAGCCGCACCAGCGCGTTGGGCGTGAGTCGGTCGACGCGCGTGCCGTTGAACTCGATCGTGCCCTTGGTCACTTCGCCGCGCTCGGCGCGCAGCAGGTTGGAGATCGCCTTCAGCGTCGTGCTCTTGCCGGCGCCGTTGGCGCCCAGCAGCGCGACGATGCCGCCCAGCGGAACCGCGAGCGACACGCCCTTGAGCACGAGGATTACGTGCTCGTAGATCACCTCGATGTTGTTGACGTTGAGCGCGACGGGCGCGCTCGCGGTGGTCGGTTGCGGTTGCATCGGTCCTTCCGGTTTGCCGTGGCGGCGTCCCGCGGGATGCCGCCACGGTAAACCCCTTCCCGCAAGGGAAGAGGTCCGTGCTGCGCTACTGTTCCTTGCTGCAGTCGGTCGGCGTGATGCCCTTTTCCTTCGCATACTTCGCAGCACTCTCGTCGACCATCTTGCGCACGAACGCGCGATCGCCGGCCATGAAGCCTGTCAGCGGCTTGAACTTCGTGCCGTCCCATTCCTGGAACTTGACCATGCCCGATCCTTCGTGGTCGCTACAACTCGTCTTCACTGGCGGGAACAACCCGCTGGCGCCGAGCTCCTTGATGCGTGCTTCGCTCAGGTTGAGGTGCTCGAGGCCCCAGCGTACCTGTTCGCCGGTCATCACCTTGCCCTTACCGAAATGTGCCTGGGCATTGCGGATCGCCTCGGTGATCAGGATGCCGTACACGACGCCGCGCGTGTGATAGATCGAGCCCTGCCGCGACGGATCCTCGAGATTGCCCTTCCCGGCCGCATACAGCTTGTTCTTGATGTCCTGCATCACCGGGAAATTGGTGCCCGATGCCGAGAACGCGGCGCTGACATAGCCCTTCGCCGCATCGCCCGCGGGGATCACGTCTTCCTCGGAACCAGCCCACCACACGCCGACGATCTTGTTGCGCGGGAAGCCTGTCTTCGCCGCCGCCTTGATCGCCGCCGGATTCATCACGCCGAACCCCCACAGGATCACGTAGTCGGGCTTTTGCTGGCGCACCTGCAGCCACTGCGATTCCTGCGTTGTGCCGGGAGGCGTGATCGGGATCTTGACGACCTCGAAGCCATCGCGCCCCGCCAGCGCGTCGAGCACCGGGATCGCCTCCTTGCCGTAGGCGGAATCGTGATAGAGGTAGGCGATCTTCTTGCCCTTCAACTTGTTCGCGCCATCCTTCTGCTCGAGATACGCGATCATCGCCGCCAGCTGATCCCAATAGGTCGTGCCGAGCGGGAATACCCAGCGGAACACGCTGCCGTCGGCCGAACTGCCGAGACCGTAGCCGAACGTCGTCATCGGGATCTTGTCCTTGGCGACGCGATCGAGCAGGCCGTAGGCGATGCCGGTGGACAGCGGCTCGACGGTCGACGCGCCGCCGTTCTTGCTCTTCAGCCGTTCGTAGCATTCGACGCCGCGCGCGGCGTTGTATTCGGTCTCGCACTCTTCCCAGGTCAGCTTGACGCCGTTGATGCCGCCATTGAGATTGACCAGGTTGAAGTAGTCGATCGCGCCGCCGAAGTAGCCGCTGCCGCCGGCTGCATAGGGACCCACGCGATACGACAGGACCGGAATGAACTGCTGCGATTGCGCAGGCGCAACCTGCAGCGCGCAAATCGCGGCGGCACACAGTAACAACGTCTTGATGGACTTCATGGCTCTCCTCCAGTGACACACATGATGACTTCGAATTCGACCGAATGCCGCCCGCGCGCGCGGCGGACGAATGGACTCCGCCGCGGTCCGCACGGGTTGTTACCCCGCAATATACGACTGGCCATCAGTGCGGAAACGGCCACAGCCGCAATTTTTCCTTGCCGATGCTCCACAACCGCGCGAGCCCGTGCGGCTCGACGATCAGGAAGAAGATGATCAGCGCGCCGAACACCATCACCTCGAGGTTCGATCCGGCGCTCGCCGGCACGCGCAGTCCTACACTGGTGTCGAGGAAGTGCACGAAAATGTTGAGCATGATCGGAGTCAGCACGATGAACGCGCTGCCCAGGAACGATCCCAGCACCGTTCCCGCGCCGCCGATCACCACCATGAACAGGATCCGGAACGACAGGTCGAGGTTGTAGGCCTCGGGCTCGACGGTGCCGAGGTACGCATAGGCGAACAGCGCGCCGGCGATGCCGCAGTAGAACGAGCTCACCGCGAATGCGAGCAGTTTGGTGCGCACCTGCGGAATGCCGATCACTTCGGCGGCGACGTCCATGTCGCGGATGGCCATCCATTTGCGGCCGATGTTGCCGCGCGCCATGTTCTTCGCGGCGAGCGCCATCACGGCGACGATCGTCAGCACCAGCAGGTACTTCGCAGCGGGCGCGTCGAAGTGGTAGCCGAAGATGACGATCGGCTGCGCGGTGATCACGCCCGACGAATTGTAGTTGGTGACCCAGCCCACCTTGGTGAGGAACCAGATGATGAAGAACTGCGCGGCGAGCGTCGCCACCGCGAGGTAGAAGCCGCGGATGCGCAGGCTGGGGAGCCCGAACACGATGCCGATCGCCGCCGCGCACAGGCCGCCGCACACGAAGGCGACGAGGATCGGAATGCCCGGAATGCGCAAGATGAAGTTGAACGACGCGAATGCGCCGACCGCCATGAACGCCGCCGACCCGAGCGACAGCTGTCCCGCGTATCCGGTCAGCACGTTGAGCCCGATCGCCGCCAGCGACAGGATCAGGAACGGGATCAGGATTGCCGAGAACAGGTACGGCGACGCGGTGAGCGGCACGACGACGAACGCGAGTGCGAGCACGACGGCGATGCCGATGCGATCCTGGCGAATCGGAAAGATCGCCGAATCGGCGAGGTAGGTCGTCTTGAACTGTCCGGCTTCGCGGTAGAGCATGGTGGGCGGGTCCCGGGTTCAGACGCGGCGAATGATTTTTTCGCCGAACAGGCCTTCCGGCCGGAACAGCAGCACGAGCAGCGCGAGTACGTACGGGAACCACCCCTCGATGCCACCGCCCACGTAAGGGCCGAGGTAGACCTCGGCGAGCTTTTCCGACGCGCCGATGATGAGGCCGCCGATAATGGCGCCGGGCACCGACTCGAGGCCGCCCAGCATCAGCACCGGCAACGCCTTCAGCGCGACGAACGTCAGCGCGAACTGCACGCCATTGCGCGCGCCCCACAAAAGCCCCGCGACCAGCGCCACGGCACCCGCCACCGCCCAGACGATCGCCCATATCTGCTGCAGCGGGATGCCGACGGCGAGCGCCGCCTGGTGGTCGTCGGCGACGGCGCGCAGCGCACGGCCGATCCGGGTGCGGGTGAAGAATTGCGCGAGAACGGCGACCAGCACCGCCGCGATCGCCGCCGCCGACAGGTCGAATTTCGAGATGTTGAGGCCGAGCCGGTCGGAGATCCACTGAATCGGCTCGTCCTGGATGCCGATATCGAGGCCGCGCACGCTCGAGCCCCACATGATCTGCGCCAGTCCCTCGAGCAGGAACGAAAGGCCGATCGTCGCCATGAACAGCGAGATCTGCGGTTGGTTGACGAGCGGCCGCAGCACGCCGCGCTCGATCACGAGCCCCAGCAGCACCATCACCAGCAGCGTCGCCGGTATCGCCGTCCAGAAGCTGAGGCCATGCTCGGTAAGGCCGACGAATGTCAGCGCCGCGAAGAACACCATCGTGCCCTGCGCGAAGTTGAACACCCCTGACGCCTTGTAGATCAGCACGAAGCCGAGCGCGACCAGCGAGTACATCACGCCTGACAGCAGGCCGCCGATCAGCACTTCGAAGAAGAATTGCATGCCTCGATCTCTACGGCGTGACGCCGGAAGCCGCGTCATTCCCGCGAAAGCGGGAACCCAGCGACTTCGACGCGACGTCACTGCAACGACTCTGGGTTCCCGCTTTCGCGGGAATGACGGCATCGAACCCGATCACGGGAATGACGGCATCGAACCCGATCACGGGAATGACGGCATCGAACCC
>JBEPUI010000153.1:0-4117 GCA_041691615.1 Pseudomonadota bacterium
GACCAACGGATTAAAAGTCCGCTGCTCTACCAACTGAGCTAACGACCCCCTGAGAAGCCCGCGATTATATCGCAGCGCGCCCTGTTCTTGCCGGGCACTGCCGGCCTGCGGTAGCGCGATTCAGTGGGTTTCGGAGGTAATCGACGCGGGCAATGAGGCGAAATCGATGCCCTCGTCGCGCAACGCCTCGGCTTCGTCCGGTGTCGCCCTGCCGCGAATCGCGCGTGCAGGCGTTTCTTCGTAATGGATCTTGCGCGCCTCTTCAGCGAAGCGCTCGCCGACATTCTCGGTGTTGCGCACGATCTCGCGCAGCTTGGCGAGCAATTGCGGCGGCAGGCCTGCCGTGACGTCCTTAGCGCCGATGGGCGACGTCGCCGCGCTCGCCGCATTCGCGCCCTCAGTTGGCGCCCCAGTTGGCACCTCATTTGCCACATTGCGCGCAGTCGCCTTCGCGGTGTTGATGCGCGCGCTCAAGCGCTTGTCGATTTCGGCGTCGTCGCAAACCGGGCATCGCACCAGCTGGCGCGCGCGCTGGTTCGCATACCCGTCGGCCGAGTCGAACCAGCCTTCGAACGTATGGCCTTGTGCGCACGCGAGGTCGAAAACGATCATGAGCAATAAACGTGTGGTTGGGGGCGCGGGTTGACGATCACGCCATTCGCTCGACGCGCCACGTCTGGTACTTCACGGCGAGGATACAGCCGCCGATGATGGAAAACAGCGTCAGGAACGACCCCACCGACAGCGTGGACACGCCGGTCAATCCCTGGCCGATCGTGCAGCCCAGCGCCGTGACGCCGCCGAAGCCCATCATCACGCCGCCCGCCAGGTGGTTGCCGACGTCCTCGGCGTTGGCGAAGCCTTCCCAGCGGAACGTGCGCGTGCCGATTGCCATCGCGAACGATCCGGCCATCATGCCCAGCACGCCCGCGATGCCGAACGTCAGCACGCGCGACTGGTCTGTCCACAACAGCAGCAACTCGAGCAGGTACGCGGTGGGCGCCACGAATGAAAACGACTCCGCCCTCCCCGAGTTGGTGGCGACGAATTTTTCTTCAAGGGTCGCGGGATCCTCGGCCATGTATCCCAGGTGCGCCGACACGTACCAGCCGGCGACGATCACCGCACCGACCACCAGTCCGCCGACGATCAGCTCGGGCGTGGTGCGAAAGTCGCGGTTGGCGAACACGAACACCGCGATCGCCCCGGCGATCACCAGCGGCAACCACAGGTGCACGCCGGTGGTCACTCCCCACGACGCGAAGATCGCCGGCAGGTCGGACGATGGCGCGCCGACATTGAAGCGCACCGGATCGAGGCCGTACGCGCGCGCGCCGGCGAACGCGCCCTTCAGCGTCATGTACGCGGCCACGGCGAGCACGATCAGAACGATCAGCGATTTGAGGTTGCCCGCACCGACGCGAATCAGCGTCTTGCTGCCGCATCCCGACGCAAGCGTCATTCCCGCACCGAACAGCACGCCGCCCACGATATGCGACAGCCACGGCACGTCGGCGTTGGTGTAGATCGACTTGGTGAGGTTGACGAGTCCGGCAGCCTGCAGGACACCGGCACCGGCAATGGCCACTGCGATCGCCAGCATCCACATGCGCATGCGCCCCCAGTCGCCGAAATTGACGATGTCGGTGATCGCACCCATCGTGCAGAAGCTCGCGCGCTGCGCCACCGCACCGAACACGAACGCGAGCGCGAACGCGCTGGCGACGACGATCGTGGATAAATGCGCGGAATCCTGCATGCGGCGAATTATAAGGTGCCGGTCGTCGCCGCCGGTTTAACCCCGATGGGCGGCATGCGCCGTTTACAGCACCCAGACGGCAATGACGCCGTGTCGACCTGGGGAACCGCCATGAATGTGCCACGCCGCCGCCTGATTGCCGCCTTGCCCATGCTTTTCGCCGCCACCGCGATCACCGCTGCCGGCTGCGCCACCGCCTACGATGGTTCGTCGTCCTGGGTCAGCGGTGGTGTCGCCGCGATCGAAATCATCGACCGCAGCGCCAACCAGTCCTTGGGCGTATACGAAGGCGCGCATGGGCAGGCATTCGTGGTCGGCAATCCCGGCAACGAATATCGGCTGCACATCCGCAACCTTACCGGCGCGCGCATTCTCGCCGTAGCGAGCGTGGATGGCGTCAATATCGTCAGCGGCGAGACCGCTTCGCCGTCGCAATCGGGTTACGTGCTCGGCCCTTGGGAAAGCCTCGACGTCGACGGCTGGCGCACGAGCCTGCAAAAGACTGCCGCCTTCTACTTCACCACGCTTGCCGACAGCTACGCAACGCGCACCGGGCGCCCCAACGACCTCGGCGTGATCGGCGTCGCCGTATTTCGCGAACGCCCTCGCGTGATCGAATATGCGCGTCCCAAAGTGTCGCGCTACGACGCGCCGCGCGACGCGACCAGGCAAGCCGGCGGCATGGCCGACGAAAAGCGCGCCCTCGCGGCAGTCGAACCCGCGCAGGCCGCGGGCCGCCTCGAGAAGGATGCGGCCAAGCCGATGGCTGCGCCGGACCCTTCGATCGGCACCGGCTACGGCCGCGACGAATGGTCGTCGGCGCAGCGCGTGGCGTTCGAGCGCGCGACGTCCTCGCCTGCCGAAGTGCTTTCGGTGCGCTACGACAGGCGCGAAAACCTGGTCGCGATGGGCGTGCTGCCGCGTCCGCGCGTCATCGGCCGCGGGCCCGATCCGTTTCCCGGCTCGTTCGTCACGCCACCGCGCTGAGTTCGCGTGCTGCAGGTCTCGCCGATTGCCGCCGGCGCGCATGGCCCGCATACTTCGCGGGCCATGTCCGTATCGCCCGGCGCAAGCGACGCCCCTGCCGACGAAGCGCTGATGCTCGCGTACGTCGCCGGCAATGCGTCGGCATTCGATACGCTCTATGCACGCCATCGCGGCGGCTTGTACCGGTATTTCGTGCGCCACGTGCGCAATTGCGCGGCCGCCGACGAATTGTTCCAGGATGTGTGGATGAGCGTGATCCGCGTGCGAGCGACGTACATGCCCACTGCGAAATTCTCGACGTGGCTGTACACCCTCGCGCACAACCGAGTCGTCGATCATTGGCGCGCAGGCGCGAAAGCCACGATGCTGTCGATCGACAATGATGATGACGAAGCGCCGCGCGGCGAGGTGCATGCGCTTGCGGGTGCGCGCGGCGAAGAACCGGAAACTCGCGTCGCGTCTGGCCAGATCGGGGCGCGGATCGCCGCCGCGCTGGCGGCGCTGCCGCCGGAACAGCGAGACGCATTCCTGCTGCAATACGAAGGCGGCCACTCGCTCGCCGAAATCGCCGCGATCACCGGCGTTGGCGACGAAACCGTCAAGAGCCGCTTGCGTTACGCCTCCGCCAAGCTGCGTGCGGTGCTGAAAGACCTGCAATGAACTATATCCTGCAACGGAAACGCCATGAGTCGCTTGACGGATTGGCGTTGAGAGGCCTGCGATGAGCGAGCGCGATCCCGAACTGCAAGCGTTGTGGCGCGCGCAATCTGCCGAAACGCCGCCGTCGTCGGTGGACGATGCGATTCGGGCCACCGCGCACCGCGCCGTGCACGCCAGGCCCGAGGCGGCCGCGCGAGCGCGCGCGCCGTGGCCCGCGTGGGCGCCGCTCGCCGCGGCGGCGAGCATCGGCGTCATTGCCATCGGCGTGTGGCAGTTGCAGCCGAAGGACGTGGACGTCATGACTGCAACGGTGACGGATGTACCCGCGCGCGTGGCGGTGGCGCCGCGCGCATCGGCGCCGGCAAGCTCGGCGGCGCTCGCTGGCTCGCCGGCACCGGCGTCGCGCGACACCGCAACGGCGGCCGAACGCAAGGATGAGGTCGAGGCACCGTTGGCGAACGCCAAACTTGCGGCGCCGGCACGTCAATCCGGTGCGATCGTGGCGCCGACGGTGGATGCCAAACGCGCGACGCCGGCACAGCGATCCGAGGCGACGGTTGCGCCGCCGGTGGAAGCCCAACGGTCCGAGGTCGCGGCCCCCTCGACGGATGCCAAACGCTCAGCGTTCGCACAGCGCTCCAACGCGATCGACGCCGCGCCGTCCGCGAATGCGCCCTCCGCGAATGCGCCCTCCGCGAATGCGCCCTCCGC
>JBEPUI010000154.1:0-4083 GCA_041691615.1 Pseudomonadota bacterium
GTGGCGATGCCGCTCGGGTCGTCGTCGGCGGCGCCGGTGATGAGGCCCGGGCCGAGGTGCTGCAGCAGGTATTTGCGGAGGGAACGCATGATCGGGGTCTGCTTGCGGGCTGGCGCGGGCTGGCCGCGAGTGTACGCTCACGACAATCCTCCGCGAAGATGGATGTTGCCAACCTTGCCCTGTCGCGTCGCAGGGTCGTGTCCGGCGTGTGTGATTGCCGCGTTTCCATGGTGCATCGGCTGCGATGAAAACGATCGTCTATCAGTCGTATCGGACGCATGATGTCGCTACCTGGGCCGGGCGATGCATGCGATCGGTGCGCGAATGGGCGCATGCGCAAGGTCACGACTACCGGTTCATCGACGATCGCTTGTTCGACGCCGTGCCTGCGTGGTATCGGCAAGCCGCGGGAGGCAACGTGCTGGTGATGACGAACCTGGCGCGTCTGCTCGTCGCGCGCGAGCTCTTCGCCGAGGGCTACGACCGCACGATCTGGATCGACGCCGACATATTCGTCTTCGACGCGGAGGCGTTTCGCATCGAGATCGCGCGCGATTTCGCGTTCTGTTACGAGGTGTGGGTGTGGACCGAAGGCGGCATCACGAAGAAGCAGGCCGGCGTCAACAATTCGGTGAGCGTGTTCGTGCGCGGCAATGCATTCCTCGATTTCTGCATCTGGGCGCATGAGGACCTGGTGCGTCGGCGCAAGGACATCCTCGAGCACGGCACGTCGACGCGGCTGCTGTCGTCGCTGTACCGGGCGGTACCGTTTCCGTTGCTGACGAATGTCGGGATGCTGAGTCCTGCGGTCGCGCGGGCCATTTGTGATGGCTCACCTGCATTGGCGCGGGAATATGCGGCGCTGCATGGGCGCAGCTTGCACGCGATCAATCTCTGTGGGTCGTTGTGCGGGAAGTTGATCGAGGGGCGGGTGCTCGATGCGGCGGACTACGATGCGATTGTCGATGCGATTGAATCGTCGCGCGGGGGGATATTTCGCGACGAGGTCGTGGCGTAGGGCTGCCCTCGCCCCCACCCTCTCCCGCGAGGCGGAGGGCTTGGGTGAGGGAAAAACCGAACGCCTACTGGAAGGTCTTGTGCACACCATCCTTCGGCGTCGTGTGCGTCACTGCCGCCACGGCGATCGACAGGAACTGCATCATCTTGTTGGTCGACGGCTCCCAGGTCTCGCCGTGGTCGATCTTGACACGCAACAGCGCGAGATTCGGATCGCCCGGGCCATCGGGAAACCACGCCTCGTTCATCTTCGACCACATCTCGCGCGCCTTCGCGGCATCGCTGCTGACGCGCGCGGTGCCCGACAGCGACGCGTAGAAGTTTTCATCGCCATCGGTGTACGTCAGCAACACGCGCGGATTGGCTTGCGCGTCCTTCGCCATTTCGCCGTCCTGCGGGATGAAGAACCACACGACGCCGGTGTCGCCTTCAGCTTCCACTTTCTGCGTCGTCACCGGGCGTGCGCGCAGGCCGTTGCCTTCGGATAGCGTGGTCAGGAACGCGAAGCGCGTGTCCTCGATCTGCTTCCAGATGTCCTTGCGGTCTTCGGCGGTGGCGGAGGTCGTTGTCATGTTCGTTCCTTTGCACAAAAGTAACCTATGGTCGGCCAACGGGCAGCAACACCGCTGTCGGCGCTAACCGGACGTTGCTGTAGGAACGCGCGGCAGCACGCACGCGCCGAGGCGTCAGAGCAGCGGGGCCTGGCGCTCGACGTTGGCGTCGACGACGGTGAGCGCCGTCATGTTGACGATCCGCCGCACGGTGGCCGACGGCGTCAGGATGTGCACCGGCCGCGCCACGCCGAGCAGCATCGGTCCGAGCGTCACGCCGTTGCCCACCGCCGTCTTCAGCAGGTTGAATGCGATGTTGGCGGCGTCGAGCGTCGGCATGATCAGCAGGTTGGCGCCGCCCTTCAGGCGCGAGCCGGGGAAGGTCTTCATCCGTACTTCCTCGTCGAGCGCGGCATCGCCGTGCATCTCGCCTTCGACTTCGAGCTCCGGGTCGAGCGCGTTGATCAGCGACACGGCGGCCTGCATCTTGCGCGCCGACGTGTGATCGCTCGAGCCGAAGCTCGAATGCGATAGCAACGCGACCTTGGGCTCGATGCCGAAACGGCGGATCTCCTCGGCGGCGAGCAGCGTGATCTCGGCGATCTGCTCGGCGGTGGGATCGGCGTTGACATATGTATCGGCGATGAACACGACGCGATTGGGCATCATCAGCGCATTCATCGCCGCGTAGGTCTTGACGCCGATGCGCAGTCCCAGCACCTGGTCGACGAAGTGCCGGTGCAGCGCATGCGTGCCGAACGTCCCGCACAGCATGCCATCGGCGTGACCGAGGTGGATCATCATCGCGCCGATCAGCGTCAGGCGGCGGCGCATTTCGATCTGCGCGTACTGCTGCGACACGCCGCGGCGCGCCGTCAGCCGGTAATACTCCGACCAGTAGTCGCGATAGCGATCGTCCTGCTCGGGATTGATCACCTCGAAGTCGACGCCGGGCTTGATGCGCAGTCCAAAACGCTCGATGCGACGCTCGAGCACCGCCGGACGGCCGACCAGGATCGGCAACGCGATCTTCTCGTCGACGACCACCTGCACCGCGCGCAGCACGCGCTCGTCCTCGCCTTCGGCGTAGACGATGCGCTTGGGCGCGCGCTTGGCGGCCTCGAAAATCGGCTTCATCAGCAAGCCGGAGTGGTAGACGATTTGCTGCAGGCTTTCGCGGTAGGCGACAAAGTCCTCGATCGGGCGCGTCGCCACGCCCGACTCCATCGCCGCGCGCGCCACCGCCGGCGCGATCTGCACGATGAGGCGCGGGTCGAACGGCTTCGGAATCAGGTAGTCGGGACCGAAGTGAAGGTCGTCGATCTTGTACGCGGTGGCGACGATGTCCGACTGCTCGGCCATCGCCAGATCGGCCAGCGCGCGCACGCACGCGAGCTTCATCGCCTCGTTGATCTGCGTGGCGCCGACGTCGAGCGCGCCGCGGAAGATGAACGGGAAGCACAGCACGTTGTTCACCTGGTTCGGAAAATCCGAACGGCCGGTGGCGATGATGGCGTCGGGTCGCACCGCTTTTGCGAGATCCGGCATGATCTCGGGCTCGGGATTGGCGAGCGCCATGATCAGCGGCTTCGGCGCCATCGTCGCCAGGAACTCGGGCTTCAGCACGCCGCCCGCGGACAGGCCGAGGAAGATGTCGGCGCCGTCGAGCAGGTCGGCAAGCTTGCGATGCTTGGTCGGCTGCGCGTAGCGCGCCTTGTTGTCGTCCATCAGCTCGGTGCGGCCCTGGTAGACGACGCCGGCGATGTCCGCGACGAAGATGTTCTCGCGCTGGATGCCGAGCGATACCAGGATGTCGAGGCACGCGAGCGCAGCCGCGCCCGCACCCGAGCACACCAGCTTGACGTCGCCCATGTTCTTGCCGACGACGCGCAGGCCGTTGAGGATCGCGGCGCCGACGATGATCGCGGTGCCGTGCTGGTCGTCGTGGAACACGGGGATGCGCATGCGCTCGCGGCACTTGCGTTCGACGATGAAACACTCGGGCGCCTTGATGTCCTCGAGGTTGATGCCGCCGAACGTCGGCTCGAGCGCGCAGATGATGTCGACCAGCTTGTCGGGGTCGCGCTCGTCGATCTCGATGTCGAAGCAGTCGATGTTGGCGAACTTCTTGAACAGCACCGACTTGCCTTCCATCACCGGCTTGCTGGCGAGCGGGCCGATCGCGCCGAGGCCCAGCACCGCGGTACCGTTGGTGATGACGCCGATCAGGTTGCCGCGCGCGGTGAGGTTGCGCGCTTCGGCGGGGTCGCGAACGATTTCATCGCACGCCGCGGCGACACCCGGCGTGTAGGCGAGCGCCAGGTCGCGCTGGTTCGTCAGCTTCTTGGTCGGCGCGATCGAAATCTTGCCGGCCGGCGCCTTGCGGTGATACTCGAGCGAGGCCTGGCGGATGTCTTTGTCGTTCATGGGATGCGGCGGGGCGCGCCTTTTGGTAATGATAAACGATTGGGGTCGGAGTCGAAGCGCCCACCGTGCTGATAAACGATCGGGGTCG
>JBEPUI010000155.1:0-3974 GCA_041691615.1 Pseudomonadota bacterium
TCCTCGGGCGTCTCGACCTCGACCGCCATCATCGGCTCGAGCAGCACCGGCGTGGCCTTGCGCATGCCGTCCTTGAACGCCATCGACGCGGCCATCTTGAAAGCGTTCTCGTTCGAGTCGACGTCGTGGTACGAGCCGTCGAACAGCGTGACCTTGACGTCGACGACCGGGAAGCCGGCGAGAACGCCGTTGGGCAGCGTCTCGCGAAGCCCCTTCTCGACCGCCGGGATGTATTCGCGCGGCACCGTGCCGCCCTTGATCGCATCGACGAACTCGAAGCCCTTGCCGGCCTCGTTCGGTTCCATCTTGAGCCACACGTGGCCGTACTGGCCGCGTCCGCCCGATTGCTTGATGAACTTGCCTTCGATCTCCACCGGCTTCTTGATCGCTTCGCGGTAGGCGACCTGCGGCGCGCCGACGTTGGCTTCGACGCCGAACTCGCGCTTCATCCGGTCGACCAGAATCTCGAGGTGCAGCTCGCCCATGCCGGAGATGATCGTCTGGCCCGATTCCTCGTCGGTGCGCACGCGGAACGACGGGTCTTCCTGCGCCAGGCGATTGAGCGCGACGCCCATCTTCTCCTGGTCGACCTTGGTTTTCGGCTCGACGGCGACGTGGATCACCGGCTCGGGGAAGATCATCTTCTCGAGCGTGATTTCCTTCGCCGGATCGCACAGCGTGTCGCCGGTCGTCGCTTCGCGCAAGCCGACTGCCGCGGCGATGTCACCGGCGCGCACTTCCTTGATGTCCTCGCGCTGGTTCGCGTGCATCTGCAGGATGCGGCCGATGCGTTCCTTGCGGCCCTTGATCGGGTTGTAGATCGTGTCGCCCGAATTGATGACGCCCGAGTACACGCGGAAGAACACCAGCTGGCCGACGAACGGGTCGGTCATGATCTTGAAGGCCAGCGCCGCGAAGGGCTCGTCGTCCTTCGCCGCACGCTCGCCGATCTTGCCGTTCTCGAGCTCGCCCTTGACCGGCGGGATGTCGGTCGGCGCCGGCATGTAGTCGATCACCGCGTCGAGCATCGCCTGCACGCCCTTGTTCTTGAACGCCGAGCCACACATCATCGGCACGATCTCGTTGGCGATGGTGCGCAGCCGCAGCCCCTTCCTGATCTCGGCTTCCGTCAGCGCATTGCCTTCGAGGTAGCGGTTCATCAACTCCTCGTTGGCTTCGGCGGCGGCCTCGACCATCGTCTCGCGCCATTCGGCGGCGAGCTCCTGCAGCTCCGCGGGAATCTCGCGGACGTCGTACTTCATGCCCTGCGACGCGTCTTCCCAGTAGATCGCCTTCATCTTCACCAGGTCGACGACGCCTTCGAACTTTTCCTCGGCGCCGATCGGCACCTGGATCACCACCGGGTTGGCCTTGAGGCGCGACTTCATCTGGTCATAGACTTTGAAGAAGTTGGCGCCGACGCGGTCCATCTTGTTGACGAACGCGAGCCGCGGAACCTTGTACTTGTTGGCCTGCCGCCACACCGTTTCCGACTGCGGCTGCACCCCGCCGACCGAGTCGTACACCATGCACGCGCCATCGAGCACGCGCATCGAGCGCTCGACTTCGATCGTGAAGTCGACGTGGCCCGGCGTGTCGATGATGTTGATGCGGTGCTCGGGATAGGTGCCGTCCATCCCCTTCCAGAAGCACGTCGTCGCGGCGGACGTGATGGTGATGCCGCGCTCGCGCTCCTGCTCCATCCAGTCCATCACGGCGGCGCCGTCGTGCACCTCGCCCATCTTGTGCGAGACGCCGGTGTAGAAAAGGATGCGTTCGGTGGTCGTGGTCTTGCCGGCATCAATGTGAGCACTGATGCCGATGTTGCGATACCGGTCGATCGGGGTGATTCGGGGCACGATTGTCTGTTCTATGGGAGCGTTGGATCCGGTTGGCGCGGAACGCCAATCGTTCGACGCTCAACCGGTTTTTTTCAGAATCGGAAATGCGAGAAGGCCTTGTTGGCTTCCGCCATGCGGTGCACTTCCTCGCGCTTCTTCACCGCGCCGCCACGGTTTTCCGCGGCGTCGAGCAGCTCGCCCGCGAGGCGCGCACCCATCGACTTTTCGCCGCGCTTGCGCGCCGCTTCGCGCAGCCAGCGCATCGCCAGCGCCATGCGCCGCACGGGACGCACTTCGACCGGCACCTGGAAGTTGGCGCCGCCGACGCGACGGCTCTTCACCTCGACCATCGGCTTGGTGTTCTGCACCGCCTGGTTGAACACCTCCAGCGGATCCTTGCCACCCTTCTTGGTGATCGCTTCGAACGCGCCATAGACGATGCGCTCGGCAACGGACTTCTTGCCCGAGGTCATCAGCACGTTCATGAATTTGGCGAGATCAATGGAGCCGAACTTCGGATCGGCCAGGATTTCGCGCTTCGGCACTTCTCTGCGTCGGGGCATCTATCACTCCGTGCGGCGAAAAGCAGAAGCTGCTTCTCGCCCGGTTCGTTTCACCGTCGAATATCGATTCGACGCTGGAAATCCATGATGAAGCTCGGTGGCGTTACGCCGCCTTCGGGCGCTTCGCGCCGTACTTCGAGCGCGACTGCTTGCGGTCCTTGACACCCGCAGTGTCGAGGCTGCCGCGCACCATGTGGTAGCGCACGCCTGGCAGGTCCTTGACGCGACCGCCGCGGATCAGCACCACCGAGTGCTCCTGCAGGTTGTGGCCTTCGCCGCCGATGTAGCTGATCACCTCGAAGCCGTTGGTCAGCCGCACCTTGGCGACCTTGCGCAGCGCGGAGTTCGGCTTCTTCGGCGTCGTCGTGTAAACGCGCGTGCAAACGCCGCGCTTCTGCGGGCTCTGCTGCAGCGCGGGGACCTTGCTTTTCGTGCTGGCGGGCTTGCGGCCTTTGCGCACGAGCTGATTGATTGTGGGCATCCTGTCTTCCGCTGATTGTCCTGAGTTACGTGGCCTGGGTCACAAGCGACACCGGCCGCCGCAGCGCTCATTCACGCTTTTTTGCGCCACGAAAATGCGCGCACATTCGAATACCGTCGATTCAAGTCAAAATGGCCCCGAACATTGCGATCCCGTGGTTGCGATCGCGTCCGCTCGATGGCCACTCTCTTGCGCCTCGGACGACACCTGCTGCACGCAACTCGCGCGTTCCGGGTACGCCACCTTCCGCTTGCTGGCTTGTTTCGTCCTGCCGGCGCGTGTTGGGCCGGGTTTGGCGGAGGGCGAAAAGACAGCGATTATAGTGCGTTACCCGCGGCTGCGTCAACTGCTGCGGCGCGGCAAACAGACATCCGGCGCCCGGTTCATGCGCCACGCTGCCATCGCCGCGAAAGCGGCAATACGCGACGCCGCCGGCACCCCCAACGACACTGGGTTCCCGCTTGCGCGGGAATGACGGCACGGGGTAACCGGGCGACGCTGGGTTCCCGCTTGCGCGGGAATGACGGTAAAAAAGGGCCGGCAGTCACCTGCCGGCCCCCAATGCTGCGTACTTGCCGTGCGACTACGCCGCGTTGGCCGGTGCCTCGGCCGCCGCCTGCGCCGCGGCCGCGGCAATCGCCGCGTCCTCGGCCTGTGCGGTGGCTTCCATCAACGCCGCTTCCGGTCCCATCGACTTGAGACGCTTGCGCGCCGTGTGGTGGGCGAGACCGGTGCCTGCCGGGATCAGGCGGCCGACGATGACGTTTTCCTTCAGCCCGCGAAGGTCGTCCTTCTTGCCCATGATCGCCGCTTCGGTCAGCACGCGCGTGGTCTCCTGGAACGACGCCGCCGAGATGAACGAGTCGGTGGACAGCGACGCCTTGGTGATGCCGAGCAACAGATGCTCGTACGTCGCCGGGCGCTTGTCCGCGTCCTTCGCGATCTTGTCGTTTTCGTCCAGCAGGTCCGAGCGCTCGACCTGCTCGCCCAGGATGAAGCGCGTGTCGCCGGCATCGGTCACCTGCACGCGGCGCAGCATCTGCCGCACGATCACCTCGATGTGCTTGTCGTTGATCTTCACGCCCTGCA
>JBEPUI010000156.1:0-3967 GCA_041691615.1 Pseudomonadota bacterium
AACGTCAAGTATTCCTCGTCGAGGTGAGGAACGCCGGCCTCGTTGCTGGAGGCGGACGGCGGATCGAGCGTCAGCTCGGTGAGAAATCGCTCGCGGCTCGCGTACGTCGCCGCGATCCGCTGGAGCTGCGCAAGATCGGGCAAACGTAGCGGCGCGTCGTCGTGCAGGCGCTCGAGTTGAGGGCGGTACCAGTCGAACACTGCATCCAGTTCCGCCGGCCATTCGCCGGGTGGCGTGCGCAAGCGCTCGACGAGGGCGAGCAATCCACGCCAATCCGCCACGGTCCTGGGAGGGACCACGAAATCGCGCATCGCGCGCACAACGTCCGGCGCCTCGTCCAGCGCGTCGAGCCACCGCGTCGCGGTCACCGCGCCAATCCCCGGCAGCAGGCGCAACGTGCGAAAGCCGGCCAGCCGGCCGCGTGGATTCTCGATCCAGCGCAGGATCGACAGCGCGTCCTTGACATGCGCGGTGTCGAGAAATCTCAATCCGCCGAACTTGACGAACGGTATGTCGCGGCGCGCCAGTTCGAGTTCCAGGTGGGCGCTGTGGCTCGCCGTGCGGAACAGCACTGCCTGGCTCGCTAGCGCCACGCCGTTTTCACGGTGCGCCAGAATCCGTGACGCGACGTATTGCGCTTCGGCCACTTCATCGGCGACGGTCACGATGAGTGGCCGCTCACCGGCGTGGCGGTCGGTGACGAGATTCTTGGTGAAGCGTTCGCGCGCCATCGCAATCACTGCGTTCGATGCGTCCAGTATCGGCTGTGTCGAACGGTAGTTGCGCTCCAACGTGATAACGGTCGCAGGCGATGGATACTGCGCGGGAAAATCGAGGATGTTGCGCACGGTCGCCGCCCGAAATCCGTAGATCGCCTGGGCGTCGTCGCCCACGACGGTGACGCCATTGCCGTCGGGCTTCATCCGCTGCACGATCGACCCCTGCAGGCGGTTGGTGTCCTGGTATTCATCGACCAGCACGAAGTCGAAGCGAGCGCCGACTTCGGCGGCGAGTTCCGGCGTGCCCATCATCGCCGACCAGTACAGTAGCAGGTCGTCGAGATCGAGCACGTGCTGTGATTGCTTGGCCTCGACGTACGCGCCGAACAAGGTGCTCAGCTCGTCCTCCCAGTGCGCGCACCATGGAAAGCAGGATTTCAGCGTGTCCGCCAACGAGGTCTCGGCATTGGCGGTGCGCGAATAGATAGCCACGCAGGTGGCCGCGCGGGGAAAGCGGCTTTGCGTCCGGTCGCTGCTGCGGTGCGCGTGGCGCACCAGGTTCATCAGGTCCTCCGAATCGCCGCGATCATGGATCGTGAACGTGGCGGCGAGACCGATGCGCTCGGCGTATTCGCGCAGCAGCCGTGCGCCCACGCTGTGGAACGTCCCCGCCCACGGCAGCGATGCGGGACGTTCGGCCGCGCGGATGCCAAGTGCTGCATGCAGGATCCGCGATGCACGGCGTTCGAGGTCCGCCGCCGCGCGACGGGTGAATGTCAGCAGCAGGATGCGATGGATGTCCGCCCCTTGCTGCACCAGATGCGCGACCCGGTGCGCGAGCGTGCTGGTCTTGCCCGATCCCGCGCCGGCGATGACCAGCAATGGCGCCGAAAATCCGCCGTCGCCGCCGAATCGCGCCGCGCGGGACTGCGCCTCGTTGAGCGTGACGGGGGATCCTTTCATCGAGCGTGGGGTGCCGGAACGCAATAGAACGTTCGTTCGATACTACACCCGATGAGCGGTCGTTCCTACAGCGATTCGCTCGAGTCTCTGGCTGCGCCATTGCCTGGTGCGCTGGAAGATTCACCGACAGGCGTGCGTTTGCGCGCCGCAACGACCGACAATCGAGCCTATGGACCGCCAATACCGAGAACCTGTCGTCCACGGCCGTCGAACGATGGTCATGTTCCTGCTCGTGCTGCTCGTACAGGCTCCGCTGGCCATTCAGGTACATGCAGCGCAGATGACCGAGCAGGAAAAGATCGACGCGTTGCTGAACGACGTCGAAGTGCGCAACGATCTGCGGTTCATGCGGCTGGGGAGTATTCACTCGTCGGCCGAGGCGGCGCAAATGCTGCGCGTCAAGCTTCGCTTCGCGGGCTCGCGGGTCAAGACGGTGAACCAGTTCATCGATTACGTGGCCAGTGCCACAGCAAGCGGAAGCACGTATTACGTCATCTATCCCGACGGCCGGCAGGTTCCGAGCGGAGAGTTCCTGCGCGGAGAGCTGAAGCGCCTCACCCAGCAGCCGAAGGCGGCGCAGGCGAAGCGCTGAGTTCAAGGTATCGCGGCCAGCCCTCGATCCTGCACACCGAGCATCTGGGCGAGCGCGCTCGCAACGAGCGCGGGATCGGCCAGCGGCGCCAGGTCGACGAACCAGACGCCGTCGGGATAGGCGTCGATCACCTCCGCGGCGGCCTGCAACGCCAATCGCGTCTTGCCGATGCCGCCGATGCCCACCAGGGTCAGCAGCCTCGATCCCGGTAGCAATCGTCTGACTTCGGCAATCTCGCGCTCGCGGCCGACGAAGGACGGCAACGGGTCGGGCAGGTTGTCGAGGCGCGCTGCGGCTGCCCTGGCTTGCGGCGACGTGCGCGCAAGGGCCACGACCGGACCCGCAAACCGATAACCGCGTCGAGCCAACGTCTCGATCCAGCGGTCGCCTCCGGGAACTTCCGCGAGCGCGCGCCGGATCGATGAGATCTGCACCGCCAGATTGCCTTCCTCGACGACGGCGCGCGGCCACGCCGCATCCATCAGCCGTGCCTTGCTGCCGTATTCACCGGTTAGCGCGACCAGCTCGGCGAGGATCGCCGCCGCGTGTGCACCGAGCGCGACCGGCGCGCCGCCCCGCGTGAGCGCGCCGGCGACAGCGTCGAAGCGGAAGGGTCCGAGCTCATAAAGGCCGTTCATTGCATGCGGGAAACCGGGGCGCCGATGGGTTTTGCGCGACCGTATCCCTCGGGGACGCGGCGCTGGAATCCGGAGAATCGCCGGGCTGTGGCGAGACGTCCGGCTGGGGTCGAAACATCGATTTTATGGATTTTCAGGACTATTTCATGACATCGACGGTTTGCCGAAGGAAGATCGGTGAATCCCAGAGGACGACCGGTCGACTCGAAGGTGGCGATCGACGCCGTCGTCAACATAGCGCAACGCGAAGGAGCTGTTTGTGGCAACACAGGATGCAGATGATTATTCCCCCCGGGAGCACCCCCGATCGCCGATGATGGGCGCGGCGATTTTGCTGGGCTTCTACGTCGTGGTCTACCTGTCCGTCGCCGGCGTCAAGTACGTGTTGACGGCGCCCGAGGCCATCGCCAGTGTCGCCGCCAGTTCCGCGGCGGCCGAAACCGCGCGGCCGGCGCCTGGGGGCGTGCCCACGGACGCGATGCGCGTGCCGTCGCCGGCACGGATCGACCACGCGCGCGAATGCACGCCGGGCGGAGCCTCGGACATCAAGTGTGAATACTTGTGAAATGAACGGTATCGTCGCACCGACGGCGGCACGTTCACGCCGCCGCGATTTCCCCCATGGCGTCGCCTCCTATAGTCCAATGACGAACGTCGGCGCCCGCCAGGCCGTCAAGGGGAGGGATCGTGCGATTCATCCAATTCAGGATGGTGCTTGCCGCCACGCTGCTGACGGCCACAATTGGTTTCTCGGCGGCGGCAATGGCGCAAGACACGCTCGCGGGGGTGTACAAGGGCAACGGCAAGCCGGCTTCGCTGACGCAGGTGACTGCGCACCGTGGCGACGCGGAATCGGGAAAGTCGACCGTCGTGGTGATGTTCACCGCCCGGAACCCGTGGGAAGTGGATCTCACTTTTGCGACGCATGCGCCCTAGCCGGATTGCCGCCGCGATGGCCGGTGCGGCGCTGGCGCTGTCGCTGGCGATTCACGATCCTGCATTCGCGCAAGCCGCGGTCGAAGCGTGCAAGGCCAGCAGGATCGGCAACGACAAGG
>JBEPUI010000157.1:0-3862 GCA_041691615.1 Pseudomonadota bacterium
GGGATACCCTACCCGGTTCGCCCGCGCGTACGGCTTACGATCGTCAAGTATGCGTGTCCGCGCCGATTCGCACGACCGTGCGGCACGCACCATGCCCTTGATGTAGGCGTCGAAGTGCGTCGGCAGCTCGTCGAAATCGATCGTGCGCACCTGGTCGTGCACGCTGTCGGGCCGCCATTCGACCGCCAGCTTGTTCCAGATCCGCTGTCGCGCGCCCATCGCGCAATTGGCGCTGTCGACGCCGAGCAGCATCACGCCGCGCAGGATGAACGGCATCACCGTGGTGTCGAGCTTGTGGCTCGCCGCCAGCCCGACCGATGCGACGGTCGCGCCGACCTTGCACGTCGATAACAACCACGACAACAAATCGCCGCCCAGGTTGTCGATCACGCCCGACCACGTGGCCTTGTCGAGCGGCCGCACGCGCGTCAGGTCGATCGAATCGCGCAGCAGCACTTCCTTCGCGCCGATGCCTTTGAGATACGCGATCTCGCCGGGCTTGCCGGTGATCGCCACCACGTGGTAGCCATTCTTGGCCAGCACCTCGACCGCCACCGATCCGACGCCGCCGGTTGCGCCGGTCACGGCCACCGGCCCGTTGCCCGGGTTGAGGCCGTTGTGCTCCATCAGCTGGATCGCCTGGCCCGCGGTGAATCCCGCGGTGCCGAGCGTCATCGCGTCGAACGCCGTCATGCTCTCAGGCCTGCGCACGATCCAGTCGCCGGGCACCCGCACGCGCTCGGCATAACCGCCGTCGTGCGCGACGCCGAAGTCATAGGCGTGGACGATGACCTTGTCGCCTCGCTTCCAGCGCGGGTCGCTCGAGTCTTCCACCGTGCCCGACATGTCGATGCCGGCCACGGTGGGAAACTTGCGCATGATCTTGCCGAAGCCGTTGTACGATAGCGCATCCTTGTAGTTGATCGTCGAATACTTGGTGCGGACCACCACTTCGCCCGGATCGAGCTCCTCGAGCGTCATGTCCACGAAGCGGCTCGCGACCTTGCCGTTTTCCTCGAACGTGCGGTATGCCTTGAATGTCTGCATCGGACTGTCCTCCTCGTTGCCAGCTCTGCTTAAGCGACGGCTGCGGTGGGCGCGACCGGTGTTGCATCGCGCGAATGCGCCATCGACATGTAATCGCGCGAACGCATTTCCGTGAGGCGGCTCACTGTGCGGGCGAATTCCGCGGCGTTCGGTCCTTGCCGGTATAGCGCCTCGGCGGGCACAGCGGCCGACAGGATCAGCTTGACGTGATGATCGTACAGGATGTCGATCAGCCAGGTGAACCGGCGCGCGACGTCGGCCGTGTCCGCGTTCATCTGCGGCACTTTCGACAGCAGCAACACGGAAAACCGCCGCGCGATGTCGAGATAGTCCCGTTGCGAACGCGGGCCGTCGCACAGCGTGGCGAAGTCGAACCACACGGCCGAGCCGGCGCGCCGCCGCGCGACCAGCGCGCGGCCCTCGATCGTCAGCCGCGAGTCGTCATCGGCCGCGCCGGCGAGGCGGTCGAAGGCCGAAGCCATCGCGTCATCGGCGGCGGCATCGGCGGGAACGAAGTAGCTCTGCACCTGCGACAGCGTGCGCAGCCGGTAGTCGACGCCACCGTCGACTTCGACGACGTCGAGCCACTCGCGCAACAGCGCGATCGTTGGCAGGAAGCGCTGGCGGTTGAGCCCTTGCGGCCACAGATCGCCGGGCTCGTAGTTCGACGTCATCACCAGCACCACGCCTTGCGTGAACAGGTGCGTAAGCAGCCGGCCGAGGATCATCGCGTCGGCGACGTCCGAAACGTGGAACTCGTCGAACGCTATCAGCCGCGAGCGGCGCGCGATCCGCGTGGCGACGATGGCGAGCGGATCCGCTTCGCGACTGAGCGTGGCGAGCTCGACATGCACGTCGCGCATGAAGGCATGGAAATGCACGCGCGCCTTGCGGCGGATCGGCAGCACCGCGAAGAAAGCGTCCATCAGCAGGCTCTTGCCGGTGCCGACACTTCCCCACAGATAGACGCCACGCGGGACATCGGGCGGCGCGAACAGTCGCTTCAGCGTCGACTGGCGGGCCACGCGAAAGCACCGCAATTCATCGGCAAGGCGCACCAGGCGGGCGGTGGCGGCGCGCTGTGAGGCATCGGCAACGACATGGCGTTGCGCCAGCAGCGCATCGAACTGCGACGCGATGCTGTCGGCGGATGGTTCGGCCGCGGGACTCACGCGATCAATGGTAACTCGATTCGCCGGGACCACAAGCAACATCCCCTTTCGCCTCTTGCGCTGCATTGCACAAGAGGCGCACCGCCGGTCTCAGAGGTTGAGTGTGCGGCCGAGGACAGCGAGCGCTGCTTCCTTGGTCGCTTCCGACAGCGTCGGATGCGCATGGCAGATGCGCGCAATATCTTCGCTCGACGCGCCGAATTCCATCGCCATCGCGCCTTCGGCGATCAGCTCGGAGACCATCGGTCCGATCGCGTGCATGCCGAGCACGCGGTCGGTCGCCGCGTCGGCGATCAGCTTGACGAAGCCGCGCGTCTCGCCCATCGCGCGTGCGCGGCCGTTGGCGGTGAACGGGAACATGCCGGTCTTGTACGCAACGCCGCGCGCCTTCAGCTGCTGCTCGGTTTCGCCGACCCAGGCGATTTCCGGCGACGTATAGATGACCCACGGCACCGTATTGAAATCGACGTGCGGCTTCTGCCCGGCCAGCGCCTCGGCCACGGCAACGCCCTCCTCCTCCGCCTTGTGCGCGAGCATCGGGCCGCGCACCACATCGCCGATCGCGTACACGCCGGGCAGCCGGGTTCTGCAGTGCTCGTCGACTTCGATGAAGCCTCGCGCATCCAAGGTGAGGCCGACCTTGTCGCCGCCGAGTCCCGCGGTGTTCGGCAGGCGTCCGATCGATACGATCAAGCGGTCGAACGCGTTCTTTTGCGTGGCCCCCGCGGCATCGGTCCAATCGACGGTCACGTCGCTCTTGCCGACCGTCACGCCGACGATCGTGGCACCCAGGCTGATCGCCAGGCCTTGGCGCGCGAACTGCTTCTGCGCTTCCTTGGCGAGCGCTTCGTCGGCGGTGCCGAGCAGTGCGGGTAGCGCCTCGAGAATCGTCACCTCAGCGCCGAGGCGGCGCCAGACGCTGCCCATTTCGAGTCCGATCACGCCCGCGCCGACCACGCCCAGCCGCTTGGGCACCGTCGCAATCGCCAGCGCGCCGGCGTTGTCGAGGATCAGCTTGCCGTCGAAGGGCGCGCCCGGCAGCGCGCGCGGCGTCGAGCCGGTGGCGACGATCACGTGCCGCGCGACCAGCGACACCGGCTGGGCACCGCTGACGTCGATCGCATAGCCGTCGCCGACCTTGCCGGTGAATGCGCCGCGGCCGTTGAACGATGCGATCTTGTTCTTTTTGAAGAGGTAGGCGATGCCGTCGTTGTTCTGCGCGACGACCTTGTCCTTGCGCTTCAGCATTTGCCCGACGTCGATCGCCACGTCCTTGACCAGGATGCCGTGGTCGGCGAATCCGTGCGTGGCGTGCTCGAAGTGCTCCGACGATTGCAGCAAGGCCTTGGACGGGATGCAACCGACGTTGGTGCAGGTCCCGCCCAGCGCCGGCTTGCCGTCGGCGCGCACGCCGTCGTCGATGCAGGCGGTCGCGAACCCGAGCTGGGCTGCGCGGATCGCCGCGGTGTAGCCGCCGGGACCGCCGCCGATCACCACCACGTCGAAGGTATCGGCCATCAAAGATCCAGCAGCATCCGCGCCGGGTCCTCCAGCGCATCCTTCATCGCCACCAGCGACAGCACGGCTTCGCGGCCGTCGATGATGCGATGGTCGTACGACAACGCGAGGTAGTTCATCGGCCG
>JBEPUI010000158.1:0-3815 GCA_041691615.1 Pseudomonadota bacterium
GCGACTGCATCCGGTCGGCTTTCTCCAGCCAGCGGCGGATCACCAGCGCGATCGAAGCCACATCGCCATCGACGGTGAAGAAATGTTTTTTCGCGTCGTCGCCGCTCGCGACCATGCGGCTGTAGCCGGTGCCGAGCGGATCGATGAAGACGAGATCGGTGAAGTCGAGCCAGGTTTCGGCATTCGGCACGAGCGCCGGTGGGGCGGAGGAACCGGCGTTGCCGCTACCCATTGCGATGCGCCATGGGCCGTTGCTGCCGAGCTGCAGCCACGCCGAGGACGCACCAGGCCCGCCATTGAACACGAAGGTTACCGGGCGGCTCCGGGGATCGGCGCCGTCGAGCTGATAGGCTGTCGTGGCGATGTCCGCCTGTGGTTCGCCCTTGTCGTCGAAAATACGAATCGCGCCTGCGGTCGCGGTGAAGGCCAGCGTGCGGCCGGGCAGCGCGAGCGTATGCTTGGTCACAGATTCCGGTGGGAGCCGACGATGGTCGGTCGCGGTTGCGGCAGGACCGCCGTGCGCGTTGTCGCCGTCGCCCTTCGGGCCGGGCGGCTTCGCGTCCGCCTGATGGGAGGGCACGCCGTGCGCCGCATCGTCCGCATGGGCCGTAGCCGGAAGCAGCAACGCCAGCAGAACTGCTGTGACGCAGGCATGGCGGGACACCGAACTGAACATCTGTAGTTGCTCCAATTTTCGTCTGACCATTTGCGCGGCTGCCCAGGCCTTGACGATCAAGCGTTGTCCGAAACTGTGGCAGGCGAGGGACCTGCGCAAGCGGCCGGTTGTATCGGGCCCGCGCGTCGAGAACACATTCCGGTGCGGGCGATGCAAACGATCATCGCGGACCCGTGACGCCGCCGTGCCGTCGCGTCCAAACAGCGAGCCGAAGACGAGGTCTCGGGCTCCCAGTCTGAATTTGGATTTTCAGGGGAAATCAATGGTTTGGAGACAATCTCCGGGGCTTTTGGTGGCCATTCCGGCTTGCGTCCACCCCCCGCTTCCTTTATCCGAAGGAACGCCTCGCACGCGAGCCGCCAAGTGTCCTTCGAATCCGAAGTTCGCAACGTATGGCGCTGCACAAAGAGGCGAACTTCGGATTCGGGACACTAGAGACACGCCTCACAAGGAATACCCGCGAAATGGCCAACGTTGTCGTCGTCGGTGCCCAATGGGGTGACGAGGGAAAGGGCAAGATCGTCGACTGGTTGTCGGAGCAGGCGGATATCGTCGTCCGCTTCCAGGGTGGCCACAATGCCGGCCACACGCTCGTCATCAACGGCAACACCTACAAGCTGGCGCTGCTGCCCTCGGGCGTGCTGCGGTCCTCGAAGCTGTCGGTCATCGGCAATGGCGTGGTGTTCGATCCGCAGGCCTTCATTGACGAGGTTGCCAAGCTCACCGCGCAGGGCGTGAAAATCAGCCCCGACAATCTGCGCGTCGCCGAGAACGTCACGCTGATCCTGCCACTGCATCGCGAACTGGACAGCCTGCGCGAGAACGCCAGCGCGGCGACGGCGATCGGCACCACCCAGCGCGGCATCGGCCCAGCCTATGAGGACAAGGTCGGCCGACGCGCCATCCGCCTGATGGACCTCGCCGACCCGCAGACCCTGCCGCACAAGATCGAGCGGCTGCTTGCACATCACAATGCGCTGCGCCGGGGACACGGCATCGCGGAAGTGGATGGCAAGGCGCTGCTGAAGGATCTCGCCGCAATTGCGCCAAGTGTGTTGCCCTATGCTGACAGCGTGTGGAATCTGCTCGATCACAAGCGCCGCGAAGGCAAGCGTATCCTGTTCGAGGGTGCGCAGGGCGCGCTGCTCGACGTCGATCACGGCACCTATCCTTATGTCACCTCGTCCAACACGGTAGCGGCGCAGGCCGCGACCGGCACCGGCATGGGCCCGAGCGCGCTCGGCTATGTGCTCGGCATCTGCAAGGCCTACACCACCCGCGTCGGGCAGGGGCCGTTCCCGACCGAACTGACCAACGAGATCGGCGAACTGATCGGCCAGCGCGGCAAGGAATTTGGCGTCAACACCGGGCGCAAGCGGCGCTGCGGCTGGTTCGACGCCATGCTGGTGCGGCAAACTGTCCGCACCTGCGGCATCCATGGCCTGGCGCTGACCAAGCTCGATATTCTCGATGGCTTCGACACCATCGACGTCTGCGTCGGATACAAGCTGGACGGCAAGGACATCGACCATCTGCCGGCCGGCGAGGGGGCGCAGGCCCGGATCGAGCCGGTCTACGAGACCATCGAGGGCTGGAAAGAGCCGACCGCGAATGCGCGCTCGTGGGCTGACCTGCCGGCCCAGGCCATCAAGTATGTGCGCCGGGTCGAGGAACTGGTCGGCTGCCCGATCGCTTTGTTGTCCACGAGCCCGGAACGCGAGGATACCATTCTGGTCCAGAACCCGTTCGAGGCTTAACGAGATGTTACGGGAATGCATTCAAGGTTTAGGTTCGCAGCATTGAAGAGATATGGCTGATTATTACCCGCTGATCGCGCGTGCCATTGCCGGACTGGACGCCAGCGCTCCCGGCGAGCAACGTCGTGCGCTCTATGAGCGGGCGCGGACCGCGCTGATCGCGCAGCTGCGCAGCGTCGAACCGCCGTTGAGCGAATCCGAAATCACCCGCGAACGGCTGTCGCTGGAAGAGGCCGTGCGCAAGGTCGAGTCCGAGGCCGCCCAGCGTGCCCGGGAAGCTTCGCGCGGCGGCCATTCCCGTTCCGGCGATGCGTTCCGCGCTTCCACGCGTGCCGCGACCAAATCTCCGGACGCCGCCGCGCCTCAGCCGGCGTCGCCCGCCATCCGTCCGCGCGCCAACCAGCAACCGCGCAACCTGCGCGCCGATGCGCAAAATCCACCCCCGCGGCCGCCCGACGGTCCGATGCAGGATCCGGCGCAGGCCGCCCCCCGCGAGCGGCAGGGGCAACCGCGCCGCAATCCCGATTCACCGCCACCGCCACCGCAGCCGGGCATGCGCGGTTTTCGCGATGTCACCGCGGATGCCGACGATCTCGGCCGCGCCGCGGCGCAGGCCAGCCGCTCGGCGCGCCGCACGTATGCCAACGTGCCGTCGCCGTCGCCCGAATTCGACCGGCTGGAGCCGAGCCTGGAAGATCGCGGCGCATCCGACGCGCCGTATTCCTACGATGAATCGCCGGATGAAGCCGCACGCTATCAGCCGCCTCCGGCGCCGCGTCCGCGCCCGCAAGCCGAGCGCCCGCGCGGAAAACCGCGCCGCGCCTCCGGCGGCGGCTTCCCGTTCAAGAGCGCGATCGCCGTCGGCCTCGTGCTGATCGTCGCAGGCGGCGGCATTGTCTGGGGACCGAAGGTAGTGCCCACGCTGCGCGGGCTGTTCAAGTCGTCGCCGACCCAGACCGTCGAAGCCCCGAAGGACACCACCACCCCGGGGCAGAAGCCGAAGATCACCGATCGCGTCGGCCAGCCATCGTCTTCGGAAACGCTGGCGCCGGTCGCGCAGCGCGTCGTGCTGTATGACGAGGATCCGAGCGATCCCAAGGGCAAGCAGTATGTCGGCACGGTGGTGTGGCGCACCGAACAGGTGAAGGGCGCCGCCGGCAAGACGCCGGAGATCGCCGTGCGCGCCGACATCGAGATACCCGAACGCAAGTTCAAGATGACGATGTCGTTCCGTCGCAACACCGACACCTCGCTGCCGGCGAGCCATACCGCGGAGCTGACTTTCGTGCTGCCGGCGGATTTCGATGGCGGCGGCGTCTCCAACGTACCGGGCATCCTGATGAAGTCCAACGAACAGGCGCGCGGCACGCCGCTGGCGGGGC
>JBEPUI010000159.1:0-3762 GCA_041691615.1 Pseudomonadota bacterium
GCGTCAGCGGGCGCGGTCGACGCCGGTGGCGTCGCGGCAGCCGCCGCTGCGGCCGGTGGCGTTGCCGCCGGCGTGGCGGCCTTGTCCTGCGCGAGCACCGGCGCGGCCAACATCAACGCGCAAGCGATCGCAAACATCGTAGTCAAACGCTTCATCGAAGCTCTCCCCTCAAAGCGCGTCCGCGCCGGTTTCACCGGTGCGAATGCGCACGACCTGCAGCAGGTCGAATACGAACACCTTGCCGTCACCGATCTTGCCGGTGTTGGCGGCCTTTTCAATCGCTTCGATCGCGCGGTCGACGAGCTCGTCGGCGAGCGCCGCCTCGACCTTCACCTTGGGCAGGAAATCCACGACGTATTCCGCGCCGCGGTAGAGTTCGGTGTGGCCCTTTTGGCGGCCGAAGCCCTTGACTTCGGTGACGGTGATGCCCTGGACGCCGATCGCCGACAAGGCCTCGCGGACCTCGTCCAGTTTGAACGGCTTGATGATGGCAGTGACGAGTTTCATGGTGCCCCCGGATAAGTGCGCGTCGAGCGCGCGTGTTGTCGAAGCCGCATCAGAAGGTTCTTTGCACGAAGCCGACGACCTGCGTGTCGGAGATGTCCTTGCCGAAGCGGTTGGTGTAGAGCGCGCTGTCGGCGTCGGTGCCAGTGACGAACAGCCCGACGGCCCAGCCCGACACGTCCGCCTGCACGCCGCCTTTCCAGTCGGTATAGCTGAACGCGCCGGCGTTCTTGTAGCGCTGGTGGCCGACGTGGCCGATCAGCGTGACCTTGCCGATCGTGTCGTTGACCTTGTCGACGATGTCGTAGGAGAGATTGCCCTCGATGTAGTCGCTGCCGCGCGAATCGGGGAAGCCGAACGTCTTGTTGCCGACGACATAGCTGTACTTGGCGGACAGGAACTTCCAGCCGAGGCTCGCGTAGAGCTCGGTGGTGTCGGCCTTGGTCGCGCCGGCGGGGTAGCTGCCGGGGTAGTAGTACTGCAGCACGCCGACGTCGCCGCTGAACTCGGCCGGCAGCGCGAACTTGTAGCCGCCGTAGAAATCCCATTCCATGCTGGCGCTCGCGTCCGGCAGCCCGTCGGAGATCCAGCTGATGTTGGATGCCCACGTGCCGAGGTAGAAGCCGCTCGAATGCGCGACGTCGAAGCCGCCCTGCACCGCAGGCTTTTCGTTGGTCTGTGAAATGCCGCGGAAGACGTACTGGCTGAAGATTCCGACGTTGGCCGTGAAGGTCCAGTCGGGTGTCGGCGCCGGCGCCGGAGCCGCGGCGGGTGCCGGCGGCGGGGTTTGGCTCCAGGCAGTGGATGTGCACGCAGCGGCAAGTGCGACAGCGACCAGCGATCGGGTGAAACGGGTTTTGCGGATCATTCGGGAGCCCCTTGAGTGTTGGCATTGCGAAACTATTTGCCAACACACAACAGCACGCGCCGTGCCATCACGATTAGTTCTTTATGATCAAACTGTTGCAGTATCCACCCCGGGTGGGCAACGACCTGTCGGCACCGAAGCGGTGCGGGTGGGCGGGCGCGTCGCACAACGATGGGGCGGCGCTCGCATTGACGCGCATTGCCCATTCGACGAACAACGATCGCGTGAATCACGTGATGCGCGACCTCGCTCGCGGGCGGTCGTCGACAAAGCGCCGCGTTCGGCACACAGTCCACGCCATGCGGGCGGCTCGAAAAAAGATGTACATGATTGGTCCGGCGGGCGTCGGCTTCTCGTCCTTGACGGGCGCGGGCGTCGCGCCCTAAACTGGGTCGAACTCATACAGATGACTTAGATGAGTGGGCTCAAAGGGGCGCGGACGAAGCGGCGGCTCGCTTCTTCGCCCAGTTTCTTGGCGCCCCAGGTCCGACGAAGAACGCGGACCGGGACGCAATCGTGAATCGAAGGAGGAGAAATCGTCATGCGTTCAACCATTCGTGAAGCGCTGTCGCCGGCGCTGGCCGCCCTCGCAGCGTGCCTGCTGGTCGCGGGTCCCGCACTCGCCCAGGACAAGTACCCGTCGCGCCCGATCGAGTTCGTCGTGCCGTGGGGGCCGGGTGGCGGCGCCGACCAGGTTGCGCGCAAGTTGGGCCAGCTGCTCGAAGGCGACCTCAAGGTTTCGATCCCGGTGATCAATGTCCCCGGCGCCACCGGACAGACCGGCCACGCGAAGCTGCTGTCCGGCAACGCCGACGGCTACACGATGGAAATCATGACCGGCGACACGTTCGCGCTGCTCGCGCAGCCGAACGCCTCCCTCAAGCTCGCCGATTTCATTCCGCTCGGGATCCTGATCCAGCAGGCGTCGGGATTCTTCGTCGCCGAAAGTGGCCCGCTCAAGACATGGGCCGATGTCGAGGCGGCCGCGCATACCCGCACGCTGAAGGTCGCGATCACGGGATTCGAAAGTCCCGACGACCTGACGGTCGCCTACTTCACCGCGCGCGGCATGAAGCTTTCGCCGGTGCCTTACGCCAAGCCGAGCGAGCGCTACACGTCGATCATCGGCGGCCATGCCGACTTGCTGTACGAGCAGGCCGGCGACGTGCGCAGCTTCGTCGACAGCAAGCAGATCCGCCCGGTGATCTTCTTCTATGGAAGCAAGGTCGATGCTTTCCCCAACGTTCCCAACTCGACCAGCCTCGGCCACAACATCACGCTCGCGCAATTCCGCGTGGTGCTGGTCAAGGCCGGCACCGACCCCGCGAGAGTGAAGCTGCTGTCCGACGCGATTGCGCGCGCGGCGCAGACTGCCGAATTCAAGGCGTATCTCAAGGACCAGTACGCGGACGACGCGAGCTTCGTGCCCGCCGACAAGGTGAAACCGTACATGCAGAAGTGGCTGGACGAAGCCCATCACCTGATGGCGGCAATTCCCGCGCCTTCCAAGAAATAACCGACGCTGTGCTTCGCGAGGCCGGCGCGATCCGGCGGGCCTTCGCGACAGGAGTACTGGATGCTTGATCGGCTGCGCGCGATCGCGCCCTACGTGGTCGTGGCCGCCATCGCCGCATGGCTTTTTCATGTGTCGCTGCACTTCCAGTTCAGTCCGCGCGCAGGAAGGCTCGGCCCCGGCATCTGGCCGCGCGCGATCCTGACGCTCACCATGTTCGTCTGCGCGCTGCGCATCGTGTTCGGGATGCGCTCGCCGCGATCGAGCGCCGCCAGCGATGGCGGCGGGTTGCTGCAGGAGGTCAAGGCGGGCATTGCGCAGGCCGAAGAGGCGCCCGCGCCGCCAGAGCCGCGGTATCCGCTGCTGCTGGTGATCGGCATCAGCCTGACGATTGCCTACGTGGCGCTGCTCGGCACGCTGGGATTCGCGCTGGCGACATGCATCTACCTGGCGGCGATGATGGTCGTCGGCCGCTACCGCCGGCCGGGCGTGATCGCCGTCGTGGCGCTCGCGGGAAGCCTTGCCTTCATGTTCATCTTCATGAAGGTCGTCTACCTTTCGCTGCCCATCGGCACGGCGCCGTTCGACGCGGTGTCGCTCGGGTTGATGAAGCTGATGGCCATTCGCTGACCCGGGAGTCCTCGTTGCTCGACGTCGCCCACCAATTAGCCGGCGGATTCCACGACTTGCTGCAGTTGTCGAACCTGCTCGCGCTCGCCATCGGGCTGGTGGTCGGCATGCTGGTCGCCGTGCTGCCCGGCCTGACGCTGGTCATGGGCGTTGTGCTCGCGCTGCCGTTCACCTATGGCATGGCGATCACGCCGTCGATCATCCTGCTGACGGCGATGTACATCTCCGGCACGTACGGCGGTGCGAT
>JBEPUI010000160.1:0-3717 GCA_041691615.1 Pseudomonadota bacterium
GCCGGTGCCGCCCCCGGCGCGCGGGCGGCGGCTGCCGGCGCCGCCGCGCTGGCCGGGCTGCGCGGCATCACCGGATCGGCGGCCGGGCCTGAAAGGTTGTTCGATGGCGAGGCCGCAGGTGGTGCGACGCGCGGAGTGGCGATCGACGGGCGTTGCGCGCCGAAGCTGCGGCCGCCACCGAGGCGCGCGGCATCGGCCGCGGAAACGCCGACCAGCGCAATTGCGCACAGTGCGAGCAGCGTGTAGCGAAATTTCATTGCGATCTCCAGGAAAAAACTGTCAATGCACGCGTCCGATGTGCACGGCGACCACGCCGGCGGTGAGATTGTGATAGTCGACGCGGTCGAATCCCGCGTCGCGCATCATCTGCTGCAGCGTCGCCTGGTCCGGATGCATCCGTATCGACTCGGCGAGGTAACGATAGCTCGCCTCGTCGCCGGCAACCAGCTTGCCGATGCGCGGCAGCACGTTGAAACTGTACCAGTCGTAGGCCGGGGCCAGCGGCGCGGCGACGCGCGAGAATTCGAGCACCAGCGCACAGCCGCCGGGCCGGGTCACGCGGCGCATCTCGGCAAGTGCCATGTCCTTGCGGGTGACGTTGCGCAGGCCGAAGCCGATCGACACGCAATCGAAGCGCCGGTCGGCGAACGGCAGCGCCTCGGCATTGCATTGCACGATCGGCAACATGACGCCGGCATCGATCAGCTTGTCGCGGCCCTCCGCCAGCATCGCACCGTTGATGTCGGTCAGCACCACCATGCCCGACGCTCCCGCGGCGCGCGCGTAGAGACGCGCGAGATCGCCGGTCCCGCCGGCGAGGTCGAGCACGTGGCTGCCTTCGCGAACCCCCGAGACGGCGACCGCGAAGCGCTTCCACGCGCGATGCAATCCGCCCGACATCAGGTCGTTCATCAGGTCGTACTTCGATGCCACCGATTCGAACACGCCGCGCACCCGCCGCGTCTTTTCATCGGGCGCCACGGTTTCGAAGCCGAAATGCGTGCGTTCGTCGTTCATGTCCGGTTCAGCGTGGGTTGCGGCTCGCGCGCGGCGCCGGCCTCGGCGAGCCGCGCAAGATAGCGCTCCCACAACTCGTGATGGCGCACGCCGAGGTCGTGCAGGTAGTCCCACGAGTAGATGCCGGTATCGTGGCCGTCGGAAAACGCCGGCCGCACCGCGTAGTGGCCGACGGGCTCGAGCGTGTCGATCGTGACGTCGCGCTTGCCCGCCTGCAGGATTTCCTGGCCAGGCCCATGGCCGCGGACCTCCGCCGACGGCGAATAGACGCGAAGGAACTCATACGGCAGGCGGAACGTGTGGCCGTCGTTGAACGCGAGCTCCAGCACGCGCGACTGCTGGTGCAGCGTGATCGCGCTGGGTATTGGCGTCGTGGAGGTGAGGCCGGCCATCGTCATGCATCCTTGGCGATTAGCCTAGCACAGCGCGATGGCGGCCCCATCGCACTTCGGCGGCGGGTGACATGCCGTTGCCTCCGCGAGTACGCAGGCCGCCGCTCGCGCGGCGACATACGCTGGAACCGATGGGCGCAAGCCCCGCGCTAGAACCGGTTGGCGGCGCCCTGCGCTTCGGGAACGATGTCCAGGTTGCCCGTGCCGGCGAAGATGTTGCGGTTCTTCGCTTCCTTGCCATGCAGCTTGATCTCGAGCCGCAGGTCGTTCAGCGAATCGGCGTTGCGCAATGCATCCTCGTAGCTGATGAGCCCGGCTTCGTACAGGTCGAACAGCGACTGGTCGAACGTCTGCATGCCGAGCTCGCGCGACTTCTTCATGATTTCCTTGATGCCGGACACGTCGCCCTTGAAGATCAGGTCGGAGATCAGCGGTGAATTGAGCATCACTTCCACCGCCGGCACGCGACCGCGGCCGTCGCGGCGCGGGATCAGCCGTTGCGCGACGAACGCGCGCACGTTGAGCGACAGGTCCATCAGCAACTGCGCGCGGCGTTCCTCGGGGAAGAAGTTGATGATCCGGTCGAGCGCCTGGTTGGTGCTGTTGGCGTGCAGCGTGGCGAGGCACAGGTGGCCGGTTTCGGCGAACGACACCGCATAGTCCATCGTCTCGCGCTCGCGCACTTCTCCGATCAGGATCACATCGGGCGCCTGCCGCAGCGAATTCTTCAGCGCGATCTGCCAGCTCTCGCAGTCGACGCCCACTTCGCGCTGCGTGAGGATGCAGTTCTTGTGGTCGTGCACGAATTCGATCGGGTCCTCGATCGTGATGATGTGGCCGTAGCTGTTCTCGTTGCGGTAGCCGAGCAACGACGCCATCGACGTCGACTTGCCGGCGCCGGTGGCGCCGACGAACATCATGATGCCGCGCTTGGACATGATGATGTCCTTCAGCACCGGTGGCAGTCCCAGCTCCTCGAACTTGGGGATATCGGTGGCGATCGTGCGCAGCACCATGCCGACGCGCCCCTGCTGGACGAACGCGTTGACGCGGAAGCGACCGATGCCCGGCGGCGCGATCGCGAAGTTGCATTCCTTGGTGCCTTCGAACTCCGCTGCCTGCTTGTCGTTCATCACGCTGCGCACGAGCTCGATCGTGTGCTGCGGTGAAAGCTCGGTCTTCGATACCGGCGAGATCTTGCCGTCCACCTTCACCGCCGGCGGAAACCCGGACGTGATGAAAAGGTCGGAACCCTTCTGCTTGACCAGCAGGTCGAGCAGCTCGTGAATGAACTTGGTGGCGCGTTCGCGTTCCATGGCAAAGCCCTTTCGCCGGCGTCAACCGCCGAACAAATCCTTGTTGACCGCCTTGTTGCGGGCTTCGGTGACATTGACGAGGTTGCGCCGCACCAGCTCGACCAGGCATTGGTCGAGCGTCTGCATGCCCATTGCCTGCGACGTCTGGATCGACGAATACATCTGCGCCACCTTGTTCTCGCGGATCAGGTTGCGGATCGCGGGCGTGCCGATCATGATCTCGTGCGCGGCGATGCGTCCCTGTCCATCCTTGGTCTTCATCAGCGTCTGCGCGATCACGCACACCAGCGATTCGGACAGCATCGCGCGCACCATGTCCTTTTCGGCGGCGGGGAACACGTCGATGATGCGGTCGATCGTCTTGGCCGCCGAGCTCGTGTGCAGCGTGCCGAAAACGAGGTGGCCGGTTTCCGCGGCCGTCAGTGCGAGGCGGATGGTTTCCAGGTCGCGCATTTCGCCGACCAGGATGTAGTCGGGGTCCTCGCGCAGCGCCGCACGCAGCGCGTTGGCGAACGAAAGCGTATGCGGGCCCACTTCGCGCTGGTTGATCAGGCACTTCTTGGACTCGTGCAGGAACTCGATCGGGTCCTCGATCGTCAAAATGTGCCCGTATTCGTTCTCGTTGACGTGGTTGGTCATCGCCGCCAGGGTCGTCGACTTACCCGATCCGGTCGGCCCCGTACAGAGGATCAGGCCGCGCGGCCGGTTGGTCATCTCGGCGAATATCTTGGGCGCGTTCAGCTCCTCGAGCGACAGCACCTTGCTCGGGATCGTACGGAACGCCGCCGCGGCGCCGCGGCTCTGGTTGTAGGCGTTGACGCGGAAACGCGCGAGATTGGGCACCGCGAAGCTGAAGTCGGCCTCGAGCATCTCCTCGTAGGTCTTGCGCTGGGCGTCGCTCATGATGTCGTACACCATGGCGTGCACGTCTTCGTGTTCCATCGGCGGCAGGTTGATGCGCCGGATGTCGCCGTGCACGCGGATCATCGGCG
>JBEPUI010000161.1:0-3640 GCA_041691615.1 Pseudomonadota bacterium
CGCGCCAGGCGCATCGAGGGCGTGGCCTACGATTGGCTGGTGACGGGGCTGATCCCCAACGCCCGCGTCAGGCCGTGCCGGGTGCCGCAGCTGGGACCGGAGGCGCGGGGGTAGCGTGTGGGTCTGCAAAGCCCAAGGGGGAAGTGAGCAGTCATGCTGGCAACTATCCTGACCTCCACATTTCTGGCGGCCGTAGTCGCCGCTCTTGTCTCGCTGATTGCGTCCGAGCGACGCCTCGCGTCGGAGAACGTCACTCAGGAACGAAAGCCATGGAGAGACAATGTTCGCGGTTCGTCGGTCGATGTGTGGGACGCCGCGGAAGCACGTAACCCTACCGGCTTCGAGAAATTGCTACGGCAGCCGCAGCGGGATGGTCAGCGTGAAGCCTGGCGGCTGAATCGGTCGTTGATCGTCGGGAGATTGAAATCGCAATCCGTAGGGAAGTCCGTAAGCGGAGCGGCGGCGGCACGTTGCTCGGCGCGAGGAAAATCGGGCCAGATATCGTCGGTGACGGAAGAGGACGGCATGGCGAAGCGCGCTTCGCAGGCAGGGGACGCTCCTACGACTAATCGTACGAGCGCTCGGCGCCTGAGCACCGAGTTGGGCATCTGCGGCAAGCGCCGTCGTTGGACGGCGGAGCAGAAGCAAAAGATCGTGGCCGAAGGCATGGAGCCAGGTGTGTCGGCGGCGATGGTGGCTTACAAGCACGGTATCAGCAGCGGGCAGTTCTATGCCTGGCGGCAACAGCTGCTGCTGCGCGGTGCACTTGGCGCCGGGCCCGACACCATGCCGAGCTTGGCGGGTGTCGATGCGGCGACGAGCGCGCCGCACGTGGAGCCCGCCATTCCTGCAGGCACTCCCGCAACGGCGGCTGCACTGGTGCTGCCGGTTCAGCCGGACGGCCGGGTCGGCACGATGGTGCCAGATGGTGTGGCAGAATGGCTGGGTGGGGATTTTGGCGTTGAACACGCTCTTACGACCGATCGTAGGAGCGTGCTCAACAGTCCACTCGCCGCACCAGCGGATTGCGGTCAGGCCGATCGATCCGGTGAAACCACGTCGCCTGGCGTGTTGGCGTATGCGCTACGCCGCCTCCGCCACGGGGGCCGTGTCGACTGCACCGGGTGGTCGCCAGTTCCAGGGGAGAAGTTGCTCAAGTTGGTGGCTCTTGGTGCTGCCGGAGACCAGACGTTCGAGCACGTCGGTCAGATAGGCGAGCGGATCGATGCCGTTCAACTTTGCTGTGCCGATCAGGGTCAATGCAATAGCCCAATGATCAGCGGCGCCGTCGGATCCGGCGAACAAAGCGTTCTTTCGGGCCACTGCGACCCCCTTCATGCCGCGCTCGACAACATTGGTGTCGATCTCCAGCCGCCCGTCATCGAGGAACAACACCAAGCCAGACCAGTGCCGCAGCATGTAGCCGATGGCGTCCGCCAGCGGCGAGGAACTCGACACGCGCGCCAGCGTGGCTTTCAGCCAGGTCTGCAGTGCCTCGACGATCGGACGGCTGCGCTGCTGACGGACGGCGCGGCGGTGCTCGGGCGGCTGGCCGCGGGTCTCGGCCTCGATCGCGTAGAGCCTGCCGATCTGGGCGAGTGCTTCAGCGGCAAGCGGCGACTTGGTCGCCGCGTGGAACTCATAGAATCGCCTCCTGCAGTGCGCCCAACAGAACACCAGCTCGATCGTACCGCCGCGGCGCTTCACCAGGGCGGAGAACCCCGCGTAGCCATCGACCTGCAGCTTGCCTTGGAAGCCCGCGAGATGTTCGGCGGGATGCTCGCCCTTGCGGTTCTGGCTGTAGATGTAGGCGGCGGCCGGATGGCCCGGGCCGTTCCAGGTCCGCGGGTCGACCGCGTAGCACCACAACCGCCCGGTCTTGGTCCTGCCGCGACCGGGATCGAGCACCGGCAGGGTGGTGTCGTCAGCGAACAGCACCGGTGCGGACAGTACGGTCGAGACCGTCAGGTCGTACAGCGGACGCAACCACCAGCAAGTCCGCCCCACCCAGTCACTCAGCGTCGAGCGGTCAATTACAATGCCCTGGCGCTTCAGCATCTCGGATTGCCGGTACAACGGCAGGAAGTCGCAGAACTTGCTGACCAGGACATGCGCCAGCAGCGCCTCGGTTGCCATGCCGCCATCGATCGGCCGCTCCGGCGCGGGCGCCTGCACGACGGCCTCCCCGCAGGCGCGGCAGCCATAGCGCGGACGCCGGATAACTTTCGCCCGCAGTTGCGCGGGTACGATGTCCAGCATCTCCGTGCGGGTCTCGTCGATCAGATGCAGCACGCCGCCGCAGCACGGGCACTCTTTGCTGTCGACGTCGATCACCTCCTCGTCGCGTGGCAGATGCGCCGGCAGCGCCCCGAGATTGCGTCGCGGGTGGGCTGCGCGGCGGCGTTGTCGCGCTTCCTCTGACTGCGCAGCCGCGTCTTCGTTCGCCTCGCGCTCGGCAATCTCCTGCTCGATATCTTCGATCGCGAGCTTCAACTGGTCGGGCGACAGCTGTTCGGAACGGCGCCCGAAACGATGACGCAGCAGCTTCTGGATCAGAGCGCGCAGCCTGTCGTTCTCCACAGTCAGCTCGGTCACCTGCGCGTCGTGCTGCATGGTCGCCGTGACGACGTCGCGAATCATGCTTTGCAGCACGGCAGAATCTTCCGGCAGGGTGGTCAGGTCGATCTGCATGGCGGCATGATGAACGACGCTACCGCGTCGCTGAAAGCACTTTTCCGTCTACCGATATTTTATTAACCTGCCAGCTCCGGTCTGCGACTTGTTATCGGTGCCCGCCACTCGCAGCCTTCCAGCAACGTCGCCAACTGGGAAGCCGTCAACGAAATTGTGCCCGTGCTCGTCATCGGCCAGATGAAGTGGCCGCGCTCCAAACGCTTGGTCAGCAGACACAGGCCGATGCCGTCGTGCCAAAGAAGCTTGATCAGGCCGGCACCTCTGCCACGGAAGGCAAACACTGCGCCATCGAACGGGTTCTGTTCCAGCACCTGCTGCACTTGCATGGCCAGACCCGCCATCCCGCGGCGCATGTCTGTGGTGCCGCAGGCAAGATAGACCCGGACACCAGGCGGCGCGGCGATCATGATTGCGCCAGCACGGCCAACACCCGCCGCAATGCAGCTTCGTCCACCTGCGCATCGACACGCACCATCGCGCCACCCGACAGCATGATCTCGATCCGACCGTCCGGCTCGGCGCCTGGCGACGTCAGAGGCGTTTGGGGTGCAGCTACCTCCGCGTGTGGGTGCCCCGCCACAACATCGACGCGCACGAAGCGCGGCTTGGTGTTGGCCACTGCGCCGAGCGCGCCACACAGCAGTTGTTGTCGCCATGTATACAGCAGACCGCTGCTGATGCCGTACCTGCGGGCCACCATGATAGGCGATACGCCCGGCTGCAAACTCTCTGCGGCGATCTCGCGTTTCTGCTCCGCCGTCCAACGGCGTCGGCGCTCGCGGCCCGTGATCACCTCGATGCGCCGATTGCGAGCGCCCGTACGATCGGTCGTAGGAGCGTCTTCAGATTCCAACGCCACTGCCATTACCCTGTCGTCCTTCCTCAAGGACGACAGGTGGCCCGTTTTTCCTCGCGCCGCGCAATGTGCTGCCGCGACGTCGCTTAC
>JBEPUI010000162.1:0-3591 GCA_041691615.1 Pseudomonadota bacterium
TGCGTTGCTCATCTGCGTTGCTCATCTGCGTTGCTAATTTTCGTTCCTCACTTTCGTTCCTCATTTTCGTTCACTCGCATGGTTGATCGTGTAGCGCGGGATCTCGACGACGAGCTTGGCCTTGCCGTCGACGATCGCCTGGCACGACAGCCGGGACACCGGCGTCAATCCCCATGCCCTGTCCAGCAGGTCGTCCTCGTCCTCGCTCGACGCCGGCAGCGAGGCGAATCCTTCGCGGACGATCACGTGGCATGTCGTGCACGCGCAGGATTTCTCGCAGGCATGCTCGACCTCGATGCCCTGGTCGAGCAGGTTGTCCAGCAGCGACTTGCCTGGCTCGGCGGCGAACGTCGCCCCGTCGGGGCAGATGTCCGGATGCGGCAGGACGACGATGTCAGCCATGATCGCGGCGTCGCATGGCAGAAATTCCCGCCATGCAGCAGGCCCAGGGCGCGCGGATATCAGCCATGGTCGTAAGGCAGAAGGCTGTCGATGCGCCTGCCTGTCAATGCACGCGCAACGCCGCGATCCATTCGCCGCTGCGCGAGCGTTGACGTGGCATTGTTGAGCGCTTCCGCCGCGGCGCGCAACGCCACCACGTCGTCGCCTGCGAGCGCGGATGCGAGCGCCGTCATCGCGGTGTCGATCCGGGCGTGCTCATCGGAGGTCACCAGCTCGGCGTCCGCGGCGAGCGCATCACGCGCGAGATCGTGCATTTGCTGGCCTTCGACCCGCGCTTCGACGAGCGCGCGCGCCCGCATGTCGTCGTCGGCATGCGCGAACGAATCCTGCAGCATCTGCGCGATCTCGGCATCGGCGAGCCCATACGATGGCTTGACTTCGATCGATGCCTCGACACCCGTGGTCTGCTCGCGCGCGCTCACCGAAAGCAGCCCATCGGCATCCACCTGGAACGTCACGGCGATTCGCGCCGCCCCCGCCGCCATCGGCGGAATACCGCGCAGCTCGAAGCGCGCCAGTGATCGGCAGTCGGACACCTTTTCTCGCTCGCCCTGCACGACGTGGATCGCCATCGCCGTCTGGCCATCCTTGTAGGTCGTGAATTCCTGCGCGCGCGCCACAGGAATCGTCGCGTTGCGCGGCACGATCCGCTCGGCGAGCCCGCCCATCGTCTCGAGGCCCAGCGACAACGGGATCACGTCGAGCAGCAGCCAGTCCTCGCCGTCGCGGTTGCCGGCGAGCGCATTGGCCTGCACCGCCGCGCCCAGCGCGACCACTTCGTCGGGATTGAGGTTGGTGAGCGGCGGCTGGCCGAAGAATTCCTCGACCGCCTGGCGGATCTCGCCCATTCGCGTGGCACCGCCGACGAGCACGACACCGTCGATGTCAGCGGGCGTCAACCTGGCGTCACGCAACGCGCGGCGCACCGGCGCCAGCGTCTTCTGCACAAGGGTACGCGTGATGTCGGTGAACGTCTGCGCCGACAGCGACAGGTTGATCGCGTGTCCGTTCGCGAGCGTCGCGACCAGTGGCGCCGCGTCATGTCCGGTCAGCATTTCCTTGGCTTCGCGCGCCTTGGTCAGCAGCAGCCGCGCGTCGCCGGGCGACAGCGGCGGCAGCTTGGCGTTCTCGATGATCCAGCAGAACACGCGGTGATCGAAGTCGTCGCCGCCGAGCGACGAGTCCCCGTTGGTCGACAGCACCTTGAACACGCCTTGTGACAACGCGAGGATCGAAATGTCGAACGTGCCACCGCCCAGGTCAAACACCGCAAACGTGCCGCGCGACGCGTTGTCGAGCCCATAGGCGACCGCAGCGGCGGTCGGCTCGTTGAGGAGCCGCAGCAGCGGCAAGCCGGCGAGCTTCGCCGCGTCCTTGGTCGCCTGCCGCTGTGCGTCGTCGAAATAGGCGGGAACGGTGACCACCGCCGCGTCGATTGGCCCGCCCAACTGTGCTTCGCCGCGTGCGCGCAGGCTGGCGAGAATCGCCGCGGAAACCTGCACCGGCGACATCACGCCGGCGCGCGTCGCGATCTTCACCATGCCCGGCGCGTCGACGAACTGGTATGGGAACCGCCGGTCGTCATCGAGGTCCTGCAGGCCGCGACCCATCATCCGCTTGACCGACACGATCGTATTCACGGGATCGGCCGACTGCTGCGCCATCGCCGGATAGCCGACGTCGACGCCATCATCGCGATAACGGACGATCGACGGCACCAGCGGACGCCCGCGCGCATCGGCCAGCACCACCGGCAGGCCGTTGCGCACCGTCGCGACGAGCGAGTTGGTGGTGCCGAGGTCGATGCCGATCGCACGCCGGGTTTCGCGCACCCTGGGCTTGGCATCCGGCTCGGCGATCTGGAAAAGTGCCATCGTCAACCGTCGATCGTCTCGATCATCGTCGCGATGTCGTCGGCGACTTTGTGCAGGAACTTGAGTTCGCGTACGCCGGCGCGCGCAGCATCGAGGTCGCCGGCGTCGAGCCTTTCGGCGAGCACGCCTTCGCGCTGCCGCGTTTCGCCGCGCAGGCCGGTCAGCATCTGCTCGAGCGCGTCGACGTCGCCCGCGTCGCGTGCATCCGCCGCGGCCTCGCGACGATCGAGCTGCTGCTCGAGAAACGGCAATGCCAGCGCCGTGTCGGTCTCGGCGAACGCATCGATGCCGCGAAGCTCGAGCAAATAGCGGCCGCGCTCGACCGGATCCTTGAGCGTGCGGTAGGCCTCGTTGACGCGCGCAGAAGCCTGCATCGCGAGGCGCTGCTTCGCGTCGTCCGCACCTGCGAAACGATCAGGATGCACGTCGCGCTGCAAATCGCGATAGCGAACGTCGAGCGCCGCATCGTCGATGCGAAACTCGAGCGGCAGCCCGAGCAGCTCGAAGTGGTTGTGCGCGAAGTCGATCATCCAGGGTGAGTTGCCAGTAGCGTGCGCGACGTTCTCGAATGCCGTGAATCCAATGAAACGGGCGGCCACAACGCCGCCCGTGTACCGGCCGTCCATGACTCGCGGTGGCCGGGGCCGGCGTCGTGCGCCGCCCATGTCGCCGCAGGTCGTGTCAGACGTTGAAGCTCTCGCCGCAGCCGCACTCGGCCTTGACATTGGGGTTGTTGAACTTGAAGCCCTCGTTCAAGCCCTCGCGCGCGAAGTCGAGCTCGGTGCCGTCGATATAGGGCAGGCTCTTGGGATCGACCACCACGGTGACGCCGTGGCTTTCGAAGCGCAGGTCCTCCGGCTTCACGTCGTCGGCGAACTCGAGCTTGTACGCAAGCCCCGAGCATCCGGTCGTCTTCACGCCGAGCCGCAGCGCAACGCCCTTGCCGCGGTTGGCGAACTGCGTGCCTACGTGCTTCGCGGCCTTTTCGGTCAGCGTGATCGCCATTACTCCGCGGCCTCCGTGGCCGCAGCCGCTCCGGCCTTGCTTGCGGACGCGGCGTTCGCAATTGCTTCGACCACCGGTCCCGCGGCATTCGCGTCGCCGTGCTTGGCCTTGTAGTCGGCGACCGCGGCCTTGATCGCGTCCTCGGCGAGGATCGAGCAGTGAATCTTCACCGGCGGCAGCGCGAGCTCGCTGGCGATGTGCGTGTTCTTGATGTCGAGCGCCTGGTCGAGCGTCTTGCCCTTCACCCATT
>JBEPUI010000163.1:0-3468 GCA_041691615.1 Pseudomonadota bacterium
AGGACCAGACCATGGCATCGAATACGGACACACTCGTCACGGTTTTCGGAGGCTCGGGCTTTCTCGGCCGGCACGTGGTTCGCGCGCTCGCCAAGCGGGATTACCGCATCCGGGTCGGCGTCCGGCGTCCGGAACTGGCGGGGCATTTGCAGCCGCTCGGCAAGGTCGGCCAGATCCATGCCGTACAGGCCAACCTGCGCCATCCGGCCTCGGTTCAGGCCGCGATGCGCGACAGCCATGTGGCGATCAACCTCGTCGGCATCTTGAGCGAGAGCGGCGCGCAGACCTTCGACGCCGTGCAGGGCAAGGGCGCGGAGGCGGTTGCGCAGGCGGCCGCGGCCGTAGGCGCGCGCATGGTGCACGTCTCGGCGATCGGCGCGGATGACACCTCAAAATCCGGCTACGCCCGCGCCAAGGCTGCCGGTGAAACGGCCGCGCTCAAGACAATCCCCTCCGCGACCATCCTGCGGCCGTCGGTGGTGTTCGGCCCCGAAGATCAATTCACCAACCGTTTCGCGGGGCTGGCGCGGATGTCGCCAATGCTGCCGCTGATCGGCGGCGGTGCGAACAAATTGCAGCCGGTCTACGTCGGCGACGTCGCCACCGCCGTCGCGGACGCCGTCGACGGCAAGACCAAAGCCGGGGCGGTGTACGAGCTCGGCGGTCCCGAGGTGCTGTCGATGCGCGAGATCATGCAGATCATCCTGCGTGTCATCGAGCGCGAGCGGATGCTGATGCCGCTGCCGTTCGGCCTCGCGCGATTCCAGTCGATGTTTTTGCAGTTCGCGCCGGGCGCGCTGAAACTGACGCCGGATCAGGTCGAACTGTTGAAGACCGACAATGTGGTGTCGGATGCCGCGAAGGCTAATGGCCTGACACTCGAAGGGCTGGGGATCACGCCGGATTCGATGGAAGCCGTGGTGCCGCAGTATCTCTGGCGCTTCCGTAAAACGGGCCAGTTCGCACCCAAGGGGGCGTAGTTAGCGCCCCAGCGCCAGCGCAATTAACCCGAGCGTGCCGACGATCACGCGCCACCACGCGAAGAACGTAAAGCCGTTGCGCGTGACGTAGCTCAGGAACGCCTTCACCACGACAATCGCCGTGATGAACGACACCACGAATCCGATCGCGATGATGCCGAGGTGATCGGTCGTCATGTCGGCGCGGTTCTTGTAGAAATCATAGGCGAAGGCGCCGATCATGGTCGGGATCGCCAGGAAGAATGAAAACTCCGCCGCCGCGCGCTTGTCGGCGCCGAGCAGCATCGCCGAGACGATGGTGGCGCCGGAGCGCGACACGCCGGGGATCATCGCCAGGCACTGCGCGATGCCGATATACAGATACATCAGCAGGGGGAATTTCGTCGCGTCGTGTTCGCGCGGGTTGTGGTCGAGCTGATCGACCCACATCAGCACCGCGCCGCCGACGATCAGCGAGAAGCACACCACCCACGGATTGAACAGCAGCTCCTTGATGTATTTTCCGGCAATCAGGCCGACGATGACGGCCGGCAGGAAGGCCACGAGGACGCCGATGACGAAGCGCCGGTCGTCGGGGTTGGAAACCATGCCGAGCGCGATCCGCCACAGTTTTGCAAAATAGAGCACGACAATCGCGAGGATGGCGCCGAGCTGAATCAGCACCGTGAACGTGTTCCAGAAACTGCCCGCACCGAGATCGAAGAAGCGCTCCGCCAGCAAAAGATGACCGGTCGAGGACACCGGCAGGAATTCGGTGACGCCCTCGACGATCCCGAGAATGACGGCTCTGATTGCATCGGACAGCATGAGGTGGCCCGCTCTGAATCGCGTTCGACGGCAAACGGCGGGCTTTTCTCGCTTATTCGCAGCATGGCCGCAATGCCGAAAATCGCCTATTCAGCGGTTGCCTGAATCGCCGGCTTCGCTAGTGTCCCGATTCGGAAGTTCGCATGCCCTTGCAGCAACTTTGTTGCGAACTTCGGAATCAAAGGGACACGAGTGATTCAGATGAGTCTGGTGTGGTTTGGGTTCAGAAGTTCGCTGGACCAACTTGCCGAGACAATGACGCGAAACTTCATCACACCAGGCTGGCCCGCGATGTGCGACCGCGGCGTTAACACATTAGAGACGTTTTCTTAAGCACCACAAATCTATCAAGGCTGCATGTTCACGCTGTTTCATCATCCGTTTTGTCCGCAATCCCGATTCATCCGCCTCGTCATCGGCGAACACGGCCTCGACGTGCGGCCGGTGGAAGAGCGCGTCTGGGAGCGGCGCGAGGCGTTTCTGGCGCTGAATCCGGCCGGAACCACCCCGGTGCTGATCGCCGAAGGCGTTCCCCCGGTTCCCGGCGCCGGCATCATCGCGGAGTATCTCGACGAGACCCATGGCGGGCGCATCGGCGAGCGACGGCTGCTGCCAGCCTCGACGCCGGAGCGTATCGAGGTGCGCCGCCTGATGGCGTGGTTCAACGAAAAATTCTTTGAGGAAGTCTCCGGTCCGCTGGTGACCGAGCGCATCTACAAGCGCTTCATGGGCGAGGACAACGGCGGCGGCTCGCCCGCGATGGACGTGATCCGCGCCGCCACCGCGAATGTGCGCTATCATCTGGCCTATATCGGCTGGCTGGCGCGGACGCGGAACTATCTGGCCGGCGACCGGCTGACCTTTGCTGATTTGGCCGCTGCCGCGCACCTGTCGGCGATCGACTATCTGGGCGATGTGCCATGGATCGAGGACGATGCGGCAAAGGCGTGGTACGCGCGAATCAAGTCGCGGCCCTCGTTTCGCCCGCTGCTGAGCGAGTGGCTGGCGGGCGTGCCGGCTTCGCGCACCTATGTGGACCTGGATTTCTGAAACCATTGTTGTCATTCGCGATGCGCAATTGCGCATCTGGGGTCGCGAGTGCAACGAGCGGGCTCTGCGCGTGTCTGTCGGGCTCGGATTGGATCGCGGCCTTCGGTTTCGGTCAATCGTCATGCCCGCGCAGGCGGGCATCCAGTATTCACAACATCGGCGGAGGAATACTGGATCATCCGCCTTCGCGGATGATGACGGCCGCGAGATTGGTCGCTGCGGCATGAGCACCGATCTCAAGCACGCCCTCGCCACGCAAGCCCGCGCGCTCGGCTTTGACACGATCGGCGTGACCGGCCCCGACGCGATCGGTGACGCCGGAAAACACTTCCACGCTTTCCTCAAGGCCGGCGCGCATGGCGACATGGACTGGCTCGCGGCCAATCCCGAACGCCGCGCCGATCCGCGCGTACTGTGGCCCGACGTGCGCAGCATCATCATGCTCGGCGTCAATTACGGTCCCGACGACAATCCGCTAAAAATTCTTGCGCAGCGGACGCGCGGCGCGATCTCGGTCTATGCGAAAGGTGACGACTATCACGACCTCGTCAAGAAGCGGCTGAAGACGCTGGCGCGTTGGCTGCACGCAACGGCGGGCGGCGACGTCAAGGTGTTCGTCGATACCGCCGCC
>JBEPUI010000164.1:0-3301 GCA_041691615.1 Pseudomonadota bacterium
TCGACGCCGAGCTGGCGCAGCAGCTCCTGGCGGCGCGGGCTTTTTGACGCAAGATGGATGCGGCTGGGGTTCACGAGGTCGGGATCGGATCGCCTGAACGCCGATTGTACGATCATGCGCGGTGGTAGGGGTGCGCGGCAAGCAGCGACCACGCGCGGTAGATCTGCTCGATCAGCACGATCCTGGCCAGCGCGTGCGGCAGCGTCATCGCCGAAAGCTGCAGCGTGGCTTTCGCGCGCCGCTTGACCGACGCGTCCAGGCCGTCGGCGCTGCCGATCACGAACGCGATGTCCTGCGCATCGTCGCGCCAGCGCGCGAGGCGTTGTGCGAATGCCTGGGTGGTCCACGCCGAACCGCGCTCGTCCAGCGCCACGACGTTCGCTTCGCCGCAGGCGCCGAGGATGCGCGGGGCCTCGAGCGCCAGTATCTGCGGCGCGCTCCTGCCGCGCGGCGCCGGTTTCAATTCGGTCAGCTCGACGGCGAAATCGCGCGGCAGGCGCTTCGCATAGTCGTCGAAGGCCTGGTCGACCCAACCCGGCATTCGCCGCCCCATCGCGACGATCGAAAGCTTCATCGACGCACGCGCCGCGTACAGCGGCTACGCGGCATTGCGGGCGTGCCGCGGATTGGCCGCGGGCTCCCACAATTCCTCGAGATTGTAGTAAGTGCGCACCGCGGGAAGCATGACGTGCACGACGACGTCGCCCGCATCGACCAGTACCCATTCGCCGCCTGCGGCACCTTCGACGCCGATGATCGTGGCGCCTGCCGCCACCAGCGCTTCGCGGACGTGGTTGGCGAGTGCGCGCGCCTGGCGATTGGAATCGGCGCTGGCGACGATCAGCGAGTCGTACAGGCTGGTGATCCTGCGAACGTCGAATGCGCGAATCTCGTGCGCCTTGATGTCTTCGAGCGCGGCGATGGCCGCTTGGGTCAAGTCAACGCGCATCCGCGACGGCTCCATAGAGATGGTGGGTTTCAATATAGGCCAAAACCGCAGCCGGCAGCAATTGACCGAGGGCGTGCCGGTCGGCCGGCGCGCTCGCGAGCGCCTGGCGAATGGCGGTCGCGGAGATCGCGTGAGGGGACGTCTCAATGGTGACGATCGCGCCTGCCGGCGTCGTCTTGATCGCATCGCGGTCGGCAGTTGCATGCGCGTTCCAGATCCGTGCGAGCTCGCCATGCAATTGCGCGGCCAGGTCGACGCCTGGGCGGGCAACGACGATCAGGTGCGCGAGATCAAGCAGTTCGCGATATCGATGCCACGAGGTAAGCCCGAGGAATGTGTCGCTGCCCACGATCCACGCGAGTGGCGCGGTTGGCCATTCGCGGCGCAGCTCTCGCAGCGTGTCGACGGTAAAGCTCTTGCCGCCGCGATTCACTTCGCGGGCGTCGACTGCGAGACCCGGAAATTGCGCGACAGCGAGCTCGAGCATCGCCACGCGGTCACGCGCGGGTGCGCCGGGCGGCGGACGGTGCGGCGGATCGGCCGCCGGTACGAGCAGTACCTGATCGACCGCAAGCGCTGCACGAACGTCGTCCGCCACGCGCAGGTGGCCGTAGTGGATCGGGTCGAACGTGCCGCCCAGCAGGATGCGCGGCGCGTTCGTCAAAACGACGAGCCGGGCTGGTGCAGGAATTCGATCTCATCTTTCGTCGACTGGCGGCCAAGCAGCGCGTTGCGATGAGGAAAGCGCCCGAACCGCTCGATGATCGCCGCATGGCGCCGCGGATAATCCAGTGCGCCGTCGAAGCCCGGCTCACGGGCCAGTGCGGTGAACAACGCGAGCGATTGCCGTTGCACTTCGCGGTCCTCGCTGTGCTGGAACGGCATGTACAGGAACCAGCGCTCGAAGGGATCGAGCGCGGCTTCGTGACCGCGCGCGATCGCATCCCGCGCGGTGGCGAGCGCACGCGCATCGCCGGCAAACGCCTTGCCGGTGTCGCGAAACGCATTGCGCGTGAACTGGTCGAGAAGCAGTACCCGCGCGAGCGAACCGTGCGCGGTCACGCACCAGCCGCCGTATGCGCCGGCCAGCGCCTTTCCGGTCGCGTCGCCGAAGCGGTCGCGAATCTCCGCGTCGAACATCGGATCCTTGCGCCACCATGTCTCGCGCGAAACGTGAGGCGGCGCACCGAACCAGAATTCCAGAACCTTCGGGCGCAGCGCGTCATCCATGCGCGGCGTCCCCCGGCGCGGACGCAAATCGCCAGTAGACTTCGTCCACCGTCTTGCCGTGCAGTTCGACCATGTGCGCCTTCAATGCTTCGGCAATTGCCGCCGAGCCGGTGATTTCCTGTCCGGTCTTGACCAAGCCGACAATGCCGAGCAACGCGGCCGCGTCTTCCATCAGCACCGCGAGGACAGTCGAATTGGTGGCGATCGAGAGGGTGACCGAATTGGACATCCTTCGCCCGCGGGTCGCTAGCGTTCGCGGATCTGCCCGGTGCCCATGACCACCCATTTCTGGCTGGTGAGCCCTTCGAGGCCGACAGGTCCGCGTGCATGCAGCTTGTTGGTCGAAATGCCGATCTCGGCCCCCAAGCCATATTCGAAGCCGTCGGCGAAGCGCGTGCTGGCGTTGACCAGCACCGACGACGAATCGACTTCGCGCAGGAAGCGCATCGCGGCCTCGTGGCTGTCGGTGACGATCGCGTCGGTATGCTGTGATCCGTAGCGCGCGATGTGCGCAATCGCGTCGTCCAGCGAATCGACGATACGCACCGCGAGGATCGGCGCCAGGTATTCGGCGTACCAGTCGTCCTCGGTGGCCGCCTTCATCGTCGCCACCAGTGCGCGCGAGCGCTCGCATCCGCGCAGCTCGACGCCCTTTTGCGCGTAGATTGCCGCCAGCGGCGGCAGCACGGCGGCGGCAATGCCGGCGTGCACCAGCAGCGTCTCCATCGTGTTGCACGGCGAATAGCGCTGTGTCTTGGCGTTGTCGGCGATGCGCACCGCCATGGCGACATCGGCGCTGCGGTCGATGTAAACGTGGCACACGCCGTCCAGATGCTTGATCACCGGCACCTTGGCATCGCGCGCGATGCGCTCGATCAGGCCTTTGCCACCACGCGGCACGATTACATCGACATGCTCGACATCGGCGATCAGGTGCCCGACCACGGCGCGGTCCGCGGTCGCGATCACTTGCACCGCCGCGACCGGCAAGCCGGCGGAGGCAAGGCCTTCGGCGATGCAGCGCGCGATCGCATGGTTGCTGGCCAGCGCCTCCGAGCCTCCGCGCAGGATGCTCGCGTTGCCCGACTTGATGCAAAGGCCCGCGGCGTCGGCGGTGACGTT
>JBEPUI010000165.1:0-3299 GCA_041691615.1 Pseudomonadota bacterium
GATGATCGCCTGGTGGAACGCGATGTTGGCGTCCGAGTACTCGTTGATGTGCTCGGCCGGCGTCGACGTGCGGAATTCGTCGAACATCCGCCGCAGCGACGCGATCTCGGCGTCGGAGGCGTTGAGCGTCGCCATCCGCGCGGCCATGCTCTCGACCGCGGCCCACAGCTCGATCATCTCGATGATCTGCTTCTTGGTCTTGCGCACGATGAACACGCCGCGCCTCGGCACGGTGCGCAGAAACCCTTCCTGCTCGAGCAGGGTCATCGCTTCGCGGATCGGCGTGCGGCTGACGCCGAGCGACGCGCTCAACTGGCGTTCGTCCAGGCGGATCTCGTGCGGCTGCGAATAGATGTCCGTCTTCATGATCGCCTCCTTCAGCGCGGCATAGGCCTGGTCGCGAAAGCTGGCGCCGGTATTGATCGGCCGCAACAAAAGCGGTATCGCGGGCGCCGTCGCGCCCATGATCGAAGCCACTGGTTTTCTTCCTCCGTGCCGGCGGCGCTGTTGCGCGAGTGTTTCGCTGGAATGCGCCATCTGGTGGTTGAGCGGGCGACCCACGGCCCGCCAACAAAACTGTTGAAATCTTATATACCAGATTCCCGGCCAAGTAACACAAGCGCGGTCAAGGAGGTGTCGTCGATCTCGGCAACTGCAATCGGCGGCGCCGGTAGCGGGCCGCGAGAGGGCGGCGTTGTCCAAGCCCGGCGGTGCTGGAAAGGGCGGCCTGGCGACCGTGCGATCGAACGTCAGGCGAAGGTTTTATGCTGCAGCGCAGCATCACGGCCTTCGCCGGTGGCGCGCTGCTTCAAGTCGACCACCAGGTCGCACAGGAAATCGGCGTCGTAGACCTTGAGCAGGTGCGGGTGGTGGCGCTCGACATAGGTACGCACGCGGCCGCGGTCGTCGTCGATGGCGGCGAGCTCGGCCATCGTCGCGCGATCCCAGTGCCACTCGAAGCCGATTTCATCGAAGGCGGCATTGAATGCGTCGAGGTCGGCGTCGGCCGGCTGGTAGCTCGCTGGATTCGCTTGAGTGCGCATATCGCTCTCCTGTCGTCGCCTGGCGTCGGGGAAGCGCGCCAAGGCAACAAGCGTAGGCCCGTCGAAGCATAAAGTGTAGTAGTATTTTTTTGTCGTTGATATAAGCTAAAGGTTATAGGTAATCCAGGGATGCCGTGCCGATGATCACGCACCGATGAAGCACGCGACGCTGCGCCAGTTGAAGGTGTTCGATACCGTCGCGCGGCACTTGAGCTTCTCGCGCGCGGCGGAGGAACTGCACCTGTCGCAACCCGCCGTGTCGGCGCAGGTCAAGGAGCTGGAAGGCCACGCGGGACTGCCGCTGTTCGAGCGCATCGGCAAGAAGACTTTTCTCACCGAAGCGGGCGCCGCGCTGCTGGTGCACAGCCGCGCCGTGCTGCAGCAGCTCCACGATGCCGACGAGACGCTGTCGCGGATGAAGGGGATTGCCGGCGGCCGGCTCAATGTGGCGGTGATCAGCGCCGGCGACTATTTCTTTCCGCGCCTGCTCGCGGTGTTCATGAAGCGCCATCCGGGCATCGCGCTCAATCTCACCGTGCACAACCGCGAAGAGCTGCTGCACCGCCTCGCCGAGAACATGACCGACCTCGCAGTGATGGTGCGCCCGCCTACCGGCGTCGACATCGTCCAGCAGGCGTTCGCGCCGCACGCCTACGTGATCGTCGCAGCGCCGGCGCACCCGCTCGCCGGGCGCCGGCGCATTCCGCTCGAGCGCATCCTGCGCGAGCGCTTCATCGTCCGCGAGCGCGGATCGGACACGTGGATGTCGATGGACGAGGCATTCGGCGAGCGGATGCGCGACGTCGGCGTGGCGATGGAGATCCGCAGCAACGAGACGATCAAGCAGGCGGTGATCGCCGGCATGGGCGTGGCGTTCATGTCCGAGCACGCGATCATGCAGGACATCGAGCTCGGCAACCTGACCGTGCTCGACGTCGCCGGCTTTCCGGCGCGCCGGCACTGGTTTGTTGTGCACCGCCGCACGAAGCGCCTCACCCCCGTCGCCCAGGTCTTCAAGCAGTTCCTGCTCGACGACGGCGCGAAGTGGCTGGCGCAAACGATGCGCCGCGACCGGCAGTCGAGTGCCGCCGCAGGCGCAGTTCGCAATGCTGCAAAGCAGCGTTGACTTTCAGCTGATATATCACATACCTTAGCGGGTCCGGAGAATTTGGCATCCGCCGGGCGGCGAGGATCACGCGGCCCGCAGGACCTGCACTTTTTTCCCCTTTTCATCCACGCCACTGTCCGGCGCGGGTCCCTCGCTTCGCTCGCAAGAGCGCGCCGCTTGGAGAATCTCATGCAACACGTTGCCACTCCTTCAGCTCCAGGCCCGGCGCGCAGCGTGCCTGACGTCGCCGACACTGCAGCCGCCGCGACGCGGGTCACGCAGTCGCAGACCGACGGATTCCAGCTCGTCATCGACGCGCTGAAGCTCAATGGCATCGACACGATCTTCGGCCTGCCCGGCATTCCCATCACCGATCTCACGCGCCGAATGCAGAAGGAGGGGCTGCGCGTGATCTCGTTCCGCCATGAGCAGAACGCGGGTTACGCGGCCTCCATCGCCGGCTTCATGACGCAGAAGCCGGGCATCTGTCTCACCGTCTCCGCGCCCGGTTTCCTCAACGGCCTGACCGCGCTTGCCAACGCCACCACCAACTGCTTCCCGATGATCCTCATCAGCGGCTCATCCGAGCGCGAGGTCGTCGACCTGCAGCAGGGCGATTACGAGGAGATGGACCAGCTCGCGGTCGCCAGGCCGCATGCCAAGGCCGCGTTTCGCGTGCTTCACGCCGAGGACATCGGCGTGGGTGTTGCGCGGGCGATTCGCGCGGCGGTCTCGGGCCGGCCCGGCGGCGTGTACCTCGACCTGCCGGCCAAGCTGTTCCCGCAAGCGATCGACGCCGAAGCGGGCAGGAACTCGCTGATCAAGGTCGTCGACCCCGCGCCGCGGCAGATCCCCGCACCCGACGCCGTCAAGCGGGCGATCGATCTGTTGAAGAGTGCGAAGCGTCCGCTGATCATCCTCGGCAAGGGGGCCGCTTATGCGCAGGCCGATGCCGACATCCGCGCGCTGGTCGAGAAGACGGGCATCCCCTATCTGCCGATGTCGATGGCCAAGGGACTGCTGCCGGATACCCACGAGCAATCCGCATCGGCCGCGCGCTCGTACGTGCTGCCCGAGGCCGACGTCGTGATGCTGATCGGCGCGCGCCTCAACTGGCTGCTGTCGCAGGGCAAGGGCAAGACCTGGGG
>JBEPUI010000166.1:0-3182 GCA_041691615.1 Pseudomonadota bacterium
GTGCTGGTCTTCGGGGTTTTCCTGGGAACGCTGGTCTTCTGAACGAACCCACAGGGGGCGGGATTCCCTGGCCTCCGCGACGCCAGTCCGAACCCGAGGGGCCGACGTTGCACGCGCCGGGTGCCGGCCCTGCCGGCGCCCGACTTGGCGCTTGCCGAATTCCCGTCGGGTGCGGCTCGGACGGGTATCATTCCCGTCGCCCTTGCGGCAACCCGAATGATGGCAGACCTTCCGACCGGCACCGTTACGCTGCTGTTCACCGACATCGAAGGCAGCACGCGGCTGTGGGAATCGCATGCGGCGGCGATGCGCGTTTCGCTCACGCGCCACGACGCGCTGTTGCGGCACTGCATCGACGATCATGACGGTCACGTTTTCAAGACCGGCGGCGATGCCTTCTGCGCGGCATTCCACACCGCGTTCGACGCCTTTGCGGCCGCGCTTGACGCGCAGCGCGCGTTGCATCGCGAGCCGTGGCCCGAGGCCGCGAAGCTCCGCGTGCGCATCGCGCTGCATTCGGGCGCCGTCGAGTTGCGCGACGGCGACTATTTCGGCGTGGCGCTTAGCCGCGTTGCACGCCTTCTAGCCGCCGGCCATGGCGGCCAGACGCTGCTCTCCGAATCGACGCACGACCTCTGCCGCGACCACCTTCCGCCGCTCGCAAGCGTGAAGGCACTCGGTGCCCACGGCCTCAAGGACCTCGGGCGACCCGAGACCGTGTTCCAGGCCTGCCATCCGGATCTGCCGCAAAGCTTTCCGCCACTGAAGTCACAGGTCGCACCGCCGGACAAGGAAACGCCTTCGATCGCCGTGCTGCCTTTCGTCAACATGAGTCGCGACGAGGACAACGAGTACTTTGCCGATGGCTTGTCGGAAGAGCTGCTGAACGTGCTCGCGAAGATCCGCGGCCTGCGCGTCGCGTCGCGCACGTCGGCATTCTCGTTCAAGGGCAAGAACGCCGACATCGGCACCGTCGCGCAGAAGCTCAACGTCGCCACGGTGCTTGAAGGCAGCGTCCGCAAGTCGGGCAAGCGCGTGCGCATTACCGCGCAGCTCATCGAGGTCGCGACGGATTCGCACCTATGGTCCGAGACGTACGACCGCGAGCTCGACGACATCTTCGCCGTCCAGGACGACATCGCTCAATCGGTGGTCAAGGAGCTGCGCAGCACACTGATGGGAGAGGCATCCGCGACGACGTCAGGGACGTCGGCCGCAGCGGAGGTGCTCCGCGCCGTGACCGGACGCAGCGACAACCCCGAAGCCTTCCAGCTCTACCTTCAGGGGAAGTTCTTCGGCGAGCGCACCACGCAGGCGGACACCGACAAGGCGATCGACCTGTTCAAACGCGCGCTCACGATCGATCCGAATTTCGCGCTGGCGTGGACGGGGCTGTCGCGGGTCCATCAAGTGCAGGCAGGATTCGGTTTTGCGCCGATCGACGAAGGCTTCGAGCGCGCGCGCGAGGCGGCGCTGCACGCGCTGCGACTGGCGCCGGACCTGGCCGAGGGCCACATCGAGATCGGCCTAGTCTCCGAGAGCCACGACTGGAACTGGAAGGAGGCCGAAGCGTCGTTTCATCGCGCGCTCGAGCTGTCACCCGGCGATGCGCATGCGCTGCGTTCCGCTGCCGGGCTCGCACGCGTGCTCGGCCGTTTCGAGGAGGGACTCGCGCTGATGCGCAAGGCGGTCGCACTCGATCCGCTTTCGGCGCGCACGCATCGCCAGGTCGCCATGCTTTCCTTCATGTCCGAGCAGTTCGACGAAGCCGCGGCGGCGTTCGAGCTCGCGCTGGACCTGAGCCCGAATGCCGGACTGTGTCACGCATTCCTGGCGATCGCGCGCCTGTTCCAGGGTCGCGCCGAGGAGGCATTGACGTTGGCCAACGCCGAGGGCCACGACGTATTCCGCAACGTGGCTCTCGCGATGATCCATCACTCGCAAGGACGCCACGCTGAATCGGATGCCGCGTTGCGGACGCTGATCGATGGATACGGCTGGACCGCGGCGTACCAGGTGGCGGAGATCCTCAGCTACCGCGGCGAGATCGAGAAGGCGTTCGAATGGCTAGAGCGTGCCTGTGCCCAACGCGACCCCGGCGTGATCTACGCGGCGAATGACCTGCTCCTGCGGCCGCTGCGCGGCGATCCGCGCTGGCCGAAAATCCTGCAGCAGTTGGGCTTGGCGCAACCGCAGTTGAAGTCGCAGTGACCCACTAGGGCCCGGCCAGCCTGCCCTCGCTGGCCAGGATCAGCTGCCGTCTCAGCACCAGGCGCTCGATCTTTCCCATTTCGTTGCGCGGCAGCTTTGCGATCACTACTGCTCGCACCGGGATCCGCTTCACCATGCCGAGCTCCGCGTTCACCGCAACCTGGATTGCGGCGGGTTCGAGCGGCCGGTGGGGCTGGATCACGACGACGATTTCATCGCCTGCGTCCATGGTCGTCATCGACAACACACATACGCCTTGCGCGCCGAGCCTGTCCTGCAACGCCTGCTCGATCGGACCGACGGCAATTTTGTCACCGAGAACGTTGATGACGTCGGATGCGCGCCCGCGCAACGACAGCCGTCCGTCGACGCCGAACAGGCCGATATCGCCGGGATAGAAGTATCCATCGCGAAAATACGCACGCGTGGCCGGTTCGTCATCGAGATACCCGGCGAGGCCGTCGATGATCCGCACCCGCACCAAGCCTTCTCTTCCCCGGCCGAGGACGTTGTCCGCTTCATCGACGACCTGGACCTCGCGCGACGGATGAATGCGGTGCCAATGCAGGTCGTCGGGACTATCCAGTGGCGTGACGGCGAGCGTAAGCGCTTCCGTCGACGCAAGGACCGAAAAAACCTGTCGCGTCACGCCGCGTTTCGCCGCCGCCAGCATCGCCTGCGACATTGCGCCGCCCGTCACCAGCAGGCGCGTGGCGTCGTTACGGCGCAGCGCACCGTTGGACGCGCCCAGAAGCACCCCCAGCGTGCCCGGCGTTGCAAAGATGTGCGTGACGTCGTGCTGCAGCAATGGCGCATGCATGTCCGGTTGGTCATGGATGATCACCGTTCCACCCATGCTCCAGGTGATGAGCGGCCAGCGGTAACCGCCCGCGGTCCACGGCCCGAAGTTGGCGATGTAGACGACGGACTCGACCGATATCGCGTTGATCTCGGCATGCAGCGGAATCGCC
>JBEPUI010000167.1:0-3090 GCA_041691615.1 Pseudomonadota bacterium
CGCCTTTGGGTCGTCGTCCACTTGCCGCGCCTTCGCGTCGCCGCCCGCCCGCCCGCTTGCGTGGTCGTCGGCGTTTGGTCGGGCGCTCGCGTCGCCGCCGGCGGGCCGCGCGCTGGCGCCGTCCCGGACTGGGCGCGAATTTTTAGCTTCGCCGGTCGCGTCGATGCCGGCCTGGTACAGCGCGTTGCCGGAGACGTAGCCGAGCGCGGTGAACGCCTGCAGCGCGTCGCCGTCGGCGGCGGTGCGCGGCGAGTAGTACGCGATGCCGTCGCCGTCGCGCATGCGCTCGAGCGGACCCGCCTTGCCATGGTTGATCTCGACATACCCGCCGGCGATCGCGGCGTCGACGGCATCGCGCGTGGCGACGCCGACAAAGTAGCGCCTGGTTTCCATGTCAGCCAACGCCTTCCTGATGTAGCAACGACGCCAAGCCTCGCGCGACACGGTGTGTCTTCGCCATCATCCGCATGGATGACCTGCATTAGAATCGCGGCAAAGGGGCGCAGCATGCACAAGCATCGAATCGCCGTGATCGCGGGCGACGGCATCGGCAGGGAGACGGTACCCGAGGGCGAGCGCGTGCTCGCCGCCGTGGCCAAGCGCTTCGGCGTCGAATGCGAATTTGCACGCTTCGACTGGAACTGCGATTACTACGTGCGCCACGGCCGGATGATGCCGGACGACTGGTTTGACCAGCTGAGGCCCTTCGAGGCCATCTTCTACGGAGCGGTCGGGTGGCCCGCCACGGTGCCTGACCATGTGTCGCTGTGGGGCTCGCTGATCCAGTTCCGCCGCCGCTTCGACCAGTACGTCAATTTGCGGCCCTGCCGGCTGATGCCCGGCGTCGCGTCGCCACTGGCGCTGCGTGATTCGCCGCCGATCGACTTCGTCGTCGTGCGCGAGAACACCGAAGGCGAGTATTCGTCGGTAGGCGGGCGCATGTTCGAGGGCACCGATCGCGAGACGGTGTTCCAGCAATCGGTGTTCACGCGCCAGGGCGTGGACCGCGTGCAGAAATTCGCGTTCGAGCTCGCGCGCACGCGCCCGGCGAAACACCTGACGTCGGCCACCAAGTCCAACGGCATCGCCATCACGATGCCGTACTGGGACGAGCGCTTCAAGGCGATGGCGGCGGGCTATCCCGATATCCGCACCGACCAGTTTCACATCGACATCCTGTGCGCGCACTTCGTGCAGCGCCCGCAGGCGTTCGACGTGGTCGTGGGATCCAACCTGTTCGGCGACATCCTGTCGGATCTCGGTCCCGCGGTGTGCGGCACGATCGGTATTGCGCCGTCGGCCAACCTCAATCCCGAGCGCACATTTCCGTCGTTGTTCGAGCCGGTGCATGGATCCGCACCCGATATCGCCGGGCGCGGCATCGCCAACCCGATCGGGCAGATCTGGTCGGCCGCGCTGATGCTCGACTTCCTCGGCCATCGTGACGCGGGCGCCGCGGTGGTCGCCGCGATCGAGCGCGTGCTCGCCGATCCGCAGGCGCCGAAAACGCCCGACCTGGGCGGGAGGGCGTCGACCACCGACGTCGGCCGCGCGATCGCCGCCGCGATTTGATATAAGCGACTTGCGCCGAACGGCGCCTGAACGAATCGAGCCAATCGCGGCCGCGCTGCGAAGGAGAGAACGGATGTCATTGCTGATCGGTGTGCCGCGCGAAGTGTTTTCCGGCGAGAAGCGGGTGGCCACCGTACCCGAGGTGGTCGACAAGCTCGTCAAGCTCGGCTTCCGCGTCGCGCTCGAGGCGGGTGCCGGCGATGGCGCGCAGATCAGCGACGACGCCTACCGGGCGGCCGGCGCCGACATCGTCGCCGAGCGCGCACAACTGTGGTCAACCGCCGACATCGTATTCAAGGTGCGCGCACCCGACGACGCCGAGGTCGAGCTGCTGCGCGAAGGCGCGACGCTCGTCAGCTTCATATGGCCAGCACAGAACCCGGCGCTGCTGCAGAAGCTCGCGGCGCGCAAGGCCACGGTGCTGGCAATGGACAGCGTGCCGCGAATCTCGCGCGCGCAGAAGCTCGACGCGCTGTCATCGATGGCCAACATCGGCGGCTATCGTGCGGTGATCGAAGCCGCGCATGCATTCGGGCGGTTCTTTACCGGTTCGATCACGGCTGCCGGCAAGGTGCCGCCGGCCAAGGTGTTCGTCATCGGCGCAGGCGTGGCGGGGCTGGCCGCGATCGGCGCGGCGTCGAGCCTCGGCGCGATCGTGCGCGCCAACGACACGCGACCAGAAGTCGCCGACCAGATCCGGTCGCTGGGCGGCGAATACGTGCCGGTCGACTACGTCGAGGAAGGCAGCGGCGTCGGTGGCTACGCCAAGGTGATGAGCGAGGGTTTCCAGAAGGCGCAGCGCGACGTCTTCGCCCGGCAGGCAAAGGACGTCGACATCATCATCACCACGGCGCTCATCCCAGGCAAGCCTGCGCCGCGACTCATCACCGCGGACATGGTGAAGTCGATGAAGCAGGGCAGCGTCATCGTCGACATGGCGGCGGAGCAGGGCGGAAACTGCGAGCTGACCGTTCCCGGCGAAGTGGTCGTGCGCAACGGCGTGACGATCATCGGCTACACCGACCTGCCGAGCCGCCTCGCCAAGCAGGCATCGACGCTCTACGCGAACAACCTGCTGCGACTCGTCGAGGACCTGCAGAAGACGAAGAGCATCGCGGGCGACGTCGTCGCCATCGACATGAACGACGAAGTGCTGCGCGGCACGACGGTGATCGACAAAGGGCAGGTGACATGGCCGCCACCGCCGCCAAAGGTCGCGGCGACGCCGCCGGCGGCCGCCAGGCCCGCGGCCGCGGTACCCGCGAAGCCCAAGGCGCATGGTCACGGCGAGGCGAGCGGGCCGATGCCAGCGACCAAGACGGCGGTCGTGTTTGGCGGAGGTGCGCTGATCTTCCTGCTCGTCGGCCGCTACGCGCCGCCGAGCTTTCTCGGGCATTTCACGGTCTTCGTGCTCGCCTGTTTCGTCGGCTACATGGTCGTGTGGAACGTGAGGCCGGCGCTGCACACGCCGCTGATGAGCGTCACTAACGCGGTGTCGAGCATCATCGCGATCGGCGC
>JBEPUI010000168.1:0-3041 GCA_041691615.1 Pseudomonadota bacterium
CCGTCATTCCCGCGAAAGCGGGAACCCAGCGACATGCGTGAGTACGCCACTGGGTTCCCGCTTTCGCGGGAATGACGGCGAGCGGTGGGCGATGGCTACGACGCTGATTCCCGCTTTCGCGGGAATGACCCAATTCGTCGCCGCGCAGAATGCGCACGACTTGAAACGCGTCCACTTGCTCATCAGTGATTCCCGCGATTTTCTGTGGATCGGTCCCGGCTTCGTCGTGCGCACGCGCCAAGCCGTGCTGGATCGCTTCGTGGAGCTTTTCAGGAGTCGCCTGCGCGTGGCTCCCGATTGGCGGACATTGCAAATCGTGATGCTCGACGTTTCCACGGCGGGAATATTCGTGCGGGCCACGATCACGGCGGACGCAGATTCGCAATCGATGGACATCAACGAAGTCCTTGCCCACACACCGCGCGGCTGGCGCGTGATGACGATCGTCATGCGCGCGCCTCGCAACGCACGATCGTCCTGAAGCGGGCGGGTGCAGTCGACGGGATCGCCCCGGCGTCCGTGCGCAGTGGCGGTGATGTTGCGCGCGGCAGGCGAAGCATCGCGCCACGACGCGATGCCGCCCACGTCCATTTCCTGCGGCTCACTCCCACCAGCGCGCATTGTGTCCGGCCGCACTGGCGCCCAGCGGTGCGCTCCCGTAGTCTGGCCACATGGCGGGTCGAACCGCTGCCGGCACCCAGATGAATACCGACCCGTCCAACCCCGATATCGCCAGCGCCGCAAACCGCCGCAACGCCGGATCCGCCATGCAGCCACCCGGCACCCGGCAGGCGTTGCGCGACATCGGCGACGGCATCGTCGTCGTGTGGTGGCGTTGTTTCGATTGGCTGGCGGTGGTGCCCTGGAAGACGCTGCTGATCGTTTCGGTGCTGGGCCTGATACTGGCCGCCATCCTCAAGCACCCGATCCCGTTCCTGCTGTTCGTCCTCGCCTCGCTGATCGTCAAGGTGGTGGCCGGTGGCAAGCGGAGGGCGGAGATGACGGCGAGCGAAGCGACCCAGCGAGCCGACACCCAGCGGCTCGAGCGCACCGTGCTGGAAGCGCGGATGCAGGCGCTGCAGGCGCAGATTGAGCCGCATTTCCTCTTCAATACACTGGCCAGCATCGACCAGCTCATCCAGACCGATCCGCCGCGCGCGTCCAGGATGCAGCGCAGCCTGATCCGCTACCTGCGCTCGGCGATGCCGCAGATGCGCGGAAGCGGCCGGCCCACGCTGGGCCAGCAGGTCGACCTGTCCAACGCGTTTCTCGAGATCATGGCGGTACGAATGGAATCGCGCCTGCAACCGGTGACCAGGGTTCCGGATGGCCTAAAGTCGGCGCTGTTCCCGTCGATGGTGTTGCAGACACTGGTGGAAAATGCGATCAAGCACGGACTGGAACCGAAGGCGGAAGGTGGCGAACTGGAGATCAGCGCCGAGATCATCGATGGCCAGCTTGCCGTGCACGTATTCGATACCGGCGTGGGCTTCATGCCGACCGCGGACAGTGGCGTGGGACTGGCCAATATCCGTGAGCGCCTGAGGGCCTTGTACAACGGACGCGCCGAGCTGATCATCAGCGTGCCGCCCGCGGGCGGCACCTGCGCCACCATCAAGCTGCCCTACGAAATCGCTCCCGCGCCCGCTTCGACTTCGACTACCGCCTGAACGGACGACTCCCGGCATGCAATCCACTTTTGCCTCCCCTGCCGCCTCGACCGGCGCTCCCACCGCCGTCGTTGCCGACGACGAGCGCCTGATGCGCGAGCAGATCATCGCGGCGCTCAAGGAGGCGTGGCCGGAGCTGTCGATCGTCGGCGAAGCCGGCAACGGCCGCGAGGCGGTGGCCATCGTGCATCGCGAGGAACCCGATATCGTGTTTCTCGACGTCAACATGCCGGAGATGGATGGCATCCAGGCGGCGCAGGCCCTCGCCGGGCTGGCGCACGTCGTCTTCGTCACCGCCTACGACCAGTTCGCAGTCAGCGCGTTCGAGCATGGCGCGGTCGACTACCTGCTCAAGCCGGCGGAGCCGGAGCGCGTCGCGCTCACCTGCCAGCGCCTGCGCGAGCGGATGCGCCAGAAGCCCGCTTCGATGGACGCGTTGCTGCTGCAGCTATCGCAGCGAATCGGCAGCGGTGGCGTGAAGGCACGCGACTACATGCGCTGGGTACAGGCCAGCGTCGGTGCCAACATTCGCATGATCCCGACCGGCGACATCCTGTTCTTCCGCGCCGAGGACAAGTACACGCGCGTGCAGACCGAAAGCTTCGAGGCACTGATCCGCAAGCCGATCAAGGACCTGATCGACGAGCTCGATCCCGCCGAGTTCTGGCAAATCCATCGATCGACCGTGGTTCGCGTCGATGCCGTCGAGCAGGTCAGCCGCAACCTTCGCGGCCATCAGGTCGTGCAGGTGAAAGGCAGCGACGAAAGACTCGAAGTGAGCCGGACCTTCAATCATCTGTTCAAGCAGATGTGACGGCGGCGGCGTGCGACGCTCCGTTTGGCGTGGTGCGCCGGAGGCGCGGCAACCCGACCCTCGCGCGGATTTTTGTTCGAAATCCCGGCGCAGCGACCAGACGCTTCACTCGGGGTTTCTCGCTACCGGCACTTTCCCGACAATCCAGTCGGCCCAATCTCGCCAGGCGGCGGATTGCAATCCCGGTTGGCCGCGTGCGGCAATCAGCTCGGCAAACCAGCCCTGGCGTGCGGCGGTCGCAGCCGCCATCAGAGGTTCCAGATCCGCTTCGCCGACGGTGACCGCCGCCTCGCGCATCTCCTCGGCGCGGCGCCGCCCGTGTGCCGCGACGCGCTGGAAGAAATAGTCGCCAGTCTTCTCCCAGTCCAACCCGGGAAACGTCTCGGCCAGCGATGCCAGCACGGGCGCTTCGACGCCGTAATGACGCGCCGTCAGGTAGCTCTCGACGACGATCGCCTCCATGCCCTTGACGACGATGCTGCGGCACATCTTGATCGCCGACGCCACACCGTATCGTTCCGAGGCCGTTGTCACGTTGAAGCCAAGCGCCGCCAGCA
>JBEPUI010000169.1:0-2933 GCA_041691615.1 Pseudomonadota bacterium
GGGTTCGACCGTCAACGTCGCGGCTGCACCGTGCAGCGACGCCAGCGTTTCGCGGATGTTGCGCAGGCCGATGCCGGCGCCGCCGGCGGACGACGGGCGAATACCGATGCCGTCGTCGCGCACCGCCACGCGCAGCCTGCGCTCGTCGGCCGTGACCTCGATGGCCAGCCGGCCGGCGCCCGGCTTCGGCTCGAGGCCATGCTTGATGGCGTTCTCCACCAGCGACAGCATCAGCATCGGTGGAAACGGATGAGCGGCCAACGCCCCGGGCGCATCGATCTGGACGCTGAGGCGCTCGCCCATGCGGATGCGCAGGATGTCGAGATAGGCGCGCGCCAGCGCCAGCTCGTCGCCGAGCGTCGACGTGGCGATGGCGTCGCGCATGCGTGGCAGCGCGTGCCGCAGGTAGTCGATCAGCGCACCGACCATCGCGTCGGCAGACGGCGGATCGCTGCGGATCAGGTATTGCACGTTGGCGAGCGTGTTGTACAGGAAGTGAGGTTCGATCTGCGCGCGCAGCAGCTGCAGGCGAGACGCGAGCAGCCGCTGTTGCAGCGCCGCCTTTTCTTCTTCCTGGCGGCGATTCGCGGCTAGCGGCGCCACGCGCGCCGTGATGGCGTCCGCCAATGTATCGACGTGACGTCGGCTGCACGCCGTCATGTCGATCGCCGGAAACAGCGTGGCAAGCCGGCTGTCGATGCTGACCCGCGAACGATCGCTGCCCTCGGTGGCCACTTCGATCGCGACTCGGCGCGGCGGCGGGCCGAGGTGCAATCCATCGAGCGTGCGCATCAGCCATTCGGGCCTGCGCCGGCCGTATTCGCTGCCGGGCAGAGGGCGCACGGTCGCCGTCGACGGCAGCGCGGCGCCGCGATACTGGCCGAACGCGCGCGAACGGCTGTGCAGCGGTGTCGCGCGGGCGCCGATGGTGCCGCTGGCCGCGTCGGCCTGCACGTCGAAGAGCGTCACGTCGTCCAGCAGCAGGCGATGTGCAAGCGTGAATGCATCGTCCGCGCTGACGGGCAGCGACAGCTGCCGTCGTTGTTCCGGCAACATTGCCGTCGCGTCCAGCCCCTTGTAACGCCATAAGGTGAAGCGAAAGATTGCCCAGGGCGCCACCAGCGTCGCCGCCACGCACAATGCGGCGAGCGCCCACCACCACGGGCCATACTTGTCCAGCACGTCCAGCAGCTTGCGGCGATACGGATCGGCGGAATCGAGCAGGCCGGGATTCAATGCCACGTTGATTGCGACGACGAAGACGATGGACACCGCCAGTCGGCAGGCGTTGCCGAAAAGAGCTCTCAGGTAGGCGATGGCAAGCTTGGGTTGCATGGTGGTCTCGGGGCTAAGCATAGCCGCGAAACTACCGGCGACGATGGGCGTCGGCAACCGCCGCGCCGACCAATGCGGCCGAAATGCCGACAGGACCACGGTCCAGCCGACGGGCCGCGGCATCGCGGCGCGGATGCTTCGCCGCGCTCCGCGCCCGACCGGCGGAAGTGGCGCGATTTCGCGCGATCGGCGCCCGTTCCGGCGTGCGCGCGAGTTGACTGCCAGCGCCCGCGCGTGCGGCGCCGGCTGTTGCAGCAGTGCAACCATTTCGGCAGTCAGGGTGCCGGCTGTTGTGCTATCCGGCACGGGGAATTTCAGCGCGGCGCACAATACGCGCCTCCAGGTTCGCCAAGCCTCCGCCGAGGCACCGCGAACATCCTTTCACGCCGCCGCCGGCCAGGAGTCCCGCTAGATGAAATTCCGTTTCCCCGTCGTCATCATCGACGAAGATTTCCGCAGCGAGAACACCTCGGGCCTCGGCATCCGCGCGCTCGCCGACGCGATCGAGAAGGAAGGGATGGAAGTCCTGGGCGTGACGAGCTATGGCGACCTGTCGCAGTTCGCGCAGCAGCAGTCGCGCGCGTCGGCGTTCATCCTGTCGATCGACGACGAGGAATTCTCGGCGGGACCGGGTGACGATCCGGCGGTCGTCAACCTGCGCAACTTCATCAAGGAGATCCGTTTCAAGAACTCGGAGATCCCGATCTACCTTTATGGCGAGACGCGCACGTCGTCGCACATTCCCAACGACATCCTGCGCGAGCTGCACGGCTTCATCCACATGTTCGAGGACACGCCGGAGTTCGTCGCGCGGCACATCATCCGCGAGGCGAAAAGCTACCTCGACAGCCTCGCGCCGCCGTTCTTCCGCGCGCTCGTGCATTACGCTAGCGATGGATCCTACTCGTGGCACTGCCCCGGCCATTCCGGCGGCGTCGCGTTCCTGAAGAGCCCGGTGGGACAGATGTTCCACCAGTTCTTCGGCGAGAACCTGCTGCGCGCCGACGTCTGCAACTCGGTCGACGAGCTCGGCCAGCTGCTCGATCACTCGGGCCCGGTCGCTGCGTCGGAGCGCAACGCGGCGCGCATCTTCAACGCCGACGACCTGTTCTTCGTCACCAACGGCACGTCGACGTCGAACAAGATGGTGTGGCACGCGACGGTCGCGCCGGGAGACGTCGTTATCGTCGACCGCAATTGCCACGTCTCGATCCTGCATGCGATCACGATGACCGGTGCGATTCCCGTGTTCCTGCCGCCGACGCGCAACAATCTCGGCATCATCGGGCCGATTCCGAAGGAAGAGTTTCGCTGGGAAAACATCCAGAAGAAGATCCTCGCGCATCCGTTCGCGCGCAACGTCAAGACCAAGCCGCGCATCCTGACCCTCACGCAGAGCACCTATGACGGCGTGCTCTACAACGTCGACACGATCAAGGAACTGCTGGGAACGCATGTCGACACGCTGCATTTCGACGAGGCCTGGCTGCCGCACGCGGCGTTCCACGAGTTCTATCAGGGCATGCACGCGATCGGACGCGACCGTCCGCGCTCGAAGGAGGCGCTGATCTTCGCCACGCAGTCGACGCACAAGCTGC
>JBEPUI010000170.1:0-2883 GCA_041691615.1 Pseudomonadota bacterium
GCCGACCCGCCGCCTGCTACGATTCCAGACATGTCGCGCAACCTCTGGACGTTCGGGCTCGCGGTGCTGGTTTCCGCTCCCGCGGTCGTGCTCTGCGCCGTCGCGGGCGCGTACGTGTCGTACTCGATCGCCACCGAATCGTGGTATCGCGACACGTTCCTCGCCTACGGGCTCAAACGCGCGGTGCTGGACGTCCTGCTGGTCGCCGGCGTGTTCGCCGCCGGCGCACTGGCGATGCGAGGGCCACCGACGCCCGCGACCCGCGTCGCGCGAACGCTCTGGACACTGGCGGTCGTCGGCGCGCTCGCGGCCATCGTGATCGAATTCGACTTCTGGAACGAATCCGACCGGCTCTTCCCTCGCGGCGCGTTCGTCGTGCCGTTTGTCGCGTGGGCAATCGCCGGCTGGAAACGCTAGCCGGAGGGTGCCGATGCCGCTGCCCATCGTGCTGATTCCCGGGCTGATCGCGTCGCCCAGGTTCTACGCCGCGCAAATCCCCGTGCTGTGGCGCTACGGTCCGGTGACCATCGCAAACCACACCGCCGACGCCAGCATCGCGGCAATCGCCACGCGCATACTCGCTGCAGCGCCGCCACTCTTCGCGCTGGTGGGCCATTCGATGGGCGGCTATATCGCGCTGGCGATCATGCGCGAGGCGCCGCGGCGGGTCGCACGCCTGGCACTGCTCGACACATCCGCGCTCGCGGACACGCCCGAGCAGACTGTGAAGCGCCGCCAGCAGATCGAGCTCGCGCAATCGGGCCGCTTCGGCGAAATCGCCGACCTGCAGTACCCGCAGTTCGTGCACCCCGACCGCATCGAAGACACCGCGTTGCGGCAATTGATGCGCACGATGGCCGACGACAACGGGGCGGACGTGTTCGTGCGCCAGCAGACGGCGATCCTCGGGCGCCCCGATTCCCTCGCCACGCTCGCGACGATCGCATGCCCGACGCTGGTGCTGGTGGGCGACGCCGACCAGCCGACGCCGCCCGCGCGCGCCGACGAACTCGCGGCCGGCATCGCGGGTGCCACGAAGGTGGTCGTCGCGCGCTGCGGGCACATGTCCGCGATCGAGCGTCCCGACGACGTCACGAAGGCATTGTGCGACTGGATGGAGGCATGATGAACGAATCGACATGGGCGGCCGTCGACCAGTATTTCTGCGACACGCTGGCGGCAACCGACGACGTACTCGACGCGACGCTGCGCGACAGCGCCGCCGCCGGGCTGCCACCGATCAGCGTGTCGGCCAACCAGGGCAAGCTGCTGTACCTGCTGGCGCAGATGCAGCGCGCGCAGAACATCCTCGAGGTCGGCACGCTCGGCGGCTATAGCGCGATCTGGCTCGCGCGCGCGCTGCCGGCCGGCGGACAACTGATCACGCTGGAAGCGTCGGCCAGGCATGCCGCCGTGGCGCGCGCCAATCTCGCGCGCGCCGGGTTCGCCGACGTCGTCGACGTGCGCGAAGGCGCGGCGCTCGCATCGCTGCCGAGGCTCGCGGCCGAAGGCCGTCCCGCGTTCGACATGAGCTTCATCGATGCCGACAAATCGAACAATCCGGAGTACTTCGCGTGGGCGCTCAAGCTGTCGAAGCCCGGCAGCCTCATCATCGTCGACAACGTCGTGCGCGACGGCGCGGTGATCGACGCGTCGAGCCAGGATGCGAGCGTTCGTGGCGTGCGGCGGCTGGCGGCGCTGATCGCTGCCACGCCCAACGTCAGCGCGACCGCAATCCAGACGGTCGGCGCGAAGGGCTACGACGGATTCATCCTGGCGCGCGTCACCGCGGCCTGAACACCCTTGAACCTCGCGCACGCGAAACCCGCCCCCTGGGTGCCCGAGCGCTTGAGGCTCGAGCACTTGACGTTCACGCCATTCGCGCCGCTTGAGTTCACGCCGTTCGGGCCGCTTGAGTTCGCGCCGGTTCGCTCCATCTAGTTCCGAGCGCCATCCCCGCAATTGCCGAGAGCCATGAAGAAAACGATTGCCGTCCACAAGGCGCCCGCCCCGCATTGGGTCGGCGACGGATTTCCGGTGCGCACGATTTTTTCCTACCAGTCACTGGGCGAGCGCGCGAGCCCGTTCCTGATGCTCGATTACGCGGCCCCGCACGAATTTGCGCCGTCCCCGACGCGCCGCGGCGTGGGAACGCACCCGCATCGCGGCTTCGAGACCGTCACCGTCGTCTACGCGGGCGAAGTCGAGCACCGCGATTCGGGCGGCAATTCCGGCCGCGTCGGCCCCGGCGACGTGCAGTGGATGACGGCGGCGTCGGGCGTGGTGCACGAGGAATTCCATTCGCAGGAATTTTCCCGGCGCGGCGGGCCGATGGAAATGGTGCAGCTGTGGGTCAACCTGCCCGCCAGCGCCAAGATGGGTCCACCGCGCTACCAAGGAATCGTCGACGCCGACATTCCATCGGTGGCGCTGCCCGACGGCGCCGGCCGGGCACGGGTGATCGCCGGGGAATTCGCCGGCCAGCGCGGGCCGGCCCGCACGTTCACGCCGGTCACGCTGCTCGACATTCGCCTCGCCAAGGACAAGCAGGTCGAGCTGGCGCTGCCGACCGGCTACAACGCCGGCGTGCTGGTGCTGGACGGCGCGCTCGTCGCCGAGGGCACGCGCGCGGGCGCGGCCGATTTCGTCGAATTCTCGCGCGACGGCGAAACTATCCTGCTGACGGCTTCCGAGGACGCAAAGCTGCTGCTGATGGCGGGCAAACCGATCGCCGAGCCGATCGCGGGTTACGGTCCGTTCGTGATGAATACGCCCGCCGAGATCCAGCAGGCGATCATCGACTTCCAGAGCGGCCGGATGGGCGCGCTGGCATAGCGCCGTCGTCGCGCTGGCGTAATGCCGTCGTCGCGCTGGCGTAATGCC
>JBEPUI010000171.1:0-2843 GCA_041691615.1 Pseudomonadota bacterium
AGTGGGTTTTCATCAGCCGCGATAATTACGAGAAGCTGCAGGCCGCCGCCGGCGATCGCGCCTTCGGCAAGCCCTACGCCGAGCTGCGCGCCGAGTACCAGGAGCGCCTGGCCGTGTTCAACGGCGAGGTCCGCGGGCCGCGGTTCGACGAGTTCGCCGCGGCGCGGCCGTATTTCGACAACGCGCACGCCACGATGCGTGACGTGTGGGATTTCCCGCGCGTGACGGGCACCGATCGGCACGGCCACGCGACACCGAAGCCGGTGGCGATGATGGAGCGCGTCATGCGTTCGAGCCTTCGCCCTGGCGAAATCTGCCTCGAGCCGTTCGGTGGGTCCGGCTCGACGTTGATCGGCGCCGAGAAAACCGCGCGCCGCTGCTTCACGCTCGAGCTCACGCCGGGCTACGTCGACGTAACGGTGCGGCGTTGGCAGGAGCTTACGAAAAAGGTCGCGACGCTGGCCGATACCGGCGAGACGTTCGCCGAAGTAGAGGCCAAGCGGAGACAGTAATGGCACGTGCAACAAAGCAGGCGCCGGTGGTGACGCTGCCCGAGTTCAAGATGGTCGCGGTGGGCGAGCTGATCGCCTACGAACGCAACGCGCGCACCCACTCGTCGTCGCAAGTCCGGCAGATTGCCGCGAGCATTCGCGAGTTCGGCTGGACCGTGCCTGTCTTGATCGGTGCGGACTTCAAGATCATCGCCGGCCACGGCCGGGTCGAGGCCGCGCGGCTGCTGAAGGTCGCCGCGGTTCCCTGCCTGGTACTCGAACATCTGACACCGGCACAGCGCCGCGCCTACGTGATCGCCGACAACAAGCTGGCTGAGCTTGCCGGCTGGGACGACGAGCTGCTGGCGCTCGAGCTGCGCGACCTGGGCGACCTGGGCTTTGACGTGGCCACGACGGGCTTCGCCGGCGCCGACGTCGACGCGCTCATCGCGGCGCTCAGTCCGCCAATCGAGAACGAAGATCCCGAGCCGGAAGTCATTCCCGACCCGCCGGCGGTGCCGGTGTCGCGCGGCGGCGATCTTTGGCTGCTCGACAAGCACCGCGTGCTCTGCGGCGACGCGACGAAGGCCGACGACGTGGCGCGCCTGCTCGCCGGCACCGTGCCGGTGCTGATGGTTACAGACCCGCCGTACGGCGTCGAGTATGACCCGGCATGGCGTGTCTACTTGAACGAGAACAACAGCGGCCAACGCCGGGACAGTGCCGGGTCCAGGCCTGACTCGTACGTCGCCGACGGCACGGTCGTGAATGACGGCCGCGCAGACTGGTCGGAGGCGTGGAAGCTATTTCCCGGCAACGTCGCCTATGTTTGGCACGCGACCTGGTACACCTCGCTCGTCCAGCAGTCTCTCGAGCAGAGCGATTTCGAAATTCGCGCGCAGCTCATTTGGCGCAAGCCGCACTTCGCCTTGGGCCGGGGGCATTATCACTGGCAACACGAGCCTTGCTGGTATGCCGTCCGCAAAGGCGCTTCGGGAAACTGGTGCGGCGACCGCAAGCAATCGAGCGTGTGGGACATTGAAAACGGGATGGGCTGGACGACGAAGACGGACGGCCCTGACGCGCGCACCGGCCACGGTACGCAAAAGCCAATCGAGTGCATGCAACGGCCCATGCGAAACAACAGCCGGCGCGGTGACGGGATTTACGAACCATTCCTGGGCTCGGGGAGTACCGTGATCGCCGCCGACGCGATCGGCCGCCATTGCTTCGGCATGGAAATCCTGCCGGCGTATGTCGACGTCGTAGTCCGGCGTTGGCAAAATCTGACCGGCAAGCAGGCTGAGCTCGCCGGCACCGGCGAGACGTTCGCCGAAGTCGAAGCTGCGCGGAGAGGGTGATGGGCGACCTGGTCAACCTCACGGCCGGCCGCACAAGGCCGTCGGCGCCGCTGCCGAAACCGCGGGCCTGCGCGGACTGTTGCGAGCCGATCGAAACGGCCCGCCTGCAAGTCATGCCGACGTCGCGCCGCTGCATTTGGTGCGAGCGCGCCGTCGAACGCACGGCCAACCAGGCCGATGACGATGCGGTGGTGATTATCAAGAGTTAGGCGACCGCCATGGCACTCGTCGGGGTAACGGAGCTCGCGGCGGCGCTCGGCCGATCGAAGGGCACGATAAGCAAACACGCGGCCGCCGATAAAATCCCGGTGGCTGATCGGACGCCGGACGGCGCGCCGCTGTTCGACGTCGACCAGGTCCGCGCGGCGTACGAAAACGGCATCAACCCGTTGATGCGCCGCCAGGGCGAAGCGATCGCCGGCGGCACCGCGGCGCCGGATCTCGAGGATGATGACCAGGACGCCGAGGGGGCGGACCGCGGCGCCGAGCTCGAGACCGGCGGCGAACGCCGTTCGGGATCGCCGGCGCCGCGTGCTCCCAGCGGCCTCCTGCAGCAACAGATCCTCGACCGCCAGCTGCGCAACCGGCGCTTGGTCCGCCAGATCGGCGAGGACGAAGCGCGGCTCGTGCTTCGCGCGATCGTCGAGGACGAGCAGACCACCATGGCGCGCCGCACGCGCGACCTTGTCGCCGGCTACCTGGCCGACAAGGCGTCGACTGCCTACGCCTTCGCCGGCACCGCCCGCACCGAAGCCGAGTGGCGGGTGTGGTTGGGCGAACGCACGACGGAGGCTTTCAACCATTTAGCGTCGACCCTCGCGCTCGAGGACGGCGACGAGTTCGAAGATGACTCAGACTCCGGGGACGCTGGCGCAGCTGACGCCGTCTAAGTTCAAGCGGCTGCTGCCTGGCCTCAGCTCGGCCGTGCGTACCGTTCGGCGCGCCTGGTCGCGCGGCTTGCGTCGCGACCCGGACGTGCTGCCGGCCGATT
>JBEPUI010000172.1:0-2823 GCA_041691615.1 Pseudomonadota bacterium
TCAGCTTCGAGGAGCGGCTCGCGCTCATGGTCGACCGCGAGGCGATCGAGCGCGAGAACAAGAGGCTTGTCAGCCGATTGAAGTTCGCAAACCTGCGCCAATCGGCCGTCGTCGAGGATGTCGACATGAAGGCGCCGCGCGGTCTCGACAAGGCGCTATTCGCCAGGCTCGTCGCCGGCGACTGGATCGCACGGCACCAGAGCTTGCTGATCTGCGGCCCGACCGAGCCCGCTTCATAATGCTCACCTGTCCATGTCGTTAGAGTTCCAGCACTTTTTGCAGCGGATCGCCGGACGGCGGACGCCGCAGACGCCGGGCGGTCGCAGCGCTCTTCACATCGGCACGTTCCAGATCAGCCGCCTTGATGATCCACGGCGCGCCCTTACAGAGCTGATTCGCCGCGAGCTGGCCATCCTTGATCAGGCGGCGCACCGTCGACGGGCTGACTGACAGGGCTGCAGCGGCCTCGTTGAGCGTGACCTCGCCGCGCTCCCGTCGCTCGCCCTCCCGATAGGTCGCAATCGCATTGTGGCTGCGCAGGCTGCACACGCGTGACTGTGTCCAGCCGTTGCCGCGCCCTGTCGTCTTGCCGGCGCGATTGAGCACCGAGGCGATCGCCTTGTCCGGCATCTGTCGCGCCAGCACACGCACCAGATCGACAGTCTCGCCCGCCGCGCTCCAGCGATGTTGCCCCGTGCGGTTCTTTCTGACCTTGAGCGCGGAGTGGGCGCCGCCGTGCCAGCGTATCACGAGATCGAGCGCGTTATCCTCGACGCGGACGATGATCTCATCAATCAGTGTTCGCACGATCCGCTTCCTGGTCTCCGGCGTCACACCCGGCCTGGTCCAGGCCAGCTGTAGATCGGCGCCGAGCGTCATCAGCCGCTCGCGATCGGCCGGCGTCAGTTCTGTCGCGGGTGAGGCCGTCAGCCTTTCCAGCTCGGTCTCCAGATCGCGAACGATGGCCAGCCGCTCGTTCCATCGCTTCTCCAACTCGGCGGCAACGAGGCGGTTGTCGGGATCGATGGCATCATATTGACGCCGCGCACGGCCGACCTCGTAGTGGGCCTGTTCGAGCGCCAGCTCTACTTGCCGCCGCTTGTCCTGGCTGGCACGGCTGCGCACTGCCTGCGCCGCGAGTGCGGCCTCGATTCCGAGCGGTTGCAGGCGCTCGATCACCTCGGTGCCTACTTCGCGATTGATCCGCATGCCGCCAAATGAGATGCAGCGATCGCCACCGTGATTGATGAAGCCGCCCTGGCAGTGATAGCGGCCGGTGTTGCCGTCCTTGCCGGAGTAGGCGACATGCAGCTTGCGCCCGCAATGGCCGCAGCGCAGCAGGCCGGCCAGCAGCGCCTCGCCCCGGCGCAATGCGCCGCGGCTCATCGGGTTCTTGCCATTGGCATTGTCCGCGATCAGGCTGAGGTTCCTCTCGTAATCCACCCAGCCCAGATAACCCTCGTGGTGATTCGGGATCAATACCTCCCAGTCCTTGCGTTCCCTCTTGAAGCCGCGAACGACCTTCTTGCGGCCGGCCTCGATGCTGACGCGGCTGCCCGTGCGTCCGAATGCATAGGCGCCGGCATAGATCGGGTTGGTCAGGATGTGCAGGATCGTGTTGTAAACCGGCAGCTTCCACTCGATCACGCGCCCTTCCGCACCGTAGGCGACGGCAGGCAACGGGATGCGCTCGTGCCTGAGCCACAGGTGCACCTGACGCACCGACTGCATCTCGGTAAACTTCGCGAACACGAGCGTGATGGCTTGCGCAATGCGCCGATCCGGGTCCTTCGCGATGCTGTTGTTGCCGACCCGCACGTAGCCGATGGCAACCGTCATGAATAGTTCGCCGCGGCGCGCCTTCTGCTTCAAGGCTTCCAGCGAGCGCTGTCGCAGGACCGACAGCTCCATCTCGCTCATGGTACCCTTCATGCCGAGCAGCAGGCGGTCGTTGGGATGACGCGGATCGTAGACGCCGTCCTCGTCGGCAATCAGCGTACCTACGAGACCGCAGAACTCCAGCAATGTGTGCCAGTCGCGGCCGTTGCGAGCCAGGCGCGACGCCTCGATCGAGACAACGGCGCCGACACGCCCGTCGCAGATGGCAGCCAGCAGCTTCTCGAAGCCGGGCCGCGCAACGCCGCTGCCGGAGCGACCAAGATCGTCGTCGATGATGGCGACATCGCTCCAGCCGAGCTGCCGCGCCCGATCGGCAAGTCCATATTGACGGCGCTTGCTTTCCAGATTGTTGGCGACCTGATCAGCTGTCGATTGACGGATGTAGACGACGGCCTGACGGGCGAGGTGCTCAGGCGTGATCTTGCTCATCAGCGACCTCCCTTGTCTTGTCGCTGGCCGCGAGTGTTGCGACGTCGTCGTCGGCTAGGGCCTCGACAAGCATGCGCTCGATCAGGCTGACAAGCAGGGGCTTCTCCGTGTTCGGAATGTCCGACATCTTTTGATCGACTTCGAACAGGTCTCGCTGCCGGCTCGGTCGTGGTCGCATGATCGCCTCCTTCGTGCGGGGCCGATTCCCCGCCAGACGAGGCTAGAAGCGCATCGAGGCGGACGCGCAGTTCGACGAGCCTATCGACAGATAAACAAGGGGAGCTGGTGATTGCCGTGGAGCGAGCCGTCTCTTCGCTCATCCATGCCGGGATCAGGGCGAGCGTGCCGTCAGGCTGAACCACGACCAGATGATCCTTGCCGGCGAACTGCCTGCGGTGCGCGACCTGCACCGTCTGCCCGGCCCGTGGATGGAACGGATAGAAGATCCGCACCTCGAACGCCGGACACCCGGCATTGTGACGCTGGTTCGACCGG
>JBEPUI010000173.1:0-2794 GCA_041691615.1 Pseudomonadota bacterium
CGCAATTGCCCGTCAGTGAGCGCGATCATCCGGCGAAACGCGTTGCGCCACAACACGGGCGAGACGAATGGCAGCAAGCCCTCGATCACCAGCACCAGCGCAAACGCCGTCCACAGCGAATCGGCCACGCCATTCTCCCGCGACGGCGTTTACTTGGCGCGCGGTTCGCGCGTGGGGCCCGGGGCGCCGGTGGCGCCGGGTGTCTTGAAGTACCGGAACAGTTCGCTGTTCGGGTCGAGCACCATCATGTCGCTCTTGCTGCGGAACGCCGAGCGATAGGTCTCGAGGCTGCGATAGAAATTGTAGAACTCGGGATTGGCACCGTATGCCGTGGCGTAGATCGCGGAGGCCTTGGCGTCGCCGGCACCCTTCAGCGCCTGTGCCTGCTTGTAGGCATCGGCCAGGATCACCTGGCGCTGCCGGTCGGCGTCGGCGCGAATCTTTTCCGATTCGGCGCCGCCTTCCGAGCGCAGCTCGTTCGCGACGCGCCGCCGCTCCGACTCCATCCGCTGGTAGACCGGGCCGGTCACGTCGGGCGGCAGCTCGACGCGGCGCAGGCGAACGTCGATGATCTCGACACCGATCGTCTTGGCGTCGGCATCGGCCTTCTGCCGCGTGGTCGACGTGATCTTGTCGCGCTCCGACGAGATCGCCGCGTGCACGTCGCGCTTGTTGAATTCCTCGGCGAGGATCGAGCGCACCGTCTGCGCGATCCGCCGCCGCGCGGCTTCCTCGTCGCCCTGCACCGACACGTAGTACTGCTTGGCGTCGGCGATGCGCCACAGCACCGTGTAGTCGACCAGCAGCGGCTTCTTTTCCGACGTGGTCACGCGGTCGGGCTCGGCATTGTCGAGCGTCAGGATGCGCTTGTCGTAGGTGCGCACGTTCTGCACCAGCGGAATCTTCGCGTACAGGCCGGGCTTCGACTGCACGTCGACGATCTCGCCCAACTGGAACTTGATCGCGTACTTGGTCTGGTCGACGGTGAACAGCGACTGCGACGCGACCAGCAACAGCGCGACGACGAAGGCGAGGATGGGCATTGTCTTCATCATCGGCCTTCGCGGTTGCGCAGCGCGTCGCGTCCGCGCGGATCGGCGGCAGCCGCGGCATCGACCGGCGGCGCACTGCGCACGCTCGACGTGAGCGGGGCATTGGCGGTCGAGTCGGTCGCACCCGCAGCCGACTGCTGGATCAGCTTGTCGAGCGGCAGATAAAGCAGGCTCTGCCCGGACTTCTGGTCGACCAGCACCTTGCTCGAGTTGCCGAGCACCGACTGCATCATGTCCTGGTACAGGCGCTCGCGCGTGACCGCGGGCGCCTTCTGGTATTCGGTGTAGATCTGGCGGAAGCGCGACGCGTCGCCATCGGCGCGCTGCACGACTTCGGTCTGGTAACCCTGGGCCTCTTCCAGCAAGCGCGCCGCGTTGCCGCGCGCGCGCGGGATCACGTCGTTGGCGTAGGCCTGGCCTTCGTTCTTGAGGCGCTCCCTGTCCTGTCCTGCCTTGACCGCGTCGTCGAACGCCGCCTGCACCTTCTCCGGCGGCTGCACGCTTTGCAGCGTGACCTTCTGCACGAACACGCCGGTGCCATAGAGGTCGAGCATCTGCTGCATCAATTGCTCGGTCTCGCGCGCGATCTGCTCGCGGCCCTCGTACAGCGCCGAGTCCATCTTGCTGCGGCCGATCACTTCGCGGATCGCGCTCTCGGCGACGAACGCGACGATCTGGTCCGGACGCCGGGTGTTGAACACCCAGGCGTCGGCGCTCTTCAGGTTGTATTGGACGGCGAACTGGATGTCGATGATGTTCTCGTCATCGGTCAGCATCACGGCTTCGCGGTCGACCTTGTTCTTGGGTGTGTTGCGATAGCCGACTTCGATCGTCTTGACCTGGGAGAAGTCCACGAGCTCGACGGCCTCGACCGGAAACGGCAGGTGCCAGCGCGGGCCCGGCTGCGTGGTCTCGATGTACTTGCCGAAGCGCGTGACCACGCCGCGGCGGCCTTCATCGACGATATAGAAGCCGCTGGCGAACCACACGAGGGCGACCAGCGCGGCCACCAGTGCCGCGCCACCGATGCGCAGGCCGCTTCCGCCGCCCCCGCTGTTGCCGCCGCCGTCGTCACGCTCGCGCCGGCCCAGCAGCGCGCCAAAGCGTCGCTGCAGATTGCGCCAGATTTCGTCCAGGTCGGGAGGGCCGCCCTGGGCGTTATTGCGCTTACCCCATTGTGGATCGTTGAGCGACATTTTCTACGAGTGGGTATCGCCGTTCGCGGGCCGCCGTTGGGCGTTCATTGCCGCGAGGGCTTTGGGTTTCTGGAGAAATCTCGAGCTGTCAAACGCCGGCATCAAGGAACCACGCGAACTTCGTCGCGCGCGTTTTCGACAGTGCCTGTCGCCGGCACGGGAAGCACGAATCGCTCGCCCAGCGCGGCGCGCAATTCGGCGCAACCGGCGCCCGTCAATGCACTCAAGCGAACGACCGCGATGTTACCACAGGCATCGCGCTCGACGCCCGGTGCGAGGCCCGCCAAATCGGCCTTGTTGAGCACGCGTATGCGCGGCACTTCGCCGGCGCCGATCTGCGCGAGCACGGACTCGACGGCGTCATCCTGTTCGTCGCGCGACGCGGCGCTCGCGTCGACCACCTGCAACAGCAGGTCGGCATCGGCGGCTTCGGCGAGGGTTGCGCGAAACGCCGCCACCAGGTCGTGCGGCAGGTCGCGGATGAAACCCACGGTGTCGGAAAGGACGATGGTCTCGGCGCCGGCCGCGAACAGCCGGCGCAGCGTC
>JBEPUI010000174.1:0-2784 GCA_041691615.1 Pseudomonadota bacterium
TGCTGCTGGCCACTCCGCGCGACCGCGTGCCGGCGACGAAACACCGCGCCGCGCGCCCGTTCGCGACGAGACGCCGCGCCGCTCGCACCGCGAGGAACGCGAAGAAGCCTACGCGCTCAATCCCGACCAGCCGTTGCCGCAAGCAGGCAGTGCGTCGGTCAATGGAACGAGCGCGCCACGCGCGCAAGGCTACGGCGAAGCCCGTCCGGCGCAGCCGAAGCGCCCGTTGCCCGCGTTGCTGATGAAGCGGCCCGTGGTCGAGCCGGAAAAAGTCTGACGTTGTCGAAGTAAGTTGCGGTCCGTCCGCCGGTTGTCGATAATCGGCGGCGTACCGCACAGCTTTTGCGGCGGTGCCAACCCGAGCACCGCACTGGACACTCCCCAAGTTCCCCTTCTCGCGGTCGATGGCCTGACGGTCGAGTTCGCCAGTGCCGAGCGGCGTGTGGTCGCGGTGCGCGATGTGGGTTTTGTCGTCGCTCGCGGCGAAACGGTCGCGGTGGTCGGCGAATCCGGCTCGGGCAAGTCCGTCACCGCGCTGTCGATCATGCGCCTCGTCGAGCAGGGCGGCGGCCGCATCACCGCGGGAACGATGCGCTTCACCCGCAACGGCGCGACCACGACCGATCTCGCACGTGCGTCGCCGTCGGCGATGCGCGCGATTCGCGGCGACGACATCGCGATGGTGTTCCAGGAGCCGATGACGTCGCTCAATCCGGTGATGACGGCGGGCAACCAGATCGCCGAATCGATCCGCCTGCACCAGAAGAAGGATGCCGCGGCCGCGCGCGCCGAAGCGCTGCGCATGCTCGAGCAGGTGCGAATTCCCGAGGCGCGCGTGATCCTCGACCGCTATCCGCACCAGTTGTCGGGCGGCATGCGCCAGCGCGTGATGATCGCCATGGCGCTTTCGTGCCGCCCGGCCCTGCTGATCGCTGACGAGCCGACGACCGCGCTCGACGTGACGGTGCAGGCGCAGATCCTCGGGCTGATCGCCGCGCTGCAACAGGAAATGCAGGCCGCGGTGCTGTTCATTACCCACGACATGGGCGTGGTGGCCGAAATCGCCGACCGCGTGATCGTGATGCACGACGGGGCGAAGGTGGAGGAAGGACCGGTCGCGCGGATTTTCGCGGCTCCGCGCGAGCCGTACACGCGTGCGCTGCTGGGAGCGGTGCCAAGGCTCGGCGCGATGCGCAACGAAGACCTGCCGCGCAAGTTCGGCGCGCCCGAGCCCTCGACGGACATTCCCTCAGCACCCGGGTCTTCGCTAACGACGCAAGATACGCTCTCTCTCCCATCCGCCGGCGGAGCGCTTGCTGCAAGCTCAAGCGTCGCCGCGCGCTCGACCGCGCCCTCGCCCTCCACCGCGCCGCCGATCCTGCGCGTGCGCGACCTGACCACACGCTTTGCCGTCAGGTCAGGATTGCTGGGAAGGGTGCGGCGCCGCGTGCATGCCGTCGAGCGCGTGAGCTTCGACGTCGCCGCCGGCGAAACACTCGCGCTGGTCGGCGAATCGGGTTGCGGCAAGTCGACGACGGGCCGGTCGATCTTGCGGCTGGTGGACATCGAGTCAGGCGCGATCGAATTTGCAGGGCGCGATCTTGCCAAGCTCGACGCCCGCGCGATGCAGCCGATGCGGCGCAACCTGCAGATGATCTTCCAGGATCCGTTCGCGTCGCTCGACCCACGCGTGACCATCGGCTTCACGATCGCAGAACCGCTCTATGTCCACGGCATCGCGAAAGGAAAGGACGCCGACCGGCGGGTGGCCGACCTGCTCACCCGGGTGGGACTGGCGCCCGATTTCGCGCGACGCTATCCGCATGAGTTCTCCGGCGGCCAGCGCCAGCGCGTTGCCATCGCCCGCGCGCTGGCGCTGAACCCCAAGATCATCGTCGCCGACGAGGCGGTGTCCGCGCTCGATGTCTCGATCCGCGCGCAGATCGTCAACCTGATGATGGACCTGCAGCAAACGCTGGGCGTGTCGTACCTGTTCATTTCCCACGACATGGCGATCGTCGAGCGCATCAGCCACCGCGTTGCGGTGATGTACCTGGGACAAATCGTCGAAATAGGACCGCGGCGCGCGGTGTTCGCGTCACCACAGCATCCCTACACGCAACGGTTGCTGGCGGCGGTTCCGGTGGCCGATCCGGCCCAGCGGCGGCCTAAAACGGAGCTATCATCGAGCGAGATCCCGAGTCCGGTGCGGGCGCTGGGCGACCTGCCCGAGACCGCACCGCTGGCCGAAGTCGGACCGGGACACTACGTTGCGCGCCATCACGTCGGCATCTACTGATATCGTCGCGGTTCGCACAAGGGATTCAACGCTTTGCGCCGGGGCCTGCCGGCGCTTTCCATCGCTCGAGGAGTGGCCACAATGAAGTTCAAGCTACAGGGAATTGCCGCCGCGCTGATGCTGACCGCCGCGGCGTTCGCGGCGCCCGCGTTCGCGACCAAGGACGTCGTGTTCGCAGTCGCGTCGACGTTCACCACCACCGATCCTTACGACGCCAACGACACGCTTTCGCAGGCGATGGCCAAGTCCTTCTACGAGGGCCTCTACGGCTTCGACAAGGACATGAAGATGATCCCGGTGCTGGCGGAGAGCTACGAGGTCAGCAATGACGGCCTCGTGTACACCATCAAGCTGCGGCACGGGGTCAAGTTCCAAGACGGCACCGATTTCAAGGCCGACGCGGTGAAGGTCAATCTCGATCGCGCCACCAATCCCGACAACAAGCTGAAGCGCTACGGCCTCTACAACAACAACATCGCCAAGAC
>JBEPUI010000175.1:0-2641 GCA_041691615.1 Pseudomonadota bacterium
TGAAGGCGCAGATCCACGCCGGCGGCCGCGGCAAGGGCGGCGGCGTCAAGGTCGCGAAGTCGCTCGACGAAGTGAAGGCGCGCGCGAGCGAGATCCTCGGCATGCAGCTCGTCACGCACCAGACCGGTCCCGGCGGACAGAAGGTGCGGCGACTGCTCGTCGAGGAAGGCGCAGACATCAAAAAAGAGCTTTACGTCGGCATGGTGGTGGACCGCGCGACGCAACGCGTGACGCTGATGGCGAGCTCCGAAGGCGGCATGGACATCGAGGAAGTCGCCGCGAAGACGCCCGAGAAGATCCACAAGGTATCCATCGACCCGAAGGCCGGACTCACAGACGTGCAGGCCGACGACGTGTCGCGCAAGATCGGCATCCCTGATGGCAGCATCGCGCAGGCGCGCACGATCCTGCAGGGCCTCTACAAGGCGTTCGACGAGACCGACGCGTCACTCGCCGAAATCAATCCGCTGGTGATCACCGGCGACGGCAAGGTGATCGCGCTCGACGCCAAGCTCAACTTCGATGCCAACGCGCTGTTCCGCCATCCCGACATCGTCGAGATGCGCGATCTCGACGAAGAGGATCCCGCGGAAATCGAAGCCTCCAAGTTCGACCTTTCCTACATCTCGCTCGACGGCGACATCGGCTGCCTGGTGAACGGCGCCGGACTCGCGATGGCGACGATGGACACGATCAAGCTCTATGGCGGCGAGCCCGCGAACTTCCTCGACGTCGGCGGCGGCGCCACCGCGGAGAAGGTGACCGAGGCGTTCAAGATCATGCTGCGCAATCCCAAGCTGAAGGCGATCCTCGTCAACATCTTCGGCGGCATCATGAAGTGCGACACGATCGCCGAAGGCGTGATCGCGGCGTCGAAGGCGGTGTCGCTCAAGGTGCCGCTGGTGGTGCGGATGAAGGGCACCAACGAGGACCTCGGCCGCAAGATCCTGGCCGACTCGGGACTGCCGATCATCAGCGCCAACAACATGGCCGAAGCGGCTGAAAAAGCGGTCGCCGCCGCAAAGGGAAAGTGACATGAGCATTCTCGTCGACAAGAACACCCGGGTGATCACGCAGGGGATCACCGGCAAGACCGGGCAGTTCCACACGCGCATGTGCCGCGACTATGCGAACGGCCGCAACTGCTTCGTCGCCGGCGTCAATCCGAAAAAGGCCGGCGAGGATTTCGAAGGCATTCCGATCTTCGGCACGGTGAAAGAGGCGAAGGCCGCCACCGGCGCGACCGTGTCGGTGATCTACGTGCCGCCGCCGTTCGCCGCCTCGGCGATCGACGAGGCCGTCGACGCCGACCTCGACCTCGTCGTGTGCATCACCGAAGGCATCCCCGTGCGCGACATGATCCGCACGCGCTTCAGAATGCAGGGCAGGAAGACGCTGCTGCTCGGACCGAACTGTCCCGGCACGATCACGCCGGACGAGATCAAGATCGGCATCATGCCGGGCCACATCCACAAGAAGGGCCGCATCGGCGTGGTGTCGCGCTCGGGCACGCTCACCTACGAAGCGGTGGGGCAGTTGACCGAGCTCGGACTCGGCCAATCATCGGCGGTGGGCATCGGCGGCGACCCGGTCAACGGACTCAAGCACATCGACATCCTCAAGCTCTTCAACGACGATCCCGAGACCGATGCGGTGGTGATGATCGGCGAGATTGGCGGCACCGACGAGGAAATCGCCGCCGAATGGGTGAAGGCCAACATGAAGAAGCCGGTGGTCGGCTTCATCGCCGGCGTCACCGCGCCGGAGGGCAAGCGCATGGGCCACGCCGGCGCGATCATCTCCGGCGGCAAGGGCACCGCGCAGGAAAAGCTCGCGGCGATGGAGGCCGCGGGCATCAAGGTGACGCGCAACCCCGCAGAAATGGGAAAGCTGCTGAAGTCGGTGCTGTGAAATGATGGCGGAGCTTGCGACACCGCAGTTCTGGCTGGCCGCATTCGAGATCGTCGTCGTCAACATCCTGCTGTCGGGTGACAACGCCGTGGTGATCGCGCTGGCGTGCCGCAACCTGCCGCCGAAGCAACGGCGCTGGGGCGTGTTCTGGGGTGCGTTCGGCGCAATCGCGCTGCGGATCATCCTCACGGTCTTCGCGCTGTCGCTGCTCGAGCTTCCGTGGCTGAAGCTTATCGGCGGCGTGCTGCTGCTGTGGATCGGCGTCAAGCTCATTGCCGAGGAGGAGGGTGGCGGTGATGAAGTCGCCGCCAGCGACCGGCTCTTTTCCGCGATCAAGACGGTGGTGATCGCCGACCTCGTGATGAGCCTCGACAACGTGCTGGGCGTCGCCGCCGCGGCGAATGGCAGCGTGGTGCTGCTGACGTTCGGGCTGATCGTGTCGATTCCGCTGGTGGTCGTGGGCAGCCAGCTGATCCTCAAGCTGATCGAGCGCTTCCCGATCCTGATCGTCGCCGGAGGCGGGTTGCTGGGCTACATCGCCGGCGAGATGTTCGCGCGTGAAGCGGTGCTGATGCCGTGGATCGACGCGCACGCGCACTGGCTGCACTGGGGATTGCCGGTGATTTGTGCGGCACTGGTGGTGGTGGCCGCGAAGGTGTTGCAAACGCGGCGTGCCAACGCGCATTCATAGAGCAGGGCCGTCATTCCGGCCCTTGCCGTCATTCCCGCG
>JBEPUI010000176.1:0-2593 GCA_041691615.1 Pseudomonadota bacterium
ATGACACTCTCTGCATCCCCGTCAGCCCGTAAAGTGATAGGTGACCCGCTCGCGCATCGCGCGAGCGTCCCACTTCATCGGAATAACGGACGACCGATTCGGCCAACGCCTGGTCAACCGCCTCGTTGAATCGAGTCATTTCGGTTAGCACGGTATCCTGCTGGATCGACAGGTGTTCGCGCCAAAGCTTGATGACGCTTGCTTGCCCGGCTAGTCGACGATTTGTTGGTCAATGATGTGCAGGGAGCGAACTGAGTGCAGGCAGCAACCACGCCGATCGTCCGCGACATCGTCCTGGTCGGCGGTGGCCACAGTCACGTCGGCGTTCTGCGCCACTTCGCGATGAAGCCGTTGCCCGGCGTGCGGCTGACGCTGATTTGCACCGATACCGAAACACCGTACTCGGGCATGCTGCCAGGCTATATCGCCGGGCACTACGATTTCGACGAGGTGCATATCGACCTGCGACCTCTGGCCGAATTCGCCGGCGCGCGCTATTTCCGCGACGAGGTGATCGGCATCGATCGTGACTCGCGCCGGGTGCTGTGCCGCACCCGGCCACCGGTTCCCTACGACGTGCTGTCCATCAACATCGGCTCGACGCCGCAACTCGCGGGCGTCAAGGGCGCCGCACAACACGTGGTGCCGGTCAAGCCGATCCGGCGCTTCAACGACCACTGGCTGGCGCTGCTGGGACGGGTGCGCGCGCATGCCGGGACGACGACGATCGCCGTGGTTGGCGCCGGCGCCGGCGGTGTCGAGCTGGTCTTGGCGATGCAGCATCGGTTACGCGGCGAACTGACTGCGCTGGGACGCGACCCGGACGAACTTCGCTTTCACGTCTTCTCCGCGAATGCCGACATTCTGCCGACGCACAACGCCGTGGTGCGGAGCGTCTTCGAGCGCGTGTTGGCCGAGCGCCGCGTCGCGATCCACCGCAACGCCGAGATCGTCGAAGTCGCCGCCGGTCGCCTGGAGGTGCGCAACGGCGAGTCATTCGAGGCCGACGAAATCCTCTGGGTGACGCAGGCCGGTGGCGCACCGTGGCTGCGCGACACCGGGCTCCCGCTCGACGCCAAGGGATTCATCCGCGTGCGCGACAGCTTGCAAAGCGAAGTTGACCCGCTGATTTTCGCCGCGGGCGACTGCGCATCGCTGATCGGCACGCCGCTGGAAAAGGCCGGCGTCTTCGCGGTACGCATGGCCAAACCACTGGCCGCGAACCTGCGGGGATCGGTGCTGCACCGGCCGCTCGTCTCCTATCGTGCGCAGCGCCGCTGGCTCGCGCTGATCAGCACCGGCGACCGATACGCGGTAGCCTCGCGCGGCGCGCTTTGCGTGCGCGGCGCATGGGTTTGGCGCTGGAAGGACTGGATCGACCGCCGCTTCATGCGCCGTTATCGCGATTTCCCGCCCATGGCGGAAAGCGCGGCGTCGCCACCGGCGGAGCTGATTCCGCTCGACGAGGCCGAGCAAACCGAGGCGATTTCGGCAATCGCGATGCGCTGCGGCGGTTGCGGCGCCAAGGTCGGTGCGACGTTGTTGTCGCGGGCACTGTCGAGGGTTGCGCCGATCGAGCGCGACGACGTGCTGATCGGCCTGCATGCGCCCGACGATGCGGCGATCATGCGCGTGCCGGCGGGCAGCGCGATGGTGCACACGGTGGATTTCTTCCGCGCCTTCATCGACGATCCCTGGATCTTCGGCCGGATCGCTGCCAATCATGCGCTCGGCGATATTTTCGCCATGGGCGGCGAGCCTCAGTCGGCGACCGCGATCGCCACTGTACCGCCAGGGCTGGAAAGCAAAGTTGAGGACACCGTGTTCCAGATGATGGCCGGCGCGGTCGCCGTGCTGAACGAGGCCGGCTGCGCGCTGGTCGGTGGCCATACGGGCGAGGGGCGCGAACTGGCGCTGGGTTTCGCGATCAACGGGCTGATCGACGAACGGCTCGTGGGCGTTATGCGCAAGGGCGGCATGCGGCCGGGCGACGCGCTGATCCTCACCAAGCCAATCGGCACCGGCACGCTGTTCGCGGCGCACGAGCGGAGGCAGGCACGCGGCCGCTGGATCGACGCGGCGCTGGAATCGATGCAACTGTCTAACCGTGCGGCGGTGCCCTGCCTGATCGCGCACGGCGCCACGGCCTGCACCGATGTTACCGGTTTCGGCCTCCTCGGGCACTTGGTAGAGATGACTCGCGCATCGGCGGTAGATGCCGAAATCGACCTTGCCGCGCTGCCGCTCCTCGACGGCGCAGCCGAAACCGCCGCCGCGGGAATCATGAGCTCGCTGCAAGCGGCCAACGTGCGCCTGCGCCGCGCGCTCGACAACCAGCCCGAGACGCTGCGACACCCTAACTATCCGCTGCTCTTCGATCCGCAAACCGCGGGCGGCCTGCTCGCCAGTGTGCCGGCGGCGCGAGCCGAGGCTTGCATCGCCGCGCTGCGCTCCCTGGGCTACGCTCGGACCGCCTGCATCGGCCGCGTGCTGCCGGCCGGCCAGGCGCTGGAGTCGATTCACCTGCGGTGTCGTCCGCAATGTGACCTTGCCTCGATTTGACATGCACCGGCAAGACATCCCTGGGGCGGGA
>JBEPUI010000177.1:0-2569 GCA_041691615.1 Pseudomonadota bacterium
GATCTTTGCTGCACTCGATCGATGGATCGGAACCAGGCTCGATCGATGGATCGGAACCAGGCTCGATCGATGGATCGGAGCTGGACTCGATCGATGGATCGGAGCTGGACTCGATCGATGGATCGGAGCTGGACTCGATCGATGGATCCGAACTAGACTTGATCGATGGATCCGAAGCCGGTCAGCGTCACCCGCAGCCACGGTGTCGGCACGCTGACGCTGGCGCGGCCCACCTCGCTCAACGCCCTCGATTTCGCGATGATGGATGCGCTGGTCGACGCGACGCACGAGCTCGCGGAAGACCCATCGCTGCGCGTGGTGGTGGTGCGCGGCGAAGGCCGGCATTTCATGGCCGGCGGCGACATCCGCGCCTTTGCCGTCGAACTGTCGCGCGACGCCGACGAGCGCCGCCGCTTGTTCGCCGGTGCGGTCGGCCGCGTGCATGCGGCAATCGAGAATCTGGTACGGATGCCGCACCCGGTGGTTGCGCGAATCCAGGGCGCAGTCGCCGGATTCGGCGTGTCGCTGATGAACGCCTGCGACCTGGTGATCGCCGCGGACGACGCCTACTTCGCCGCCGGGTACCGCAACATCGCGCTCTCCCCCGACGGCGGCGGCACGTGGTCGCTGCCACGACTTGTCGGGCATCGCCGCGCGGCCGAGATCCTGCTGCTGGGTGAGCGTTTCGACGCCGCGAAGGCGCTCGAACTGGGCCTCGTCAACCGCGTGGTGCCGCTGGCCGAGCTCGATTCGGCCGTCGACGCGGTCGTCGAGGTGCTTCGCCAGGGGCCCGTGCATGCGCTGCGCGCGACCAAGCGGTTGCTGCGCGATTCGCCTCAGCGCACGATGTCCGGGCAACTGCATGCCGAAGCGTTGTCGTTCGGGCAACTCTCGGCGACGGACGACTTCGTCGAAGGCATCGGTGCGTTCATCGCCAAGCGAGCGCCGCGTTTCGACGGCGCGCAATAGCCAATCGATGCAACCCGCCGATCGCACGCTCGCCGGCAAGACGTTGTTCATCACCGGCGGCTCGCGCGGCATCGGCCTTGCGATCGCGCTGCGCGCGGCACGCGACGGCGCCAACGTCGTGGTCGCGGCCAAGACCGTCACCGACAATCCGCGATTGCCCGGCACGATCCACAGCGCGGCCGCTGCGATCGAGGCTGCCGGCGGTCACGCGCTCGCGGTCGCCTGCGACGTTCGCGACGACGCGGCCGTGGCGGCCGCGGTGGCCGCAGCGGTTGCGCGCTTCGGCGGCGTCGACATCCTGGTGAACAACGCCAGCGCGATCAGCCTGACCGGCACGCTTGCGACGCCGATGAAACGCTTCGACCTGATGTTCGATGTCAACGTGCGCGCCACGTTCCTGTGTGCACAGGCGTGCCTGCCGCAGCTGCTGCTCGCCGCCGCGGCGGGACGCAATCCGCAGATCCTGACACTGGCGCCGCCGCCGGACCTGCGCGCGAAGTGGTTCGCGCCGCACGTCGCCTATACGATCGCCAAGTACGGCATGAGCCTTTGCGTATTGGGCATGGCCGAGGAGTTCCGCGCGGCCGGCATCGGCGTCAACGCGCTATGGCCGCGAACGGTGATCGCCACCGCCGCGATCGCGATGATCCCGGGCGTCGACACGTCGCAATGCCGCAAGCCGGAAATCGTCGCCGACGCCGCGCACGCGGTGATGACGCGCGACGCGCGACAATCCACCGGCAACTTTTACATCGACGACGACGTGCTGCGCGACGAAGGCGTGCGCGATTTCGATCGATACGCGGTGCTGCCCGGTGCGGCGTTGCGCACCGATCTCTTCCTGCAGGACTAGCGACGCGTTACTTCGGCTCGTCCTCGTCCTTGGGCAAGCCCACCCACACCTGCTTCGGCGGTTGTCCCGGCCCGCGCCGGTTGCGGTTTTGCTTCGTTCCGAATCCCGGCCGGTTGGGCGCATGGTTGCCCTGGCCATGCGAATGCATCGTCAACTGCGGCTGGCGCCCGACGACTTCGCCGTTGCCATAGTTGCTCTGTCCATAGTTACCGGGCGAATTGCCGCCTCCCTGGCCATAGTTGCCCGGTGCGTTGCCGCCCTGGCGGGCTCCTCCCTGCCCGTTGCCACCCTGTCCCGGCGGTCGCGGCGACTTGCCGCGGAACTTGTTGTTGCCCTTAGGGCGCGCGCCCGCATTGCCGTCCCGACGCGGCCCCGCATTTCCTGACGGGCCCTCGCCGTCGATGCGCGGTGCAGGAGCAATGCGATTGCCGAAATCTTCGGACGCGGCATGCGGCGACTGGTCGGGCGGTGCGCGATTCGGGTCGCGCGAGCCTTGTCCGTGCGGGCGCCCTTGTCCGCCGCCTTGACCGGGTCCGCGGCCCTGGCCCTGGCCCCGGCGTTGTCCCTGGCCCTGGCGTTGTCCCTGTCCTTGCCCCTGACCTTGGGCCCCCTGCCCGTACCCTTGTCCTGGTCCCGGGCCGTGCCGTTGAGCTTGCCCTTGGCCCTGCCCTTGCCCTTGCCCTTGCCCTTGGCCCTGCCCTTGCCCTTGGCCCTGCCCTTGCCCTTGGCCCTGCCCTTGCCCTTGGC
>JBEPUI010000178.1:0-2563 GCA_041691615.1 Pseudomonadota bacterium
GCCCTTCCGCCCCACACCATCCATGCGTAAACTTCGGTCTCCCCGAATCGTCTGAACGGTCCATGGCGCAACGCGCGGAACTTGGCTCGGCGAGCCTGTCGCACCCCGGCATGGTGCGCTCGCATAACGAAGACACGATCTACGTCGATAACGAGGCGGGCATCGCCGTGCTCGCCGACGGCATGGGCGGCTACAACGCCGGCGAAGTCGCGAGCGGCATCGCCGTCAGCGTCGTCACCAACGGCATGCTCGAGCCGCTTCGCTCGGGCCGCGAGCTATCCAAGATCGACGCCAACAGCGGCCTCACCCACGCCGCACTGCTGCTGCAGCAGACGATCGCCGCCGCCAACAAGGGCATCTACGAGGCCGCGCAGGCGCGTCCCGAATGCGCGGGCATGGGCACGACGATCGTCACCGCGGTGTTCTTCGCCAACCGCGTGTCGATCGGCCACATCGGCGATTCGCGCTGCTACCGGCTGCGCGGCGAGAAGTTCGAGCAGCTGACGCACGACCATTCGCTGCTGCAGGAGCAGATCGATGCCGGACAGATCACCGCCGAGCAGGCCAAGTACGCGCTCAACAAGAACCTGGTGACGCGCGCGCTGGGCATCGAGGCCATCGTGCCGGCCGACATCACCGAGTACCGCGTCGAGGCCAACGACATCTACCTGCTGTGCTCCGACGGCCTGACCGACATGGTCGATCCCGACATCGTGCACAACATCGTCGACGAGCATCGCCTCGAGCTGGCGGAAGCCGCCGCCGAGCTGGTCGAGCTCGCCAACAAGAACGGCGGGCGCGACAATATCTCGGTGATCATCGTGCAGGTGCCCCCGGAGTTCCTGCCCGACAATGGCTGGGCGAAGCGTTTCCTCGCCAAGAAAAAAGGGAAGTAGACGTCGATGGGCAAGCTCGTGCTGTTCATGGACGACGGAACCACCAAGGCGATCAACCTCGTCAAGGAACGCGTAGTGATCGGCCGGCGCCCCGACAACGACCTGTGCCTGCCGCATCCCGCGGTGTCGGGCGAGCATGCGGCGGTGGTGACCATCCTCGACGACTCGTTCCTCGAGGACTTGAACAGCACCAACGGCACGCTGGTGAACGGCGCCGCGGTGCAAAAGCACTTCTTGCGCGACCGTGACCAGATCGACATCGGCCGGCAGAAGCTCGTCTACCTGTCGGACGAGACGTCGGATGTCGAGCCCGACAACGTGCGCGCGGTGCGCAACGAATTGAAGCTGTTCGGCGAGCGCGTCGAGCCCGTGCCGTTGCCGCCCGTGCGTGAATATGTGCCGGACGACATCGAGATCGAGCTGCACCAGGACGCGATCGCACGCGCGAAGCCGCGGAAGAAGGCGGAGGCGGCGCGGAAGGGTGAGCCGAAGGTGGCGCCAGCAGCGGGGTCGGGCGCGAAAAACGATGCCATTGCCAATGCCAAGACCGATCCGGTGCACGTATCGGGTGCCGATGTCGATGACTTCGCACGGTCGGAGGCGAATGTTGCTGGCACGTCGCCTTCCCGAAACGCAAACGAAGCCCCGGCGGCGCCGCAATCGAGTCCATTCGACGAGCGCGCCGAACCGTCGATGGAAGCGGACCCCGATCCCTTGGGCGAACGCGCATCGACCAATCGCGGCCTCGAGCACATGGCGCGGATTCGCTCCGGTGACGCGACAAACGGCGAGGGCGCGAATGGGAAGGTTGCGGGCACTTACGCGGAATCCACGGCGGAGCGAATTGTCGAGCGCCGTGCCCCGCAATCGCTGGAAACGCGGCCCCAGCCGGCGCGCGTGACGGTGCTATCGGGGGCGAGCGCGGGACGCAGCCTGATCATCGAGCGCGACGAGGTGGTGATCGGTCGCGTGGGCGTGCAGGTCGCCGCGATCGGTCGTGGCGAGGGTGGTTATCGCTTGCACTCTCGCGAAGGCGAACACGCGCCGTTGCTCAACGGCAGCGCATTGCCCGCCGACGGCGCCGCGCTCACGAGCGGCGACATTTTCGAGGTGGCAGGCGCACGGCTGGAGTTCATCGCGGCGAAGTAGCACCCGCGTGTGGATAGCCGTCTCGTCATCTACATCCCCGTCATTCCCGCGAAAGCGGGAACCCAGCGTCGTCGCCTTTGCCCTCCATCCCCACGAAACACCCCCCGTCATTCCCGGGAAAGCGGGAACCCAGTGCCGTTGCCTTTGCTCTCCATCCCACCAAACACCCCCCGTCATTCCCGCGAAAGCGGGAACCCAGCGTCGTACCCCCATGTGACGCCAAGCGTCACTCACCCTCCGTAGCACGTTCCTGCGAGGGCAACTCGCCATTTCAGCGTGCCAACGACGACCGGTTGACGCCTCCCGCCTGTCGGCACGCAATGTTATGAATATTCAATAAAAACAAGAAATTGCCTCATCTTTTTGGCCGAATTCTCCTCCTCCGGCACGCTCGTTGCTCCATTAGTCCCAGCATCGCTGGGTGCCGGGCACGTCCCTTTTTTCCTCAGGAGAATTTACCAATGAAACGTCTGCAGCAGGGCTTCACTCTGATCGAACTGATGATCGTGGTCGCGATC
>JBEPUI010000179.1:0-2540 GCA_041691615.1 Pseudomonadota bacterium
GTTCCACGAAAAGATGAAGCAGAGGACTGCGACAGCGGCGAGTCCCGGCGCCGTCAGTGGAAGCGTGATGCGCAGGAAGGCGTTCCAAATGCTGGCGCCATCGATCCAGGCCGCTTCCTCGAGCGCTCTCGGCACGGCGTCGAAGAACGACTGCATCATCCAGATCACCAGCGCGAGGTTGAACGTCAGGTAGATCAGCGCCAGACCCCAGACGGTATCGCTGAGACCGACGTACCGATAGAAGAGAAAGAAGGGGATCGTGAAGGTGATCTGCGGCGCCATGCGCGTCGACAGTATCCACATCGCGATCTTGCTGCGCGCGCGGAAGCGCCAGCGTGAGAGCACATAGGCGGCGGGAGTGCCCACCAGCAGCGCGACCAGCGTCGACACGCAGCTCGACACGACGCTGTTCAGGAAGGAATGCAGGAACTTGCTCTCGACGAGCGCGCGGTAATGCGCCAGCGTCGGCGTGAAGAGCAACTGGTAGCCGAGAATGTCCTCGTCGGGACGAACCGACATCTGCACCAGCCACACGATCGGAAACAGCACGAACAGCAGCATCAGCCCGAGCGCCACGTTGGCCAACATGCGGCCGGCGCGTTTGCGCCACCGGCCGCGACGCACCGGATCGTCTATCGACTCGAGCGCGAGTTGATCAGCCATGCGGGGACGACCTCGCGCCGAGACTGCCGATCAGCCAGCTCAATGCGAACACGCCCGCGGTCAGCATGATCGCAATCGCACTCGCGTATCCCCAATACGCATAATTGAATGCCTGGGTGAACGCGTAGTAGTTGGTGACCTGCGTGGTGGTGCCCGGCCCGCCGCTCGTCAGCACATAGATCAGCGGGAATGCCTTGATGCTGTCGATCAATCGGAACAGTGCGGCGACCACGATGGCCGGCTGGATGAAGGGCAGCTCGATGTACCAGAAGAGCTGGAGCCGACTGGCGCCGTCGACCCGCGCTGCCTCCAGCGGTTCGCGCGGCACCATCTGCAGCGCGGCCAGGATGATCAGCATCGTGAAGGGAAACCACTCCCAGGTGTCGGCGAAGGCGATCGCCCAGAGCGCCGTGTCGGGATTGGTGATTAGCGACTTAACCGGCATGTTGAGCGCAGCAAGCGCGCGGTGCATCGGACTGATGTCGGGCGTGTAAAGGATCTTCCAGATCAGTGCCGCCACGATCGGCGGCAGCACCATCGGGATGAGGAACACGGTGCGCAGCGCCTGGACTAATCGCGTGCGGTGATTCAGCAGCAAGGCCGCGCCGAGTCCGAGCAGCGTCTGCGCGATGACCGTCGACGCGGAAAGCTTCAACTGCACCCAGAGCGAGTCGGTGAAGCGTGCGTCGTGAAGCGCACCCAGGTAATTCTGCAAGGGTGCCGAGAAATCGGTCAGCGACGCAGGAACGGTCGGCGTCGCCGGCGTCAGGCTGATCACGAAGAGATACAGCGCCGGCGCGAGCGTCAGCGCGGCGAGCAGCACGATCGCGGGCATCAGCCCGCTGAGCACGGCGAGCCGCTGGCGCGGCCCGATCCCGTGCTCGATGGTGGCGACGGCAGCGGCCATGGCTGCCTGGCGTGCGCTAGATGCGAATGCCGGCGCGCTTGAGGTCGGCGATGGCGCTGGTCTGCGCCAGTTTCATCGAGTCGGCCGCGGACATCTGCTTGGTGACGATGCGCTCGATGGCCTGCCCGATCAGCGTGTCGACCTGCGGAAACCCCTGCACGATGCGGTAGGCCATGTAGTCGCTGCCCGCGGCGGTCTCGGCGGCTTTGAGATAGATGTCGGCGACGTCGTTGCCATTGAGCGTCAGGCGCTTCTTGAACTCGGGACTCTCGACCACCGAACGGCGGCTGGGCGACGAATAGCCCTTCTCGGTCACCGCACGCATCATCATGTCTTTCGACATCGCCCACTTGATGAATTCCCAGCTCGCCTTCTTGTTCTTCGCGCCGACCGGAATTCCCCAGGCATGCGTGGCGAAGCCGGGGAAATCGCCCGCGGGTCCGCGGGGAAACGCCGAATAACGTACCGTCTTGGCGGCCTTGCTGTCCGGATCGGCCGCGGGCATCAGGAAGATGTGGCCCTCGGTCGCGTAGTTGCCGCGGCCCTGCTTGAGTGCTGCCGTCACCTGGTCATAGCTGTACGACAGCACGCCGTTCGGACCATAGTCGCGCAACAGGTGCGAAAAGAAATCCGCCGCGGCAATGGCTTCGCGGGTATCGAGCGCGGGCATCAGGTCGTTCGGCGCGTTGCGAAACACGTTGCCGCCGAATCCCTGCAGGTACGGCGGGAAATTCCAGCCGTGGCGATTGTCGCCGACGAAACCCGCGATGCCGTCCTTGTTGGTCGCGGCGGCCACTTTCTCGACCTCGTCGAACGTCTTGGGCATCGCGAGGCCCATCTTCTCCATGATGTCGTATCGGCCGGCGCACGCCATCGATACGTCGACAGTCCAGGGAATGCCATAGAGGTTGCCGGCCTTGTCCGACATGATCTTGCGCGTCGCCGGCAGGAAGTCGTCGACGTTCCAGTC
>JBEPUI010000180.1:0-2515 GCA_041691615.1 Pseudomonadota bacterium
TCATTGTCCACCGACCTCATTGTCCACCGACCTCATTTCATTCACATAAGTCTCCACACGCGTTACGCGACGATGTCGACCGCCAGCGGCGTCAGTCCGGCGATGCTGCCGTTCAGCCGGTCACCGGCGACGACCGCGCCCACGCCCGATGGCGTGCCCGAGAAAATGAGGTCGCCGGGCAGCAATTCATACATCTTCGACAGGAACGCGATCATGTGCGGCACGTCCCAGATCATGTCCGCGAGATCGCCTTGCTGCCGCGGCTTGTCGTTCACCGACAGCGCGATGCCGCCCTTGGCCGGATGTCCGACGTCCGCCACCGTATGGATCGGCGCGATCGGCGCCGCCTGCGCGAACGACTTGCCGATGTCCCACGGGCGTTTCTTTTCCCGCATCTGGTTTTGCAGGTCGCGGCGCGTCATGTCGAGGCCGACCGCATAGCCGAATACCAGGTCGAGCGCATTGTCCGCTGTGCGAGCGGCACCCGCGCGGCCGATCGCCACCACCATCTCGATTTCGTGATGCAGGTCTTCGGTCGCCATCGGGTAACGCATTCGCCCGCGATGCCCTGCGTCGACGGCGAGGATCGCATCGGCGGCCTTGGTGAAGAAAAACGGCGGCTCCTTGCTGGAATCGCCGCCCATTTCCTTCGCGTGCTCGGCGTAGTTGCGACCCACGCAATAGATGTGGCGAACGGGAAATCGATCGGCGGTGCCGTGGATGGGCACCGTGGGCATTTCCCACGCGGGGATCGCGAAATTCATGTTGTCGTCACTCCGGGGGTTGGCAAATTTGTCTTCATTCTGCATCCGGCTGCTTCATCGGCGCCGCATCGGCGAACGCCGGCAAGGCCGCACATGCCGTTTCGATGCGCATCAGCGTCGGAAACGCCGCGAGGTCGAGCGTCACGCGGCGCGCGTTGGCGAGCTGCGGAACCAGGCAGCAATCGGCCAGCGTCGGCGTGTCTCCATGGCAGAAGCGTCCTGTCTGGGGATCAGGCGCGAGTTGTTGTTCCAGTGCCGCGAGCCCGACGGCGATCCAGTGCGAATACCACGCGTCGCGGGCGGCATCGTCGGCGCCGAACGTCGCCTTCAGGTATTGCAGCACGCGAAGATTGTCAATCGGGTGAATGTCGGCGACGATCGCCAGCGAAATGCCGCGAACGCGCGCCCGATCGACGGGTTGCGCAGGCAGCAGCGGTGGCGAGGGATGCGTCTCGTCGAGGTATTCGATGATCGCGAGCGACTGGGTCAGCGCGCGGCCGTCGTCGAGTTCCAGCAGCGGTACGAGTCCATGCGGATTGCGCGCGAGGTAGTCCGGTTGCTGCTGCGCGCCGTTGCGCAGGTGCACGAACGCCCGCGTTGGCGCGACGCCCTTGAGGTTGAGCGCGATTCGCACGCGATAGGCCGCCGACGAGCGGAAATAATCGTAGAGCTTCATCGGCAGAATGGCGCAGGACCCGCGGGCAAAGCGCGGCGATCGATCGGCCACATCGGTCAGAACGCCGAGATGCCGGTTTGCGCGCGGCCGAGGATCAGCGCGTGGATGTCGTGCGTGCCTTCGTAGGTGTTGACCGTCTCGAGGTTCAGCACGTGCCGGATCACGTGGAATTCATCGACGATGCCGTTGCCGCCATGCATGTCGCGCGCGGTGCGGGCGATGTCGAGCGCCTTGCCGCAGGAATTGCGCTTCATGATCGACGTGATCTCCGGCGACGCGATGCCCTCGTCCTTCATCCGGCCGAGGCGCAGGCACCCCTGCAGCCCAAGCGCGATTTCGGTCTGCATGTCGGCGAGCTTCTTCTGTACCAGCTGGTTGGCCGCGAGCGGCCGGCCGAACTGCTTGCGATCCATCACGTATTGCCGCGCCGCCTGCCAGCAGAACTCGGCGGCGCCGAGCGCGCCCCACGCGATGCCATACCTCGCGCTGTTGAGGCAGCCCATCGGCCCCTTCAATCCCTGCACGTTGGGCAGCAGGTTTTCGGCGGGCACGAACACGTCGTCCATGACGATTTCGCCGGTGACCGACGCGCGCAGGCTGAACTTGCCCTCGATCTTCGGCGCCGACAGTCCCTTCATGCCCTTTTCGAGGATGAAGCCGCGCACCACGCCATCGTCGGTCTTTGCCCAGACGACGAACACGTCGGCAATCGGCGAATTGGAGATCCACATCTTGGCGCCGTGCAAGCGATAGCCGCCGTCGGCGGCACGCGCGCGCGTCACCATCGAGCCGGGATCGGACCCGTGGTCGGGCTCGGTCAGGCCGAAGCAGCCGATCCACTCGCCGCTTGCGAGCCTTGGCAGGAACTTGCGCCGCTGCGCTTCGCTGCCGTAGGTAAAGATGGGGAACATGACCAGCGAGCTTTGCACGCTCATCATCGACCGGTAGCCCGAATCGACGCGCTCGACTTCGCGTGCGATCAGGCCATAGCAAACGTAGTTGAGGTCGGCGCCGCCATACTCGGCGGGCAGCGTCGCGCCGAGCAGGCCCAGCGCGCCCATTTCGCGGAAAATCG
>JBEPUI010000181.1:0-2425 GCA_041691615.1 Pseudomonadota bacterium
CTAGGTCCGTGCGCGCATCGATGACGTACAGCGCATCGATGTGTGCAGCGCGCGGATGTGCAAGAAAGGACGCGCGACTGCGCGGCGATTCCCCGGCACTAAGCATATGCCGCGGGTGCCGTCGGCACGCGCGGCCATCGGCTATGATGACCGGGCGCAACCTTAGCGGAGGATTTCATGAAAGCACGGACCATTCTCGACACCATCGGCGGCACGCCGCACGTCAAGGTCAACCGCATGTTCGGCGACACGCACGACATCTGGATCAAGCAGGAGCGCGTCAACCCGGGCGGCTCGATCAAGGATCGCATCGCGTTGTCAATGGTCGAGGACGCCGAGAAGCGCGGCGTGCTGAAAAAGGGCAGCGTGATCATCGAGCCGACGTCGGGCAACACCGGCATCGGCCTTGCGCTGGTCGCTGCGGTGAAGGGCTACAAGCTGGTGCTGGTGATGCCGGACAGCATGTCGGTCGAGCGGCGGCGGCTGATGCTCGCCTACGGTGCGACTTTCGACCTGACGCCGCGCGAAAAAGGCATGAATGGCGCGATCGCGCGCGCCAAGGAGCTGCAGGCGGCAACGCCCAATTCGTGGATCCCGCAGCAATTCGACAATCCGGCGAATGTCGAAGTGCATGCGCGCACCACGGCGGCCGAGATCCTCGCCGACTTTCCGCAAGGTATCGACGTGCTGATCACGGGTGTCGGCACCGGTGGCCACATCACCGGCGTCGCGCAGGTGCTGAAGCCGAAATTCCCGAAGCTGAAGGTCTATGCCGTCGAACCGACGCTGTCGCCGGTGATCAGCGGCGGCAAGCCCGGCCCGCATCCGATCCAGGGATTGGGCGCCGGGTTCATTCCCGCCAACCTGAACGTGAAACTGCTCGACGGCACGATCCAGGTCGACGCCAACGACGCCAAGGAAATGGCGCGGCGCTACGCGCGCGAGGAAGGCGTGCTGGTCGGCATCTCTTCCGGCGCGACGTTGCAGGCGATCAAGCAGAAGCTGCCGGACATCGCCGCGGGCTTGACGATCCTCGGGTTCAACTACGACACCGGCGAGCGCTACCTGTCCACGCCCGATTTCCTGCCGCAGGAGCCGGCCGCCTGACGCCATGTATCTCGAGAAACTGAGTCTCGCCGGGCGCACCGCGCTCGTCACCGGCGGTGGTCGCGCGATAGGGCTCGCGATCTGCGAAGCGCTGGCGGAGGCCGGCGCGAGAGTGATCATCGCCGACCGCGATGCGCGCGTCGCCGATGAAGGACGCGCGGCGTTGCGCGCAAGGGGATATGCGGCCGACGTCGTGATCGTCGACGTCACCGAGCCGGCGGCGGTCACCGCGGCCGCCGACACGCTGGCCGCGGGCGGTGCCGGCGTCGACATCCTCGTCTGCAATGCCGGCATCGTGCACAGCGAAGTCCCGGCCGAGTCGATGTCGGACGCACAGTGGCGGGACGTCGTCGACGTCAACCTGAACGGCGTGTTCTGGTGCTGCCGCGCGTTCGGCCGGCACATGCTGGCGGCGAAGCGCGGCGCGATCGTCAACATCGGCTCGATGTCGGGCCTGATCGTCAACAAGCCGCAGGCGCAAAGTTCGTACAACGCGTCCAAGGCCGGCGTGCATCACCTGACGAAGTCGCTGGCGGCGGAGTGGGCTGATCGCGGCGTGCGCGTGAACGCCGTTGCGCCGACCTACATCAGCACGCCACTGAATGAATTCGTGAAGTCGAAGCCGGACATGTACGCGGCGTGGATCGCCGGCACGCCGATGGCGCGATTGGGCACCGTCGACGAGATCGCGTCGGTCGTGCACTTCCTCGCGTCCGACGCGGCCAGTCTGATGACGGGAAGCGTGGTGGTCGTCGACGGCGGATACACCTGCTGGTAAATCAGCGTCACCTTGTGGCACGGTGCGCGCGAAATTGCGAATCTGCGGTGACAGTTGAGCGCGGGAAACGGCGAATGGGCTGCGCCGGTCCGGGCGCCGCAAACGCCGACGTCGCGGGTACCCGGCGCGGCCGCGGTCGCCAAAACAAGGCTCCCTAACCGCGCCACCCGCGAGCGTCGGCGCGGCGCACGGACCGGCACAGCCCATTCGCCGTTTCCCTCCACACGTCGCGACTTGCCATCGAAGGAAAATGCCGTCGACATGCCGCAATTGCGCGAAGCGTCGGCATGCGAGTCTGCACGCGCGCTCGGCACATCAGGCTTGCACAGGATGTTTGCGCGTCATCTCGGTCTGGCGCGACGGTGCTTCCCGACGCACACGGCGCCGAATCACCTAACAGTTTCGGCGCAGCGCCTTACGGTTGGATTGGCGCGACGTGTGCAGCGTGGTCGGTGGCGCTGGGCCCCGGTGCGCGTAGGGCGCAGGCGCCGTGAAGCGGGTGGCTTGCGGCAGTCACTCTTGTGTTGAGTGGCTGTCGCA
>JBEPUI010000182.1:0-2236 GCA_041691615.1 Pseudomonadota bacterium
AGGACTAAACCGCTCGCGCGGTAGGGGCGTCGGGGCTGGCAGTTCAGCCAGTATCGGGATGGGAGCGTCCTGTCTGAGGATGAGGGGTTGCCAACCTCACATCAGACAGGAGCATCCCCATGACCGACCAAGTCATCAGCCCGTTGCGCCGGCGCATGATCGAAGACATGGCGATCCGCAAGTTCGCGGCCAAGACCCAACATGACTACGTGCACAGGGTCAAGGACTTCGCGGCGTTTCTCGGCCGCTCTCCCGACCTGGCCCAGTCGGAGGACGTGCGCAGCTTTCGGCTGCATCTGGCGTCGAGCGGCGCTGGCGCGCCAAAAATCAACTCCACCGTCTCGGCGCTGCGGTTCTTCTTCAATGTGACGCTGGATCGGCCCGAGCTTGCCAAGCACCTGTCGTTCATGCGCGAGCCGCGCAAGGTTCCGGTGGTGTTGAGCCCCGAGGAGGTTGCGCGCTTTCTGGAGGCCGCGCCGAGCGTCAAATACAAGGCAGCGCTGAGTGTCGCCTACGGTGCGGGGCTGCGTGTTTCCGAGGTCATCTCGCTGAAGGTATCCGATGTCGACTCCGAGCGCATGATGCTGCGCGTTGAGCAGGGCAAAGGCCGCAAGGATCGCCACGCGATGCTTTCCCCGGTGCTGCTCGAACTTCTGCGCGATTGGTATCGCATGTCTCGCCCGCAGGGCTGGCTATTTCCGGGACTGAAGCCGGCCAGCCCGATGACGACACGCCAGCTCACGCGCGCCTGCCACGCCGCGGCCCACATGGCCGAGATTACCAAGCGGGTGACGCCGCACACCTTGCGCCACAGCTTCGCGACCCATCTGCTCGAGCAGAACATCGATATTCGGGTGATTCAGGTCCTGTTGGGTCACGCCAAGCTCGAGACAACGGCGCTCTACACCCGCGTCGCCACCAACACCATCCGCGAGGTCATGAGCCCGCTGGATCGCCTCACGCCGCTGACACCCAAGAAGAATGAGCCCAGGGACGCGCCACCCTCCTAAGCACGACGCGGGTGGCGCGTCCGGCACTGGAGGTCGCGGATATCTTCCGCGGCCATGGTCCGGCGTGGCGTCAAGCCAATGCCGGCCATGTCAGTCTCCAGCAGTTGAAGGTGATGTCGGCGATCGAGAGCTGCCGCACGGCGGCCCTCGGCGGCCATGTCGCGCGCTGCGAGGACTGTGCGCACACCCAGATCGCCTACAATTCCTGCCGCAACCGGCACTGCCCGAAGTGCCAGGGCGCCGCCGCGAAGCAGTGGCTCGCAGAGCGCGAGGCCGACCTGCTGCCGGTGCCGTACTATCACGTGGTGTTCACGCTGCCGGCTCAGATCGCCGATGTCGCCTACCAGAACAAGGCCGCCATCTACGACATTCTGTTCAAGGCCTCGGCCGAGACGCTGATCACAATCGCGGCCGATCCCAAACACCTCGGCGCTCGCGTCGGCCTCACTTCTGTCCTGCACACCTGGGGCTCGGCGCTCAACCATCACCCGCACGTGCACATGATCGTGCCGGGCGGCGGCATCGCGCTCGACGGCAGCAGGTGGGTCTCGTGTCGGCCGGGCTTCTTCCTGCCGGTCCGCGTGCTCTCGCGGCTGTTCCGCCGGCTGTTCCTGGAGAAGCTCATGGCAGCGCACGCAGCCGGCCGCCTTAACTTCTTCGGCGATCATGCCCCGCTTGCCGACACGCAAGCCTTCGCGGCCTATCTGGCGCCGCTGCGCAGAAGCGAATGGGTGATCTACAGCAAGCGCCCGTTCGGCGGGCCCGAAGCCGTGCTCGCCTACCTGTCGCGCTACACCCACCGCGTCGCCATCTCCAACAGCCGCCTCATCGCGCTCGACCGCAACGGCGTCACCTTCAAGTGGAAGGACTATCGCGCCAAAGGGCAAGAGCAGGCCAAGACGATGACGCTCGCGACCCACGAGTTCATCCGCAGATTCCTCATTCACGCGCTCCCCGGCGGCTTCCACCGCATCCGCCACTACGGCCTGTTCGCCAGCAGCAAGCGGGTCGAGAACATCGCGCGAGCCCGCGAATTGCTCGCCGCTCCGGCGGCGCGCAATGATGCCGCCAGTGCGGCCAACACCGATGCCGGCGAGCCACCAGCACTGTCGCATCCTTGCCCGTGCTGCGGCGGCCGCATGATCATCATCGAGACCTTCGAACGCGGCCACACGCCGCGCACCCATCCCGCCGGCCCGATCAGGATCGACACCTCATGACCATCA
>JBEPUI010000183.1:0-2115 GCA_041691615.1 Pseudomonadota bacterium
GAGGTCGCGATTAAGGTTCCAAAGAGGACTCTGAGCAATGCCACCAAGCCGCGCACCTGCCACTGAACCGCCGCGCCCACCCCGCGCGCCGCCACTCTCCATCGTAGCGATTGGCGCTTCTGCCGGCGGGTTGGAAGCCTGCAGCAAGCTGTTCGACCTGCTGCCGTCGAATTCCGGGCTGGCATTCGTCGTGGTCCATCATCTGGACCCGACGCATGACAGCCTGCTGGCCGAGTTGCTCGGCACGCACACCGCGATGCCGGTGGTGCAGGCGGCCGATGGCATGGCGCTGCAGGTAGACCGGATCCATGTCATCCCGCCCGGCGTGTATCTTTCGGTGCGTGCCGACACCCTGTTGTTATCACGGCCGAGCGCCCTGCGGGGGGCGCGGATGCCGTTCGACTTCCTGCTGCATACCCTGGCTGCCGATGCCGGCCGGCGTGCCGCGGCAGTGGTGCTGTCGGGCAGCGGCAGCGACGGCAGCCTGGGGGTAGTGGCGGTGCGCGATGCCGGCGGCCTGGTTATCGCCCAGCAACCGGGCGAAGCGGGATTTGACGGCATGCCGCGCAGTGCGATCGCCAGCGGGGCGGTGGACCAGGTGCTGGCGCTCGCGGAGATACCGGCCGCCTTGGCCCGGTTCGCCAGCAAGCTGAACGCGGCGACACCGGCCGAGCCAGCGGCCGTGGGCAAGAGCGGAGACTGGCTGGCAGCGATCATCGAACTGCTGCGCACCCACACGGTGCAAGACTTCCGTTTGTATAAGCAGGGCACGCTGCGGCGACGGATCGAACATCGGATGTCCCTGATCGGAATCGCGGCAAGTAGGCTGGATCGCTACCACGCCGTGCTGGCAACCGACGCGGCCGAACGCAACCAACTCGCCAAGGACCTGCTGATCAACGTTACCAGCTTCTTCCGCGATACCAAGGTATTCGATCTGCTGGCGGCGGAGACGATCCCAACGCTGGTCGGTGCGCATACCGAGGACCGGCCAATCCGCGTCTGGACGGTCGGCTGCAGCACCGGCGAGGAGGCCTATTCGCTGGCGATGCTGTTTCTCGAGCACCTCGGCGAGAGCGCACGGCACATCAAGCTCCAGGTCTTCGCTTCCGACATCGACTCCGACGCGGTCGCTGCGGCGCGTGAGGGGGTTTATCCTTCCAGTATCGAGGCTGAGGTCTCGCCGGCGCGCCTGGCACGGTTTTTCATCAAACTCGAAGACGCCTATCGCATCAGCGCCGAACTGCGCTCCGCGGTGATTTTCACGGTACAGGATATGCTGTCCGATCCGCCGTTCTCCCGGCTGGACATGGTGTCGTGCCGCAACCTGCTGATCTATCTGCAGCCTGAAGCACAGGCCAAGGTAGTGTCGCTGTTCCATTTCGGGCTGCGCAACGGTGGCGTGCTGCTGCTCGGCGCCGCCGAGACGATCGGCAATGCCGCTGGCCGCTTCGAAGCCATCTCGAAGCCGGCGCGGCTGTATCGCCGGATCGGTCATAACCGACCGGACGAGTACCCGTTCGCACTACCCGCACGCCTCGGTGTGCGTGGCAGCAACGGCGGCAACGCCGGTTCGGTGCCACCGCGTCTGTTGGCGCTGGCCGAGTTGTGCCGGCGCCTCGTGCTCGAGCAATACGCGCCGGCCGCGGTGCTGATAAATGCGCGCAACGAGTGCCTGTTCACGCTTGGCACGCTCGATCGCTACCTGCGCATCCCGCCGGGGCAACCCAGTGTCGATCTGCCTTCGATGGCGCGCCAGGAGACCCGCACCAAGCTGCGTGCGGCGATCCAGCAGGCCAGCAAGGGTGATGCCCGCGTCGTAGTGGGCGGCGGCCGTGCGACGCACCAGGGCGGCGTCACCGCATTCGACATCGTCGCTCAGCCGGTGCAGCACGACGGCGAGCGGCTGCTGCTAATCTGCTTCGTCGACGCGCCGATTGCGCCTTCCGGCCAGGCCGCTACCCCGGCGGTCGACGGCGAGCATCCGCGGGTGGCCGAACTCGAGCGCGAACTGGAATCGTCGCGAGCCGAGTTGCAGCAAGCGATCCGCGGCCTTGAGTTGGCCGACGAGGATCAGAAGGCAATCACCGAGGAGACGCTGTCGGCCAACGAGGA
>JBEPUI010000184.1:0-2058 GCA_041691615.1 Pseudomonadota bacterium
GTGCCCGCAATTTCAACGCGAAGCTTGGCAAGACCCGCAACCAGGGCTACGAGGAGTTTCGTATCCTTCCCGGCAACATCCGCTTTGTGAATCTCACCGGCTTCATCTGGAGCGGCGCCGCCACGTCGCGCACGATCGCGGACGCCGCGCGGTTCATGAGCGACGGCAAGGCGGTCATCATCGATTTGCGCGACAACGGCGGCGGCAGCGCAGAGGCCGTGCAAGCGTTGGTCAGCTATTTCCTGCCGCCCGATCATCGCGTGCTGATGACGTTTCACGAGGGTGCGAACGGCACCGGGACCTCGACGCAAGTCATCGACAAATTGACGGGACCGCGGATGGTGGGCAAGCCGCTGTACGTGCTGACCTCCGGCAACACAGGGTCGGCCGCCGAAGAGTTCGCTTACCACGTTCGCGAGTTCAAGCTCGGCGTGCTGGTGGGCGGCACGACTGCAGGTGCTGCAAACAACGATTCCCTCTACCCCGTCGGCCGCGATCTCGTGCTGAGTGTGTCGACCGGGCGTCCGGTGCATCCGGTCAGTCACACCAACTGGCAGGGCGTGGGCGTGCCGGCCGACGTCGACGTTCCCGAGGCCACCGCGCTCGACGAAGCGCAGATGCTGGCGATCGACAAGCTGGCCGCGCAGCCTGGCGCGGATGCGTCGCGATATGCGTGGATCAAGGCGGGCCTCGCGGGCAAGCTCCATCCGCCCCGCATCGACGCGCAGACGCTGGCCGAATACACGGGACATTTTGGCGTTCGCTCCATCACGATCGACAACGGCACACTGGTCTTCCAGCGCGATACCCGTCCGCCCACGGCGCTGACGCCGCTCGCATCCGACGTGTTCGCGTTCGGCAACACGCAAGACTCGCGACTACATTTCACGCGCACATCCGGAAAGGTCACGGGCTTCCGGATCCTGACGATCGACGGCCAGGCAATCTCGGTCGAGCGTTCCGCATGACCCGCTGTTGAACGATCGTTCGATTGCGCGTCGCCATCGCCGTACAATTGGGCGATGCCCGACGATGATCGCAGCGCGGACCTCTATCGCGCCACCCGTACGTGGTTCGCGACCCACGGCTTCACGCCGTTCGCGTTCCAGGAGGAGGTGTGGGCCGCATATGCGGCGGGCGAATCGGGGCTGATCCACGCGCCGACGGGCATGGGCAAGACGTATGCGGCTCTGATGGGCGCGCTCGCAGGCAGACCCAAAGGCGGCGCCGACGATCCACCACCGCTGACGCTGCTGTGGGTGACGCCGCTGCGCGCACTCGCTGCCGACACCACGCTGGCGATCACCCGGGCGGCCGGGGCGTTGCGGCCCTACTGGACAGTCGGTGCCCGCTCGGGCGACACGCCGGCGTCGGTGCGTGCGCGCCAGGACCGGCGCCTGCCCACCGTGCTCGTGACCACGCCGGAAAGCCTTTCGCTGCTGCTGTCGCGCGTCGATTGGCGCGAGCGCTTCGCGCACCTGCAAGGGGTGGTTGTCGACGAATGGCACGAGCTGCTTGCGTCGAAGCGCGGCGTGCAGGTCGAGCTCGCGCTGGCGCGGTTGCGCGGACTCGATCCGTCGCTGCGCATCTGGGGGCTGTCGGCCACGCTCGCCAACCTGGAGCAGGCACTCGATTGCCTTCTGGGAACGCCCCGCAAGGCGCCGGCGCGCATCGTCACGGGACTGGAAAGCAAGACGGTACTGATCGAGACCGCGCATCCGGACACGATCGAGCGATTCCCGTGGGCGGGACACATCGGCACGCGCCTGCTGCCGCTCGTCGTCGAGGCGATCGAAGGCGCGCGCTCGACGCTGGTATTCACCAACGTTCGCTCGTCTGCGGAAATCTGGTACCAGGCGTTGCTCGAAGCGCGACCAGACTGGGCGGGAACGATCGCGCTGCATCATGGATCGCTCGACCGCGACGTGCGCGAATGGGTCGAGAACGGCATTCGCGAGCGCAAGCTGCGTGCCGTGGTTTGCACGTCGAGCCTCGACCTCGGAGTCGACTTCGCACCCGTCGACCAGGTGTTGCAGATCGGATCGCCGAAGGGCGTTG
>JBEPUI010000185.1:0-2010 GCA_041691615.1 Pseudomonadota bacterium
TGATGAAAGCCTTCCTCGCCATCGGCGGCGCCATCTGCGGCGAGAATTTTTTGCAGGGCGGTCGTACGCTGGAAAGTCTTGGGCTTGGCGGATTGGACAAGGCTGCGTTACAAAAGCTCCTGCGGGAAGGTTTCACGCGATGACCGCGCGCGCGAAAATCGCAGCCCTAGGTGCCGGACGCATGGGCCGCGGCATCGCCACCGCCTTTGCCTATGCCGGTCATGATGTTGCGATCGTGGATTTCAAGTCACGCGAGGCCGATCAATTCGCGGCACTCGCAAATGACGTGCTCAATGAAGTCCGCAGCACCCTGCTCAGTCTGTCGCGCTTCGGGTTGCTGACGCCGGAGGATGCCGGGCGTATCATGGCGCGCGTGCGCGTGGTGCCGGAAGCCGAGGCCGGCGAGGCGTTGCGCGAGGCCGCGATCATCTTCGAGGGCGTGCCGGAAGTGGTCGATCTCAAGCGCGACGCGCTGGCGCGGGCATCGCGTTTGGCCGGCCCCACGCCGATCATTGCCTCGACCACCTCTACGATTCTGGTCGACGACCTCTCCGGCGCGGTCGAGCATTCCGAACGCTTCCTCAACGCGCACTGGCTCAACCCGGCCTATCTGGTGCCGCTGGTCGAACTGTCGCCCGGCAAGGCTACCGATCCTGCCGTAACGGTACGCGTCAAGGCAACGCTCGAAGGCATCGGCAAGGTGCCCGTGGTCTGTGCGGCGACGCCAGGCTACATCGTGCCGCGCATTCAGGCGCTCGCCATGAACGAGGCGGCGCGCATGGTCGAGGAAGGCGTCGCCTCGGCCGACGAGATCGACAAGGCGATCAAATACGGGTTCGGATTCCGCTTCGCTGTGCTTGGCCTGCTCGAGTTCATCGACTGGGGCGGCGGCGACATCCTGCACTATGCCAGCCGCTATCTGACCAGCGCGCTCGACAGCGACCGCTACGCGGCACCGGACATCATCGGCCGCAACATGGCCGAGGGCAAGATCGGCCTCAGCACCAAGCAGGGCTTTCTCGACTATGCCGGCATGGATGTGGACGCCTATCGCGCGGAACGCCTCAAGGCGTTCGTCGATCTGCTCAGGCATTTCGAGCTGGCGCGGCCGCCGGTGCTGGATCGGGAGTGATCCTTCGTCATCGCGAGCGAAGCGAAGCAATCTCACTCGACAGCCGTCATGCCCGGCCTTGTGCCGGGCATCCACGTCTTTCAGAATTTGGGCATCAAAGGCGTGGATGTCCGGAACGAGCCCGGCCATGACAGTCCTGAAGGTTGTCGCCGCGCATCACCCGAACACATCGAGCACTTGGCCTTCGCGAATGACCGGAACGCCATCAAGCTCAATGGTGGTGCCGAACACCGGCAGATCGAAATGCCCGGCGGTGTAACGTCCGGCGAATTCGTTGGCGCCGGTGGAGAACAAGAAGTTGCCCGCCACCGCGCGGATCTCGGTGCCGTTGGTATCGTTGAGGTCGTACATCGCGAGCGCCTCATAACGCGCATTGGGGTTCATGCCCCAGCCGACATGCGAGACCGCGTAAGCCTCGCGGTCGCCCCATGCCGCGAGATAGCGCTTCATCATCTCGGCGTCGGCGCCCTCGCCTTTGAGCTCAACGACGTAGTCGTCCTTGATGGTCATATCCACCGCCGAGGTGAGATAGCGCTTGAACGTGAGATTGATGTCGCCCGCCGCCATCACCAGCCGGCCGTTGACGCCGCCGCTTTTCGGGAAACTGACAACGATACCGCCGGGCCAGTGCGCTAAGGTGCCGGGGCGATCGGTCCAGCCCCAGACGCCGACGGTCGGCGCACCTTCCATGTTGACATCGAGATCGGTGCCAGCCTTCGAGGTGACGCGCATGCGCTTGGTGCCGCGCAGCATCTTGGCCGCCGCGCGCACGCGCTTTTCCAGCGCGCTGTCCGGGATCATGCGCTCCAGCGCTTCCGGATGCTCGTTGGAAATAACGAGAATACGCGCGCCGGCTTTCAAAATCTCCGGGGTCTCCG
>JBEPUI010000186.1:0-2002 GCA_041691615.1 Pseudomonadota bacterium
CCCAAGCAGGGCGCGGGGCGGAACGAACTGCCGGATGCGCCGGTGGTGATTTAGACGGAAGTTGCAGCCTCACGGAAGCGTAAACTATTGATCCGACTCTCCGATCGGCGGAACGGTTGATGGCTGTACTGGCTACAAGTTGGCCGGCACGTCGAGGAGCCGAAAGGCGCGCTCCTGAGTGGGCGTGAGCTTTGGATAGAGCATGAAGGTCGCCGAACTGTCGCCCATCGCCATGGTGTTGCGGGTGAAGGTGGCCAAATCGGCGATCAGGGATTGGAAGCTGTGCACCGGCAGATCGTCATCGGTGCGCCGGGCATTGACCTTACGCTTGGCGGCTTCGGAGCGGACTGCCTTGGCGACGATGGAGCCACGGGCGGCGTCGGCCGCGGGCTTGTCGTGATCGTCGAACAGGATCGGCTTGAGCGCCTGGCGCATGTGCCATTCGAGATAGTAGGCGAGCATGCACAACAACACGTGGGCGCGTACGCGGCGACCGCGACGGTGATGGATCGGCCTGATCTCGATATCGACGGTTTTGAGACTGCGGAATGCACGCTCGACATTCGACAGGCCTTTGTAGGCGCCGACGACCGAGGAGCTATCGAGCAGCTCGGCCTTGACGTTGGTGCGCACCACGTAGAAACCATCGAGCAAGGCCTCGTCGTCGATCGGCTGGCTCCTGCGCTCGATGATGAGATCGTCGTCAGTGATGGTGATGTCGAAGTGCTTGGCCATCTTGTAGCGATCGATGATCTTGCCGACGGCGATGCCGATGGCATCGCGACCGCGCAACGATCTCTTGGCGCGACGCACGCGGGCCTGGATTTTTCGCAGTTTCTCCTCGGTTGCGGCCAGCAGTTCGCGGCGTTTGCGCGCCCGCTGCTCGGCGAGCAACGGATTGCGGCAGACGACGAGCCGTTCGCCCGGATAGTCGAGCGAGGTGATCTCCGCCAGATCGCGATTGTCGAACAGCGAAAGCTGCAGTTCGCCGGCGCCGACGAGCTTGCGGATGGCAGGGGCGCGCAGCGCGGTGATGAAGTCGAGATCAGCCGGCTTGACGGTCTCCCTGATCCGCGCCTCGGTGATCATGCCGCGATCACCGACCAGCACCACGCGATCGAGCTCGAAGCGCTGCTTGAGCTTGGTGATCTGGGTCTGCAGCGTCGAGGGATCGCCGACATTGCCTTCGAAGACTTCGATCGCGACCGGGCAGCCATCCTGGCTGCACAACAGTCCGAAAACGATCTGCAGCTTGCCGTGCTTGCCGTCACGGTTGTGCCCGAACTGGGCCAGCTCGCAGGTGCGGCCCTCGAAATAGGTCGAACTGACGTCGTAAAGCACCAGCGTGCCGTTCTTCAGGTGGCGCCGGGCCAGCGCCTTCTCGACCCGCTCCTGTTGTTCGACCAGCCAGTCGAGAGCGCCGTAAAGCTGCTGCTCATCGACCGCCCCGAGCCCGAGCACCTGGCCCAGCGAGCAGGTCGCCGTCTCCCCGTCGAGCAGCCGCGCCGTGGCCAGCTTCGAGGCCGGCTCGATCAGGCGCGCAACGATCATGGCGACGCACAGCGCCACTTCTTGCTTGGGCTGCCGGCCACCCTGCGACAACAGCCGATCGAGCCCGAGCTTGCGCAACGTCCCCAGCGCCGCCGCGACATGGCCATGAGGCAGGCTGCGTTGCATCGACAACGCTTCGCGACCGACCGGCGCCACGGCGTCGCCGCGCAGCACGCGGCGCAGCGCCTCGATCTTCGCCCCCGGCCAATCCGACAGATTGGCGAGCGTGCGCTTGCGGATCTTGTCGCCGTCACGATAACTCTCCCGCAAAAGGATCGCGGGCGGAGAGTTGCGATTGGGAATGCGCTCGACGTACATGGCGAGTTTGAATCATACGCGACTCAGCCCGTCAAGCCAAAATCATCTAATTACATGGGTACAAAAATCATATGAAAAGCGGGTTGTACAAATATTATCAGCCGCTTAGGCTCGAAAAGCCGAGCAACTTCCG
>JBEPUI010000187.1:0-1933 GCA_041691615.1 Pseudomonadota bacterium
ACTCGTTCGGCTGACGGCGACGGAGGGAAAGGCGGCAGCGGGAAACGCGGCAGTGCGTAAAAAAGCCACCGTCGCGTAGCGAGGGTGGCTTTTTTGTTACCTGCGGCGTCGGCTATGCGAGCTCGGCCTCGGGCGTTTCGTCGAAGATCAGCTTGGCACGATCGTTGTCGTCGAGGTCGATCGTCACCTTGCCGCCGGACACCAACCGTCCGAACAGCAGCTCGTCGGCGAGCGCCTTGCGAATGAGATCCTGGATGAGGCGCGCCATCGGCCGCGCACCCATCTGCGGATCGAAGCCCTTCTTCGCCAGGTATTCCTTGAGCTTCGGCGTGAACGACGAATCGACTTTCTTTTCGTGCAACTGGTTCTCGAGCTCGAGCAGGAACTTGTCGACGACCTTCATGATCACGTCGTGGTCGAGCGTCGAGAACGATATGGTCGCGTCGAGGCGGTTGCGGAACTCGGGCGTGAACAGCCGCTTGATCTCGGCCATTTCATCGCCGCTCATGCGATCGTTGGAGAAGCCGATCGAGCCCTTCGCAAGCTCGGCCGCGCCCGCATTGGTGGTCATGATCATCGTGACGTTGCGGAAGTCGGCCTTGCGCCCGTTGTTGTCGGTCAGCGTGCCGTGGTCCATCACCTGCAGCAGCACGTTGTAGATGTCCGGATGCGCCTTTTCGATTTCGTCGAGCAGCACCACGCTATAAGGATGCTTGGTCACCGCCTCGGTCAGCTGGCCACCCTGGTCGAAGCCGACGTATCCGGGCGGCGCGCCGATGAGCCGCGACACCGCGTGCCGCTCCATGTATTCGGACATGTCGAAGCGAATGAGCTCGATGCCGAGGCAATAGGCGAGCTGCTTCGCGACTTCGGTCTTGCCGACGCCGGTGGGGCCGCTGAACAGGAAATTGCCGATCGGCTTGGCCGGATTGCCGAGGCCCGAGCGCGCCATGCGGATCGCCGCCGTCAGCGCGTCGATGGCCTTGTCCTGGCCGAAAACGACGTTCTTCAGGTCGCGGTCGAGCGTGCGCAATGCGTTGCGGTCGTCCGAGCTCACGTTCTTGGCCGGAATGCGCGCGATCTTGGCGACGATCTCCTCGACCTCGCCCTTGCCGATCACTTTCTTCTGCTTGGACTTTGGCAGGATCTTTTGCGCCGCGCCTGCTTCGTCGATCACGTCGATCGCCTTGTCGGGCAGGTGACGGTCGTTGATGAAGCGTGCGGCGAGCTCGGCCGCGGACGTGAGCGCCGCCGGCGCGTACTTGACGCCGTGATGTTCCTCGAAGCGCGACTTCAACCCGCGCAGGATCTCGATGGTCTCGGCGATCGACGGTTCGGGCACGTCGACTTTCTGGAAGCGCCGCGACAGTGCATGATCCTTTTCGAAGATCTGGCGGTACTCGGTGTAGGTGGTGGCGCCGATGCATTTGAGCGCACCCGTCGACAGCGCGGGCTTCAGCAGGTTGGACGCGTCGAGCGTGCCGCCCGACGCCGCGCCGGCGCCGATGATCGTGTGGATCTCGTCGATGAACAGGATCGACTTGGGATTGTCGCCCAGCTGCTTCAGCACGGCCTTCAGCCGTTGCTCGAAGTCGCCGCGATACTTGGTGCCCGCCAGCAGCGCGCCCATATCGAGCGAATAGACCTGGTAATCGGCGAGCAGGTCCGGGACGTTGCCTTCGTTGATGCGGCGCGCGAGGCCCTCGGCGATGGCGGTCTTGCCCACGCCGGCTTCGCCGACCAGCAGCGGATTGTTCTTGCGGCGGCGGCACAGTATCTGCACGACGCGTTCGAGCTCGTGCGCGCGGCCGATCAGCGGATCGATCTTGCCCTGCTTGGCGAGCCCGTTGAGGTTGATCGTGTAGGCGTCGAGCGCGCCCTGCGACTCGGCGGCTTCGCCCTCTTCGCGCGCCTCGCCCTTTTCGTCCTTCTT
>JBEPUI010000188.1:0-1901 GCA_041691615.1 Pseudomonadota bacterium
GCACTTGGCATGCCGGTGGTCGGCGCGATCCCGCGCAACGCAACGCTCGCGCTGCCGGAGCGCCATCTCGGTCTGGTGCAGGCCGGCGAACACGGCGATCTCGCTGCGCGGTTTGCACAACTCGCGGATATGGCCGAGGCGCATCTCGACATTGACGCCATCGTTGCACTCGCATCGCCACTCGCGATTCATGGCGGCACTGCCACACCCACGCTACGGCCGCCGGGACAGCGCATTGCACTGGCGCAGGATGCCGCCTTCAGTTTCATCTATCCGCACCTGCTGAATGGCTGGCGCGAGGCTGGCGCAGAGATCGTTGCATTCTCGCCACTGGCGGATGAAGCGCCGCCCGACGATTGCGATGTCTGCTGGCTGCCCGGCGGCTATCCGGAACTGCACGCGGGTGCACTGGCAGCCGCGCATCGCTTTCGCAAAGGTCTCGCGCGTTTCGCCGCAACGCATCCCGTGCATGGCGAGTGCGGCGGCTACATGGTGCTGGGCGAAAGCCTAGAGGACGCCGACGACGTCACGCATGCGATGACCGGCCTGCTCGGCCACGCCACCAGCTTTCACAAACGCAAGCTGCATCTCGGCTATCGCGAAGCACGGCTCACCGCAGACAGCCGGATCGGCGCGGCCGGTACGCGCCTGCGCGGCCATGAATTCCACTATGCGAGCCTGATGTCGGCGGGGCATGATGATCCGTTCGCCGATCTGACCGACGCGCAGGGACAGCCGGTGTCTGAATGCGGCGCCCGTCGCGGCAACGTCACCGGCACTTTCTTTCACGTTATCGCAAGAGCATAACCATGACCGACACGACCGAACCTCCTGCGCTCAGCGCCGATGTCCTGCCGACGGGCATCCGCTCGCGCTTCGCCGATGGCATCAACGGCTTGCGCATGCATGTGCTCGAGGCGGGCTACGAGACGAAGGGCCGGCCTTGCGTGCTGCTGCTGCACGGTTTTCCGGAACTGGCCTACAGCTGGCGCAAGGTGATGCCGGCACTATCAGCCGCCGGCTATCACGTGATCGCGCCGGACCAGCGCGGCTATGGCCGCACCACCGGCTGGGACCCGAGCTATGATGGCGATCTCTCGCAATTTCGGCTGCTCAATCTGGTGCGCGACGCGCTGGGGCTCATCTCGGCGTTCGGCTATCGTCACGTCGATGCCGTGGTCGGTCACGATTTTGGCTCGTCGGTCGCGGCGTGGTGCGCGCTGGTGCGGCCGGATGTGTTTCGCAGCGTTACGCTGATGAGCGCGCCGTTCGCCGGCCCCCCGCCGCTGCCGTTCGACACCGTGAACATGCCCGCGACGAAGGCCGACGATCCCGTGCATCGCGATCTCGCGGCGCTGTCGCGGCCGCGCCAGCATTACCAGTGGTATTATTCGACGCGCGGTGCCAACGCCAACATGCATCGCGCAACGCAAGGCGTGCACGATTTCCTGCGCGGCTATTATCATCACAAGAGCGCCGACTGGACAGCCAACGCGCCACATCCGCTGCAAGCCTGGAGCGCCGGCGAGCTGGCAAAACTGCCGACCTACTACGTGATGGATCTGGACAAGGGCATGGCGGAGACCGTCGCCGAAGTAATGCCCGCTCCCGAAGCCATCGCGGCGAATACTTGGCTGCCCGACAACGAACTGAAATTCTACAGCGGCGAATATGCCCGCACTGGATTTCAGGGCGGACTGCAATGGTATCGCTGCGGCACTTCAGGCGCATTCAATGGCGAACTCGAAGTCTATTCCGGCCGCAGCATCGACGTGCCCTCCTGTTTCATTTCCGGCAAGCAGGATTGGGGCACCTATCAGCGCCCCGGCGTGTTCGAGACGATGCGGACAAAGGCCTGCGCCAACATGCTCGGCTGTCATCTGATCGACGGCGCCGGTCAC
>JBEPUI010000189.1:0-1878 GCA_041691615.1 Pseudomonadota bacterium
GGAGGACCAGACGCGGCTGCTCGCATTCCAGAACGGCGAGCTCGACATCATGAACCTCGAGGGCCCGCTGGCGCCGAACGTGCTCGACGGCGACAAGCTGCGTCCCGAATATGTAAAAAAAGGCATCCAGCTGTCGCGCATCGTCGATCCCGAGATCAGCTACACCTACTGGAACATGGAAGACCCGGTGTGGGGCGGCATGTCGAAGGAGAAGATCGCGTTGCGCCGAGCGGTGGCGATGAGCTACAACGCGCAGCAGGACGTCAAGGTGATCCGCAACGGCCAGGCGGTCGAGGCGACCTACCCGATTCCGCCGGGCGTCGTCGGCCACATCGCCGACTGGAAGCCGCTCAACGCGTACGACCCGAAAACCGCCAACGCGCTGCTCGACTGGTTCGGCTACAAGAAGGGCGCCGACGGGTGGCGTAACCTGCCGGATGGCAAGCCGTTCGCGATGAACCTGTCGTCGCGCCCGGATACGCTCGGGCGGCAGCAGGACGAGCTGTGGCAGAAGTCGCTTGAGGCGATCGGCGTAAGGCTCGACGTGCACAAGGACAAGTTTCCCGAGCAGCTGAAGGCGGAGAAGGCGTGCAAGCTGCAAAGCCGCGTCGCGTCGTGGATCGCCGACTATCCGGACGGCGACAATTTCATGCAGCTGATGTACGGTCCCAACACCGGGCAGAGCAACAACGGCTGCGCGCGCATTCCCGAATACGACAAGCTCTACGAGCGCTCGATCAAGATCCCGTCGGGCCCCGAGCGCGACCGGCTCTACATGGACATGACGCGGATCACCGAGGTGTACGCGACGTGGCGGCTGATGATCAGCCGCTACCGCAACCAGCTCGTGCAGCCGCGCGTGCTCGGCTACAAGAAACACCCGATACTGCATTCGCAGTGGCAGTATCTGGACGTCAAGGAGCAGTGAGGAGGGAGTGGAAGAAAGCGCGGTGCGCGGAGCAGATCCTCCGCCGCGCCGCGCGAGTCTCGAATCCCGCGCCTTGCGCGTCGTCCCCCTTCGGGGAGCGATGCGCGAGGCGCGGCGCGAGGCCGACTGCAATCGACAACGCGTGCGCGTGACCCGCGCGCACGCAGCGAGGTGACGAGCATGACCGCGTACATCGTTCGACGGCTGTGGCAGATGATCCCGACGTTGCTGGGCGTCATCCTGCTCGTGTTCTTCCTGTTCAACTGGGTCGGTGGCGATCCCGCCTATGTGCTGGCCGGCAAGATCAGCAACCAGGAGCAGATCGACAACATCCGCCGCCAGCTCGGCGTCGACCAGCCGTACTACGTGCAGCTCGGCATCTTCATCAAGCAGGTGGTGACCGGCAATTTCGGCGCGTCGTGGAGCACCAACGAATCGATCTCGCACATCCTGGCGACGCGTCTCGGGCCGTCGCTGACCGTGACGGTGCCGCTGCTGATCCTCGACACGCTGATCGCGATCGGCCTGGCGCTCGCCGTCGCGTATGTGCGCGGATCGCTGACCGACCGCGTGGTGATGATCGTGTGCACCGTCGCGCTGTCGGTGTCGATACTCGTCTACATCATCGTGTTCCAGTACGTGTTCGCCTACAAGCTCGGCTGGTTCCCGGTACAGGGGTGGGGCAACAGCTTCTGGGACAACCTCGTCCACTATGCATCGCTGCCCATCCTCATCGGACTTGCCGTCAGCATCGCGCCCGACCTGCGGCTGTTCCGCACGTTCGTGCTCGACGAGATCAACCAGGACTACGTTCGCACCGCGCGCGCCAAGGGCGTCGGCGAGAACCGCATCATGTGGGTGCACGTGCTGCGCAACGCGTCGATCCCGATCATCACCAACGTGATGTCGCAATTGCCGGGACTGCTGGTCGGCGTGTTCCTGATCGAGCG
>JBEPUI010000190.1:0-1869 GCA_041691615.1 Pseudomonadota bacterium
GGCGCGATCGCCAGTGCTCGCGGCGACTATAAACGCGCGCAGGTGCTGCTCGTTCAGTCGATCACGCAACGCCGCGCGCGTTTCGGGCCATCTGGCGCGATGTCCGCCGCCGAACTCAATCTGGCCAAGGCGCAAGTGCGCGATGGCAAAGCGGACGCCGCGTTGCAGACACTCGACGAAGCGCAGCCGATAGCGGTGCAATTCACCGGCGATCACAGTCCGATCGTGCTCGGGATACTTGAAACGCGCGCCGAGGCGGAACTCGCACGCAACGATGTCGCTGCCGCCGCGCCGCTGGTGCAGCAGTCGCTTGACGCGGTACGCGCGCACGGCGGCGAAAAACATCCGATGTACGCGATGGGGTTGGCGCTGCAGGCGCAGCTTCTGCAACTGCAAGGCCGGCATGCCGACGCGTTGGCATCGATGGAGTCAGCCACGCGCATACTCGACGCTGTCGGCAAAGGAGCGGCAATGTATCGGCCGCAGATCGAACGCATTCGCAAGCTGTTGCAACCGCCTGGCTGAGCGGGCCGCTTGAGTGGGGCTGGTCTTAGCCCGGTTGCAGTTCGCGATACAACCAGGCCCGCGCTTTCTCCCAATCGCGACGCACGGTGCGGTCGCTCAGTCGCAGGGCTTGCGCGGTTTGTTCATCGCTGAAGCCGGCGAAGAAGCGGCATTCCACCACTTGCACCAATCGTGGATCGAGCACGCCCAGCCGCTCCAGCGCGTCGTTGAGTTCGACCACCGCACGATCGGGCAGTTGCTGCACATCGGCGGCCGCCTCCAGCGGCAACGAAGCTTCTCCCGCGCCGCGCTTGATGCGCAGCCGGGCACGTGCGGCGTCGGTCAGCACATGGCGCATCGCCTTGGCGACCGCGCGCAGGAAATGCTCGCGATCGTTCCAGGCCGGATTGGCATGCACCTTGAGATACGCCTCGTGGATCAGCTCGGTGGTTTGCAGGGTCGCCGGCCGGCCCACGCGCGCGCGTTCGCGACGAGCGAGTCGGCGCAGGTCGGTATAAAGCAGGTCGATCAGCACGGCCGAGGTTTCCAGCGCGGGCGATGAGGCTTGTGTGCTGGGCATCGGTGCCTTGGTCATTGATCCGGGCTGCGGCGCAAGGATGTCCGGATTATGCGGCATAGATCGTTTCCTACCGACAACCCTTGTCAGGACTCCCGCCATGCGCTCGTCAAGTCGCTTTCTCGCCACACTCGCTTTCATCGCCTGCATCAGCGCCGCTGCTGCTGCGGACGCACCTGCCAGCAAGGATCGGGCCGGCAGCAAGGACCATCCCCTGCTGCCGCGCTTCAAGGATTCGATCATCATCGGCTACGTCACCAAGAAGTTCGACGATGTCGAGATCCCAACCGGCAAAGCCTACGAGGGCGACGAAGCCGGCAAGAAATGGGAGGCTTCGCAAAAGATCGAAGGCAAGCTCACCCGCATCCTGTACGTCGCCCCGGCCGAGGTCGGCACGCTGGAGGTCGAGCGCAATTACCAAGACGCGCTGACCGCAGCCGGTTTCACCGTACTGTTCAAATGCGACAAGACCGACTGTGGCACCGACGGCACATTCTCGATCTTCGCCAAGAATTATCGCAACGCACGCGACTTCGGCGATGCCAACTCTGTGCCGTATGCACTGTCGAGTACCGATGAGCAACGTTACGTGGCTGCAGTGAAAAAAAGCGATAGCGGCGATGTTTACGTGGACGTGTTCAGCGCAATCGGCAATTCCGGCGTGCTCAATAGCCTGCAGAATCGTGCCATGACCGAAGTCGAGGTGGTGGAGCTCAAGGGCATGGCCAACTCGATGGTCAAGGTCGATTCCGACGCGATCGCCAAGGCGCTGGAGAACGACGGCAAGA
>JBEPUI010000191.1:0-1718 GCA_041691615.1 Pseudomonadota bacterium
AGAAGAGTCCTGAATAAGTGGGTTGTGGTTGAGGGTGCGCGAGCGCTGTGCGACGGTCGCCGGGGCGAAGCGCGTTGCTGATCCGTCGCGTTGCGGGCGTTGGGCTGGTTAACAGCGGCTGCGATTTGGCGGGATCGCCTGCTCTCAGGTGGTTTCGGCGGCCAGGCGGTGGCTGATCGGGTTGAGATTGACCAGGGCGGCCGTCCAGGCCGCCTGCAATCGGCTCTTGTCGCTGCCGATGTAGCGAGTCTGGCGGGCGTGGTAGCGGTAGGCGAGCAGTCCGAGGAGCCGTTCGATCCGCGGCCGTGTTCGGCGTAGGTGCTCCGCCGTGGCTGGATCGCTGAGGGTCGCTCTCGCGGCGATCAGCAACTCTTCCTCAGGCAGGATCTCGAGCTTCTTGTGGCTGGTGCGCGGACCCAGGCAGCGTGATTTGAGCGGGCAATCGCTGCACACAGAGCGCGGCCACAGCGCTCGTCGGTTGCCCGATGGACCGGTCCCGATCGGGACGCTGTGCCCCGCTGGGCAGGTGACCGTGGCCGCCTCTGGATCGATCTGGAAATCACTCTTGCCCAGCCGTCCCTCCGCGACCGGTGCCTCCGGGACGGGTGCAAGCACGTCGACCTCCTGCTCGGCGAGCTCGCCGCGGATCGGGCCGGTGCCATACGCGGTGTCCCCGAGCAGCCGCTTCGGGCGACGATGCTCGGGCTGCTGATCGACCAGCCCCGATGCCTGTGGGCCGTCCTGCTCGCTGGCGGCGATGACCTCGACCGCGGTGATCAGCGGCACCTCGCTGTTCGTCACCGCAGCATGGATCTTGTAACCATCGAACCGCTGCGAGCTGCTCTTGCGACCGTGGCGCATCTCCGGGTCGACCGTCGAGATGATCCGCCCCGACGCGGTTCCGCGATGAAGCCTCGGCACGCCAGCATCGTCAATATCGAAGTCCTGGCCGATCAGCTCCCGCAACAGCTCGTACGCAGCGGCGACCTGCTCATCTTCACGCAAACCCTCGGTCTGCTCGACCGCGCGCAGCGCCCGCTCAGCGTCCTGCGCCACCCTGCTCAGCATCCGCTCCCGCTCGGCCTTGATCCGCCAGCGACAGTCCGGCTTCTCCCCGGGCTTCTCGTAGTCGAACTGCAGCCCGTCCACCAGCGCCCACCCCGCCTGCTCATCGACCGCCGCGACCGCGTCGATCAGCTTCTTGACCCCGTGACGCACGAGCCTGACCGTGTCCTGCGTCGCGGCCGCGCCGAGCATCGGCGTCGAATCGACGATCTGCTCCGCCGGCGCGTCCAACATCCCCAACTCCTCCGCCAGCCGCAACGTGTTCTCAAGCGCCAACCGCTCCTTGCCGTGCAACAGCAACCTCGCGCGGTACTTCGTCAACGACGTCGGATGCCAACCACGGTGATCGACCGCCAACCCCAGCGCGACCTTCCAGCGCAGATCCCACGCCAGCGACTCCATCGCCTGCTCATCCGACAGCCCGCACCGATACTGCAACAACAACACCTTCGCCAACAACGACGGCGCGATCGACGGCCGACCCATCCGCTCCGAATAGCACTCCGCGAAGTCCTCATCGCGCACGATCCGATCACCATGCTCAGCCAACAACGCGAAGAACGACCCGTCCGGCAGCGGGCCCATCAACCCCGCCGCATCCATGAACCCCAGCTGGCAAGAAGCAGTCGAAAGCATGCCCGGAAGCTTCTTAA
>JBEPUI010000192.1:0-1703 GCA_041691615.1 Pseudomonadota bacterium
TTTCCTTCGGCGTCACCAGACAGATCGCCGTGTAGACGCGATGATTGCGTCCGGACAATAGCCGCAGGCATTGTGACGCCTCATCGACCAGGTCGGCCTTGGGCAGGATGCGGCGGCCCACCGCCACCACGGTATCGGCCGCCAGAATGAACGCGCCGCGCAGGTCATCGTCGAGTTGCAGCGATTTCAGCGCGGCGTCGGCCTTGGCGCGCGCGAGGCGATTGGCACAGGCGCGCGGCAGTTCGCCCCGTTTCGGGGTTTCGTCGATGTCGGCGGGACGCAGCGCGTCGGGTTCGATGCCCGCCTGATTAAGCAAGCTGAGACGTCGCGGCGAACCGGAGGCGAGTACGAGTTTGGGGCGGCCTAGCATGCGGACTTTATATGTCGGGGGCGGGATCGATGCGCGCGGAACCTATCGGAACGCGTCCGGTTCGACAACCGGCCCTTGTCCCCCACGGCAGGGAACTCAGCGGCCACGCCGGGCGAATACCCCGTACAGCACCACCGGAATCGCCAGCACCACCCATGACAGGCCATCCCAGATGCCATCGCCGAGCAACGCGGACAACAGACCGACCGTGCTCAGCACGCCGATGACAACAGGCCATCGGAAGATATCGCGGACCGACTGCCGCTTGACACGCACAACCGTCATGACGTCAGCACCGGGCGGCCAGCGGAGGCGGCCGCCGCTTCGCGCGCGGCGCTTTCGCCAGGCTTGCGCCGCCGCAGCCAGAGATAGACGCCGGTTCCCAGCACGATAATGGTCATGACATCGAGCAACGCCCAGATGATCTTGAGCGGCATGCCGCCGTAGTCGCCGAAATGCAGCGGCTGGGAGATGAACAGCGCCGTGACGTACCAGGGCATGTCGCGGCTGTCCGTGAGCTTGCCGGTCTCCGCGTCGATCAGCGCGGGCTTGAGCAGTCGCGACGTCACCGGCGTATTGCCGCGCATGAACACCGCATAGTGGCTCTTGCTCGAGAAAATCGTACCGGGAAACGCGATGAACGACGGCAACATGCCGGGGGTGGCCTTCACCGCGACCTCCGCGGCCGCCTGAACCGAGGTCGGATGCACAGGCGTCGTACGGTCGCGGTATTGCATCGTCATCTCGGCGAGCTGACCGTACTGCCACATCTTGAGCACGAGATCGGCCCAGGTGTTGATGACGCCGGTGAAGCCGACCACCAGCGTCCACATGATAAGCAGGGCGCCGGCAAGGTTGTGCAGATCGAGCCAGCGCACCACGCGCGGACGATCGCTGCGATAGGCGCCGAACTTCTGCTTGCGCATCGACGGCGCGTATACCACGACGCCCGATATGACCGCGACGCAGAACAGGATGCCCATCAGCCCGAGAAACAGCTTGCCGGGCAGACCGGCGAACATGTCCGTGTGCAGCTTGAGCATGATGTAGGTGAAGCGCCCGGTGACATCGGGCGCATCGAGATAAGCGCCGGTATGGGCATCGACGCGGACGATGCGGTTGTCAATTGGACTAGCGTCGATGGTCTTGCCGACGCTGACAAGCATCGCGTTCGGATCGTCGCGGTCCCAGATCAGGAAATGCGGCACCTGACCTGGCATCGCGGTCACCGCACTCGCCACGACATGATCGAGATTCGCCGGCGGCGTTCCTTCCGGGACGACGGCGGCCTTGACCTCCTCATGCAACAGCCCATCGATCTCGTCATGGAAGA
>JBEPUI010000193.1:0-1678 GCA_041691615.1 Pseudomonadota bacterium
GCTAGCCTGCATTATTCACGAGTGAGCGCGTTGCCGATCGCGTAGATATCCCCGCGTGTCCGCAGCGCCATGATCGACGATGCGGACGGACCGCAGCGACGTGACGGCCGCTCTGATGGCCTGCGCCCGAGGAGCGACGCGGCGAGCACTGACACCTCCGGCGTGAGGAGGCGTGAGCCGCACGGGTGCGGGTCTGTTTATGCGGAGACGGCCCCGAGCGCACGGGCGAGTTGCGCCCACGGGACGGCGTCGGGATGGGATCGCGGGCAATGCAAGACGATTCGGCGGACGGAACGGACGACGTGGACGCCGATCGTAATCAGCGCCTGCCGGAGCCGCGGGACTTGCGCGCCGCGGAGCGCCGTTCGGTCGGCGTGCAGTTGCAGTTCTTGGAAGAGCACGAACGCCGCGGCTGTCAGCGTGATGCGCAACTGGTTGGCCCAGAAGCGCGTGCAACTGGTCCGCCCGAACGCCAGGGCGAGTTTGAGTTCTTTGAAACGATTCTCACTGTCGCCGCGGGCGCAGTAGACGTGGGTGTAGATCCATTCGGGCGTCTGGCGCAGGTTCGTGATGACAAAGCGCGGATTGTCGCGCGGCTCGCGGCCGTGGTGCCACACCACTTCGGCTTTGATGATGGTGCGTCGAGGCGCCGCCCAGGAACGCGTCTGGTAGGCCGCCTCCGCATAGGACGTCGCGGTGTCCTGCGTCGTGGCGACCACCGCCCGCAGCGGCGCCATCGCCGGCTCGGCGTGCCGCGCGAGGACCGCGTTGCTACCCATGGCGACGACATACTCCACGCCGGCCGCCTCCAGGTGCGCAAAGATCTCCGGCGTCGCGAACCCCGCATCGAGGCGCACGCGCAACCGGGCGCCGGGAAAGGCGCGCCAGAGTTTCGGCAGCAACCGATGCAGCAGGCTGACGGCGCCGGCCGTGCCCGCCGCGTTGCCAGGGCGAAGGATCGCGGCGACGAGGTATTGCCGCGCCTCGTCGTCAAAGGTCAGGCACGCCATCAGCGGCAGATAGCACCAGTGATCATAGAAGCCATTGAAGAAGGTGAGTTGCTGGGCGCCATGCGTCTGGTCGTCGGTGGCGTCGAGATCAATCGTAATCAGCCGGACGCCACGTCGCCGCCGGCGATGCCGCGCAATCACCGTGTCGGCCAGCGCCGTGCTCATCTGCAGCAGCATCCGCGGCGCGGCCGTGTGCTCGAAGCGCGAGATCGTCGGCTGCGAGGCCAAGCGACCGCCGTCGATCGGGTCGCGCCCCAGCAGCAGTTTGTGGATCGGATCGTCGGCGAGCCGGTCGGCATCATTGCCGTCGGGATGCCCGCACGCGATCGCGAAGACGCGTTGGGCGAGCAGATCGCCAACGCCGTGCGTGACGCGCGTCGAGAGGCGCGCATCGGGCACCGTTGCTGTCAGGGCGGCCAGCAGGCCGAGTCGTCGATCGGCCGCCTTGAGGAGGATCGCGCCGCCGTCCGAGCTGGCGTGCGGCTGATCGAAGGTCGCGATCAGAGGACGATCGGCCACGTCCGAAAAGAGAACAGTCTGTGCTATCGTCGGCTCGTTCAACGCAGGCGCCTCGCTGTGGGAAAAGCTCGTGTGGTAACGGCTTTGTACCATGGCGAGGCGTTTGTGTTTCTATGCCGTCACGCTTGCTCGTGAATAATCCAGGCTAG
>JBEPUI010000194.1:0-1676 GCA_041691615.1 Pseudomonadota bacterium
CACCACGGCATCTGGGGCAAGGGCAACGGCACGCGCCCGCAGAACATGTACGACACGTCCGTCAAAATCCCCTGCCTGATCGCGCAGCCGGGCCGCATCCGCGCGGGCGTCAGCGACGCGATGCTCTCCGGCTATGACGTTTTTCCGATGATGCTCGACTACGCGGGTCTCGCCAATCCTGATGCGCACGATGCGCCAGGCAGGAGCTTCGCGCCGCTGCTGCGTGGCGAGCCAGCGCCCGCCGACGACGGCGTCGTGGTGTTCGACGAATACGGGCCGACGCGCATGATCCGCACACGCAACTGGAAGTACGTGCACCGCTATCCGCAGGGTCCGCACGAGCTCTACGACCTGATGCAGGACCCCGACGAGCGGCGCAATCGAATCGGCGACGCCGATGCGGCGATCACCGTGTCCGAGCTGCGCGTGCGCCTCGATCGCTGGTTCAGCCGCTTTGTCGAGCCGGCGCAGGACGGTGCGCAAAAGCCGGTCAACGGCTGCGGACAGCTCGCACGCTCGAACCACGGCGCGAACGATGCCGGCGCATTTGCGGCGGAGCCAATCGCCGCGCTCAAGACCGGAAAAATACTAAAGGAGGCAACGCCATGAACCGACCATTCGATTCCCGCCGCCGCACGCTGCTGCGTGCCGGTGCGATGACCGGGGCAGTGTCGCTGCTCGCGCCGTCGCTGCGCGCGCGCGCCGCAACGCCCGCGCTGACGATGGGATTGCTGCGCAATCCCGTGGCCGGCATGGTCGACCTCGGCGTGCAGAAAGGCTGGTTCAAGGAGGCCGGTCTCGACCTGACCACCGTGCTGTTCGCCGGCGCCGGCGGCCCGAAAGTGATCCAGGCAATGGGTGGCGGAAGCGTGGGTCTCGGCACGGTCTCGGCGACGGCCGCGCTGCTCGCGATGGCCGCCAACGCCGTTGCGCTCTCGATCGTGTCGATCGCGACCGATCCCGCGCCGCTGTTCGTGCTGCAGAGCGCGCCCTCGATCACCGCCATGCCGCAACTCGCCGGCAAGAAAGTGGCGACGACGGCCGGCACCGGCCTGCATTATTTCCTCGTGCGCGCGCTCGCCAAGTTCGGCATGCGCCAGTCCGACATCGATTTCGTCAATTTGCCGGTCGGCGATGCGCAAGCGGCCTTCCTCGCGCAGCGCGTCGACGCGGTGGTCCCGTCGCTCGCCGGTCGCTTCTACATCGCGAGCCTGCGACCGGACACGCGCGAATTGTTCACGCACGCGATGTTCACCGCGGCACCGGGCAGCACCGCGCCGTTCGAAGACTACGACGTCTTCATCGCGCCGCAATCCGTCGTCAACGGGCAGCAAGCCGCATTGCGGCAGTTCCTTGCCGTGTTCCACGGCCGCTGCGTGCCCTACCTTCACGATCCGAAGACGCAGGCCGATGCCGTCGCGGCGATCACGCGCTACATCAACGTCGAGCAGAAAAGTCCAACGGATGAATTGGCAATGCGCGAGCAGCTCACCCGCAGCGGATTCTTCAACGTCGCGGATGCACGCAGGATCATCGGTGGGGCTGCGTTTCGCGCCGGCCTCGAGGACCAGGTCAAGTTTCTCGCCGACAACACGCAGCTGAAGGGCCGCATCGTGCTCGACCAGGTGATTGCCCGCGATATGGTGTAACGCGCGTCTAACGCAGCGCGGCGCGGC
>JBEPUI010000195.1:0-1645 GCA_041691615.1 Pseudomonadota bacterium
TCGGCCCGGGCCTCATCACCGGCGCCGCCGACGACGACCCGAGCGGCATCGCCACCTATTCGCAGGCGGGCGCGCAGTTCGGCTTCGCGATGCTGTGGAGCGTGTTCCTGACGCTGCCGCTGATGGTGGGCATCCAGATCGTGTCAGCGCGCATCGGCCGCGTCAGCGGGCATGGCCTCGCCGCCAACCTGCGCGATCACTTCCCGCGGCCGCTGATGTACTTCATCGTGTCGCTGCTGCTCGTCGCCAATACGATCAACATCGCCGCCGACATCGGTGCGATGGGCGAGGCGCTGCAACTGGTCGTCGGCGGTCCGTCGCATGGGCATGCGGTGGTGTTCGGCCTGGTCGCGGTGCTGATGCAGTTGTTCCTGCCGTATTCGCGGCTGGCGCCCATCCTCAAGTGGCTGACGCTCGCGCTGTTCGCCTACGTCGCCGTGCTGTTCAGCATCCATGTCGACTGGAAGGCCGTGGCGCTGGCCACGCTGTTGCCGCCGCTCAACCTGACGCGCGAATACCTGATGCTGCTGGTGGCGGTGCTCGGCACGACGATCAGCCCGTACCTCTTTTTCTGGCAGGCGTCGCAAGAGGTCGAGGAGCAGCGCGGCACCCGTGGCCAGGAGCCGCTGAAGGATGCACCACAACAGGTGCATCGCAACTTGCGCCGCATCAAGGTGGACACGTGGATCGGCATGAGCTTTTCGAACGCGATCGCGTTCTGCATCATGCTCACCACCGCAGCGACGCTGCACCAGTCCGGCATTACCGATATCACGACATCCGCGCAAGCCGCCGAAGCGCTGCGACCCATCGCCGGCGATCGGGCGTTCCTGCTGTTCGCGCTCGGCATCATCGGCACCGGTATGCTCGCCGTACCGGTGCTCGCGGGCTCGGCCGCGTACGCGGTGGCCGAGTCAATGCGCTGGCCGATCGGACTCAACCTGAAAGTGCTCGAGGCCAAAGGCTTCTACGCGATCATCACCGTGGCGACGCTGATCGGCGTCGTGATCGACTTCACGCCGATCGATCCCATCAAGGCGCTGTACTGGGCGGCGATCATCAACGGCATCGTGGCGGTGCCGATCATGGCGGTGATGATGCGCATGGCGGTCGACCGGACGATCATGGGCCCGCTGACGATCCGTCCGCGGCTGCAGCGACTGGGCTGGGTGGCGACCGGTGCGATGGGTGTCGCGGTGGTCGCGATGATCGTGTCGCTGTTCGTCTAGAGCTAGTTGCCTTTGTCGAGCATCACCCGCACGCTGGCGTGATCCGGTGCCAGCAATGCGCTGGCGACGCCGGCGGCATTGCGCATGACGACGATGCCGCGATGCGACGGGTCGATCGCGAAGAACAGCTTGTAGTCGAGCTCGACCGCGTTGGCGTCGCCCGCGCAGGCGATATCGAACAACAGCACCGCATACGCGCCATCGGCATGGTCGACGACTTTCTGCGCGGTCGGCGCGATCGTGCACGCACCCCTGGTGCTGCTGGCGCGCAACGTGGGGTAGACGTAGCGCGCGATATCGGCCTGCCGCGCGCGCAGTTCGCCCCAGGTCACGTTGCCATCGCCATCGGCGTCGAGCGCCAGCACGAAATCGAGGTCGCGCAATGCGACGTCCCATTGGCCGTGGATGACGTTGCG
>JBEPUI010000196.1:0-1627 GCA_041691615.1 Pseudomonadota bacterium
AATGGCGTGGTGATCACGCCGGGCGACACCGCGTTCACGCGAATGCCGTCGCCGACCACTTCCTTGGCCCAGCCGTGGGTCACGGTGGATACGAAACCTTTGGAGCCCGCGTAAAGAATCGCGCCGCCGCCGCCGCCATTGCGCGCCGCAATCGAGGTGACGTTGATTACGTTCCCCGATTTCTGCTTGCGCATCAGGGGTATGACTTCGCGCATGAACAATGCCACCTGCCCACAGTTAAGCATCAGCACGCGGTTGATGTGCTCCAGCGTGTAATCCTCGATCTTGACCCGCCCCAGCATGCCGCCCGCATTGTTGATCAGCACGTCGATGCGGCCGAACGATTCCGTCGTCTCTGCGACGATGCGCTGCACGTCCTTTTCCGCCATGACGTCGCCGCCGACCATCGCGGCGTCCCCCCCCGAGGATTTGATTGAGGCGACTACTGCTGCGGCGGCATCGCCGCTCGCGTTGTAGTGGACCATGACCTTGCTGCCTTCGCGCGCGAAGGCCTTTGCCGCTGCGGCGCCAATGCCTGTCGAGGCGCCCGTGATCAGCACGACCTTGCCCTTAAGTTCCGAATCCATCGCGTACTCCCCGTCGTTATGCTGCATGCCCGCGACAGAAGGTCGCCCCAGCCGATGGAGCCTCCGCGCGAATGTTCCGCAACTATACTTGTTTGTGTCGGACTTTAATGGCATTGTGTCCGACACATACCGCTGAAGCCCATGCCTACTCCGAGGCTTGACCCCAAAAACACTACAATCGACGCGCCGCGCAAGGTCGCCGCGCTGGTCGTCGCGACGCGTCGCCTCAAGTCGGAGCGCGTGGTGGACGCACTGGGCTTTAGGATCGTTTCGGGTGCGCTGCAGGCGGGCGATCTCCTGCCCACCGAGGCAGAGCTTTCGCTGCAGATGGGGATCAGCCGGCCGTCGCTGCGCGAGGGACTTCGCGCACTCGCGCAAAAGGGCCTGCTCGAGGGCCGCACTCGGCGCGGCACTACCGTCAACGCGCGTACCCACTGGAATGTCCTTGACGAAGATGTACTGCGCTGGCTTTCCGTCGCCCCGCCCGATCCCGCATTCTTCCTGGATCTGCTCGATATGCGCATGATCGTCGAGCCGGCCGCGGCGCGGCTGGCCGCCGCGCGCGCCACCGTGGAGCAGATCCTCGCGATCGAAGCCGCCTACCGCGGCATGGTGGCAGCCACGCCCAAGGACATGGAGACGTGTTGTGCGCACGATCTGGCGCTGCACGAACTCATCATCATGGCCACGGGCAACCAGATGCTGATCCGCTTTGCCGCGGCAATCCGCACGGCGCTGCTGGCGTGCGTCCGTATCGCCAGCAATGCCCGGGAAAGCTTCGAGAATTCGCTCGCCGAACACCAGGCCGTCGCGGTCGCCATCCGGCGCCGCAATCCCGACGAAGCGGAACAGGCGATGCGCAACCTGTTGGCCGGTACCGCGCGCGATCTGGCGCCGGCATACGACAAGTATCCACGTGGCTTTCCCCCGCCGCCAGCTGCGAAGGCGGCACGGAGAGCGCCACGGCGGACTTGAATACCGGGAACACCCCGAGTCCAACCCAAGGAGGAGTAGCGATGAACCCAAGTTCGATGTTGCGC
>JBEPUI010000197.1:0-1602 GCA_041691615.1 Pseudomonadota bacterium
GCGTCAGCATCGCCGGCCAGACGCTGGATCATCGGCTGTATCACTTCGTGCTGGCCTATTCAGCCTGGGAGCATGCCGAGCCGGTGCTGGGCGGTGAGAGTTTCACCGCGCTTGCCGTCGGCCTGCAGAACGCCCTTTGGTCGCTCGGTGGCGTGCCGGCTGAGCACCGCTCCGACAGTCTCTCCGCCGCGTTCCGCAATCTCGATGACGATGCCCGGGTCGACCAGACGCGGCGCTACGAGGCGTTGTGCGCGCACTACGAGATGACGCCGACCCGCAACAATACCGGAGTGGCGCACGAGAACGGCTCCATCGAAAGTCAGCATGGACATCTCAAGCGCGGTGTGGCCCAGGCCTTGTTGCTTCGGGGCAGCGTCGATTTCGAGAGCCTCGATGCCTATCGTATCTGGATCGCCAATCTGATCGGCCGCCGCAACGCCCGCCGCGGCAAGGTGGTGCGACTGGAATGCGCGGCGTTGCGCGCGCTGCCGCCGGGACGAACCACTGACTATGACGAGGCCACGGTGTTCGTGACCTCGAGCAGCGGCTTCGTGCTGCGCAAGGTGTTCTATACCGTGCCGTCGCGGCTGATCGGCTTTCGCATGCGGGTGCGTCTGTATGACGAGCGGCTGGAATGCTTCGTCGGCCAGAGCCTGGCGCTGAGCTTGTGCCGCGGCCGCAGCCAGACCGAGGGACGCCACGGTCACGTCGTCGACTACCGCCATGTGATCCACAGTCTGCGCCGCAAGCCGATGGCGTTGCTCAACCTGGTGTATCGCGACGCGCTGTTCCCGCGCCCGGCCTATCGTCTGGCCTGGGAGAAGCTGTTGGCGGGAGGCAATCCGCGCAGTGCTTGCAAGTCAATGGTGGCGCTTCTGGCGCTGGCACATGACCGAGGCTGCGAAGCCGAACTCGCCGTCGCACTCACCGAGCAGATGACCGTTCGGGAAGCAGGAGGCAACGGTGTCATCGATGTGCCGGCGCTGCAGGCGAGGTTCGCCCCAGTGCCGGCAACGATGCCCGACATCGTCGTCAGCCTTCCGCCGGTTGCCAGCTACGACGTGCTGCTGTCGTTGGGAGCCGTGGCATGAACGACAGCACCAGCGACACCATCAAGGTCGACACCGCGCGGCTGCCGTTGCTATTGCGCGAACTGCGGCTGCCGACAATCGCCGCCATCTGGCAGAGTTTCACTGAGCGCGCTGACCGCGAAGGTTGGCCGGCGGCACGATTGCTGGCCACCCTCACCGAGTTGGAACTTGCCGAACGCGATCAGCGACGCATTCAGCGACATCTGGTCGAGGCCCGCCTGCCACCCGGAAAAACCCTCGACAGCTTCGATTTTGCCGCCGTGCCGATGCTGAGCCGCGCCCATGTGGCCGCGCTCGCCACCGGCGACGGATGGATCGATCGAGGCGGCACGATCCTGTTGTTCGGCCCGAGTGGCTCGGGAAAGTCGCATCTCAGCGCTGCCTTCGGTCATGCCCTGATCGAGAACGGCTACCGCGTGTTGTTCACCCGAACCACCGATCTCGTGCAGCGTCTGCAACAGGCGCGTCAGGCTCTGTCGCTGGAGGGCGCGATCGAGAAGCTCGACAAATA
>JBEPUI010000198.1:0-1584 GCA_041691615.1 Pseudomonadota bacterium
GCGCTGCAATGGTCGGATGCTTTTCCCCCACTGGCCGCGATTGCCTTGCCGTGGATTTCGCCGGGCAACAGGCAATTATTGGCGGTGGTCGCGGACAAGGACGTCCAGGCAAGACTGACGGCTGCATTGGACGCTGCTGGTGTGACGATGGTCGCCATTGCGCCATTGCGGCATCGCGATCTGTCGACGCAATCGCGGAACATCAGCGGCCCCGACGATCTCAAGGGGCTGCGCGTGCGGGTTCGCGAAGCGAAGTTGATCACCGATACCTATATCGCGTTGGGCGCGCTGCCCACCGGACTGAGTCTTCCGAATGCACAGGCCGGATTCGCTGCGGGAACCCTAGATGGGCAGGACGCCGCGGCGGTGACGCTGGTGGCCGCGCGCGCGTGGGCCACGGGCGCGCACCACGTCGTGCAATGGGGCGCGTTCGCCAATGCGATGGTGTTTGCCGTCAGGAAATCGCTGTGGGCAACATGGCCGGAGGCGACGCGGACGATGGTGCGCGATGCGGCGCTGAAGGCGATCGATGCGGCCAAGACTTCTGAACGAGAGCATGCGGCGCACGACGAGCTCGCACGCAACGGGATCGCCATCACGCGGATGACGCTGGCGGGTCATGCGGCATTTCGCGCGGCGGCCGAGCCGGTCTACAAGGCGTGGACGCCACGCATCGGCGCGGATCTTGTGGAGGCGGTGCAAAGTGCGGCGGCGAACGGAGCTGCCGTGCCAGGCAATTGAGCGCACGTCGCTGGGTTCCCGCTTTCGCGGGAATGACGGCGGAACTATGGACTCTTCGCGGGAATGACGGCGGAACTGTGGACTCTTTGCGGGAATGACGGCGGAACTGTGGACTCTTCGCGGAGATGACGGCGGACCGTGTGGACTCGACGATGGGAGTACCTCGCCGCATTTCGCCAAGGCGCCTGTAGGCGCGCGGCGGACAGCTGAATATGTGTAGCGCCGACGTCGCAGCGCCGATATCGCGTGCAACCTGTTGGTAGTCAAAATTCCGGCATCGAGCACAAATCCAATGAAAATCTTTCGTCGGTGTTGCGTCGTCGTGGCTGCCTTTGCAGCCGCATCCTTCGTGCAAGTCGCGTCCGCGGAAACCTATCCGCCATTGCCCGCGGGTCCCTTTGCTGTCGGCTGTTCGAGCGTCGAACAGGACTTCGCGCGCATGCAGCCCGGCGAATCGCCGCAACTCTATTGGGAAGGCATTCCCGCCGATGACGGTCGGCCGCGTTACATCACCGATTTGCTGACGAACCCGGCGACGCCGGTCGTTACGTTCAACGTCCCTGACGATGGCGAGCTCTACGGCAAGCTCGCAGGAAAGCCGTTCAACGTCGCGCTGATCGTTTGCTACCCTGCGGCCGTCGATGCGGGGCGGCGTCCGTATAACCTTCCCAATGGTGTTGCAGTACCCCGGATGCAGCTGGGCGACCAGCCGCCGGCCTTCGCCGACGACACCCGGCGTTGGCCGCTGCTCGAGTTCGCGCACGGACTCGCCGGCAGTCCGCTCGATCCGGATTACATGTTCGCGATGCAGGTGCTCGCGAGCAATGGTTACATCGTCTTCGC
>JBEPUI010000199.1:0-1577 GCA_041691615.1 Pseudomonadota bacterium
ACGCCATGCCGGCAATCGACTTCTTGTCCCACACGATTTCGTTGCGCAGCGCCATCGGCTCGAGCGCGCCCAGGCCCTTGCCGTACCAAAGGCGCCACAGGTCCGGCGCGTTGCCCCAAATGTACGCGCTGGCGTTGTGCTCGATCGCCGGCCGGCACGCCTGCCACCATTCGATCTGAAAGGAGTCGAGCTCGTCGACGTACAGGTTGTCGTTTTCGACGCCGTCGGCTTCTTTGCCCATGCCATACGGCGGGTCGGCGTGTAGCAGCTGTGCGCGGTCGGCGCGCATCAGCTTGGCGATGTCGTCGGCGCTCGTGCTATCGCCGCACAGGACGCGGTGGCCGCGGTCCTGGTCGCCGAGCAGCCACAGGTCGCCGCGGCGCGTGATCGCGATCGCCTGCAGCGCCGGCGCCTGGTCGGCCTTGTCGTCGTCGCCCGGTGCCGGCTTCGGCTCGAGCGTCGCCAGCAAGTCGCCGATCTCGTCGCCGGTGAAGCCCACGACCTCGAGGTTGAAGTCGAGCTCGCCAAGGTCGCGCAGCTCGAGCGCCAGCAGCTCGTCGTCCCAGCCGGCGAGCTCGGCCAGCTTGTTGTCGGCCAGGACATAGGCCCGGCGTTGCGTTGGCGTCAGGTGCTCGAGCACCAGGCACGGCACGGCCGGCAATTTCAGGAGGCGCGCGGCCTCGACGCGGCCATGGCCGGCGATGATCTTGAAGTCCGCGCCGATCAAGACGGGCACGGTCCAGCCGAACTCGCGAATGCTCGCCGCGATCTTCTTGACCTGGTCGGCCGAGTGCGTGCGCGCGTTGCGTTCGTAGGCTACCAACTCGGCCACCGCGACCATCTTGAAGTCCGGCAGCGTCACCACCGGCGCCGACCTGTGAACGCGGGCGGCAGAACTCGGCGGCATGACTTCCCCTGGTGCCCATCGGGCGAATTTTCGCGCTTGTGACCTCCTATGGGAGAGCCGTGCGCGCCGGTTTGTTCCAAAGCCCACCGGCGCAAAACCGGAAAACCGACGGTGGGTGGGCCGCGTCAATAGTGGCGGCCATGGTGCGCTTCGTTGCCCGCCGTTTCCGGCGGCGTTTCCGTTTCCGCGCCGGCGATGCCGGGCGGTTTCATCAAATTCCGAACTTGGTTACTACCGATGCCGAACGGTGCGCGTTACCCGTTGGCTCTGGATCGCTAGATGGGACCCACGAACCCCGGACCGAACGCCGTTCGATGCACGCCACCAACCACCGCCCTCGGTGGCGCGCCTCGCGGGGTAGCCGGCCGCCTTGCGGCGTGAGCGGTGGCCGCTTTGAACTCTAACCCTTGTGCCCCATCGCATCGCTGAGGCTGGCGACGAAGTTGATGCCGAACCGTGCGCCGATCGTGCTGCTCGTCTTGGCTTTGAAACCAAAGGCCGGCTTGATCCGCACGCCACGTTTCAGCCAGTAGACGATCTCGATCGGGTAACGGTCGCGACCGACTCGCCGCATGATGCCCGCGCCGCCAGCGGTCGCCAGCATGAACGACCGCGGCTTGGAGCGCACGGCGCGCGGCTGGTTGGCCTTGGTGATCAGGTCGCGCTTGCT
>JBEPUI010000200.1:0-1571 GCA_041691615.1 Pseudomonadota bacterium
TGCGGTCGAGGCAGAGCTCGGCAGTCCATGGCAGCATCAGCGAGCCGCAGCGGCTATCGCGATAGATGCGTTCCAGCGGCAGCGACTTGAGCATCGCCTGACCGCCGCAGGTCCGGATCGCCAGCGTTGCGATCTCGTTGGCGCCTTCCATCGCGGAATATTGTGCGGCGTAAGCGCGCAGCACCTGCTCCTTGCTCGGATTGGCGCAGGCCTCGGTGACCGCCTGAAACCAGATCGCCTTGATCTGCTCCAGCTTGATCTGCATCTGCGCCACCGCGATCTGCTTGGTCGGATACATCCGCCGCTTAACCGGCGGCGTGCCCGGCATCTCGCCGCGCAGATAGCGCACGGTGAAGTCGTAGGCGGTTTGCGCCAGGCCGACATAGGTCGGCGACAGCGTCAAAAACATGTGCGGCCAGCTCGAGGCTGCCTTGAAGTAGACGCCGCGCGGCATCAGCGCTTCGTCTTCCGCCACGAACACGTCCTTGAAGATCAGCGTGCGCGAAACCGTGCCTCGCATGCCCAAGGGGTCCCAGTCGCCGACCACCGAAACGCCTTCTGCCTTCGCAGGCAAAGCGAGATAGAGCGTGTTGCGGCGTGAGGCTTTTTCGCCTTCGGCGAGTTCAGTGCAGAGCACGCCATAGTAATCGGCGTGGCCGGAGAGCGAGGCAAAGATCTTCTTGCCGTTGACGATCCAGCCGCCTTTCACCGGTTTCGCTTCGGTGCCGAATGCGACGCCACCGGCTGCGGCCGCGCCACCTTCCGAGAAGGGCTGCGAATAGATTGCGCCGTTGTCGATGATGCGTTTGTAGTGGATGGCACGGCGACGCTCGTGTTCGGCGCGCGTCGCGTCGTCCATCTCCAGATCGTCGGCGAGCGGACCCGACCATAGCGTCGAGCAGACGTGCATGTTCCAGGTCAGTGCGGTCGCCCCGCAATAGCGACCGATCTCGGCGGCGGTGATCGCATAGGTCTGGTAATTAGCGCCGAGCCCGCCGTGCTTTTTCGGGATCGCGATGCCGAGCAGGCCTGACGCGTGCAAATCCCTGTAGTTCTCGCTCGGGAATTTCGCCTCGCGATCGTAGGTCGCGGCGCGCTGGGCGAACACGGTCTGCCCGAGCCGCCGCGCGGCGGTCATGATCGCGGCCTGCGCATCGTCAAGGCGAAACGCCTTGGGGTCGAAGATCGGCGCATCCAGGTTGATGCTATCGAGATCGGCGGCTTTGGCAGGTTGCGTGGTCATGATGGTATCGCTTTCAGAAAATCGTCGAGCGCTGCGTTGAAGGGTCCCGGGCGTTCCAGATTGGCGAGGTGGCCGGTACCTTCGAGTTCGACATAGCGCGCTGAGGGGATGAAGGTTGCCATCTTCGCCATCATCGGAGCCGGCGCATTATTGTCCTTCGATCCCGACAAGACCAGTGTGGGCACCGCGATGGCCTTCAGCGCGGCGCGCAGATCAAAGCCCATTAGCGCCAGCATCATGGCGCGGTAGCTGGCCTCCGGCACCGCCGCCATACAGTCGCGGGCCACGTCCATGCCGGCGGCATCGGGATTGTCGCCGACCAGTTCGC
>JBEPUI010000201.1:0-1557 GCA_041691615.1 Pseudomonadota bacterium
TGGCGCCGAGCGCCAGGTCCATTGCGCCGCCGACCGCCGGAATCGCGTCGGCGGCACCGGTGTGCCAGTTGGCGAGGTCGCCGCGCACCGATACCTGGAACGCACCCAGCACGCAGAAGTCGAGGTGGCCGCCGCGCATCATTCCAAACGAGTCGGCATGGTGGAAATACGAGCCCCCCGGCAACAGCGTCACCGGCTGCTTGCCGGCATTGATCAGATCGGCGTCCTCCTGTCCAGCCGCGGGCGCCGGTCCCATGCCGAGCAATCCGTTCTCGCTGTGCAGCAGGATCTCGCGATCCTTGGGAAGGTGGTTGGCCACCATCGTCGGCAAGCCGATGCCGAGGTTGACGACGGCGCCCTCCGGAATATCGCGCGCCACCAGCGCGGCCATCTGACTTCGCGAAAATCGTTGCATGTCTAGCGGATCCTTGGGTCGTGTGCGCGATTCAGCCGGCCGCGCCGGGCGCGACGAACGGCGTGGCCGATGCGATTGCCACCACGCGCCTGACGTGGATGCCCGGCGTGATGATCGCCTCGGGGTCGAGGCCGCCCAGTGCAACGATGCGGGAGACCTGCACGATCGTGCATCGCGCCGCACTCGCCATCACCGGGCCGAAATTGCGCGCCGTCTTGCGATACGTGAGATTGCCCCAGCGGTCGGCGAGCTCGGCCTTGATCAGCGCATAGTCGGCATGGATCGGCGACTCGAATACTTGCTGGCGACCGTCGATCTCGCGCGTCTCCTTGCCTTCGGCGAGCAGCGTGCCGTAGCCGGTCGGCGTGAAGAATCCGCCGATGCCCGCCCCCGCGGCGCGGATGCGCTCGGCGAGGTTGCCTTGCGGCACGAGCTCGAGCTCGATATCGCCGGCGCGATACAGCGCATCGAACACCTGCGAGTCGACCTGGCGAGGAAACGAGCAGACGATGCGGCGCACGCGACGCGCCTTGAGCAGCGCCGCCAGGCCGGTTTCGCCATTGCCGGCATTGTTGTTGACGATGGTGAGTCCCGTTGCACCCTGCGCGATCAGTGCGTCGATGAGCTCGAACGGGATGCCGGCAGTGCCGAAGCCACCGACCATGACCGTCGATCCGTCTTCGATGCCGGCGACGGCTTCGGCCGCCGACGCGACCACTTTGTCGATCACGAGACTTCTCCACAAAAACCAAAGGAAAGCGCGCGCTCCGCATGCCGGCCGACGTCGTACGCTTGCGCCGCTTCGGCGATCGCCAGCGTGACCGCAAGGGTCCGCGTCGCATCGTCGCCATCGACACGTGGAGCTTCGATGCCGCGGATCACGCGCAGGAAATGCGCAAGCTGCAGAACCTGGGGATCGGCGCCTCGCACGTCGACGCGCCCGCACGTCAACGGAGCCGTCCAGCCGGGGGCACCGGCATAGCGCCACCAGTCGAGCCTCGGCACCGTCAGGCTGCCTTCGCTGCCGGCGAACCAGTAGCAATCGGCATCATACTGCGGATACATCGCGGCCTCGCCCGACGTGAGCTCCCAGCTCCACGGCGACGGCGTCGCATCCGACAGCACGGCGCTGCCGACGGCAC
>JBEPUI010000202.1:0-1553 GCA_041691615.1 Pseudomonadota bacterium
TTCGGTTGAGCCATGCGACGCAGGGTTACCGGCCCGGCGATCACGGCTGATGGTGACGGCGTGGAGTCAAGTCCGCTCTGACAATGTCCGAGCTGTTGTTCACCGCCCCGCGGACCCGACAACGAGTCACACGCTCGTGCGCTTGGACCGCCGCGAGCGCCCGATCTCCAGTCCCGCCGCCGCGCGACTGGGGTCCCGCAAGTGGCGCACGCGCCGCCTGCGATACAGCAGGCGCTGAACGTAGAGCGTCGCCGTGCCGGCTGCCATGATCGACGCTAGGTTGATCGCGAGCTGCGCGATCGAGCCGCGCCACGCATGCCAGTCGCCGTAGGCGGCGGCGACGCCGATGTTGGCTGCCGCCGGAATCGTCGTGACCGAGATCAGCACCCCGATGAGCGCGCCCGACTTCGCCGTGCTCAGCGACAGCATCCCCGCCACGCCCGCGCAAGCGGCGACGAAGAACGTGAAGAAGTCGGGGCTGGCGATCACGTTCGACAGGCTGTGACTGCGCTCGGTGAACTCGCTTGGGGTCAGGCCTGTGATCCGGAAAGCGTGCGTGGTGAGATAGACCGCCGTGATCGCGAGCGAAAAGCCCGCCGCGAGCGCGACGAGCGAGCGCGCCGCCAGGTGGCCCCGGCGCTGCACGAAAGCCACGCAGAAGCCGGCGATCGGCCCGAACTCGGGGCCGACGACCATCGCGCCGACGATCAGGATCGGGGAGTTCAGGAAGATTCCGACCGCCGCGATCAGACCAGCCAACACGATGAACAACAGGTATGTGCCGGACAGCTCCACCTGCTCGCTCGTGCGCGACTCGACCTCTTCCCAGACAACCGCATCGGCCTCCGAGCCGCGCGCCCGCTCGACGGCGCGCTCGGCGAACAGCGAGATCTGGGTCTCGACCGACTCCAGCGCGATCGAGCCGGTCCGGTGGATGTCGAGCTCCTTGAGGTCCGACAACGTGACGCTGGCGTCCTCGCGCGCGACGTCCGCGAGGATGACGTCCCCCGCGGGCTCCTGCGCGGCGCCGGGAAGCCAGATCACGTTACAGACCGACCCGCTCTCGCGCAGCATTTCGAGCGCCCGCTCAGAGACCTCTCGGGGGGCGATGATCCGCATGTGGACCATCGCCGGAGCGTAGCCTCGATCCGCCGCGCTGCCCACGCGCACCGGCGGGGGCACCGAGCGACGCTCTGCTCGACGACCCACCGGGAGCGAAGATCGCCACGCCCGCACGAGGGCGCCAGCCAGGGTATGGCGCAGGGCCTCGGCGTCACCTCCGGCGAGCCCGATAAGCGCGGCGAATCGTGCGGACGGACGACAGCGGCTCGACCGGGAACACCTGCCGCGTATCCACGTACGCCGTCGCGAAGCACGGCCGCAATGTGCCCCAATCGTCGAAGAGGAGGAGCGAGGGCTACGCTGCTCCCTTCCAGGGAGGCTGACCTGCCGCCGGCCGCGCTATCGCTATCGCCTGACAGCGCAAGCGCCGTGCGATCCGCGACGGACTGCCGTTTCCCATGCGAACGAGCACTCATGCCGCCGCCGGGCAA
>JBEPUI010000203.1:0-1549 GCA_041691615.1 Pseudomonadota bacterium
ACATCATCCAGAAGCTGCTGCAGAAATGCGACTACGACATCGAGAAGGCGCAGCGTGGCATCGTCTACATCGATGAAATCGACAAGATTTCGCGCAAGAGCGACAACCCTTCGATCACGCGCGACGTGTCCGGCGAAGGCGTGCAGCAGGCGCTGTTGAAGCTGATCGAAGGCACGATCGCCAGCGTTCCGCCGCAGGGCGGGCGCAAGCATCCCAACCAGGAGTTCGTGCAGGTCGACACGACCAACATCCTGTTCGTATGCGGCGGCGCGTTCGACGGCCTCGAGAAGATCATCCGCCAGCGCACGGCGAAGACGGGCATCGGCTTCGGCGCCGAAGTATCCAGTCCCGACGATCGCCGGTCGATGACGGCGCTGTTGCGCAACACCGAGCCCGAGGACCTGATCAAGTTCGGCCTGATCCCCGAGTTCGTCGGCCGCCTGCCGGTCGTGGCCACGCTGGACGAGCTCGACGAGGCGGCACTGATCCAGATCCTGGTCGAGCCCAAGAACGCGCTGATCAAGCAGTACCAGAAGATGTTCCGGATGGAGACGGTCGAGCTCGAGGTGCGCGAACCGGCGTTGCGTGCGATCGCCAAGAAGGCGCTGGCGCGCAAGACCGGCGCACGCGGCCTGCGCTCGATCCTCGAGCAGACGCTGCTCGACGTGATGTATGACCTGCCGTCGCTGTCCAACCTGTCGCGTGTCGTTGTCGACGAGTCGACGATCGCCAACGACGGCAAACCATTGCTGATGTTCGCCGAGACCGCCAAGGTCGCGGCCTCCGGCAAGTCCTGACGCGTACGCCCGCGCCAGCGGGCCGCGGCGCTTCTCGCAGGCCGCGCGAATTCCACGGCTCTGCCCCAGCGCGCCGCCGGTGACGTTTAGCGGCGGGCACCACGCGTCTCTGGCGCGCGGTAGGCTTGTGATGCTGCCCGTGGTCGCATGCATCTGTTGCGTGGCTGCAACGTTTGTTGCGTGTCCGCCAATGACCTACCAGTTGCGCACCGCATTGGTGCAAACCTTGACTTGACACCCTTGCGCCACGGCCCCATGTTCGACTCGAAACCCCTTTTTTGAAGGTGCCTGACCCGAATGCCCAACGAATCGAGTTCCCTGCTTTCCTCGCCGACGACCCTGCCGCTGTTGCCGCTGCGTGACGTCGTGGTGTTCCCGCACATGGTGATTCCGCTGTTTGTCGGCCGTCCCAAGTCGATCAAGGCGCTCGACGTGGCGATGGAAGCAGGCAAGCACATCCTGCTGGTCGCGCAGAAGCAGGCGGCCAAGGACGATCCGTCCGCCGATGACCTCTACGACATCGGCAGCATCGCCACGGTGCTGCAGATGCTCAAGTTGCCCGACGGCACCGTCAAGGTGCTGGTCGAGGGCACGCAACGCGCGCGCATCGGCACGGTGACCGACCACGGCGAATACATGTCGTCGGAAGCCGAGCCGCAGTCGGCCGACGCCGGTCCCGCGCACGAAGTCGAGGCGATGCGCCGCGCATTGCTGACGCAATTCGACCAGTACGTGAAGCTCAACAAGAAGAT
>JBEPUI010000204.1:0-1538 GCA_041691615.1 Pseudomonadota bacterium
TGGTGTTGTGCCCCTCAGTCTGGCCGTTCGACCAGGGTTGGGTCAGCGCGGCCTGCACGGCGGCACGGTCCTTAACAATGCCCTTTGCGAATGATCCCAGCAGGCCGGGCGATGCATCCGTGATCCAAGGTTCCAGATCGGCGCTGGCACGGCGTTTGATCATGCCGTGGAACCGATCGACCAGATCGCGCGCCATGACAAGCGCCGGCACCGCGCTGTCGATGATCGCCATCGTATGGGCGACAGCCTTGGAGAGCACACCGCGCTCGGTCGTCATCATGCGTGCGATCGCACGCGCGGATGGCACCTTGCGCGGGCGCGCGTCCTGCGGCGTCGCTTCCTCTTTGCGGCGCCGGGTCGCCCACTCGCTGATCACGCGAAGCCCACCCTCAAAGCCTGCCAGCTTCACCCGCCGCCACAACGCCGCACTGTTCCGGCAGCCGGTCGCCCAGTCCGCATCGAGCTGCTTCAGGAACGGGTCCAGCGAAGACAGCCGGGACCGGAAGATGTCCGTGCGGCCGCCACGCACGATCTGACGCACCAGCCCGCGCGACTTGCCGGTGAGCCGCATGATCTCCTTGATCGCCACGCCTTGCTTGGCCAGCGCGAGGATGGCGGTGTTCTCTTCCTCCCGACGCAGCCAATTGGAATGTTGCCGGCGTTCGGCGCAGCTCAACGCCGTCGGGTCGACAACAGCGTTCCCCATTGAATTGCGGACCGCTTGCATCGACCGCTGCACGGCGGTGAGGAACGCGGCACTGGCATTCTCCATCAGGTGCCAGCGGTCGGCGACCTGGATCGCGTTCGGCCGGCCATCGGTGGCAGCCTGGATATAGCCGGCACCGCGATCCCGGGCGATGATGTCGATCGATGGCCGCGCCGCAAGCCAGGTGGTTACGGTTGCCGCCTCTCGGTCAGGCAGGAGATCGATAATGCGGCGCTGCTCGAGATCGCAGATGATCGTGCCGTAGCGGTGGCCACGCCTGAAGGCCCAGTCATCGATCCCCACCACGCGAGGGGCCGTGGCCGATTGCACCGCACGACGCCGAACGACGCGCAGCAAGGTGTCCTTGCTGACGGGCAACAGAAGGCGGCGCGCAAAACTTTGCCCGGGCCGGCCACCGAGAGCCAGCCCGAGATGATGCACAATACCCTCCAGGCGGTTAGTGCGCCGAGCAAACGGATGCGCCCCCGTCGCCGCAAGCCGCTCGGCGAATATCCGCCGGCTGCAGGTCGTCAGGACACAGCGGAACCGGCGCGTCGCGAGTTTGATCTGGACCGCCCGTCCATGTGAGGGCAGGTCAGCCAGCGATCGCCGATATGTGCTGTGGATTCGCGCAGAGGAAGAACCGCAGATCGGGCAATCGGCAGTCCTCGCCGCAGGGCGGGCCAAAATGACCAGCCCGCTTGTCGCGGCCTCGATACGCTCGATGACAAGCCCGCATGGCGCGAGCCCAAGATCGCGGCTCATGATCAGCATCCTCCAACGGATTGCCGCTCATGCTCCGACCAAATTGCACCAACATTGAGTCAGAGCC
>JBEPUI010000205.1:0-1526 GCA_041691615.1 Pseudomonadota bacterium
CCCTCTCTGCCAACGTAGCTGAGACACCGGCCTCCCCGAAGATCAGTGTCGAGGGCGGTCGAGGAATCTACGATGATGAACGTGATGGCAAAGCCGACCGAGGTGTCGTCGAAGGCGCGCCGCCGCCGGTTCTCGGTCGCCGACAAGATCCGGATCTTGCGCGAGGCCGACGGCTGCGCGAACGAGAAGGGCGCCGTCGCTGCGCTGCTGCGGCGTGAGGGCCTGTACTCGTCGCACCTGACCAGCTGGCGTCGACAGCGCGATGCCGGGCAATTCGGATCGAAGCCGCGTAAGCGCGGGCCGGTGCCGACGCCGCCGGATCCGCGGGACCAGCAGATCGCCGAGCTCGAGCGGCGAGCCCGACGTGCCGAAGCCCGCGCTGACCGCGCCGAGCGGATGGTCGCTCTCCAAAAAAAAGTTGCGGAGCTGTTGGAGATCTCGCTGCCGGATCCCGAGAGCGAGCCGAAGCAATGATGCAGATCATCGACGAGACCGCCGCCATCGACGGCCTCGAGGCGACGTGCGCCGCGCTCGACGTCTGCCGCGCGACCTACTACCGCTGGCGTCGGCCCAAGGTGGTCGGCGTGGTGCGCCGCGCGCCATCGCCGCGCGCGCTGTCAGCCACCGAGCGCAGCGCCGTGCTCGACGTGCTGCACGAAGATCGCTTCGCGGACCTGGCGCCAGCACAGGTCTACGCGACGCTCCTCGACGAGAAACGCTACCTCTGCTCGGAGCGCACGATGTACCGCGTGCTCGCCGCCAACCACGAGGTCCGCGAACGCCGCGCCCAGCTCATGCATCCGCGCTACGCCGCGCCCGAGCTGCTCGCGACCACGCCCAACCAGCTCTGGTCGTGGGACATCACCAAGCTCAAGGGCCCGACGACGTGGACGTACTTCCACCTGTACGTGATCCTCGACGTCTTCAGCCGCTACGTGGTCGGCTGGATGATCGCACCGGGCGAGAGCGCGCCGCTCGCCGAGAAGCTGATCGCCGAGACCTGCGAGCGTCACGGCATCCAGCCCGGCCAGCTCACCGTGCACGCCGACCGCGGCAGCTCGATGCGCTCCAAGCTGGTCGCGCAGCTCCTCGCCGACCTCGGCGTCACCAAGACCCACTCGCGGCCTCACGTCTCCAACGACAACCCGTTCTCCGAGGCCGGCTTCAAGACCCTCAAGTACCGGCCCGACTTCCCCGAGCGCTTCGGCTGCATCGAGGACGCGCGCGCCTACTGCGTCGACTTCTTCGCCTGGTACAACGGCGAGCACTACCACAGCGGCATCGGCCTCAACACGCCCGAGGACGTGCACTACGGCCGCGCCCAGCAGCGCGTCGTCGAGCGCGCCGTCGTCCTCGCCGCCGCCCACGCCGCCCGCCCCGAGCGCTTCGTGCACGGCACGCCGCGTCCGCCCGCGCTGCCCACCGCGGTCTGGATCAACAAGCCCAAGATCGACTCCCATGCTGCACCGCCGACTACGCCACTAAACTAATGCTCGCTGGTGTCTCAAACTCGTTGACAGGCTCCG
>JBEPUI010000206.1:0-1525 GCA_041691615.1 Pseudomonadota bacterium
ACGTCGCGTTGAAGGTGTTGGTCTCGACGATGTCGGCGCCGGCGGCGAGGTAGGCGTCGTGCACGTCGCGCACCACGTCGGGCCTCGTCAGCACGAGAATGTCGTTGTCGCCCTTCAGGTCGTGCGTATGGTCGTGGAACGGCCCGCGGAAATCGGCTTCCGACAGGCGACATTGCTGGATCATCGTGCCCATCGCGCCGTCGAGGACGAGGATGCGGCGTTCGAGAAGGCGCGTCAGTTCGGCGGTACGGTCGGGTTGCATGGCGTCGTCGGTCGCGTTGGTCGAAAAAAAACCCGGTCAGCTTCGAATGCCGCGCGGGTCGATGTGGCCAACGCCGCTTTAGCTGGATTTATAAAGCGCCCGCAAGCTGGAAAGCTCGTCGCTTCCATTCAAATCGGCGCTACCCCGAAAGAGTAGGGGCTGGCAGGTGCAAAGTCAACCTCGCGGCCCGTGCCTTCGTGGTAAATTTGGTGTCGCCATGAAGCACATGACCCCCAAGGAAGCAAACCAATTCCTGCAGAAGAATCCGCAGGCCGTTTTCGTCGATTGCCGCAGCGAAATGGAATACCTGTTCGTCGGGCATCCCGTGGGCGCGCAGCATGTCGCATGGAACGACGGGCCCGATTGGGAAATCAATCCGCATTTCGTCGGCCAGGTAAAGAAAGTGGCGAGCATGCATCGCCCGGTGATCCTGATCTGCCGCAGCGGCCATCGCTCGGTCGACGCGGGCCTCGCCCTCGAGGAGGGCGGCTTCAAGGAGGTCTACAACGTCCTGGAGGGCTTCGAAGGCCCGCTCGACGACGACCATCATCGCGGTGCGCAATCGGGATGGCGATTCGACGGCTTGCCATGGGAACAGCTCTGACGCCGCCCGCTTCGCGCGGCATCCAACGCCCGGCGTGATCTCGCGCATGCCCGCGCCGGATCCGGCGTTGCGCGCGGCCTTCGAGCATGCCACCGCCGGCGAGCCGGCCGCCGACGAACTCGCGTTCTACCATTCGGCGCTGCCCGCCGGTGCGCCTTCGCTCGCCGCGATGTGCGGCATCGGTCGATTGCTCGTCCCGCTTTGCGCCGCCGACCGCAACGTGCATGGCGCCGATCCTTCGGCGGCGGCGATCGCGATCTGCGAAGAGCGGCTCGCCGCGATCGGGCGCACGACGCCGCTGTTCCGCCAGCAACCCGACGAGCTCAACCTGCCATTCCGATACTCGGCGGCGCTGATCGGCGGCGGCGCGCTGCAGCGGATCGTCGACCCCACCCGCGCGTTCGCCGCGCTGACGCGCATCCGCGCGCACCTCGTGTCTCCCGCGTCGCTGGTGGTCGAGGTGGTGATCGCGCCGGAAGTCGAGCATCCGCCTGGGGCCGCACTCGTCGAAGTGCGCACCGTGACCGACGCGCGCGGCGCGCAGATCGCGTGGCGCAGCGAGACCCGCGTCGACGTCGAGGGCCGCCGTGTCGATCGCAGCAATCGCTACGAAAAGCGCGAGGGCCGCGACATCGTCGCGCGCGAGGACGACCGCAGCG